>NZ_JASORQ010000002.1:0-1050824 GCF_030222355.1 Clostridium sp. UMB9555A | reverse complement strand
ACGGAACCGAAGTACATGATTCCACGCTGCCAAGAAAAGCGTCTAGAGAGAGAAGTAGTGCCCGTACCGCAAACCGACACAGGTAGGTGAGGAGAGAATCCTAAGGCCGGCGGAAGAATTACAGTTAAGGAACTCGGCAAATTGACCCCGTAAGTTCGCGAGAAGGGGTGCCTACGAGAGTAGGCCGCAGAGAATAGGCCCAAGCAACTGTTTAGCAAAAACACAGGTCTCTGCTAAAGCGTAAGCTGATGTATAGGGGCTGACGCCTGCCCGGTGCTGGAAGGTTAAGGGGAACACTTAGCGCAAGCGAAGGTGTGAACTTAAGCCCCAGTAAACGGCGGCCGTAACTATAACGGTCCTAAGGTAGCGAAATTCCTTGTCAGGTAAGTTCTGACCCGCACGAATGGCGTAATGACTTGGGCACTGTCTCAACTGTAAATCCGGCGAAGTTGTAGTGCGAGTGAAGATGCTCGCTACCCGCGATTGGACGGAAAGACCCCGTAGAGCTTTACTGTAGCTTAGCATTGAGTTTTGGTATTGTCTGTACAGGATAGGTGGGAGACTAGGAAACCAGGGCGTCAGCCTTGGTGGAGTCAACCTTGGGATACCACCCTGACAGTACTGAAATTCTAACTGGCGGCCATGAATCTGGTCACAGGACATTGTTAGGTGGGCAGTTTGACTGGGGCGGTCGCCTCCTAAAAAGTAACGGAGGCGCCCAAAGGTTCCCTCAGAACGGTCGGAAATCGTTCGAAGAGTGCAAAGGCAGAAGGGAGCCTGACTGCGACACCCACAAGTGGAGCAGGGACGAAAGTCGGGCTTAGTGATCCGGTGGTACCTCGTGGGAGGGCCATCGCTCAACGGATAAAAGCTACCTCGGGGATAACAGGCTGATCTCCCCCAAGAGTCCACATCGACGGGGAGGTTTGGCACCTCGATGTCGGCTCGTCGCATCCTGGGGCTGAAGTAGGTCCCAAGGGTTGGGCTGTTCGCCCATTAAAGCGGCACGCGAGCTGGGTTCAGAACGTCGTGAGACAGTTCGGTCCCTATCCGTCGCGGGCGTAGGAAATTTGAGAGGAGCTGTCCTTAGTACGAGAGGACCGGGATGGACTGACCTCTGGTGTACCAGTTGTTCCGCCAGGAGCACAGCTGGGTAGCTAAGTCGGGAATGGATAAACGCTGAAAGCATCTAAGCGTGAAGCCAACCTCAAGATGAGATTTCCCATAGCGTAAGCTAGTAAGATCCCTTGAAGAACACAAGGTTGATAGGTCGGGGGTGTAAGCATGGTAACATGTTCAGCTGACCGATACTAATAGATCGAGGGCTTGACCAAATATAGTAAATTAAATATGTGCAATTTTGAAAGAACAAAGTTTTTTCAAACATCTGGTGATGATGTTCTTTAGGGTAACACCCGTTCCCATTCCGAACACGACGGTTAAGCCTTTAGAAGCCGATGGTACTGCACGGGAGACTGTGTGGGAGAGTAGGTGGTCGCCAGGTTAGTTTGGCCCCTTGGTCAAGCGGTTAAGACACCACCCTTTCACGGTGGTAACAGGGGTTCGATTCCCCTAGGGGTCACCATTAACTCGATAAGCATTGCTTATCGAGTTTTTTTTATTATAAATAAAATCACCTGCTATGCAGGTATTGGATAAAACCTTATAGCACCAATAAGAGATCTCTATCTTTAAGAAATAGTTTTAAACTTAAAAAATATATTTTTAGAGGTAATTAAAAATATATTGAAAATAAATAGATAGTTTAAATGAAGAAAACAAATCTATTTATTTGAAGCTTATATACTTAGTGTAAGTCACCAGTTTTAGAGCTGGTTATGACTGTGTAATTAGAGCATTTGCTATTTTAGTATGTTCATATAAACTTTAGAGAGATAAGAAAATATCTTTTTGTTAATTTAACGAAAACAACTTAATATAAGAGTTTATTGAAATTTACTTTAGATATATAAGAAATAATTTTGGGGTTAAAATGAAAATAAGTTTTCAGGAATTTGAGCTAAAAAGAAGGTTTTTAAATGGGATATAAGAAAATGAATTTATGTATATTTTTAATTAAGTGATTATTCTTAATTCTTTACAAATTGTGCACTAAAAGAATGAAGTTATGTATCTTCTTCATTTCAACCTTGTTAATAAAAGTATTTTTATGTAGAATATAATAACAAGGAATGTAGAAAAACATACTTTATTAAGTCATAAAAGGGAAAGTTATTAGCTTATTACATCTTTAAACTAGTTGTGAAAGAGAAGATAAATAAGTTTCACATAAAAAGGTATTAACTAATTATATCTTTAAGCCCTACTATTTAGTGGAAAATTTAAATTTTATGTTTTTATTAACTGAGAAATATTTAAGTTTTTTAGTAGATAAGGAATAAAAAGTTGATGAGTTATAATAAGAATCGATTAATATAAATTTCAATATAACTTAGGAATAAAAAATTGGTGAGTTATGAGAAAAACTCATTAGAGAAATTAAAACATAAACTTTAGGAACAAAAAATTTTTCTTGATTTATAACTAAGAGTAGAAGTTAAATAATATATGAAGAGGTTACTATAGATGAAGTACAATAGTGTTATTAGAAAAGCTATTTTTTTAAGAAGACCAAATAGATTTCAAGCTTATGTAGTTTTAGATGATGAGGAGTTATTAGTTCATGTCCCTAACACTGGAAGGTGTAGAGAGATTTTAAAAGAAGGATGTACAGTTCTTTTAAGAAAAGGAACTACTCCAAATAGAAAAACTCCGTATGATTTAATTGCAGCTTATAAGGGTGAGGTTTTAATAAATATAGATTCTCAGATTCCTAATAAAGTTGTAGAAGAGGCATTACGAAATAAAAAGATAGAAAAGTTAGTAAATTTTAATAATATAAATAGAGAAAAAACTTTTGGAAATTCTAGATTTGATTTTAAATTACAAGGTGATAATGAAAATACATACTTTTTAGAAGTAAAAGGGGTAACTTTAGAAGAAAATGGAGAGACTAGATTTCCAGATGCCCCAACTGAAAGAGGAAAGAAACACATATTAGAGTTGATTGAAATTAAAAAATTAGGAATGGGTGCAGGAATAATTTTTTTAATACAGATAGATAATGTAAATAAGTTTTCTCCTAATGATGAAACAGATCCTAAGTTTGGGGAAGCACTGAGATTAGCTAAAAAAGAAGGAGTAGATATCTTTGCATATAATTGCAAAGTTACTGAAGAAGAAATTGAGTTACTTAATCCTGTAGAAATAGTTTTATAAGTTTAATTTATATAATTGGAAAGTAGAAGCCGAAATAGCATAAGTTAAGGCATCCATTGTTATAAATTGAGTTTATAGAATTAAAAATATAAATATATGTAAAATATAAAACATGAAATATTAAATATTAAGTTAATATTAGGGGATTTAGTATTTAAAGTTAGAATTTATTATTTAAAGTTGAATTTATAGAAAAGATATGATAAGTATTTGAGAATATGAAAGGTGGTGAACTTTAGTTAGCTTAATTTATATATTACTATTCTTATCTAAAATAGCGAGTTTTTATAAGTTATAGATGGTGATTTTAAGAATTTACAGAAGGAAATATAGTTGCTTTACCTTAGAATCAGATAAATTTGAAATAAAAAATTATAGAAGGTAATATATTTGCTTTACTAAAGAAATTAATTATGAAATTTAAATATTGTCCGTTATGTGGTGAAAAATTAGAGTTAAAGAATAGCTGGGATGAGGGAATGATACCTTATTGTAGTAAACATGATATGATGTTTTTTGATTTACCTAAACCATGTATTGTTGTTGCTGTAATAAAAGGTGATGAAATAATTCTTCTAAAACAAAGTTATATATATGAAAATTCTAAAGTCCTTATATCTGGATATGTAGGTGTAGATGAATGTGCAGAGGAAACTGTTTATAGAGAGGTAAAAGAAGAAACAGGAATAACAGTTAAAGATATAAAATATTTAGGAAGTGATTTTGTACAAGGAAAAGAGTTACTTATGTTAACCTATTTAGCATATTATGAATCAGGAGAGATAGAGAAATCAACTGAAGTAGAAGGAGCTGCTTGGTACAATATAGAGGATGCTCTTTGTGAATTAAATGAGGATAGCATAGGAAAAAGAGTGGTAAAAAAAGTTTTAAAAGAAATAGGTTATGAAGGTACTAATGCATTTAGATGTGAAGGAAATAATTGTAATGTGTAAATTTTTTTATTAATAATTTTAATTTACACTATTGCATTATTTAAGATTTTTTAGTAACATTATAAACAATAATTAATATAATAAAAGCATAAATAATTTGAAAATAGGACCAAAGTAGAGGTGCCGTAATTAAGAGTAGTCATAAGTAGCTGACGAGTGTTTATGTATGATGAAAGGGATTATGGCCGAAGAGATATTAATGGTGATTAATATTTCTGGGTATATGTATAATATGCATATAACTGTCACTTTGAAAAAAGTGGAGTGCTACAAGGTACGCTAAGTTGCGATTAAGGCAGCAAAGGTGTTCCTTTGCTGTTTTTATTTATTGGAATTAAATGCCAGGAAAGTCGGTAGCTTTGCATACTTTTATACTCTGCCACTAAAAAAGTTTGTGGAGGGAAAAGATATGAAATTATTTGGATCAATGAAAGTAGAAGAAAATGAATTATATGTTGGAGGAGTAAAAGCAAGTGCTTTAAGCAAGGAATATGGAACTCCTTTATATGTTATTGATGAAGAGTTAGTGAGAAGCAATTGTAGAAGATACTATAATGCTATGAAGTGTGAAGAAAGAGGAAACAGAGTTACCTATGCAGGAAAGGCATTTATAAATATGTCCATGTGCAATTTAGTTAATGAAGAAAATTTATATTTAGATGTTGTTTCAGGTGGAGAGCTTTATACTGCTTATAAAGCAGGTTTCCCATTAGAAAGAATATATTTCCATGGTAACAATAAATCTGATTATGAAATAGATTTAGGAGTAAGATTAGGAATTGGAAGATTTATAGTTGATAATATTCATGAACTAGAAGTTCTTAATTCTATAGCTCAAGAATATGGAAGAGTTCAAAAAGTTTATTTGAGAATAACTCCTGGAGTAGAGGCCCATACCCATGAATATATAAAAACAGGTCAATTGGATTCAAAATTTGGATTCCCTGTAATTGGTGATACAGTTTATGACGCTATTAAAAGAGCAATGGAATTAGAGTATATAGAACTTAATGGATTGCATTGTCATATAGGTTCGCAAATATTTGACTTAGAACCTTTTGAAGATACAACAGAAATTATGCTAAATCTTATAAATGATATAAAAGAAACCTTAGGATATGAAATAAAAGAATTAGACTTAGGTGGAGGATTTGGTATATATTACACTGAAGGAGATAAGCCAAAAGAAATAGAAGAATATTGTACAGTTATAATAAATAAAGCTGATGAAATATGCAGAAAGTTAAATATGAATGTGCCTATATTAAGTATAGAGCCAGGAAGAAGTATTGTGGGTAATGCAGGATTAACTCTTTATACTGTAGGAGCTATAAAAGAAATTCCTAATATAAGAAAATATGTAAGTGTAGATGGTGGAATGAGTGATAATATAAGACCAGCCTTATACAGTGCAAATTATGAGTCATTAATAGCTAACAGAGTTTTTGATAATTCTAAAGAGATAGTTACTGTAGCGGGTAAATGCTGTGAATCAGGGGATGTACTTTTAAATTCCATAGAAATGCCTAGAATGGAAACTGGAGATATATTAGCTATAATGTCTACAGGAGCATATGGACATTCAATGGCTAATAATTATAATAGAATTCCTAAGGCGGCAGTTGTAAGTGTAAGCAATGGAATTTCAAAAGTTATGTGTAAAAGAGAGACTTATGAAGATTTGCTTAGAAATGAATGTTTTTAATTAATATAAAAGTTGTATAGTAAAAAAACTATACAACTTTTTTTATTAAAAGTATTTAGAATAATGTATTAAAGTATATAATAAAAGTGAAGGATAATAATGAATATAGTAGAATATAATTTTTTTAGAATTATATAAATTTATTTAATAAAATTAAGAATCAAAAATTATTTAATAAATTAGATTGTTTCAAAATATTACTATTTAAAAGTCAAAAATATTTAATAATGAAAGACATAAAAAAGACACAATAAGTTGATAAAATAATATTGAAATATTTATGAAACTTGAGGGAAAAAGTATGAATTAAAGTTTACAAAGTTATGGTAATTTATGATATACTTATACTTGATACTTTAAGATTATTAAAGGTAAAAAATTCTAAAATTAATGAGGAATAATTTTAAATTGAGTTTAAAGATTTCTCATACTAATATTCGGAGCAAGGAGTATAAAATGAAAAAAATAATAGTAGATAGAATAGAAGGACATTTTATTGTATGTGAAGATGAAAAAGAAAATATTTTAGAATTAAAAAAAGATGACGTAATAGGTGACGTAAAAGAGGGGGATGTTTTAGTTAAAGGCAAAGAGGGTAAGTTTTGCTTGGATAAAGCGCTTACAGAAAAAAGAAAAAAAGAAATAGAAGATTTGATGAAAGGTATGTGGGAATAGTAATGAGTTCTAGTAATACAAAGAATAAATCATTCTTTTTAGATTGGATTATACCAATTTTAGCAGCTTTACTATTAGCTGCTTTGATTCATCAATTTTTATTGTTTAAGATAAAAGTTCCTACAGGATCAATGATGCCTACAGTAGAGATTGGTGATCAATTATTTGTTACCAGAATATATAATCCTAATAATATCAAAAGAGGAGATATAGTCGTTTTTAATTCTGATGAATTAAAAGAACCACTTTTAAAACGTGTCATTGGATTACCAGGTGAGCATGTTGAAATAAAAAGTGATGGTTCAGTTTATATAAATGGAAATAAACTTGAAGAAGACTATGTAAAATATCAAGGTGGAAAAACTGATATGTCCTTTGATGTTCCAAGTGGAAAGTTTTTAATGTTAGGTGACAATAGAAATAATAGTGATGATGCTAGGTATTGGAGCAATCCTTATATAGATGGAAAAGACATAGAAGCAAAGGCACAGTTAACAGTATATCCTTTTGATAGAATAGGATTTGTAAAATAAACGTTAGAGAAGGAGGAATGATGTATGTTTAAAGATAAAAAAATGCTTAAATATATTGTCATATATAGTATTATAGCGTTTGGTATATTATTAACCTTTAATATGGTTAAAGATGAAATGCTATATGAAAAAGTAGATTATAGTACTTTCATGCAAATGTTAGATAAAAAGGAAGTTAAATCAGTAAACTTTTCAGGAAATCAAATTGAGATAACACCTTCAGATAGTAGTAATTTAAAAGGAAAAATCTTATATACAACTAATCCAGCAGTTGCAGGTATTAGTCAACCAGAGTTAATTAAAGATTTAACTGTAGCAGGGGTAGAATTCAATGTAACTAAACCAGAAAACTATCAACTTTTAGGTTTATTAATGTCATGGGTTTTCCCATTAATACTTATATTCTTTGTTGGTAGAATGATGTTCTCTAAAATGAATAATAAAATGGGTGGCGGAGTAATGTCATTTGGTAAAAATAATGCTAAGCTTTATGCTGAAAATGAGACTGGAATAACATTTAAAGATGTTGCAGGTCAAGATGAAGCTAAAGAATCCTTAGTAGAAATTGTAGACTTTTTACATGATACAAGAAAATACGTAGAAATAGGAGCTAAGCTTCCAAAGGGGGCTTTATTAGTAGGGCCTCCAGGAACAGGTAAAACTTTACTTGCTAAGGCTGTTGCAGGAGAAGCAAAAGTACCATTTTTCTCAATGTCAGGTTCAGACTTCGTTGAGATGTTTGTAGGTATGGGAGCTGCGAGAGTAAGAGATTTATTTAAGCAAGCAGAAGAAAAAGCTGCATGTATAGTTTTCATAGATGAGATTGATGCTATTGGTAAGAGTAGAGATGGTGCTATTCAAGGAAATGATGAAAGAGAACAAACTCTTAACCAATTATTAACTGAGATGGATGGTTTCGATTCTTCAAAAGGGGTTGTTATTTTAGCAGCTACAAATAGACCAGAGGTTTTAGATAAAGCTTTATTAAGACCAGGTAGATTTGATAGAAGAATAATTGTTGATAGACCAGATTTAATAGGTAGAGAGGAAATATTAAAGGTTCACTCTAGAGATGTTAAATTATCAGATGATGTATCTTTAGAAGAAATAGCAAAATCTACTCCAGGTGCTGTTGGGGCAGACTTAGCAAACATAGTTAATGAAGCTGCTTTAAGAGCTGTAAAACATGGTAGAAAGTTTGTAATTCAAGAAGACTTAGACGAAGCTGTTGAAGTTATAATAGCAGGTCAAGAAAAGAGAGATAGAATACTTTCACCAAAAGAAAAGAAAATAGTTGCATATCATGAAGTAGGTCACGCATTAGTTGCAGCTTTATTAAATAATACTGACCCAGTTCATAAGATAACAATAGTTCCCAGAACAATGGGAGCTTTAGGATACACAATGCAACTTCCAGAGGAAGAAAAATACTTAGTATCTAAGGAAGAAATGATAGATCAAATATCAGTTATGCTTGGTGGTAGAGCAGCAGAGGAAGTAGTATTTAATAGTATAACTACTGGTGCATCAAATGATATTGAAAGAGCTACTCAATCAGCTAGAAATATGATAACTATTTATGGTATGAGTGAGAGATTTGATATGATGGCTTTAGAAGCTATGAGTAATAGATACTTAGATGGAAGACCAGTTAGAAACTGTTCAGAAACTACTGCTGCCATAGCTGATGAAGAAGTTTTACAAGTTATTAAAAAAGCTCATGAAAAATCAATTAAGATTTTAATTGAAAATAGAGAGTTATTAGATGAGATAACAGGTGTTCTTTTAGATAAAGAAACTATCATGGGTGACGAATTCATGGAAATAGTTTATGGTAAATATCCAGAAAAGAGAGAAGCTGATGAAAAGGCTAAAAAGGAAATTCAAAGTCTAAGAGAGCAAGCTTTAGCTAAGAGAAAAGAAAAAGAAGAAGCAATCAAAAAAGCTAGAGAAGAAGCATTAAGATTAGAAGAAGAGCAAAGAAAACAAGCTGAATTAAAAGCTATGATCGAAGCTCAAGAAGAGGCTGCAAAATTAGCAAGAGCTAATAATGAAGCTAACAATGATGCTTTAGATTCATCTAAAGAAAATGAAGAAGTTAAATCTAATGTTAATGATGGAGCTACAGAAGAAAAGAAATATGATAGCTCTACAAATAATAAAGTTGACGGTGAATAGAAATAAAATTTATAAAAATATAGAAAAAAAGATATTTTCTATTTCACTTTTAGTGTTAGTTTAAAATAATATACACTATAATTTTATATGATTATAAAATGTGCATGAAGTTAAAAATGCTTCATGCACTTTTTGACTTTTCATTTGTATTTTTAATGAGAGGAAAGTTAATGTTATAATTGGGTATAATGTAATAGAGAAAGTAAGAAAGGAAGATTCTAATGACTGATAAAAAAGATATAGAATTTTTAGTTGAAGAGAAAAAATTAGAGGAAGTTTCTAATATATTAAATGAAGAAATGCTTTCATATATAAATAAAAGAAAATTTGTAACACAATATATATTAGATTATAGAAAAAATGCAGTTGAAGAATATAAAGATGATGAAGATAAATTAATAGAGTACTTTGACCATGAAAGATATGTAAAAGAACAAGCCTTTACTACAATAGATAAAAAATTAAAGGAATTAACAATCTTAAAGGAATCACCTTACTTTGGAAGAGTTACTTTTAATGATTTAGAGTTTGATCAAAAGGATACTTTATATGTTGGTAGATTTGGAGTAACTCCAGAAGGAAGCTATGAGCCTGTAATAGTAGATTGGAGAGCCCCTGTGGCTTCACTTTTTTATCATGGTAGTTTAGGTGAAGCAAGTTATACATCACCAGATGGACCTATAAAATGTGATATAGAAGGTAGAAGACAGATTATAGTTAAAAAAGGAGAATTAAAGGGAGTTTTTGATTCAGCCATAGATGTAAAAGATGATATTTTACAAATGGTTCTAAGTAATAATAGTTCTGATAAGCTTAAAGATGTAATAATGACAATCCAACAAGAGCAAGATGAAATCATAAGAAAAGAGAGAACTTCTAATATAGTTGTAAATGGGGTAGCAGGTAGTGGTAAAACTACAATAGCACTTCATAGAGTTGCATACCTTTTATATAACTATAGAAAAGAATTAGAAGATAAAGTTCTTATCTTAGGACCAAATGGTATATTTATGGAGTATATTTCACAAGTATTACCTAGTCTTGGGGAAGTAGGAGTAAAACAGGAGACTTTTGCTAGTTTTGCTTTAAAAGAAATGGATAGTGAATTATACATAATGAGTTTTGATAAGTATTTAGAAAAAATACTTTCAGAGGATAAAGAGTTTATAGAGGATGCTAAATATAAAAATTCATATGAGATAATTGAAGATTTAGATAACCTAGTAAAAGAAATGGGTAAGGATTATTTCCATGTTGAAGATGTAAAATACTTTGGTGATTTAGTTATTTCAAAAGAAGAAATAGAAGAAATGTTTAATAAACATTATGAGTATATGCCTTTATTTAGAAGAAGTGAAAAAATTAAGAGAATAATATTATCTAAGATAAAGGATAAGAGAGATGAAAAAGTTTGGGAGCTTAATGAAGAATTAAGAAAAGAAAAGGAAAAATTAACTCCTGAAGAACTTTTAATTGAAGAAAATAACTTAGAATTTAGAAGAAAATTAAGAATAAGAGAAATTGTTAAGGAAGTAATGGATTCAAGAGCTAAGTTAGATAGTTGGATTTCAAGAGAAGATGTTTTAGATATCTATGACAGATTCAATGGAAATAAAAAAGAATATACCATAAATGATTTAGCACCAATATTATACTTAGCAATAAAATTAGAAGGTAAAAAAGCAACAAAGGATTATAGACATGTGGTTATAGATGAAGCTCAAGATTATTCACCACTTCAATTTAAAGTTGTAAGAGAATTAACAGGAACTAAGTATTTTACTGTTGTAGGAGACGTAAATCAAAGACTTATTAAATATTCAGACTTAGCTCCTATGATGGAACTAGGAAAAATATTTGATGATGTAAATCCAGAGATTTATAACTTAAATAAAAGTTATAGAAGTACTTATGAAATAATGGAATATGCAAATAAATATCTTGATGAAGATAGAATAATTCCTATAGTTAGACATGGTAAACCAGTTGAGGAAATTGAATTCCATAATAGTGAAGAACTTTCAGAAAGCATTATTGAGTCTTTAAAAGAATTTTCAAATGAAGGATTAGAAAGTATAGCTATTATAACAAGAGACAAAGAAGAGTTAGAAAAAGTATATAATCTTATAAGTAATAAAGTGCATTTAGTTAAGTTTGATAACGAAGATGTATTATATAAAGGTGGAAATGTTATAATACCATCTTACTTTGCAAAGGGATTAGAATTTGATGGGGTTATTATTGTAGATAATGGGTCATCAAAGGATGAAAATGAAGATCTAATAAAATATATAATGAGTACTAGAGCTCTTCATAGATTAAAAGAAATACAATTTAAATAATTTTACTTTTTAAAAGGATTTTATAAAAATAGATTTTAATAAAAGTTACAAGCATATTTTGAGAATTTCTAAATTAGATATTTTCATTATACTCCCTGTAACTTTTATTATTAAACTTTTATAAAATCCTTTTTATTTTACTAAAGGAGATTAAGTTTTATTGCTGTATAAAATTTGTTTAACATAAGAATAAAATGTATAAAAACACAAAATGGAGGTCTAGAATCAAATAATAAATTTGAAAATAAAACATATTAAAATTAATTAAATAACTAATGAATATGTTTTCTATATGAGTATATAGTTATAAAATGCTTGTTAAAAATAATTTTATATTAAAAATCAACATTTGCAATATATTTATATTAAAAAATATATTGCATTTTTATTCATTAATAATGTATAATTATTCAAGAAGAGAGCAATAAGCGAATAAATATTAGGGGGAATATATATGAAAAAGAATATATTTAAAAAGATATTGTCAGTTGCTATGATTGGAGGATTGACTTTAAGTTTAGCAGGATGTGGGGCAAAAACTGCTAAAGAAAATGGATCTAGTGATAAGGTAGCTAAGATAAAAGAAAGTGGAAAATTAGTAGTTGGTCTTAGTGCTGATTATGCACCTTATGAATTCCATATAATGAAAGATGGAAAGGACCAAATTGTTGGTTTGGATATAGATATTGCAAAAGAGGTTGCTAAAAATCTTGGGGTTGATTTAGAAATTAAAGAGATGGAATTTGGGGCTATAATTCAATCTGTTAAAAATGGAATGATTGATATGGGGATTTCAGGAATAACTCCTGATGAGAAAAGAAAAGAAGCAGTAGATTTTTCAGATATTTATTATGAAGCAGAGCAAGGAATATTAATAAATAAAGATAATAAAGAATCTATAAAAGGAATTGGGGATTTAAAAGGAAAAAAAGTTGGGGCTCAAATGGGGTCTATTCAAGCAGAGATAGCTAAAGGAATAGAAGGAGCAGATGTTAAGCTTTTAGATAATGTAAATACTTTAATTTTAGAATTAAAAACTGGTAAGTTAGATGCTGTAATTACTGAACTTCCTGTTGCTAAAATAGCTTCAGAGGTTAATTCTGAGTTAGCTGTTGCAGATGAGGTGATTAAAAACTCAGAGGGTGGTTCAGCCATAGCAATACAAAAAGGAAATAAAGACTTAGTTGATGAAGTCAATTCTACAATTAAAGAGTTAAAAGAAAATGGAAAGATAGATCAATTTACAAATGATGCTATTGAATTAGTTCCATATCAAAAGAAAGAAGAATAAAATGAATTTTAATAATTAGGGGGCAATACTATGGGGGGATTAGACTTCAGTTTTTTAAAAGAGTATTTTCCAGTGTTTTTGGAAGGTGCTAAATGGACATTAATAATTTCAGCAATAACAGTTATTTTGGGAGCTTTATTAGGAACAATTTTATGCTTTATGAAACGTTCCAAATTTTCAATATTTAAAGTTAAAATTTTAAGGGTTATTTCTACTGCTTATGTAGAAGTTATAAGAGGAACACCTCTTTTATTACAAATATATATAGTTTATTTTGGATTACCTTCCTTTGGAATCCAATTAGAGGTTTTACCTTCATGTATTATTGCTATTTCCTTAAATTCAGCAGCTTATGTTTCAGAAATAATAAGAGCAGGGATAGATGCTGTTGATAAGGGACAATTAGAAGCGGCTAGAAGTTTAGGTATGACAGAAGGAATGGCTATGAGACTTATAATACTTCCTCAAGCTATAAAAAACATACTCCCTGCTATAGGAAATGAGTTTGTTGCCATAATAAAGGAATCATCTATGGCATCTACAATTGGAGTAGCAGAACTTATGTATTCATCAAAAATAGTTACAGGGGCTACTTATAAAGGTTTTGAACCACTTATTGTTATAGCAATGTTTTATTTTGTTATGACATTTAGTTTAGGAAGAGTTATGTCTTATGTAGAAAAGAGGTTGAGTAAATCATGATAAATGTTAGAAATTTATATAAAAGTTTTGGTAAAAATGAGGTTTTAAAAGATATAAATGAAACAATAAAAAAGGGAGAAGTAGTAGTTATAATAGGGCCTTCAGGATCAGGAAAAAGTACATTTTTAAGATGCTTAAATTTATTAGAGGAACCCACTTCAGGGGTAATTAATTTTGAAGGGGAAGATATAACTAATAAAAATGTTGATATAAATAAAATAAGAGAAAAGATGGGAATGGTTTTTCAACAATTTAATCTTTTCCCACATAAAACAGTTATGGAGAATTTAACAATAGGACCAACAAAAATAAAAAATATTTCTAATGGTGAAGCTATAAAAAAAGGAAGTGAATTATTAGAAAAGATAGGTCTTTTAGATAAAAAGAATGTTTATCCAAATTCACTTTCAGGAGGGCAAAAACAGAGAATAGCTATAGCAAGAGCTTTAGCTATGGAACCAGATGTTATGCTTTTTGATGAGCCAACATCTGCTTTGGACCCTGAAATGGTAGGAGAAGTTTTAGGAGTTATGAAATCTTTAGCTAAAGATGGAATGACCATGGTTGTAGTAACCCATGAAATGGGCTTTGCAAAGGAAGTTGGAGATAGAATATTATTTATGGATGAAGGAAGAATAATTGAAGAAGGTACTCCAGAGGAGATATTTCAAAATCCTAAAAATTCAAGAACTAAAGATTTTCTATCAAAAGTTTTATAAATGCCTTTAAGAGATTAAATCTTAATAGATTTAATCTTTTAAATAAATTAATTAGTACAAAAAGAGGATGTAAAGAAAAAAATCTTTATGTCCTCTTTTGTATTTTAAAATAAAAATTAATTATTGAATAAATATTAATTATTTTTTAATGAAAATTTTACTGTAAATGTTATAATATTTAAGTAAATATTATATAGAAAGATAGTGAGGAAATTTTATGAAGGAAAAAGTAAAAAGCTTTTTAAAGTGTAACTGGGTTTTTATTTTCTTAGTGATAACACTTCAAATAAAATCAATGTTACTTTTATCAATGCTTAGAACCCCAGGGTCTAGAGGAATTAATTTTGATTTAATGTATTTTACTCCCCCTGCTTGGTGGGCTCATATAGCAATAGTTACGTTAATAGCGAGTTTTGTTTATCTATTTAAAGGTAAAGGAAGAATGTGGGCAGGTATAGTTATTGATATTCTAGTAACAATTTTATTTGTAGCTGATATTTGGTATTACAGAGTAAATGGAACTTTTTTATCAATAAGACATATAATTGAGCCAGGAATATTTAATCCTGTAGGAAAGAGCTTATTTAATTTAGCTAAAGTAGATGTAGTGTTCATAGTTGATTTTATAATATTATTTTTAGTTTATAACTTTACAGGTTTAAAAAAGGTTAAATATAAAAATAATATAAAAACTAGATTAATTGCATTTATATGCCTTTTTGGAATAAGTGCAACAGTAATAGGGGTATCACACTACTATATAGATATTCAAAGAAAATCAGATAAAAGTTTTTTAAGAATATCATGGGCGCCTTTTCAAACAATTAGCGATTCAAGTCCATTAGGATATCATGGATATGATATTTATTATTATGCTAACAGAAAAGAAACTTTAACTGATGCTCAAAAAAATGAAATTAAAACTTGGTTTGATGAAAACAAAGAAGATTTACCAGATAACAAGTATAAAGGTATGCTTCAAGGAAAAAATGTTATAGCCTTGCAGGTTGAGTCTCTTGAAAACTTTGTTATAGGTAAAAAAGTTTATGGTCAAGAGATTACTCCAAACATAAATAAACTTTTAAAGAATAGCTTATATTTTGATAATATAAAAGAACAAAATAATTCAGGAACAAGTTCAGATTGCGATATAATGGTTAATACATCAATACTTCCTGTTAGAGAAGGAACTACAGTATTTGGGTATCCATGGGCTGAATATAATACTTTACAAAAAATATTAAAAAGTAAAGGATATTCAACAGTTTCAACACATCCAGAGGTTCCTGGAAATTGGAACTGGGCAGAGGTTCATAAGGCATTTAAAGCTGATGAAATATGGGATGCTCATCAGTTTGATCAAAGTGAAATAATAGGACTTGGAATGTCAGATGAGTCTTATTTAAGACAGGTTGGAGAGAGATTAAAGAATCAAAAACAACCTTTCTATACATTCTTAGTAACATTAACAAGTCATGGACCATTTGATATGCCTAAGGATAAACAATATTTAAATTTACCAGAAGATTTAAATGAAAATATGTTAGGTGCATATTTCCAAAGTGTTAGATATACAGATGAAGCTATTGGAGAATTTATAAATCAATTAAAAGAAGAAGGTCTTTTAAACAATACTGTAATAATGATTTATGGAGATCATGGTGGAGTTCATAAATTCTACGAAGATAAAATAAAAGATGCTCCTTTAGAGGGAGATTGGTGGAAAGATGATGAAAAGGAAATACCTTTCTTAATATACAATCCAAGTATTAATGGGGAGACTATATCAAAAGAAGGTGGTCAAATAGATTTCTTACCAACTATAGCATACCTTTTAGGATTTAATAGAGATACTTTTGATAGTACAGCAATGGGAAGAGTATTAGTAAATACTAATAGAAATGCAAGCATATTAAACAATGGAGAAATAGTTGGAAATCCAACACCGGAAGAAAAAGCTCATTTAGAGAAATCATTTAATATTGCAGATATGATTATACAAGGAAATTATTTTAAAAATAATTAATTGAATTTAAAGCTATTAGCTATATTTTTATTAGTATTTAGCTAATAGCTTTACATATATTTTATTAGTTTTAATACTAGAAAGGAGAAGATTTATGGCTAAAAGTAATGGACTTTTAAGTAAAATAGGTGGATTCTTTAAAAAGTTTCCTTTAGAAATTTTATTTTATATTTTACTTGTATTTAAAATTACTGTTTTTTGTACAATGCTAAAAAGCAATAGTGGAATGGAGCTGAATTTAGGATTTGTATATGGATTAATAGATTATAAGATAATATATCTTTTATTCCCATTAATATTCATAAGTTTTGGGTTTTTATTTAAAAGATGGGGAAAGTTTATTTATCTATATATTGTAGACTTAGGAATTTCAGCACTTTTAATTTTTGATTTACTTTATTACAGACTGTATGGAACTTTTCCATCAATAAAGTTTTTAATTTACCCAGATTTATTTAATCCTTTAAATAAGGATCTTATCTTCTTTAGAAGTAGGATGCTATTATTTATAATAGACTTAGTATTATTACCTATACTTTACATATTATTTAGAAAGTACACTAAGGATTGGTATTTTGGAAAGGTAAAATATAGAGTTATAGCATTTTTATTAACATTCTTAGTACCAAGTGGATGTGTGTTAGGAAAATACTATTTATATGATGTTAAGGATATAACTAATGGAGAAAAAGGATTTTTAAGGGTTGCTTGGACACCAACTAGTGGAATTTTCAGAGCTACTCCTTTAGGATATCATTTCTTTGATATTTATAAGACCTTAGTTCTTGATAAGGATATAAAATTAAGCAATGAAGAAAAACAAGAAGTTAAAAATTGGCTTGATGCAAATTATGAAAACTTACCAGATAATCAATATAAAGGGGAATTAAAAGGCAAAAACTTAGTTGTGTTACAAATTGAATCTTTAGAAGATTTTGTTATAAATAAAAAAATTGATGGACAGGAAATAACTCCTACATTAAATTCAATACTAAAGAATTCATATTATTTCCCTAACATTTATGAAGAAAACTTAACTGGATTTAGTTCGGATGCGGATTTAATGGTTAATACAGGTATGTTACCAATAACTAATACTGCTACATCTTTTGCTTATCCAAGTAGAACTTTAACAACATTGCCATCTATATTAGAAAAGAATGGTTATACTACAGTTTCAGCTCATCCAGAAGTAGCTGGAAGTTGGAATTGGGGAGAAGTACACCACAGTTTACTAAAATTCCAAAAGTCATATACATTATATGACTTTAATGAAGATGAAATAATTGGATTAGGAATTTCAGATAAGAGTTACTTAACTCAATTAGCTACTAAGGCTGGGGATTTAAAACAACCATTCTATCTATTTACTGTTACTTTAACAAATCATGGTCCTTTTGAGATTGATGATGCACATACAACAATAAAAATACCTAGTGAAATAGAAGGAACTCTTATAGGACAATACTTTAAAACAGTAAGATATACAGATGAAGCTATTAAAATGTTTATGGACAAGCTAAAAGAAGAAGGAAGATTTGATGATACTGTATTTGTTATATATGGTGATCATGCTGGTCCAAATAAATATTATAAAGAGCAATTAAAAGATGTTAATTTTGATGGTAACTATTGGAAACTTAATGAGAAAAAAGTACCACTTATAATCTATAATCCATCAATACAAGGAAAAACAATAGAAACTAAAGGTGGACTTATAGATGTTATGCCAACAGTTTCATATCTTTTAGGAGTTAATGATGGTAGCTTAAGAAATGTAATAGGAAGAAATCTTTTAAATACAAATAGAAATATAGTAGCACTTCCAGGTGGTGAAGTAGCAGGAGAGGCTAAATCTCAAGATGAATTAAATCATGTTAAACAATCTTATGATATATCAACTAAGATAATAAGATCAGATTATTTTAAAAATAATTAATAAAAAAGAGGACTGTGAAAAATAAGTTTTAAATATTTTTAATATAAGTTCTCAAGTTTGTATAAAAAAAGTAGCTATGAAAATTCATAGCTACTTTTTGTTTTAACAAGTAAAATCTTTATCAATAGTTATTATGCAGTTATATTGAGGGTGAGTTTCTTTGACTGCCTTTATAATTTCTTCTTTAAGCTCACTTTCAGACATAACTTTTCTAAGTTTCTCAGGATTAACAACAATATCGAATATAAGATTTTTCTTGTTACCATGACCAACAATTCTAAAATCATGCATTGATTCTATTAGTGGATTATATTTGATAATTTTGTCTATTTCTTCTTTAGCTTGTTTTATTTCATCATCTTCTAAACAAATAGGGTCCATATGGATTACTAGATAAATCTTTAGTTTTTTAGAAATTTCTCTTTCAGCCATATCTATGATATCGTGTATTTTCATAACATTTATGTCAGAAGGTATTTCTGCATGAATTGAAGCCATACACTTACCTACACCATAGTTATGAATTATAAGATCATGAACTCCTATTATATGGTCATATGATAAAACCATTTCTCTAATATTTTTAGCAAGCTCTGGATCAGGTGCTTCTCCTAAAAGTGGATTTATAGTCTCTTTTACTAAAGTAAATCCAGCATATAGAATAGCTAGTGAAACAATAACACCTATATATCCATCAATAGGGAAAGTAGTAAATTTTGCAGCTAAAAATGATATAACAACACATGTTGAAGTAAATACATCCCCTAAAGCATCAACTGAAGCAGCTTTAAGAGCTGAAGAATTTATTCTTTCACCTGTTAATTTATTAAATCTACTTAACCAAAATTTAAAGAATATTGATACTACAAGTAGAATAAAAGGAATTATTTCAAAGGTTACAGGTGTTGGATTGAGAATTCTTTCAATTGATGATTTGGTGAATTGAAAACCTACTAACATTACCATGAATGCTACTATTAGAGCTGAAATGTACTCAATTCTACCATGTCCAAATGGATGCTCTTTATCAGCTGGCATTTTAGCCAATTTAAAACCTATCATGGTTATTACAGAAGATCCAGCATCAGATAAATTATTAAAGGCATCTGCTGTTATAGCTATACTTGCTGAAATTAATCCTACAGAAAATTTTATTAAGAATAAAATTATGTTAACAATTATTCCAACTATACTAGCTAAGTACCCATAAGAACTTCTAACACTTTCATTTTCTGTGTTTTTGTAATCCTTAATGAAGGTTTTTATTATAAGATTTGAAAACATATTAATCATCTCTCCATTTTTATTAAGTTTTAAACTAAATTCTAGTTAAAATTATATTCAATTTATATATATTTAAAATTAAACTCACTTTTAAATATAAAATTTAGCAATTATATTAACTTTATTCAAGTAAATCTCATTTTATTATATCACAATATTTTATATTGAAAAATATTGAAATAGAATATAAAATAATAAGCAAATTGGGAAATTTTTAATATAGGGAAATTATGAAATATAGGAGAGAAAAGGAAATATGAATAGAAGGAAAATAAGGGCTTTATTAATGTCGTGCGTTTTAGTTACGAATATTTCAAGCTTTAGTGAAATTGTTCTAGCAGATGAAAATAAGGGAGGAGAAGTTCAAAAGGAAAGTCATAAGGAAAGCAATTGTATAGCTGGTGACTACCATGAAGTTAATAATGGAAATGCAAAAGATACAGAGAACACACCTGTTATAAATGGAATAAAAGTAAACAAACAATTGATAGATATAAATTACTCCCAAGGAGTTACTATAAATCCAAAATATATAGTTATACATGATACTGATAATAGACAAGCTGGTGCTAATGCTATGGCTAATAGAAATTACTTTGCAAATCATCCAAATGCTAAAGCATCAGCACATTATATAATTGATGAAGGTAATATTATTCAAGCTTTAGAAGACACTTGGAAGGGGTGGCATGTTGGAGATGGTAATAATCCAAATATAAATAATTCCACAACTATTGCTATAGAACTATGTGTTAATAAGGGAAATGACTTTGATAAAACTTTAGAAAATGGAATTGAATTAACTAAATATCTAATGAATAAATACAATATACCAGCAGAAAACGTTGTTATGCATAGAGATGCAAGTGGAAAAACATGTTCAAGGATGATGATTGAAGATAGACCAAGTTTATGGCCTTATTTTAAAGATAGAATTTCTGGTGGAGATGGAAGCTTAGAAGATGACGGGTTAAAGCCTAAAATGCAAGGAAAAGTTATTAATGCTTCTGTTCTTAATGTAAGGGAGAGTCCAAGCACTTCAGGAAGAATAGTTCACAAATTAAATAGAAATCAAGTGGTAGGAATATATGAAGAGTTAAATGGATGGTACAAAATTGACTATATAGATGGAGTTAAAAAGAAGTATGGATATGTAAGTAAGGATTATATATCAATAATTAATGAGAATCCTGAGGACGAAGAAACTAATGGGGATGCTGAAACAGAAAAACCACCTGTATCAGTAAATAAAAAAGGAGTAGTAAAAGTAAATAGTGCCTTAAATATGAGAAGTGGTCCAGGAAGCAACTACGGAGTAATAGGAACTTTACGTAATAATGATGAGGTAGAAATTATTAAAGAAGTAGATGGATGGTATGAAATAAAGTTTAATGGAAAGGTTGGATATGTATCAAGTCAATATATAAAAGTAGTAGATAACGAGTCAAGTGAAGAGAAACCAGTAGAGCCAGAAAAACCATCTGTATCAGTAAATAAACAAGGGATAGTAAAAGTAAATAGTGCCTTAAATATGAGAAGCGGTCCAGGAAGCAATTACGGAGTAATAGGAACTTTACGTAATAATGATGAGGTAGAAATTATCAAAGAAGTTGATGGATGGTATGAAATAAAGTTTAATGGAAAGGTTGGATATGTATCAAGCCAATACATAAAAGTACTAGATAACGAGTCAAATGAAGAGAAACCAGTAGAGCCAGAAAAACCATCTGTATCAGTAAATAAACAAGGGATAGTAAAAGTAAATAGTGCCTTAAATATGAGAAGTGGTCCAGGAAGTAATTACGGGGTAATAGGAACTTTACGTAATAATGATAAGGTAGAGATAATTAAAGAAGTTGATGGATGGTATGAAATAAGATTTAATGGTAAGGTTGGATATGCTTCAAAGTCATATATAACTATAGTCAATGAAGGGTCTAACAATGGAAATGAGAGTGGAATTAAAGAAGGAACTGTATATGGGGTAAGCACAAATCTAAATGTTAGAACTGGTCCAGGAACTTCATATCAAGTTATTGGATACTTATTATCAGGAGATAAAGTTAAAATTTTAGGAGAGGAAAATGGTTGGTATAAGGTTGAATTTAATGCCAGTACAGGTACTAAGAATGGATATGTGAGTAAAGATTACATTAAAGTGTAATTAGTTGTGAATATATTTAAATAGTGTAAATTTTTGAATAAAGGAAGTACTTTTTAGATAACTTTAAGATTTTGTTAATTATGGATTTTGTGGTAAAGTATAATTAAAAGTATCTATTTTATACAGAAAGGTGAGATACATATGGAAAAAGTTATTGCAAATGAATTAATTAATTTTTTATATGAAAGTCCAACAGCTTTTCATGCAGTAAAGAATGTTAAGGACACTTTAGAATTTGAAGGTTTTAAAGAATTAAAAGAGGCTGATAGATGGAATCTAGAAGTGGAAGGAAAGTATTTTGTAACTAAAAATGATTCAGCTTTAATTGCTTTTAGAGTTGGTAAAGGTGATATTGCTGAAAATGGATTTAAAATAATTGGTGCTCATACTGATTCACCAGGATTTAGAATAAAACCAAATCCAGAGATTACAGTTGAAAATACTTATATAAAATTAAATACAGAGGTTTACGGAGGACCAATACTAAATACTTGGTTTGATAGACCACTAGCTTTAGCTGGAAGAGTATCATTAGTAAGTAAAAATCCATTAAAACCAGTAAATAAGATTGTTAATATAAATAGACCTATACTTATAATTCCAAACTTAGCTATTCATATGAATAGAGAAGTTAATGAGGGATATAAAATAAATAGACAAAAGGATACATTACCTTTATTATCACTTGTTAATGAAACTTTAGAAAAAGGTAATTATTTAGTTGAACTTTTAGCAAAAGAATTATATTGTGAAAAAGAGGATATTCTTGATTTTGAATTATATCCATATGAATATGAAAAAGGTTGCTTAATGGGATTAAATGAAGAGTTTATATCTTCAGGAAGATTAGATGATTTATCAATGGTTCATGCAGGTATTAAAGCATTAATGGATGCTGAAGTATCACAAGCTACTAATGTAATGGTATGTTTTGATAATGAAGAGGTTGGAAGTGCTACTAAACAAGGTGGAGATTCAGATTTCTTAAAAACAATATTAGAAAGAATAGTCCTAGCTTTAGGTAAAGATAGAGAGGATTTCTTAAGATCATTATCAGAATCATTTATGATTTCAGCAGATTTAGCTCATGCTGTTCATCCAAATTTAGGAGAAAAACACGATCCTGTAGTTAGACCTGTTTTAGGAAAAGGACCTGTAATAAAAATAGCAGCATCACAAAGCTATACAAGTGATAGTGATTCATCAGCTGTTTATGAAATGATATGTAGAAATGCAGGAGTTAATGTTCAAAAGTTTGTTAATAGATCAGATATGAGAGGTGGTTCAACTATAGGACCAATATCATCAACTCATTTACCAATAAGATCAGTTGACATGGGAACTCCAATATTAGCAATGCATTCAATAAGAGAGTTTGGTGCCGTTAAAGATCATTTTGATTGTATAAAGTCATTCACTGAATTCTTTAGAATTTAGTCTATTAATAATTTTCAATATATTTAGTTAATATAATTTTTATTAATTATAATAAAAGTGGGATGTAGAAATTTACATCCCATTTTTTATATTTAAATATCATCGTCGTCTAGCATATCGCCTTCTATATAGTCAAATTCACTATAGGATATATTATTGCAAACTATATCATCTTCTAACGGATTTGGTAGTTTAGTATAAGTCTTACCAGTTTTAGAATAAGAAACTAAGTCATGTTTTTCTGGACTATAAAAGTCTCTATCTCTTGGAGGATATTTTTTACTCATATTTATTTCCCCTTTCAAATTTTAATTTTGAGTTTTGTTTTAGATTAATGATTTAATTTAAATTAGATAAATTAAAGTTACATCAATAAAAACAAAATTATTAATACAGCTATAAATTAGAGTTTTAATATCTAAATTTTTAGCTTAAATTTATTTTTCCCAAAATAAATTTAGTTATTAAGTTAAAATTAGATTTTGCTTGGCAATTAGTATAGTTTTTAGGAAACCTATGTGTTATTTTGCTAAAACTATTATTAATAAGTTTTAAGTAGCTTATATTTATTTAAAGTGGAATTAATAAAGTTGAAAAAAGAAATACTATACTTTAGGATGGTATAATAAGAAGAAAAAAATAGAAAATACATAGTTGGCAGTTTGGAGGGAGATTTTAATTATGTCATATAAATTAATATGTATAGATATGGATGGAACATTATTAAATAATAAACATGAAATTAGTGAAAGAAATAAAGAGGCTATAAGAAAAGCTACAGAGAGAGGCGTAAAGGTAGCTGTGACAACAGGGAGATTATTTGCATCAGCTAAATATTATGCAGGACTTTTAGGAGTTAAAACACCTATAATATCATGTAATGGTGCTTTTATAAGAGAAAAGGACGAAGATAAAATAATATATGAATCTGTTTTAAATGAGGATCAATTAGATAGAATATATGATGTCATAAAAAAATATGATATTAATATGGCTTATTTTAATACACCAAACACTGTAATCTCTGAAAAGATTGTTCCAGAAGAGCATGGCTATAAGGTTATGAATAAAATGATGGGAAAATCAAAGGAAAAGGTAATGTTTTCAGAAGGAATAGATTTTAGAGAAGCTTTTAAAACTTATGGGAAACATATACTTAAGGCTATTTGTATAGAAAATGATAGTAATAAGCTTAATGATTTATTTAAGGCAAAAGAAGAATTGAAAAAATATGAAGATTTAGAAGTTGTAAGTTCTTCACCAAGCAACTTTGAAGTAATGAATAAAGGTACTTCAAAAGGACGTGCCGTAAAAGTTTTAGCTGATATATTAAATATAAACAGGGAAGAGATTATGTGTTTAGGAGATAGTGAAAATGATCTTAGTATGATAGAGTTTGCTGGACTTGGAGTAGCTATGGGAAATGCAGAAGAATTTTTAAAAGAAAAAGCTGATTACATAACAGATACAAATGAAAATAATGGAGTAGCTAAGGCTATAGAAAAATTTGTATTAGATTAATTTGGCGATATTTTTTTATAATATAGAAGACACTAATTTTATATAAGATTAAGTGAAAAGTTAAGTTTTTTTTAGTATTTTAAAAATATTTTCTTAAATAAAGAGAGACTAAAATCGTAAAATTTAGGATTTTAGTCTCTTTATTTTCATGAAAATTTATTTTGTACAGTAAAAGTTTTCTATAAATTTCTCTATATTATTTATTTTATTCCTTGGTTGTAGTTGTTTTGGATTCTTTTTTTGTTATGGTAGAATAACCTTTTTTAGTTGTAGTGGTAGTTGTGGTAGTAGTTGTGACCACTGTTGTAACAATAGTAGTGGAATCATCTAAATTTTTATCCTCTTTTGATAAAGCTGGTTTAAATGGCCACCAATTTGCCTTTCCAAATATTTTTACCATTGCTGGAATAAATAGAGGAAGAACAAATACAACATATAAAAGTATGCCTGTTAGAACCACCATGGAAATTTCAATTAAGGATAATACTCCAGATGGAAGTAAGGCTGCAAAGGTACCACTAAGGATTATTACGGCAGATATTATTACTCCACCCATACTTTTCATTGTTCTTATTATACGATCTTTTATGGAACCATTAAGATCTTGGTTAAATCTTGTCATTATAAATATTGAATAATCTATACCTAAAGCCATTAAAACTACAAAACCAAAGAATGATGTTATCCATGATATACCTGGATATCCCATGATTTTAGTGACAACAAATTGTATTACGCTTATTGAAGTAAAATAAGTTAGTAATAAAGAAATCATTAAGTAAATTGGCATTGTTAAAGATCTCAATATAATAATTAAGGTAATAAATACTCCAACTATTACAAATATTAAAGCTTTATCATAATCAGAGTCAGCCATCCTTTTAGTTTCGTATGTTGTACTAGCCATTCCACCAATACCTATATTAGCATTTTCTAACTTAGTTCCTTTAACTCCATCTTGAACAAGAGATTTAAGATTAGGAATTTCATTAACTGCTTCATTAGAATAAGGATTCTTTGTAGTAATTACATTTATTACTGCTAATTTACCATCTGAGCTCATATATTGATTTAGGGATTTTTTAAATTCATCATTACTAAATACCTCAATTGGAACACAAATTCCTGAAAGATTATAAGATAGATTTGACCAATCATTTATAAATCCGTTAGCATACTTAAGACCATTTTGAATTTCAGTTAGTCCATTAGAACCAGCCTCAAGTCCATTAGATAATTCATTTATTTGGCTAGAAAATTCTTTGAAACCATCTTTGATTTTAGATTGACCATTAGCTATTTGGTTTAAGGCATTTGAAATTTCAGGAACTTTAGATGAAATTTCTTCTCCACCTGATAAGGATTTACCAAGACCACTATCTAAAGCCTTTAATCCATTTTCAATTTCAGAAATTCCAGAATTAAATTTATCTAAATTATTTATTACAGTATCCTTTTTACTATTTAAAGTATTTATTAAAACTTTTAATGCACCTATACTTTCATTAATTGCTTTAATCTCTGAAGTATTATTAATAGTTCCTTGTAAATTATTAGAGTTATTATTTAAATTATTAATATCATCAGAGAATTTTTTGAAATTTTCATCATTTAAAACCTCTGGATGTGACTTTGAATATTCACTTAAATGAGAATTCAATGATGAAAGAGATTCTTTAAGTTTACTAGTATCTACATTAACTGAATTTGGATTACCTGTTAAGGAATCAATTTTGTTTAAATTATCAAGAACATCATTAGCAGAATTAACTATGGCACTATAATCTCCTTCAAGTTGAGATTTACTTAGTTTTAAAGAATTAACTTTATCTAAGGCTCCATCTATGGAATCTTTTAATTCTGTAGCTCCATTATGTTCCTCACGAATACTTTCTACAAGTTTATTAAGAGCACTTTGAAGTTCAGAAACTCCAGTTTCAGTTTTTTTAGTACCCTCTTGAAGCTTAGCTGTACCTTCTTCAGCCCCCTTTAACTTGCTCTTTGATGAATCTATTTTTTTACTAGCATCACTTAATCCATCATTTATTTTGTTTAATCCATTATTTGCTTTATCTATACCTTGTGAAACTTGACCAGCTTGGTCATTTACATAAATTTCATCAAGACGAACTCCTGTTGGTCTAGTAACACTTAATACTGATTTTATATCACTACTAGAATTTTGTAGGTTGTTAGAAAGTTTTTCTATTAAGGCTACATATTCAGGCTTTCTCATATCATCATCATTTTCTATATATATTGAAACAGGAGATGCTTGTCCTATACCAAAGTCATCTGCTATTATATTAAATCCTTCCTTAGCAGAGTAAGTATCACCAATCTCATTTAAATTGTTAAATGATTGATGAAAGTTATTAAATAAAATAGGAAGTAAAAGTATGGTGAATATAGCTCCTAGTATAGGAATTGGTTTACTAAATGCTTTATTAGCTAACTTAGCCCAAAGTCTATTTTCTTCTGCTTTAAAGGTTCCTTTAACAGGCCAGAAAATATTCTTTCCTAATATAATCATCACCGCTGGGAAAATTGTAAATAAGGCTGCAATTAAAAATAATATACCAATTGCTACAGCTACGGCACTTCTATATAAATTAAATCCAATAAAATTTAAGGATGCAAAAACAACAAATACTGGAGTAGCACTAGATAAAACTGTTTTACCAGCAGTTTTAAAGGTTGTTTTTACAGAATCAAGTTTATTATTTCCATTAGCTAATTCCTCTTTAAATCTATTAAGTAGCAAAATAGAGTAATCAGTTCCAATACCGAACATTATACAAATCATAAATATTTGAGTATAGTTTGAAAGAGGAAAATTAAACTTATCTGCTAAAATCCCGACAACAGATTGAGCTCCTAAATAACTTATTCCTACAGTGAGTAAAGGGATAAATGGAGTAATTACTGATTTAAACAATAGTATAAGGACTATGAATATAAATATTACAGTTATTGTTTGAGTTTTGTTTAATCCTTTTTGTGCAGCTACATTAACATCATTCTCTATAAGACTTTGTCCTGTAACATAGGTTTCAACCCCTGGAGTTTTTAATTCATCATTTAAAGTTTTTTCTATTGTACTTACAGATGAGTCCTTTGGATTTATTGTCATTAAGGCTATAATAGTTTTACCATTTTCAGAGTTAAGTTGATTTTTTAGCTGAGGAGTATCAAAACTATCATTTATACTTTGAATATAATCACTATTTTCTTGTGATTTTAATCTATCAATAGTATCTTTTATATTTTTTAGATTTTCATCTGTTAATTTATTACTTGAGTGAAAAACAGCTATATAGCTATCTTTACTATTAAATTTATTATCTGATTGGAGGATATCTGAAATTTTAGAAGAATAATCATCAGGTAATTGTATTCCTCCTTTTTCACTAACTAGCTTTGATAGGGAAGGAGCAGTTAAAAATAAAAATGCTACAACTGCACACCATATTATTAAAATAAAAAAGCTAAGTGGTTTATTAAGTTTAATTTTTTTAAGTATATTATCTTTCATATAGTCCCTTCTTTCTTTTACCACTTTAATTAACTTAGTTAATAAAAAATTAATAATTTCATCGAGTTTTTTAGAGTTGCTTTAAATTAAATTTCACTTAAGATACAAGATATTATTTAATTTAAAGTAATGTTGCTATAAATTTATCATAGCATATATTTGATTTAAATATGAACTAAATGTTAATGGATTAAATGCAAAAAAACACATGATTCTTTAAGAGTTTTCTTAAAATCATGTGTTTTCTTTAAATTAATATATTAGTCGTTAGATTTACCAACACCTGAAAGTATTATTCCAGGGTTGTGATCTATAGCCCATGAAATACCCCAGTCATTTTGGAATATAAGTAGATTTCTATCTTTAAAGTCTTTAACTTTCTTTGTATCAGAAGTTAAGTTTAGTGAATCTACATCTATATTATCATTTTCAATCCATCTAACATATCTAAATGGAAGTCTTTCCATTTTTATATCAACATTGTATTCATTTTTTAATCTATATTCTAAAACTTCAAATTGAAGAACACCAACAACACCAACTATGATTTCTTCCATACCGATGTGTAATTCTTTAAATACCTGAATAGCACCTTCTTGAGCTATTTGAGTAACACCTTTTATGAATTGTTTTCTTTTCATAGTATCTACAGGTTTAACTCTAGCAAAGTGTTCAGGAGCAAATGTAGGAATACCTTCAAATTTGAATTTCTTAGGATTTAAACATAAAGTATCTCCTATTGAGAATATACCTGGGTCAAATACCCCTATGATATCTCCAGCGTAAGCTTCTTCAACAACCTCTCTATCTTGAGCTAAGAATTGTTGAGGTTGAGCAAGTTTAACTTTCTTACCACCTTGAACGTGGAAAACATCTTTTCCTTTTTCAAATTTACCAGAACATATTCTCATGAAAGCAAGTCTATCTCTATGAGCTTTATTCATGTTAGCTTGTATTTTAAATACGAAAGCTGAGAATGGTTCAGTCATAGGATCTATTTCACCTATTGATGAATTTCTTGGAAGTGGAGAAGTAGTTAGTTTTAAGAAGTCATTTAAAAATGGCTCAACTCCAAAGTTTGTAAGAGCTGATCCAAAGAATACAGGAGTTAATTCTCCTTTTCTAACTTTTTCTAAATCAAATTCGTCACCAGCTATATCTAATAGTTCAACATCTTCCATTAACTTATTATGTAAATCTTCACCTAGAAGTTCTTTAAATTTAGGATCTTCTAAGTCACCAGTTATAGTTGAAACTTCACTTTGTCCATGGTTTCCACCATCAAATAAGTGTATTGTGTTTGTAGCTCTATCATAAACACCTTTAAAGTGACTTCCACATCCTATTGGCCAATTCATTGGGTAAGATTTTATACCAAGTTCACTTTCAATATCTTCTAGAAGTTGGAAAGGATCTCTAGTTTCTCTATCCATTTTGTTTACAAAAGTAAATATAGGAATTTCTCTTAATGAAGCAACTTGGAATAGTTTTCTTGTTTGATCCTCAACCCCTTTAGCTCCATCAATAACCATAACAGCTGAGTCGGCAGCCATAAGTGTTCTATATGTATCCTCTGAGAAGTCTTGGTGACCAGGAGTATCTAGTATGTTTATACAATATCCACCATAGTTAAATTGCATAACAGATGAAGTAACAGAGATACCTCTTTGCTTTTCTATTTCCATCCAGTCAGAAACTGCGTGTGTAGCAGCTTTTCTAGCCTTTACAGAACCAGCCATTCTAATAGCTCCTCCATAAAGTAAGAATTTTTCAGTAAGAGTAGTTTTACCAGCATCAGGGTGAGATATGATGGCAAAGGTTCTTCTTTTCTCTATTTCCTTAATTAAATCGCTCAATCTAATTTCCTCCTTAATTTTTTTATGTATATTAAAATATTAACTATTTTCCTTCATTAATATATATAAATATGAAAGATTAAGAAAATAATTGTTTTATCTCTTAAATAGCCTAGACTATTATATCATAAAATAACTATCAAATTAATAAATACTTTTAAGTAAAAAAATAGGTCATATTCTTAACCTTTAATATGACCTATTTTATATATTTTATTTTGAATTTTTCTTTTTAAGTTCTCTCATAGAAGGTAATACATCTTTATTATCTAATCCAACAATAGATAGTATTTGTCTAGCTCTATCTTTAGTTGAGCCTTCTATAGTTGTGTATTTAACATTTTCGCTATCTAAGAATTGCTTCAATGCATTATCAACGGCAGAGGCAGTTGATTCATCTTGCCATCTAACACCATCTTGAGTATAACCAAATTCTCTAGGAACAAAGAATATATGATCATACTTTTGAAGATCTTTAAGAGCTAAATGGTAAAGATCTTTTAATATTTCAATTTCTTTTTCTGTTCTTTTTTTATCACCTAGCATAAATCTTCCATATATATATGGTACAAAAGTTGCATAATCTGTTAAAGCATAATCAAATTGATTTAATGATTCTTCTAAACGAAGTTGTCCTAAATAAATACCATATTGTTCAGAAATAGTTTCTATCATACCTTTTTCTTTAAGATATTCTGTACTATATTCAGTTGCAGCTCCAACATCTAATCCTCTAATTTTAAACTCAACATAAAGTTGTTGTATTAAAGTAGTTTTTCCACATCTTGGACCACCAAGTATTGCAATTCTAACTGGCATATTAAACCCCCATTAAATTATGTATTTACAGTAAGTTGAAAATAGTAAAATAATTTATATTTAATGTATCTTTAAGAATTAATTTTATTCTATGAATTAAATCAAAAATTCTAAATAAATGACAAATTTCATTATATCAACATGAGAGAAGGATTTCAATATTTTAAATTACTTAAAAATAATTAATAAAAAACTTTATAATATATTAATAATACAAACAAATTATTACAATTTATTTGCAATAATTTGAAAAAAAACAATCATATGATATAATCTTAAATGTATATGTCAAAAAATAATGAAATAGTATAATAATTTTGATATAATTACCTAGTATAAAATAAAGAAAAATTTAACATATATTTGTAAATGAAATTTAAGAGGTGAATTAATGTATAAATTAGTAGCTATAGATATGGATGGAACTTTATTGAAAGAAGACAAAACTGTATCTGAAAAAACTAAGGAAGCAATAAAGAAAGCTAGAGAAAAAAATGTAAAAGTAGTTTTAGCAACAGGAAGACCAGTAGATGGAGTTAAAAGATATTTAGAAGAATTAGATTTATTCCATGATGATGAGTATGTTTTAACTTTTAATGGAGCTATAGTTAAGGAAGTTGGACCTGATAGAGTAATTTGTAGAGATACTTTAAAGGGTAGTGATTTAAAATATTTATATGAAATAAGTAAAAATGTTGGAGTTAATATACATGCCTTTTCTAATTTTGGCTGTGTAACTCCTAAAATGAATAAATACACAGAATTAGAAGGCAGAATAAATGGAATAGAAGTTTGTGAAGCTGATTACGATGAAATCAAAGCAGATGAAGAAATAATAAAAATAATGATGATTGATGAACCAGAAGTTCTAGAAGAAGGAATTAATAATTTACCAGAAGAAGTATATGAAAAATATACTGTAGTAAGAAGTGCTCCTTATTTCTTAGAGTTTTTAAGTAAGACTTGTAATAAAGGAGAAGGGGTTAAATCTCTAGCTGAAAGCTTAGGTATAAAAAGAGAAGAAGTTATAGCAATTGGAGACGCTGGAAATGACCTTCATATGATAGAGTATGCAGGCCTTGGAGTTGCTATGGGAAATGCTTTTGAAGAAGTAAAAGAAAAAGCTGACTTTATTACAAGAAGTAATGAGGAAGATGGCGTAGCCTTTGTTTTTGAAAAATTTGTTTTATAGATTTTAATATAAAAATATAATGAAAGTTAAGGGGGATTTTATGCAAAATATAAATGATATTCCAATTAAATCAGAGTGTAGTAAGGAAAAAAGCTATCTATTTTATAATGTTGCAAAAAGATGTTTTGACTTAATATGTTCGTTAATTGCGTTAATATTATTTTCACCAATATTTTTAATTTTATATATATGGGTGAAGGTTGATTCTAAAGGACCAGCATTTTTTGGGCATAAAAGAATTGGTAAAGATAGAAAATATATAGATGTTTATAAGTTTAGATCTATGGTTTCTAATGCAAAAGAGGTGTTTGATAACTTTACACCAGAGCAAAAAGCTGAATTTGAAAAGAATTTCAAGTTAGATGATGATCCAAGAATAACTAAATGTGGAGCTTTTTTAAGAAAGACAAGTTTAGATGAATTACCTCAATTAATAAACATTATTAAGGGAGATATGAGTATCGTTGGACCAAGACCAATAGTAGATAAAGAAGTTGAAAAGTATGGAGAGTATGCGGACAAGCTTTTCAGTGTTACACCAGGGTTAACAGGTTATTGGCAAGCAAATGGAAGAAGTGACACAACATATGAAGAAAGAGTACAGATGGATATGTACTATATAGATAATAGATCTTTATGGCTTGATATTAAAATAATATTTAAGACGGTTATATCAGTTATAAAAAAAGAAGGAGCTGTATAGATGAAGATATCTATAATTTGTCCATTGTATAATGCTGAAAATTATATAATGAATTTACACAATAAAATATTAGAACAAGAAAAACCAGAAGGTACAGAAGTTGAGATTTCATATATTTTAACTAGATGTAAGGATAAAACAGAAGAAATGTTAAAAAATATGAATTTACAATATACACTTATAGAACCAAAGGATTTTTCACATTCAAAAACTAGGGAGATGATGGCTTTTAAGTCAACAGGAGATATTATAGTTTTCATATCACAAGATGTAATGATGAAGAATAACTTTTGGCTTAAAAATTTAGTACAACCTATTATAGATGGGGAGTGTGAAGCTTCATTTAGTAGACAACTTTGTACTAATAATACTATAGAAAAATATATAAGAGAAAAGAATTATCCTGAAGAATCAAGAGTGGTTTCTAAAAAGGATATTAATAAATATGGATTATTAACATTTTTTTATTCAGATGCATCATCAGCTGTTAAAACAAGTGTATATAAAGAGTTAAATGGATATGACAATAAAAGACTTTTAATAAATGAAGATATGTATTTTGCTGAAAAGCTTATACAAGCTGGATATAGAATAAAATATTGCTCAGATTCTGAAGTTTATCATTCTCATGTATTTACTCTTAAATCATTGTACGAAAGATACTTTGATACTGGAGTTTTCTTTAGACAAAACTCACAGTTCCTAAATTATAAAGGAAATAAGAGTGGTAAAGATTTAGCTATTCATGTATTAAAAAGATCATTAGAAGATAAAAATTTTAAGGTTACATTAAATATATTACCTAATTTTGGAGCGAGGTTTATTGGAAGCTTCTTAGGAAAGAAATATGAAAGTTTACCTAAAAGTTTTGTTATGGCTTCTTCAATGAGTAAAAAGGTATATAGTCAAATTTAGAATTAAGGTAGAAGGTGAGAAAATGAAAGGAATTATATTAGCTGGTGGAAGTGGAACAAGATTATATCCAGTAACAAAGGCAATGTCAAAACAAATGGTACCAATATATGATAAGCCAATGATATATTATCCAATGTCAGTATTAATGTTAGCTGGAATAAGAGATATATTAATAATATCAACAGAAAGAGATTTACCTAATTTTAAAGAGTTATTTAAAGATGGAAGTGAATTAGGTTTAAATATAGAATACAAAGTTCAAGAAGCACCAAATGGACTTGCAGAAGCATTCATAATTGGAGAAGAATTCATAGGAGATGACAATGTAGCTATGATTCTAGGGGATAATATATTCTATGGACAAAACTTCTCAAGTAATTTAAAGGAAGCCGCTGCTTTAGAAAAGGGTGCTATGGTATTTGGATATTATGTTCAAGATCCTAAGGCTTTTGGAGTAGTAGAATTTGATGAGAATGGAAAGGTAATTTCTTTAGAAGAAAAGCCAGAACATCCAAAATCAAAGTATGCAGTTCCAGGACTTTATTTCTATGACAATACAGTGATAGAAAAGGCAAAAGGATTAAAGCCATCTGCAAGAGGAGAACTAGAAATAACAGATTTAAATAGATTATATATGGAAGAGGGAACTTTAAAAGTTAACCTATTTGGTAGAGGAATGGCTTGGTTAGATACAGGAACTCATGCTTCAATGTTACAAGCATCTAATTTTGTTGAGGCTGTTCAAAATACTCAAGGTACATATATAGCTTGTTTAGAAGAGGTTGCATACAGAAAAGGATGGATTTCTTCAGAGAAGGTATTAAACTTAGCTAAACCATTAATGAAAACTGGTTATGGTAAGTATTTAGTTGATATAGTTGAAGAGTTAGAACAAAAAAGATAATAGAGAAATTAGACGATTATATAAATTTACATAATATAATAAATGCTTATATTATGTAAATTTTTTTGAACTTTAGATACAATTTATTGAAAGTGGTGAAAAAAATGAGTAACTTTAAATTTATAGAAACAAAAATAAAAGATTTATATATTATAGAACCTAAAGTTTTTGGAGATGAAAGAGGATATTTCATGGAAACATATAGTCAAAAAGCTTTTGAAGAAGCTGGACTTACTATGAAATTTGTTCAAGATAATGAATCAAAATCTAAAAAAGGTGTTTTAAGAGGATTACATTTCCAAACTAAACATACTCAAGGAAAGCTTGTTAGAGTAACTCAAGGAGAGGTTTGGGATGTAGCCGTAGATTTAAGAAAAGGATCACCTACATTTGGACAATGGGAAGGTGTTCATTTAAGTGCAGAAAATAAAAGACAATTCTATGTTCCAGAAGGATTTGCTCATGGATTTGTAGTTTTATCTGATGAAGCTGTATTTAACTATAAATGTACAGATTTTTATGCTCCAGAATATGACAGTGGACTTCTTTGGAATGATAAAGATGTTAATGTAGAATGGCCTTTAGAAGGAATAGAAGAAATAATCTTATCAGAAAAAGATAAGAAACAAAAAACTTTAAAAGAATTAGATATTCCTTTTGTATATGAAGGTTAATAGGGGGAATTCTATGAAAATATTAATAACAGGTTCAAATGGACAATTAGGAAATGAACTTCAATCAATAATAAAAAGTGGAAAAGCAGAAATAGGTTCAGTTAGTGAAAATATAAAAAACTCAGAAGTTATTGCTTTAGATGTTGATAAATTAGATATAACGAGCTTAGAAAATGTTAAAAATGTACTTAATGAAGAAAAGCCAGATGTAGTAATAAACTGTGCAGCGGCAACAAATGTTGACGGATGTGAAAGTAATGAAGATTTTGCATTTAAAGTTAATTCTTTAGGAGCAAGAAATTTAGCTATGGTTTGTGAAGAAATTGGAGCTAAATTAGTTCAAGTTTCAACAGATTATGTATTTAGTGGTGTTGGTGAAAAACCATTAACTGAGTTTGATTTAACTGCACCTTATAGTGTTTATGGAAAAACAAAACTTCTAGGTGAAAATTATGTTAAAGAGTTTTGTTCAAAATATTATATAGTTAGAACTGCTTGGTTATATGGATATGTGGGACATAACTTTGTTTACACAATGATGAGATTAGGAAAAGAAAAAGAATCATTAAATGTAGTTAATGATCAAAAAGGAAATCCAACTCACGCAAATGACTTAGCATATCATATATTAAAGCTTATAGAAACAGAAGAATACGGAATATACCATTGTACAGGAAAAGGGGAATGTACTTGGTATGATTTTGCTAAAGAAATAATGGAGTTAGCTGGCAATAAGTGCATTGTTAATCCATGTACTTCAGAAGAATATAAAACACCAGCTAAAAGACCAGAATACTCATCATTAGATAATATGATGCTTAGATGTACAATTGGTGATGAAATGAGAGATTGGAAGGAAGCTTTAAAAAGCTTTTTTGAAAATCAACAAAATCAATAAAAGTTATTAAAGTTAGGAGAGAATTAAATGAAAACTTACTTAGTTACAGGTGGAGCAGGATTTATAGGATCTAACTTTGTATTATATATGTTAAAGAAATACGAAGATATAAAAATAATAAACTTAGATAAATTAACTTATGCAGGAAATTTAGAAAACTTAAAATCAATAGAAAATGATGAAAGACATATATTCGTTCAAGGAGATATATGTGATAAAGAATTAGTTTCAAGTTTATTTGAAAAATATGAAATAGACTATGTAGCTCACTTTGCAGCAGAATCACATGTTGATAGAAGTATAAGAGAGCCAGAAGTATTTGCTAAAACTAATGTATTAGGAACAGTAAATTTACTTAACTGCGCTAAAAATGCATGGGAAACAGAAGAAGGATGGAAAGAAGGAGTTAAATTCCTTCACGTTTCAACAGATGAAGTTTATGGTTCATTAGGAGAAACAGGATATTTCATGGAAACAACACCATTAGATCCACATAGTCCATATTCATCAAGCAAAGCAAGTTCAGATTTAATGGTTAAGGCTTATTCAGATACATATAAAATGCCAGTAAACATAACAAGATGTTCAAATAACTATGGACCATTCCAATTCCCAGAAAAACTTATACCACTTCTAATAAATAACTGTTTAAATCATAAGGATTTACCAGTTTACGGAGATGGAATGAATATAAGAGACTGGTTATTCGTTGAAGACCATGCAAAAGCAATAGATATGGTAATAAACGGGGGAAGACTTGGAGAAGTTTACAATGTTGGTGGACACAATGAAAGAACTAACATTCAAATAGTAAAAACAGTTATAGAATACTTACATGATAATGTAGATGAAGAAATAACTGAAGAATTAATAAAGTATGTTGAAGATAGAAAAGGTCATGATAGAAGATACGGAATAGATCCAACAAAGATAAAAGAAGAGTTAGGATGGTATCCAGAAACAACTTTTGAAGTTGGAATAAAGAAAACAATAAAATGGTACTTAGATAATAAAGAATGGATGGAAAATGTAACATCAGGAGATTATCAAAAATATTATGAGAAGATGTATAAATAGTAAGTTGAATATAGGAGATATTATATGAATTTAAGAAATAAATCAAACACAAAGTATGAACTTTTTATATATTTTGTGATATTCTCAATATTTATTAGAGACTTTAAAATATATATACCTCTATTTTTATTAAATATATTATATGTTATATATCTTATTTTTAAGAAAGAGATACATATAAGTTTAAAAAAATGGAATTTAACTTTAGCTTTATTTATAATTTGGACAGTTATAAACACTGTAATAGCAAGTTTTATTTTTAAACATCCTATATATTATTCAAATGTTATAAAACTTTTGCTTAATATGAGTTTTCTATTATCAACATATTTTGTTGTAGATGGAACAAATATGAAGTTCCATAAGAAAACTTTAGTTAGATTTTTAGAGTTTATAATATTGATTAATTTTATACAAATTATATATATTTATTTTGATGGCAAGTTATTTAATGATTTTTTTAGTGGCGCACTAACAGAAAGTTCTGATGCAGCTTATACAATCAGTAGTTATCATAATATAATTGGAGCAGAAAATAAGAATATTTGGGCTACTAAGTTTGCATTAATATATATGATATATCTTTACATATGTGCATTCGATAATTTTAATATAAATTTAATTGAAAAAATAAGTTTTATAATTTTAGGTATAGTAACAGTTGTACTTTTATTAAGTAGAACTGCTCAAGTAGCTATAATAATACCGATAGTATTTTTAGCTTTTTATAGTATGAGAAATTTAAATTATAAATATAGAATAGGTATATATGCAGTAAGTGGAATTTTATTCTTGGGAGCACTGTTTGTCTTTTTTGATAAATTTTTCCACTTAGAGTTTAATATGACAGATGGTGGCTTTACAAGATTATATATATGGAAAGAATTTATTATAAGCGTTTTTGATACTCATTTTATAGTAGGTAATGGTATAGGATATAGTGCTTATTTCATTCAGGATATATTAGGAAGGTTTGAATCAAATCTTCATAACGTATTTCTTAATATATTTTTTGAACTTGGAATAATAGGAATTGTTCTTTATATTACCTTTATAATTCAATTTTTTAAAGATTTTATTACAAGAAAAAATATATTGAAAAATTTATTTATGATAATATTTCCTATGTTAGCCATAGTTTGTTTACAATACTTAGGATATGATAATGATTTAGTAGTAACTTTAACACTATTAATTATAATAAATATGATTATGAAGAAAGATGAGCAAAGAATATGATTAGAAAATTTTCATTGATAATGGCTACCTATGGGAGAAAAGATGAAGTAGGGTGTTTTCTTGAAAGTCTAATGAATTCAAATTATACAATGGATAAAGTTGAAGTAATCATTGTTGATCAAAATAAAGAAATAGACTTAGAGCCCATAATTAGTAAATATAAAGAAAAAATAAAAGTGGTTCACATAAAATCTAATGAAAGAGGATTAGCTTTAAATAGAAACAAGGGGTTAGAGATAGCAACTGGAGATATAATAGCTTTTCCAGATGATGATTGTGAATATCTAGTAGATACCCTTAATATAGTTAATAATTACTTTGAAAATGAACATTGTGACTTATTAATGGGAAGAATTGTTGAGCGTAATGGTGAAGATTCACTTAGGGAGTGGCCTAAAGAGAAGATAGAAATAAATAAAAATAACTTTTATACAAAGTGTTCTTCAGTAACTATGTTTTTAGATAGTAAAAAATGCTTTGTAAAATTTAATGATCAATTAGGAGCAGGTAAATATTTTGGAGCTTGTGAAGATGCAGATTTGATATATAAAAACTGTAAAAAGGGGCTAAAAATAATATATAATCCAGAACTTCAAATATATCATCCACATTATGATTCAAATAGCAATATGGATGATAAGAAAATATATAGTTATGGTTTAGGATTTGGTGCAATGGTAAAATCAAATTTTGATTTTTCTATGTTAATATTATTTATTAAGGCTGAGGGATATCATTTCTTAAAATCATTAATATATTTAATAACTTTTAAGAAAACTAAGTCAAAAAGAAGTTGGCTTGCTTTTAAAAGTAGAATAAAAGGATTTTTTGAATATAAGAATTAACCATAAAGCATAAAAGAATTTTGAAATATAAAATTCTTTTATGCATTTATAATATAATTTGCTTATGAAATAAGAGATTTTTAGGAGATAGTTATGAGTAAAGTGAAAAGAAAATTAAAGAACATAGTAAGAAATATTATGTTGAGTGAAACTTTTGCAAATACAAATTTAGTAAAAAATATGAGGAAAAATCATAAAGAGAAATTAGAAGAAGGAAGAAGAGTTTTATTTAAAGAGCATGCTAAAGATTGTTTAGAAACTATAAAGGAGAATTTAGATAAGAATAATCTTCATTTTTGGCTTGATTATGGAACTTTGCTTGGAGCTATGAGAGAAAAGGATTTTATAGCACACGATTTAGATATAGATTTAGGAATGTTTTACGAAAATCAAGTTGAAGAAGTAGAAAAAGCTTTTAAAGAAGCTAATATAAAAAAAGTTCGTGAATTTACTTTAGATGGTAAGGTAGTAGAGCAAACATATAGCTATAAAGGATTATACTTTGATATATTTTACTATTTTAAAGATGAAAATCTTATGTGGACATATGGATTTACTTTTAAAAATAATAAACTAAATAAAGTTAGTTATAAAGATAAGGATGTATCAACTGGTTTTGAAGGAATGAAGTATTTTGTTAAGAAGAGAGGCCTTGAAAAAATCATGTTTAAAGGAAAAGAATATACAGTTCCTGAAAATCCAGATGGTTATTTAAGAGAAAATTATGGACCAAATTATATGACACCTATAAAGGAATGGGATTATGTAGAAGCACCAACAAATCAAGAAAAGTTAAAGGGTGGAGACATAGTAATGATAGAATATTATAATTAGGAGGAACTATGAGTAAATCAATATCGAAAAATATAATATTTAAATTTTTATTAAATATTTTTAATGTAGTAGTTCCAATAATTATAGGTCCTTATGTATTAAGAGTTTTAGGACCAGACTTAATGGGAACAATAAACTTCTCCCAAACAATATATGGATACTTTTTCATATTTGCAGGTTTTGGAGTATATCAATATGGTTTAAGAGAAATAAGTAGAGTTAGAGACGATAAAAAAAAGCTCTCACAGGTATATACGAGTCTATTTACTCTAACCTTTATAACAAATATACTTACAACAATTGGATATGTATTATTTGTTCAGTTTAACTATTCTGGAACAGAAATATATGTTGCATGTATGATATTAACTTTTAATTTATTAGCTAATATCTTTTATACTGAATGGGTAAATGAAGGGTTAGAAAACTATGACTTCATAACAATAAAAACTATCATAATTAGAATTGTTTATGTAGTATTTTTATTTATACTTGTTAGAAGTGCAAATGACTTAAAAGAATATATGATTCTTTTAGTTTTATCAACATTTTTAAATAATATTGTAAGTTTTATATACATAAGGAAAAGAGTACCTTTTGATTTTTCTAACTTAAAATTATTAAAGCATATAAAACCAATGTTTTTAGTTGTTATATTATCAAATGCGAACGTATTATACACTCAACTTGATAGATATTTTATAGGAGAGTATATAAATATGGATTCTGTTGCTTATTATACAACAGCGCAAAATATAAGTAACATAATAAATACCTTGTTGCTTACAGTTATTTATGCAACTATTCCAAGAATGTCAAATTATATAGCAAATGAAAATCATGATGAATATAAAGGTTTATTAGATAAAATTTCTAAAATGTATTTTATAGTTCTTTTCCCAGCTGCTATAGGTATGTTGGTTTTAGCTAAAGAGGTAATTCTTATATATGGTGGTAGCAAGTATTTAGATGCTATACCAATGCTTAAGGTTTTTGCTATATATATAATTACTTTAGGATTTGAGACCATATTAAGTAATCAGGTTATGTATATAAGAGGAAAAGAAAAAGAACAAGTAAAGATAACATTTATAGGGGGAGCAGTAAACTTAGTATTAAATGTAACATTATTATGGACAGGCTATTTTAATGGAACAAATGCAGTAATAACAACAATGCTAGCTAATATAGTTGTTATTATATTAGAATACTTATATATAAAATTTGTTATGGACTTAGATTTTAACATTTTTAGCCTAGATAAGATGAAGTATCTAGCAATATCATTATTATTTATACCTATAACTTATTTTATAGGAAAATTTATAAGTGGAGTTATACTATTTACTTTAGCAGTAATGATTATAAACTCATTAGTTTATTTCTTAATTTTACTAGTTATTAAAGATGATTGTTTATTAGAAATAATAAATAAATTTACTAAAAAATTAAAAAGATAAAAAATAAAAGGGGGAGTTTCATTGATTAAAAAGTTTATTCTTGCTACAGTTATTACTTTAAGTGTAACTTCAATTAATGTTCTAGCTTTAGAGAATGTAAATGATAAGTCTGATGAAAGTAAGTCTTCTAGTTTAGTTGGAGAAACTTATGAAATTGTAAAAGAGCCAAATATGTTTTTTTCAATTCCAGGTGATAATGTAGAAAGCTATAAAGATGAAAATGGAATTGAAAGAGAAGAATTTAAAAAGGATAAAGAAGGTCAAGAATCTATAAACAGACTTGTTACAAAGACTAAGAGTAAGTATGAGATAGCATTAGCTCATGAAAATGGGAAATATACATTTTTAGATTCTGCAAACACAAAGGAAGAAGCAGAGAAAAAGGTTGAAAATGAAAGTGAAAAATATAATACCTTTTCAGCAATGCCTGTTGTTTTAAATGATAGTGGACAAGTAGCTTATTCAGAAAAATCAATGGGAAGATTAGTTAAATATAAAAATGGAAGCCCAGCTGGATATGGAGAAATAACTAATATATATGCTAATCCTAATTTAACAAATGACTTTACATATATTAATCATGGTTATGTAGATGATGTTCCAATAATTGAGGATAGAGGAAATGTTGCCAAAATAGAAGTTGGAGGATATGAAGGTTGGGTAAATAAAGATACTAGTTCTGGAAATTATGATTTAGTCATAGTACCATTAAACCAAGTAAAAAATCCAAGTTATTATATAGTTAGAGATGGAGAGTTAATCCATTATATAAGTAGTGATCTTACCAATTATTCTGAAGGTGGATATGAGGTTGTTATAGGACCAGCACCTAATTTCTTAAGTGAAAATGTAAAATATTATAGTTATGATAACAAATATTTTTATAAAGATTTAAGTACATTAATAGGTGATTTACAAAATGATAATCATAATAATTCTGTAAATGCAAATAATCCTTTTTATCCATATTATATGTATTTACCATTTAGAAGTAAAACAACATTTACTGCTGAAGAATTAAATAATTTTATTGCTAAAAAGACAAAATCATATAGCAAATTAAGAGGAACTGGACAAGCTTTTATAGATGCACAGAATAAATATGGAGCAAATGCTCTTTTACTTTTAGGACTAGCGGCTAATGAATCAGCTTGGGGGACATCTCAAATAGCTCAACAAAAAAATAATTTATTTGGAATAAATGCTATTGATTCAAGTCCAGGAGCATCAGCAAATTCATTTGAAACTGTTGAAGGCTGTATAAATGATTTTGCAAAATATTATATTTCTAGGGGATATTCAGATCCAGAAGATTGGAGATATTTTGGAGGATACCTTGGAAATAAGGGAAGTGGAGCTAATGTTAAATATGCTTCAGATCCATTCTGGGGAGAAAAAGCAGGACAAAATGCTTATATAGCTGATTACTGGGCAAGTGGAAAAGGAATAGCAGGTTTAAAAGATTATAATTACTATCAGCTAGGCATTTATACAGGGGCTAGTAGTGTTACAAATAAAGATAATGAAAAATTATATGATGTAGGTGGCTTATATACTGAAAGAGTAGAAAAAATAGGAGCTACAACAATTTTAACTAGCAAAGAAAAGATTAATCACAATGGAAAAGACTGTTATGAAATAAATCCAGTTAGAACAACTCCTGTAATATCAAATGGATCACCAGTAGCATTCCCAGGTCCATACGATTGGAATGATAAAGGCTTTGTAGATGCATCAAAAGTTAAGCTTATAAATGAAGGTAAGTATTCTGAAAATGTTATGGGAAAATGGGAATTAAATGATGGCATATGGTACTATTATATAGACGGAAAATATGTTACTGGGTGGAAGAATATAGATAATAACAAGTATTATTTTGATCAATCAGGTAAAATGCAAACAGGTTGGCTATGTATAGATAATATATGGTATCATTTTAGAGATAATGGAACAATAGACATAGGTTGGAGAGAAATAGATGGATATTGGTATTATTTTAATAATGATGGAGAAATGCAAAAGGGTTGGCAGACAATAGGTAAATATAAGTATTATTTCAATGATAATGGAGTAATGAATATTGGCTGGAGAAAAATAGATAATATTTGGTACTATTTTAATATAAATGGAGAAATGCAAACAGGATGGTTATTTGAAAATAATATATGGTATCATTTTGAAACTACAGGTTCAATGACTGTAGGATGGAAAAAAATAAATAATGATTGGTACTATTTTAATTCAAATGGAGAAATGCAAACAGGATGGCAAAATATTGGTACTCCAAAATATCATTTTATAGATAATGGTGTAATGGACATTGGATGGAGAGAAATAGATGGACAATGGCATTATTTTAATGAGAATGGAGAAATGCAAACAGGTTGGCAATATATAAATGGAAATAGTTATTATTTCGATGAAAAAGGAATATGGAAACAGTAATAAAAAGACTGATTAAATTCAGTCTTTTTATTATAGAATAAATTTCTAATATTGATAAATATAACGTAATAAGGTAATATTTAAGTGTAAGCAAGTTTATACGCTAATTCAAAAAAAAGAGGTGGACAAGTGAAGAGAAAAAGTATTGCATTAGTTCTTTCTTTAGGACTGTTAGGTTCTGTTACTTTAGGTAGCATTGAAACAGTTTATGCTGAAGGAAATAAGAACACAACTAATATTAGTGAAGTAAAAGTTGACAATAAGGTAGAATTAAGTGACAAGAAAAACAAAGAGATAAAAAATGGATGGGAAATTATAAATGATAAGTGGTATTATCATGAAAGTGATGGAAGTTTAGCTACTGGGTTTAAAAAAATAAATGATGAATGGTATCGTTTTGATAATAATGGAGAAATGCAAGTTGGCTGGCAATATATAAATGATATATGGTACCATTTTAGAGATAATGGCCCTATGGATACTGGTTGGAGAAAGATTAATAATGATTGGTATTATTTTAATAATGATGGAGAAATGCAAACAGGATGGCAGTCTATAGGGAATAAAAGATATCATTTCAGAGATAATGGAGTAATGGACACTGGTTGGAGATCATTAGGAAGTGATTGGTATCTATTAAACTCAGATGGAGAAATGCAGACAGGTTGGCAACATATAAATAATATATGGTACCATCTTGAAGATGACGGTAAAATGAATACTGGATGGCAAGATATAAATGGAGACAAATATTATTTTAATAATAGCGGCGAAATGCAAACAGGTTGGCAATATATAAATGATATATGGTACCATTTAAGAGAAAATGGACCTGCAGATACTGGTTGGAGAAAAATAAATAATGACTGGTATTACTTTGATAATATAGGTAAAATGCAGACAAGCTGGCAAGATATTGATAACTCAACATATTATTTTAATGATAATGGAGTTATGAGTATTGGATGGAGAACTATAGAAAGTGAATGGTATTATTTTAATAATAGTGGAGAAAAAGAAATCAACAAAGTTATAGATGATTGGTATTTAGATAAAAATGGAGTAGGAAATCAGATTGTAACTGAAGGTGTATATGGAAAGAGTGGAAAGGGCAGAGATTTAGAATACTATAGAATAGGACATGGTAAAAAAGTATTATTCTCAGTGTTTGGAGTACATGGATATGAAGATGCTTGGAGTGGTGATTCACAAGAACTTAAAATAATAGCTGAAAAGTCAGTAAATAGGTTAAGAAGTGAATACAATACTAAAGGAATAGATTTAAGTGAATGGAGTGTATATATAATACCTTCAGCTAATCCAGATGGAAGAATTGATGGATGGACAAACAATGGTCCAGGTAGAACTACAGTAACAACTAAGAATGATATAAATAGATCATTCCCTACAGGGTTTACTCCTTTTTATAGTGATAGAAACTATACAGGACCAACAGCATTAGGTTCTCCAGAGGCAAAGGCTTTATATGGTTTCATAAATAAAACTATGGAGGGAGCAACTGAAAAAGTTCTTCTAGATGTACATGGATGGGAAAACAAAACAATAGGTAATCCTAGCATTGCTAGATATTTTGATAATGAATTTGGCTTTAGAAATATAAATAAATATCCAGGTGGATTTGTAATAACTTATGGAAATGCTATAGGAGCTAAGTCAGTTTTAGTAGAATTTCCAGTTCCTTATTCACATCAAGATATATTGAGAAGAGATTTTTCTGGTAAATTCTCTAATGGATTAGTAAATATTCTTTTAAATAACTAAAAATAAGTATAACTAAACTATATGATAGAATTTTAAAAATAATTTTATCATATAGTTTTTTTATTATAAAAAATAGTTAATAAATTATATTTCTAATTGTTGTCTGTAAATTTTTACAGTAAATGAAATTAAATATTTTTTTAAATAAAATGTTACTAATATGTAAATATTTATACGGTTAAAAGGACTAAAATCATACTGTAAATACGTTACAAAATTTAAAAAAATTGAAATGAAAAGAAGGGTTTTAAATGAAAAAGGTAAAAGAAAAAGTAGCTATTGCAGTATTGACAGGGGTAATTATGGGGGTGTCAGGTTCATTTGTATTTAGTGGAAGGAATATATATGCAAGTGAATTAAAGAGTACTTTAACTAATGAACAAATTAATCAAAAAAATGAACAAGATAAAAAAGAAGAACCGTTAGAATTAAAAGAAGAAATAAAATCAATTAACAAGACTAAAGAAGAAAATAAAGATGTTATTAAGCAAAAAGAAATAGATAAGAAATTTGAGAATAATGAATTAAGAGAAAATAAAGAAAGTACTTTTGGTATTAAATCAAATGAAAAGTCTGAAGTTGAAAAATGTCATTGGTTTAAAAATGGAACAGATGGTGATGGAAGAACTATATGGTCATATAAAAATAAAGAAGGAAAAAATGTAGTTGGTTTAGCTGAGATTAATGGTTCTAAATATTTCTTTGATGAATATGGTCGTATGCAAACTGGAATAATAAAAGATTATAAAAGTAATAAAATATATTATGCTGAATCAAATGGAGTTTTAAGTAATTATAAAGGTTGGAAAAAAATAAATAATGAATGGTATTATTTTAATGGCAATGGAACTTTAAAAACAGGATGGTTAGTCTTAGGGGAGAAAAGGTATTACTTAAATGATCAAGATGGGAATATGGTAATTGGAGCTTTGGCTATAGAAGGTAAGCAATATTACTTTAATTTAAATGGAGAATTAGTTGAAAAAACTGGTTGGCTAAAAGGTAAAAATTTAGAAACAGGCGGAATATGTTGGTATTATTTTGACAAAGAAGGAAATTTACAAAAAGGATTTAAGAATATAGATGGAGTAAACTATTATTTTACTGAAAATGGATTTATGGCTACAGGAGTTCAAAATGTTAAGCAAAAAGATGGTAACTACAAATTAATGCTTTTTAGTGAAAATGGTAAATTTATAGGTAAAGCTGGTTGGTATGAAGTAAAGGATAGTTCAAATAATTCAAGTTGGTATTATATAAATAGTGATTATACTTTAGCAACAGGATTAAAGGAAATAAATAATAAATTATATTACTTTGATCCAGATAGTGGAATGATGATTTCAAATAAACTTCAAGAAGTTGTGATGAAAGATGGAAGTAAAAAAGATTATTATTTTAATAATAATGGAGTTGCTTTAATAAACAATGAAGGATGGCAATCTCAAAAAGAAAATAATAAAATAATATGGCAATATTTAAAAAATGAACAACCTGTAAGTGGATTACAAGAAATAAACGGAGAAACATATTATTTTAATAAAAATACTTCCTATATGGAAACAGGTTGGAAGTATATAAATAAAATTTGGTATCATTTCAGAGAAAATGGAGTAATGGATACTGGATGGAGAAAATTAAATGGAGATTGGTATTATTTTAATAACAGTGGATGTATGATAACTGGTTGGAAAAATATTAACGGTAGTTGGTACCATTTTAGAGAAAACGGGGTAATGGATATTGGATGGAGAAAAATAGATAAGGATTGGTATTATTTTAATGAAAATGGTGATATGGCTATTAATATTAAGAAAGATGGCTGGGAGATAGATCATAGTGGTGTAGCTAGATTAATAGTTCAAGAATAAATTAAATAAAAAAGCAACTAGAATTAGGTATATTTTTTATATAAATCAAAGGAAAGTTGTTATTTTAGTTCACATAGAAGAGTAAAAAAGACTGGCTTTATGTCAGTCTTTTTATGTTATTTTAATTTCTGATTTATACATAATTTAGATAAATGGTTATAAGAATAATTAACAAAGCATTTATTTTATGTTAAAATTATGAATATATAATTAATTTTTCATGTTTTAATAATTATTGTAAGGGGAGTCTATAATGAAATTTACAAAAAGAAAAATAAAATTATTTAGTTTGACTTGTGCAATTACTACTTTATGTAGTGGATTTGTATTAGGAGAAAATGTACAAGCAGCTAATAATAAGGAATGGAAATTTGAAAATAATAAGTGGAGCTATGTTGATTCTAATAATCTTAGAAGTAAGGATTGGGAGAATATAAAGGGGGATTGGTTTTACTTTAATTCAAAGGGAGAAATGGAAATCGGATGGGAGTATATAAATAAAACTTGGTATCATTTGAGAGAGAATGGCGTAATGGATACTGGTTGGAGAAAAATAAATGGAGATTGGTATTATTTTAATAATAGTGGATCTATGATGACTGGTTGGCAAAATATTAATGGCAGTTGGTACCATTTAAGAGAAAATGGTGTAATGGATATTGGATGGAGAGAACTAGGGGGAGCATGGTATTATTTAAGTGAAAGCGGTGCTATGGAAACTGGATGGAAATATATAAATAATGAATGGTATCACTTAAATGAAAATGGACCTATGGATATAGGTTGGAAAAAAATAAATAACGACTGGTATTATTTTAATAATAATGGAGAGATGAAAATTGGTTGGCAAAATATAAATGATACATGGTATCATCTTAAAGAAAATGGAGTTATGGATACAAAATGGAACAAAATAAATGATTATTGGTATTACTTTAATGATGATGGTAAAATGATAAATAACCAATATATTGATGGATGGAGAATAGATAATAATGGAGTAGCTCATTATGAAAAAGCTTTTAGAAATCCAAAGTTAGAAAATAGTAATCAAATAATAGTTGTAACGACAAATAATATGAGTACAAGTTATTGTAATATAGAAATTTATGAAAAGAATGATTCTGGTGAATGGAATAATATTGATAGTACAACTGGAAGAGTAGGAGCTAATGGACTTGCTTACATTGAAAATAGAGTTCAATCAACTAATACTACTCCAGCTGGTGTTATGAGCATAACAGGAGCTTTTGGAGTTAAGAATAATCCTGGAACAAAATTAGATTATATAAAGGTTAATAATAATATGTATTGGGATTTAAATAGCGAAAATTCTACATATAATAGATTGATTAATTATAATCCTGGTGGAGATTATGAGCATTTAATTTCTTATCCTAGACAATATGAATATTCTTTAATAACTGATTATAATCACAATCAGGTTCCAAACAAAGGAGGAGCAATTTTTGTACATTGTTTAGGAAGAGGGGCTACTGGAGGATGTGTTTCAATGCCTAGAGAAAAAATGATTGAAATATTAAAGTGGATAGATCCTAAGAAGAATCCTAAAATTTTAGTTATTCCTAAAGATGATTTAGATGACTATTGGTATTAATACTTAATATAAAATAATCTTAAATAAGAAGTATATACCTATTAATAATAGTAATTTTAAAATTACTATTTAAATTTAATATTATTAAATAGTTTTAAGAAGTATTAACTTATCTAGTATAAGTTAATACTTTTTTTATTGTAATAAGGAAAATTTTGTGATATTATATTAATGTTCAAAAAATGAACGAAGGGAGAGTTGAGGATGTTATCATATGATATTGAAGTTTTAAAAATTATAAATGATGAAGATAATATAAGTCAAAGAAGATTAGCAGAAATGTTAAATATTTCTTTAGGTAAAATAAATTCTTTACTTAAGGAACTATTGACTAAAGAATACATAGTTAAAATTGATATAGATAAGAGAAATGTTAAATATGAATTAACTGAGGCAGGAATTGCATTACTAGAAAATTCATTAGATAAAGTTAAGAGTACAAAGTTATCAATACATAAGCATAAATATCATAAAGTTAAACAAGCTGTTATTTTAGGAGCTGGTGGTAAAGGTGATTTTGGAAAGCCAGCTGGTTTTTTAGAGCTTGAGGAATTCAGAATAATTGATAGAATAATTGATATTTTAAAATCAAATGGTATAGAGAAGATTGTTATAGTAAATGGATATAAAAAAGAATACTATGAAGAATTAGCTGAAAAAGATTCAACAATTTTTTGTGTAACTAATTCAAATTATAAATGGACAGGAACAATGAGTTCTTTAGCTTTAGCTAAGGAATATATAGATGATGATTTTATATTGGTAGAAAATGATCTTGTTTTTGAAAGTAGAGCTATAGAACAAATTATTAAAAATGATAATAGAGATTGTGTTTTAATTACTAATGAAAGTGGATCAGGGGATGAGGCCTTCGTTGAAATAAGAGATGGCTATCTTTTTAAAATGTCAAAAGATGTACACCAATTTAATAAGATTGATGGAGAAATGATTGGTATAAGCAAAATATCTTATAAATTATTTAAAATGATGTTAGAAGAATTTAAACATAATATAAATCCATATATAAATTATGAGTACACTATGTTAGATGTTGCTAGAAATTATAAGGTTGGTTATGAAAAGATAAATGACCTTGTTTGGGGAGAAATTGACAATAAAGATCAATATGAAAAAGTAAAGAAACACATTATACCTATGATAAGAAGAAAAGAAATGCAATATAAAATAGATCAAGTAAAAAGTGCTATAGTTAATGGATTAAAGGTTTCAGAAGAGGAAGTTAAAGAAATAGTACCTGTAGGAGGTATGACTAATAAAAACTATAAGGCTTTTGTAAATGACAAAGCCTATATAGTAAGAATACCAGGATTAGGTACAAGCTCTATGATTAATAGAAGAGATGAAATGATAAACTCTAAACTGGCAGCAGATGAAGGGATAGATGCTAAAATACTTTTCTTTGATGAAGAGTCTGGAGTAAAGATTGCAGAACTTATAGAGGGTGCAGAAACTCTTAATCCTGCAACGGCTAAAAAGAAAGAAAATATGGAATTAGTGGTAGGGGCATTAAGAACTTTACATAATTCAGAGATAAAAATGGAAAATAGATTTAATGTTTTTGAGAAAATAGAGGATTATGAGAGTCTTGTTAAAAAGGTTAATGGTACTCTTTTTGAAGATTATTATGAAATAAAAACAAGAGTATTAAAGTTAGAAAAAGTTTTAGAAGATCATGGAATGGAAATAAAACCATGTCATAATGATACCGTTCCAGAGAATTTTGTTAAAGATGTTAATGAAAGAATGTATCTAATAGACTGGGAGTATAGTGGATTAAATGATCCTATGTGGGATTTAGCGGCTCACTCAATTGAATGTGATTTTTCAGAGGATGATGAAGAATTATTCTTAAATCTATATTTTAACAATTTAATTGAAGATAAGCATAAGATAAGAATTCTTGTTTATAAAATATGTCAGGACTTTTTATGGAGTATATGGACTATTTTAAAAGAGGCTCAAGGTGATGATTTTGGAACTTATGGTATAGATAGATATAATAGAGGAAAGAAAAACTTAGAGTTATTAGATAAAATTTTAATGGGGCAATAAAGTATGAATTTAAAGGAGAGGCAGTATGTTTAAAAGTAATTATAAGGGATATGGTAGTGGAATTATATCTGCTATGGCTTGGGGGCTAGATACTGTTTTAGTTGGAGTTATATTATCCATGGCTCCATTTATAAATACAGAGGCAGCTATAATGTTAGCTCCTTTTGTAAGTACATTTTTACATGATTTTTTTTCAACTTTATGGATGTTTATTTATATGATTTTTACAAGACAAGTTGGAAAACTTTTTAAGTCATTAAAAACTCCAAGTACAAAATATGTTATTTTAGCATCAATATTTGGTGGACCTATGGGTATGACTGGATATTTACTTTCTGTTAATTATATAGGACCATCATATGCAGCTACTATATCATCAATATATCCTGCTGTTGGAGCAGTTTTAGCAGCAATATTCTTAAAAGAAAAAATTAGTAGAAAAGGGTATATTGGATTAACAATAAGTATATTAGGAATAGCCCTTTTAGGATTTGGAAATGATGGGGGAAAAGCTAGTTTAATAGGATTTTTATTTGCTGGGTTAAGCGTTTTAGGATGGGGTTCAGAATCTGTAATATGCTCTTATGGTATGAAAGATGAAGATATAAGTCCTAAGCAAGCTTTACAAATTAGACAGTTTATATCTGCTCTTTTTTCAGGAGTAATAATTCTTCCTTTATTAAAAGCTTATCCATTAGTATTTGAAGTTTTAAAAGGAAATGTTACTTTTGTTATAATAGGAACAGCTTTAATGGGAACAATCTCTTACGTTTGTTATTATACAGCTATTCATAAATTAGGACCAACAAGAGCAATGGGACTTAATATAACTTATGTTGTATGGGCAATGATTTTTGATAAAGTACTATTAGGTCATAATATAACTATTAAAATGGTAATATGTGCTTTAATGGTTATGATAGGCTCATTTGTAGTGGCAACTCAACCAGCACATGAAGAAGAATTAACTAATGTTACTAATACAGCAGTGTAGTTCTTAATAGATAAGAAATATATAATAAAAGAAATCAATTATATTTTACTAATTAAGAGGGGATTGTAAATGCCTTAATATTAGATTGTTTTAAAGAAAAAGAAATATAAAGTAAGTTTTGAGAGAATAATAAAGGAGATTAATAAATGAGAGCAATATTACTAGCAGCAGGAATGGGAACTAGATTAAGACCCCTAACTTTAGATACACCTAAGTCACTTATAGAAGTTAATGGAAGACCTCTTTTAGAAAGACAGATAGAATTTTTAAGAGAAAGAGGAGTAGAAGAAATAATTGTTGTTACAGGTTATCTTGCAGAAAAATTTGATTATTTAAAGGATAAATATGGAGTAAAACTAGTTAATAATGATAAATATGATATATATAACAATATATATACTATGTATTTAGTTAGAGAATATTTAGAGAATACCTATGTGGTTGATGCTGATGTTTACATATCAGAAAATTTCTTATTAGAAAAACCAGAAACATCAATGTATTTTTCTGCCAATAAACAAGGCTTTAAAGGAGAATGGAAGCTTAGCTTTGATGAGGATTTAAAGGTAAATGATATAGAAGTTGGGGATGATGAAGGCTATATATTATGTGGAGTATCTTATTGGGATAAGAAAGATACAGATATAATAGTTAAGGAACTTGAAGACATGGTTGAAAATGGCGATTTTAGTGAGTTATATTGGGATGATATTGTAAAGAATAATATTTCTAAGTTAGATATTCGCATTGAAAAGATTTCAGAAAATAGTATTTATGAAATTGATAATTTAGAAGAATTAGACTATGTTAAATCAGTAGTAGAGAAATAATAAAGACAAGCTATTAGCTTAAGTTTTAGCTAATAGCTTGTCTCTTTTTTATATAAATTAAAATAGACTTTAATAATTACTAATAGTTTTATAAATTAAAAATAAATTTTTATGTGTATTATTCTGGTAAATAGAAGAAATGAGTTGCTCTTATAGTGTCATTAACAGGATCATCTACTGAGACTAGTCTTTTATGAAGAACAGAATCAAAATATTTTTTTTGATTATCTACTATATAAGCATAATCATTATCATACCAATTCATAAATGTAAATGAATGTTTATATCCTGAAAATACTACATCTCCAGGTCTAAGATCACTTGTGTTAGTTGATTTTATCCATCCTCTAGAAAGTAATTCTCTTTCTAATTGATAGGTATTAGCTACATATAAAGGGATTTTAACCCCAGCTCTCCTTAAGGCTTCAGAAGTGAAATAAACACAGTTATTAGTTGTTTCTCCACCGTGAAGGTCTATAGCAGCATAATGAACAGATTCCCTATTAGCTTCATTACTCATATAATTAAATAACTTGTATTGAGTATATGAATGAGATCTAGATGGAGAACCATGTAATACAATTCCATCTTTATTTACATAAGTAGATTCAAACCATTTATCAGTTATCATTACCCCATCTGAATCAAATTTATATATGTTTCCATTAATTGTTTTTTCAGAATCTTGAGCCATTGCACCATTATCATCAAGATAATACCATTTATCATCTGAATTTTTCCAACCTATAGTCATAGGTCCATTTTCACTTAAATGGTACCAATTGTTATCTAAGAATCTCCAGCCAGTAGCCATAGGCCCATTAGAATTTAAATAGTACCAATTGTTATCTATCTTTTGCCAACCAGTAGCCATAGGCCCATTAGGTTTTAAGTAATACCAATCATCATTTATCTTTTGCCATGAAGTAGCCATAGGCCCATTAGACTTTAGATAATACCAGTCATTATTTATAAATTGCCAACCAGTAACCATAGGTCCATTAGGTTTTAAATAGTACCAATCATCATTTATAAATTGCCAACCAGTAGCCATAGGACCATTAGATTTTAAATAATACCAATCACCATTTATAAATTGCCAACCAGTTTCCATGATTCCTTCACTATTGAAATGATACCAATTATCATCAATCTCTTTCCAACCGGTTATTTTTTCATTGTTTAATATATAATACCAATTATTATTTTCATGAACCCAGCCATTCTTTAAATCAGTCTTTTCTAAAGAAATGTTAGATACTTCTTTATTGGGCTGAGCAAAAACTGATATGCTTTGCAAGGATAAAGTAAGCGTTAGTATAAGAGTTGTAATAATTCTCCTTCTTTTCATAATAACCTCCAATTTTTATATCAATATTATAGAATTAAAAAAAGTATATTTTAATTTAAATCAATAGTATTAAGCAAAAATAATACTTCTATAAATATATAGAAGTATATAAAAATTTTTATTTTTTATCTTCAAAAATATAATCATGAATTTGTTTAACAGTAACATCTTTATCAAATGCTAAATAATAAACACCATTTATCATTTCACCTTTAGAATACTCATCCATAGGATATCTTTCTTGTTCTAATCCAGAACCACCCATAGAAGCAACTAGTTTTGCAAGATTTAGAATTTCACCAGATGAAAGACTAGTAGTTACCATAGGCATAAGTTCGTTTAAGATTGTTGGATATTTACTTGGAGAAACTTGGTTGAATTTTTCAAATAATTTGCTTAAAACTATTCTTTGTCTTTCAGTTCTCTCACCATCTCCACCAGCAGTGTATCTTATTCTACAATAAGCTAAGGCTTGTGTACCATTTACATGTTGAACACCAGGTGAAGTTATTAAAGGACAATCAGTATGAGTAAGTCTATTTAAATCTTTTATATGATCATTAATACCAGGACTTGCATCAATTTCATCTTGTCTTATATTTAGATCCATTCCACCAACAGAATCAATTATTTTAGGTAATGATGAGAAGTTAACTGTAGCAAAATCTTTAAGATTTAAGTCAAAGTTTTCATTTAAAGTTTTTAAAGCTAATTCATGTCCACCAAAAGCATAGGCATGGTTTATTTTATCTTTTCCATGTCCTTGAATATCTACATAAGAGTCTCTCATTATTGAAGTTAATTTAAGTTTATTATGTACCTTGTCAACTGTAGCAATCATTATAGCATCTGATCTTCCATCAGTACCCTCAGGAGCATCAATTCCAAATAAAGCTATGTTAGCTATTCCATCGTATTTAGAAAGCTTTTCATCTACCGCTTTATCAATTCCTAAATTGTCTTCATTTAAATCAACTTTGTTCACTTTTCCAAGCATAGTTAGTCCATAAGTAGCTACCCCTCCTACTAAACCAACTATTAAAAGCCCTATAATTGAAAGTGCAATTATTAATTTACGATTTTTAACAGGCTTTTTAGAACTCCTTTTTTTATTAGTTTTTCTTGCCAATGTAAGCATCCTCCCTTTTTAAAATTACAAAACAATTGTAGCATTCTATTGCATAAGTTGTAAAGTTATGGATAAGATTGTTAAAATTTAAAAATAATATTAATGTTATTTTTAAAATATTAAAATTAAAGAAAGGTTATTTTTGCTTAAGATAAAGCGCATAAAATTATAGTTAAAAAATAATATTTTTTATAGAGTTTAAAGTAAAAAAAGATTTATAAATAAAAAAGAATATTTATCAAATATAAATTTTGATAAATATTCTTATATTATAAGATATTATATTTTAAGCTGTAGCAGTTTCTCTTGCAGGAATAATGCTTGGTATTATAAATCCTACTAAAGCAGGTACTACCCAACCAAATCCTTTAGAGTATAGTGGAAGAAGAGAAACTAAGTTTTCTACTCCAGGTATAAAGTTACCTAGTGTTATTAATATACTAACTACTAAAGTAACATATACAGTAACCTTATGAGTAAGTGGGTTAGTTATTCTCTTATGGAATAGGTTTAATAATATAAGAACTATTGTTACTGGGTAGATTACACCAAGTAAAGTAGCTGATAATGATATTATTTTATCTAATCCCATACTAGCAACTAATATACTAGTTACTGTCATTAATAAAACGTTAAATTTATATGGTAATTTACCATTAGAAACTCTTTCAAAGAAGCTTCCACCAGCAGAAAGTAATCCTATTGAAGTAGTTAAACAAGCTAATGCCATTGATACACCTATTAATATTGCACCTGCATGTCCTAGAATACTTTCAGCAACAAAAAGTAATAATTGAGAATTTGATAAATCTAAAGCTAAATCCCCAGTATGAGCACCAAGGAAGATTAATCCACCATAAATTATTGCTAGTCCTCCGATTGCAATAACTGCTGCTTTAATAAGTAATTTAAAGCTAGCTTTACCAGTATATCCTTTAGCTTTTATTGAACCTAATATTATTGAAGAGAATATAACAGCTGCAATTGCATCCATTGTTTGATATCCTTCAAGTAATGATGTAGAAAGAGCATCAGGAGTATATGATTTTGTTAAGGCATCTATTGGGCTAATAACTCCCTTAGCTATTAAGAAGAATAATATAGCCAATAATATAGGAGTTAAAAATTTACCTAAAACATCTATAACTTTTGATGGCTTTAATACAAAGATTAAATTAACTAAAAAGTAAACAACTATTACTGCAAAGTAATTTATATTTGTAAAGTTAGGAGCAAATGCTAATTCAAATGTAGTAGCTGCTGTTCTAGGAATAGCTAATAATGGTCCAATAAGTATAAATAATGTTATTGAATATATTAATGAGAATTTTTTACCTACTTTATCTCCGAATAATTCAAACTTACCGTTAACTCTCATTGAAGATAATATACCAAGTAGTGGTACTCCAACTCCAGTTATTATAAATCCTATAATCCCTAAATAGTAATCTGCACCTAAATTTCTTCCTAATAAAGGTGGGAAAATAAGGTTACCAGCCCCCAAAAACATTGAGAATAGTGCAAAGCCGATTACTAAAAAATCTGATCTTTTGTTATTCATAATATACACCCCGTCTTTCTTAAACAATCAAATTAATATTTTCATTTAAAATTATTATTTAAGATATAAGAGATAAATAATTTTAAAATATATTGGTTTATAATTTGATTTAAAAATTTTTTATATAGTATTTTTCTAATATTCTTTTATTAAATTTTTTATTTTATTTTTAAAAGTTATAATACTATATTATCATAATGTTAAGAAAAATCAATAAAAATATTTTATATATAAAATTATGGAAATATAAACTTGATAATTTGATAAAAAAATAGCTATAATATTAAATTAATGTTAAAATGGATATAGAAGGAACATTTATAAATTTCATCTTATCAATAATTAAAAAAACAAATAATCTTGACTAAAGATTAAAAAATGATAAAATAACATTAAAGTTTAATATAAAATATCGATGACAAGAATTAGTAAACTTAAAAACAAACTTTAAGAGAGTCATATGTTTGCTGGGAGTATGATAGTTATGCTTAAGTTGAATGGATCTTCGAGATGTTTAGAGGAATCTTAGTATTCTAAATCGTAATTCTTACGTTACAAGAAAGAGATACAAAGAATTTTCTTTGTAACATTAGGTGGTACCGCGATATATTCGTCCTATAAGTCTTATGGCTTATAGGGCTTTTTTATTTTAAAAGAAAATAGCTATTTAAGAAATAAAAAGGTTAATTAAATTTTTATAAAGGAGGTGTATCTGATACTTCATTTGATTTTTAGAAGTATCAGAAAAACTAATGGAAGATAAGAAAAAAATTATTTTTAGTGGAATAAAGCCATCAGGTGATTTAACATTAGGAAATTACTTAGGCGCTATAAAAAACTGGACTAAATTACAAGAAGAATATGATTGTTATTTCTGCGTTGTTGATTTACATGCCATAACAGTAAAACAATTACCAGCAGATTTAAGAAGAAGAACTTTAGAAGTTTTAGCTATATATATAGCATCAGGAATAAATCCAGAGAAAAATACATTATTTATACAATCACATGTACCAGCTCATTCAGAGGCTTCATGGCTTTTAACATGTAATTCATATATGGGCGAATTAAGCAGAATGACTCAGTATAAAGATAAATCAAAGAAAATGGGCGATTCAATAGGAGCAGGATTATTTAATTATCCAGTTCTTATGGCAGCTGACATACTTTTATATAATGCAGATCTTGTTCCAGTGGGAAAAGACCAAATGCAACATTTAGAGCTTGCTAGGGATATTGGTACTAGATTTAACAATTCTTATAGCCCAACATTTACTATACCAGAGGGATATGTTCCAAAAGAGGGAGCAAAAATAATGGATTTACAAGATCCAAGCAAAAAGATGTCTAAGTCAGATGCTAATCCAAATGGTTTCATATTAATAATGGATGAACCTAATGTTATAAGAAAGAAAATTTCAAGAGCTGTAACAGATAGTATAGGTGTTGTAAATTATACTGATGAACAGCCAGGAGTTAAGAATTTAATAAATATTCTTTGTGCAATAAAAGGATATACTCCTGAGGAAGTTGTAAAAATGTATGATGGCAAAGGATATGCTGAATTTAAAAATGATGTAGCTGAAGCTATAGTTGAAGAGTTAGCTCCAGTTCAAGAAAAGGTTAAAGCTTTATTAGGAGATAAAAAAGCTTTAGAGGAAATATACAAAAAGGGTGCAGAAAAAGCAAATTATGCTGCAATGAAAACTCTTAGAAAAATGCAAAAGAAAATAGGATTAATCCCAAGATAGGAATTAAAACTCTATTAAGTAAAGTTCACTAGATATAGCTTAGTAATTATTGAATTTCGTGAAGAATTTCTATTAATTCTTCCATAAATATAATTAAGGCTTCGAAACTCCCGTTGGTCAGACAGTCTCAGACTTTTAACATTATATTTATTACAGAATAAATGAAATTCTAATCACTTATTCAAATATTACTTCGCGTATATCTAGTGAACTTTTTTATAGAGCTTTTTATTACTAAGTAAGAAAATAAATATTAATATTATCTAAATAAGAAAAACTCATTTCGTTTCAAACAGTTTCAGATTTTTAAGGATAAATTCATTTCAAAAACAATTAAATTCTAATCATTCATTAAAATCCCCTTTTTCTTATATATGATGAATTTTTTTATAGAGTTTATATGAAAATAATAGATTCTAATTACTTATTTAAGTATTGCTTCGCTTATATTTAGTGACTTTTTTATATGGCTTTTTATTAGTTAGTTTATATTTATTGAACTTTTTATATGTTTAAATTGTTATTTCCTTTAATTTGTAAAAATGATACAATAAAGAAAATTAATAAATTGTTAAGTGATTTTTATGGAGACTTTGCTTTGAGTAGAGGAAACAAAGGAGGAGTTATGATTATTAGATTGATTGTATGTATTTTGATATTAGGTGGTTTAATTATTTATAGGAATAATAAATTAAAAACTATTAAGTTAGAAAAGAAAAAAACAGATTCAAAAGTTATTAGTTTATTATATGATAAGCTATCAAATGTATTACTAATATTTTCCGCTTTTGACTTGGTAATTGGAGTTATGGCAAGAGAAGCTAATAATATTACATCAACTATATGGAGAGTATTAACTATTATTTTCTGTTTTATGCTGGTTATATATACTACAAAGGAAAGTATTAAAAGTACTTTTATTATAAGAAAAAATGATTTTATCCTTTTTGCAAATGGAGAGGAAAAGATTAATTTTCATGATGTTAAAGAAATTAACATAAGTAATACAGCTAATAAATATGTTTATTTAATTACTATATTCTTAAAAGATGGTAGAGAATATAGTATTAAGGGAAGAGATCAATATGAAATGAATAAGGTAGTAAGACTAATTAATGAAAAGATTGGTTATAAAGCTTTGAAAGAAGAGGTAGCAAAAGCTTAATATTATTAAGGGTAGTTATTATATATAATAAATTTTATTAGAAGGTTTATTATAATTGGGAAAAGTAAGAGGGGGAATTGGGATGCCACCATTAAGTTTGCTTATTAAGCCAGCTTCTAGTGGATGTAATTTAAAATGCACTTATTGTTTTTATCATTCTTTAAGTGACAATAGGAATGTTAAGAGCTATGGTATTATGAAAGATGAAGTTTTAGAAAGCATGGTCAAAAGGGTTTTGAATGAAGCTGATGGCCATTGTAGTTTTGCTTTTCAGGGAGGAGAACCTACCTTAGCAGGATTAGAATTTTTTGAAAAGTTAATTGAGATTCAGAGAAAACATAATTATAAAAATTTAAAAATATATAATAGTTTGCAAACCAATGGAACTTTAATAGATGAAAGTTGGGCAAAGTTTTTAAGTGAAAATAAATTTCTTGTAGGACTATCTATGGATGGACCTAAGGAAATACACAATTTAAATAGAAAAGATTGTTATGGTTTAGATACCTTTAGTAAGGTAGAAAGGGCAGCGGAGTTATTTAAAAAGTATAATGTTGAATTTAATATATTATGCGTTGTGACCTCTAATATAGCTAGGCATGTAAATAAAGTATATAAATATTTTAAGGAAAAAGATTTTAAATTTCTTCAATTTATAAATTGTCTTGACCCATTGTACGAGGAAAAGGGTAAATATAATTATTCTTTAAAGCCAAAGGATTATACTAAGTTTTTAAAGAATTTATTCGACTTTTGGTATGAAGATTTTCTAAATGGAAATAGAGTAAGCATTAGATATTTTGATGGTTTATTAGAAACAATTTTATTAGGAAAGTCATCATCTTGTGGAATGAATGGGACATGTACCTGTCAGTTTGTTGTGGAAAGTGATGGGAGTGTTTATCCTTGTGATTTTTATGTTTTAGATAAATGGAGACTAGGCAACATACAGGATATGACAATGAAAGAATTATTTGAAACAAATAAAAATCATGAGTTTATAAAATCATCCTTTAAAGTTCATGAAGAATGCAAAAAGTGCAAATGGTTTAGAATTTGTAAAGGTGGATGTAGAAGGTGCAGAGATTCAAAGGAAGACTCACCCTTAGAGTTAAACTACTATTGCCAAAGTTACAAGGAATTCTTTGAATATGCCTTTCCAAGGCTAATAAATGTTTCTAACACTATTAAATAATAATTAAGATAGTGTTTTACAACTTAATTCATAACTTTTATTATAAGTGCTAATTGTCATAAAAGGACGTGTATCAAAATAACTTTTTATAAAACTTACAAACAGTATGAAGAGAATATCTAGATGAGCTTTAGAATTTAAATTATTACGTAGAAGATATTACGTTAAAAAACTGAGACTGTTCGAAGCGTAGCGAGTTTCGAAGTTTTAGTAATATATTCGGAGTAATAATTATAAATTCTTAGCGAAATCTAGTAATTCTCGGAATATGTTTGTAAGTTTTATTTTTTATATTTTTATAGAGCCTTTTTATTTTTTTTATTAACATGGACTTAACCTTAGCATAATTTCCTTTTAACATTGAGAAGATAATATAAGAGTGTACTCAATATTAACTGAGATTTTGGAGGGAATTTAAATATGTTTAAAAAGAGATTAATAGCAATTATAGGTACTATATTTATAGGTGCAACAGCCATGGTTGGATGTAATTCTGGGGGAAGTGAAGCAAAATCTACAAATGCAGTTAGTATATCTGGATCAACTTCTGTAGGACCAGTTATGGAAGCAGAGGCAGAGGCTTTTAAGACTAAAAAACCAGATGTATCTATAGAAATAAATCAAATAGGATCATCAGCAGGTATTAAAAATGCTATGGAGGGCGTTTCAGAAATAGGAATGGCTTCTCGAGACCTTAAGTCAGAAGAAAAACAATCAGGACTTAAAGAAGTAGAAATAGCTTATGATGGAATAGCTTTAATAACACATAAAAATAATCCAGTGAAGGATTTAACATTAGCTCAAATAAAAGACATATATACAGGTAAAATAACAAATTGGAAAGAACTTGGAGGGAATGATGCTCCAATAGTGGTTGTTTCTAGAGAGGATGGATCTGGAACAAGAGATGCTTTCCAAGAAATAGTAGGATTTAAGGCTGAAGAGTTAACTGTTAATTCTCAGATATCAGATGGATCAGGAAATATCAAGTCCTTAGTTCAAGGTAATGAAAATGCAATAGGATATATATCTTTTAGTTATGTTGATGATAGTGTAAGTGCAGTAAAGGTTGATGGAGTTGAAGCAACACCAGAAAATGTTTTAAATAAATCTTACAAAGTTTCAAGACCTTTCTTAGCAGTATATAAGGAAGAGAATTTAACAGAATCAGGTAAGAGTTTTATAGATTTCATATTAAGTGAGGAAGGGCAAGATATAGTAGCTAAAGAACACTTAATAAAAGTAAAATAGTTCGCTTATATATTTAATATACATTTAATCCTAAGAATAACTTATTGATATTCTTAGGATTTTTTTTATTATGTTTTTTACATAGATTTAACATAGAAATAATATTAACTTAACCTAAGAGAAATAATATTAATCTTGTAAGCGAAACAAAAATATAAAATTAAATAAAAATAAATTATTAGATTTTAAAATGTATATTAAATTTATATAAGCGGAGGAAAAAATGAATAGGAGAAGAGTAGTAATTGCATTAAGTAGTATTTTAGCAATGGGCTTTTTATTAACAGGATGTGGTGGAGGATCAAGAGCTAATATAATAAAAATTTCAGGCTCAAGTTCAGTAGGACCCTTAGTAGAGGCTGAAGCAGAAGTTTTTAAAAAGGAGATGCCAGATATTACTGTTGAGGTAAATCAATTAGGATCATCAGCAGGAATAAAAGATGCTATAAATGGAACTGTAGAGATAGGAATTTCTTCAAGAGATTTAAAGGAAAAGGAATTAGAATCTGGAATTAAAGAAAAACCTATTGCCTATGATGGTATGTCAGTAATAATTAATAATGAAAATCCAGTTCAAAACCTTACAATGGAGCAGATTAGAGAGATATATACAGGGAAAATAACAAACTGGAAAGAGGTTGGTGGAGAAGATACTCCAATAGTATTAGTTTCAAGGGAAGATGGATCAGGAACAAGAGATGCCTTCCAAGAAATTGTTGGATTCAATTCAGAAGAAATAAGTCCACAGGCTCAAATTTCAGATGGTTCTGGAAGTATTAAAACAATGGTAGCAGGAAATAAGAATGCAATAGGATATATATCCTTTAGTTATGTAGATGATTCAGTGCACGCTGTTAGTATTGATGGAGTAAATCCTACAGCTGAAAATGTACAAAATAAAAAGTACAAGCTATCAAGACCATTTTTATTAGTGTATAAAGAGGAAAATTTGAATGAAAATTCAAAGGAATTTATAGATTTCATAATGAGTAAAGAAGGACAAGAAATAGTTGAAGAAGATGGATTAATAAGTGTAACTTAATACTTATTTATTAAAGAGAATTAATTTAAGAAAAATGCCAAAGATATATTTATTGGATATTAATTTAAGATGGAGGTAAATATGGAAGCTAAAAGTCAGAATAATAAGGGTAAATATTTCATAGAAAGTTTAACTGAAAAGATCTTTTTAATTAGTGCCTCAGTAGCTGTAATAAGTTTGCTTTTAATAATAGGATTTGTTTTTTATAAGGGGTTAAGACCATTCATAGTAGAGGGGTACTCCTTCTGGGATTTTATATTTGGTACACAATGGATACCAAGTGCAAATAAATATGGAATATTACCTATGATTGTGGCTTCTTTAGGTGCTACAATAGGAGCTTTATTAATAGGGGTTCCTGTGGGAATATTAACAGCAATATTTATAGCAGAGATAGCACCAAAGAGAATATCAAAAATTATGTCAGGAGCAGTAGAACTTTTAGCTGGAATACCTTCTGTTTTATATGGAGTATTTGGATTAGCAATAATAGTTCCTACGATACAAGATATATTTAATTTACCTAAAGGACAAAGTTTGCTAGCTGTAATAATAGTATTAGCAATAATGATGTTACCGACGGTAATAACAGTATCAGAGACTGCTATAAGGGCTGTACCTAATGCATATAAAGAAGGGTCATTAGCTTTAGGGGCATCAAAAACTGAAACAATATTTAAAGTTATTGTACCAGCTGCCAAATCAGGAATAATGACAGGGGTAGTATTAGGAATCGGTAGAGCAATTGGAGAGACAATGGCAGTTATATTAGTAGCGGGAAATACACCAGTTATTCCAAGTTCTATAATGGATAGTGTAAGACCTCTTACAACTAATATAGCCTTAGAAATGGGTTATGCATTTGGAACTCACCAAGAAATGCTATTTGCAACAGGGGTAGTATTATTTACATTCATATTAATACTAAACTTAGTACTTAGTAAACTTTCTAACAAGGGCGGTAAATAAATATGAGAAAAGTTAAAGATAATATATTAAATGGGTTAGTTTGGTTATCAGCCATCTTTACAATAGGAATTCTTGTAATTATTTTAGGATTCATATTTATAAAGGGCATAGGAAAAATAAATTTAACATTCTTAACAAGTAATTATTCAGCTGGTGGCGGTGGTGGAATATTGCCAATGATAGTAACAACCTTATGGACTGTTTTACTTTCCTTAGCAGTGGCTACTCCCATAGGAGTTTTGGGAGCTGTATATTTACAAGAATATGCTAAACAAGGAAAGATGGTTAAGTTTATAAGATTTGCTACTGAAAGTTTAGCAGGTATTCCTTCAATTGTTTATGGATTATTTGGAGGTATATTCTTTGTAGTAGCTTTAAAAATGGGGTATTCAATTTTAGCAGGTTCATTAACAGTATCAATAATAATTTTACCTGTAATAATTAGAACTACAGAAGAAGCTTTAAAAACTGTGCCAGAATCATATAGAGAAGCATCCTTAGGATTAGGTGCTACAAAGTTTCAAACTTTATATAAAGTAATATTACCAAGTGCAATGCCTGGAATACTTTCAGGAGTAATATTATCAATAGGACGTATAATAGGGGAATCAGCAGCTATATTACTTACTGCTGGAACTGTTGCACAAATGCCAAAAGGAATTTTTTCAAGTGCAAGAACACTTACAGTTCAAGCTTACCTTGTAACAAAGGAAAAAGGAGATATAGAAACAGCAGCGGCAGTTGGAATAGTTCTTATAGTTATAATACTAGCATTAAATATTTCAGCTAAGTTAATAGCTAAAAAATTTAATAAGGCAAACTATTAATTTAAGGTGGTATTAAGATGAGTGATAAGAAAACAAAAATTCAAGTAAGAGATTTAGATTTATTTTATGCAAGTAATCATGCGTTAAAGAAAATTAATATAGATATAAAAGAAAATGAAGTTACAGCACTAATTGGTCCTTCAGGATGTGGTAAATCAACTTTCCTTCGTACTTTAAATAGAATGAATGATTTGATTCCTATAGTTAGAATTGAAGGAGAAATACAGGTCGATGGAAAAGATATATATAAAGACGATGATGTTATAGCACTTCGTACTAAAGTAGGGATGGTATTTCAAAAGCCTAATCTTTTCCCAATGAGTATATATGATAATGTTGCTTATGGTCCAAGAGTACATGGAATAAAGGATAAGAAGGTTTTAGATAAGATTGTAGAAGAGAGTTTAAGAGATGCTGCTATTTGGGATGAGGTTAAGAATAGATTAAAATCTTCTGCCTTAGGTCTTTCAGGAGGGCAGCAACAAAGAATATGTATTGCTAGAGCTATAGCTATGAATCCAGAAATAATTCTTATGGATGAGCCAACATCAGCTTTAGACCCAATATCAACATTAAAAGTAGAAGAGCTTATAAGAAAGCTTGAGGATAAATATACTATAGTAATAGTAACACATAATATGCAGCAAGCGGCGCGTATATCAGATAAAACAGCATTCTTCTTAAATGGAGAGCTTGTAGAGTTTAGTGATACTAATACAATCTTTACAAATCCAAGAGATAAGAGAACAGAAGATTATATAACAGGAAGATTTGGTTAAAATTATAAGGGGTGATTAGAGTAAATGAGTATAGATGATTTAAGAATAAGTATAAAAGAATTAAAATCTGAAACTAAAGAAATGATGGAATTATGTGAATTGGCCATAGAAAAATCAGTAGACTCAATAGTTAATAAAGATTTAGAGCTAGCTAGAGAAGTTATAAAAAGGGATGATGATATAGATAACTTAAGAAATAAAATAATTGAAAAATCTATTGAACTTACTGCTTTAAAGCAGCCTATGGCTAAAGATTTAAGAAATGTATATGCCTTATCAACTATAGCTATGGAACTTGAGAGAGTAGGAGATTATTCAGTAAATATAGCTATGGAAACAATAAAAATAGATAATGAAGAGCATATTACAGGAATGGTAGGAATACCTAAAATGAAATCAGTTTGTTTAAATATGCTAAATGCTGCAAAAAATGCATTAGATAGTAATGAAACAAAGTTAGCCTATGATGCCGTCTTAGAGGATAATATAGTTGATGATTTATATAATGATGTTTATGTAAATTTATTAGCTGCAATGCATAAAGATTCTAATAATATAAATCAAGGGGTTAAATTAATATTTGTTGCTAGGTATTTAGAGAGAATAGGTGATCATATAACTAATGTTTGTGAAAATATAGTATATGCCATAAAAGGTGATATGACTGAACTAGGATAATAACATAAAATATAAATAAGATAAAATTTAGCTTATTAGGTCTGACTTAATTAGTATAATAATTTAAAGATATATCTATAAGTGGTATATCTTTTTTTGTTTTCAATATTGTGATAAGCTATAAAATAGGGTAGTGTTTTGGGTAAAGGAGGGACAAGTATGACAAATAAAAAAGTCCTAATAGTAGATGATGAGGAACATATTAGAGAACTTATAAAATTTAATTTAAAAAAAGAGGGATATGATACAGAGGTTGCTGTTAATGGAACTGAAGCTCTAAAGATTATAAGAGAAATTAAGTTTGATTTAATACTTTTAGATTTAATGCTTCCAGAAATAGATGGCTTAGAAGTATGTAAAGAAATTAGAAGAAATGAAGAAACTTCAGATATTCCAGTAATGATGATTACAGCAAAGGGGGAAGAGTTTGATAAAGTATTAGGCTTAGAACTTGGAGCAGATGATTATATAACAAAGCCATTTTCAATAAGAGAACTTATGGCTAGAGTAAAAGCTTTACTTAGAAGAAGTAATGTTAAAAAAGAAGAAAATATAATTAAATTTGGTGATGTAGTAGTTAATTTTAAAACAAGAGAAGTAACAAAAGGAACTCAAAATGTAGAATTAACATTAAAGGAGTTTGAATTATTAAAGCTTCTTATAAAGAATAAGGGCAATATATTAACTAGAGAACTTTTGCTTGACAAAATTTGGGGATATGAATACATAGGTGAAACAAGAACAGTAGATGTTCATATTAGACATTTACGTAAAAAGATTGAAAGCGATGATAAAAATCCTCAATATATTCAAACTATAAGAGGAGTTGGGTATAAGTTTACAAGTAATGAATAATTACAATGTAAAGGATAAACTTATAATTAGTTACTAGAGTAGTATATCAAGAAACACATTGATTATATGAAGAGAAAATTAAATTTATAGGTATAGTAAAATTAGAATAAAAATAAGTAAAAATAAAACCACTCAGATAATGGCAGAAATCTGAGTGGTTTGTTAGCAATGAGAGTTAAATATTAAATTTATATACATTATTTGTCAAGTCATAAACTTCCTTTAAATCCTTACCAGAAAGTAAGTGATTCATTATTATTTCTTTTGAACTATCATAAAGTTCAAAGATTTCTTGGGCTTTTTTCTCTTCTTCATATACCTTCCAATATCCACAAAGAAGACATTTGCTTTCGGTGCATTCCATAAAGCATTCTACATCTTTAACTGGAATTCCTAGAAAAATACCTAATTCATGAGGACAATGGAATGAATCATATCTATTAACTAAATGAGTTAATATTTCATCAATGCTCATAGTTAATCTATAGTCCAGTTTTTCTAAAAAATCCATGGAAGATTTTTTATATACAGTATTCATTAAATTTATTTCATCATAAATTAATACTACCTTAGAATTTATAGTTTCTCTAAGCAATATGTACTTTAGATTAAGATCCTTTAAAAAATCTTCACCATACATATCCCAAAGCTTATATAAATTATGACCTTGCTTTGAAAGAGTAATAGTGGAAGAAGGTTTAATCCCTGTTATTACAGGAGAAATTAAATATGATATAAAGGATCTCATATATTTTTCGTTGTTAAGAGTTTCTAAGAGATTAAGAAAATCATTATTCATTTCAGCTTCTTCCACCTTTCTTTCAAATAAATTAAAGTGCTTTACCAGCAGCTTTACAATTTTCTATGTCTTCTCCTTCTGGAGCATTATTAACTATTAATGTATTTACTACATTTGCACCGTAGTCTTCCATTCTATCTTTCCAAGTATCCATCCATTCACCAGTTCCCCAGTCATATGAACCGAATAGTAAAGTTGGTTTTCCAGATACAATTCCTGAAATTTCTTCAACAAATGGATCCATTTCGCCTTCTTCAATAGTTTCACATCCCATAGCAGGAGAACCTAAAGCTAATACATCACATCCTTCTACATCTAGAGTAGATGCATCAGAAACATTTAAAAGTTTTACTTCTAATCCGTTTTCTTTAGCTCCTTCAGCTATTAAGTTAGCCATAGCTTCTGTATTACCAGAACCTGACCAAAAAATAATATTTAATTTTTTCATATATATCACCTCGTAAATTTAATTCTTATTATTAATGAAAATCAATTTCAATTAGTTTATGTCATTATAATACAATAGTAAGATAATAATGTCAATAGTAAATGATAATAATTTTCAATAAGTGGTGAAAATTTTTTTAAATGAAAAAGAATAAAGAGAAATAAAGTGTATATGCTTCTTTGAAAATTAAAGGTATGGAAAATTTATAATAGATTTTTGAGGAGAGTAAGGAATATAGAAAATATTTAACTTAAATTAGAGAAAATAAATACAAGTAAAATTTATTAATAGATTTAAATAAGAAAAAGGGCAGTATCAAATATTAACATAAAACTTATAAACAGTATAAATAGAATAGAGTTATAGGTTTTATTAAAAAATATTTTGATACATGCCCTTAAATATTATTTTTTATTATTTTAATTTAAATGAACTCTTTAATGAAACTATTCTGTTGAATACTAAATTATCATCACTTGTGAAATTAGGATCAACATTGAAGTATCCATGTCTAAATAATTGATATTTATCTTGAGGTTTAGCATCTTTAGCGCTTGGCTCAATGAATCCCTTACATATAGTTAATGAGTTAGGATTTATTTGCTCAAGGAAGTGCTTTCCTTCATTTTCTTCACAATCATCTAAGATTAATGGTTCATATAATCTAAATTCAGCAGGAATACAGTTATTAGCATCAACCCAGTGGATTGTTCCTTTAACTTTTCTTCCAGTAAATCCAGTTCCACTCTTAGTTTCTGGGTCATAAGTACAGTGAATTTCTGTAACTTCACCATTTTCATCTTTTATTACTTCGTTACATTTTACAAAATAAGCACCTTTTAATCTTACTTCGTTTCCTGGGAATAATCTGAAATATTTCTTTGGAGGATTTTCCATGAAATCTTCTCTTTCAATATAAACTTCTCTTGAGAATGTAACAGCTCTTTTACCAGCTGATTCATCCTTAGGATTATTTTCTATTTCAAGAATTTCTGATTCTCCTTCAGGGTAGTTTGTTATAACTAATTTAAGTGGATTTATAACAGCCATAGCTCTTGGAGCAGTTTCTTGAAGGTCTTCTCTTATGAAATGCTCAAGCATTTGAGAATCAACAGTAGAGTCTGCCTTAGCAACCCCTATAGCTTTACAGAAGTTTCTTATTGACTTAGGAGTATAACCTCTTCTTCTAAGTCCAGCAACAGTAGGCATTCTTGGGTCATCCCAACCATCAACTATGCCTTCATCAACTAATTGCTTTAATTTTCTTTTACTCATAACAGTGTTTGTGATATTAAGTCTTGCAAACTCAATTTGTCTTGGAACACTTTCCATTTCACATTCTTTAACGAACCAATCATATAATGGTCTGTGATCAGCAAATTCTAAAGTACAAATAGAGTGAGTTATTCCTTCAATAGCATCTTCTAATGGATGAGCAAAGTCATACATAGGGTAGATACACCATTTATCACCTGTATTATGGTGACTAGCATGAGCAATTCTATAAATTATAGGATCTCTAAAGTTTATATTAGGTGAGCTCATATCTATTTTAGCTCTTAAAACTTTTGAACCATCCTCGAATTCACCTTTTCTCATTCTTTCAAATAAATCTAAGTTTTCTTCAACTGATCTATTTCTATAAGGACTTTCCTTACCAGGCTCAGTAAGAGTACCTCTATATTCTTTGATTTCTTCTGGCGTTAAATCACAAACATAAGCTTTTCCTTTTTTTATTAAAAGTAGAGCTCTTTTATACATTTCATCAAAGTAGTTTGATGCAAAATGTAATTCACTCCAGTTATAACCTAACCAATTAACATCTTCTTTAATAGATTCAACGTATTCAGTATCCTCTTTAGTTGGATTTGTATCATCAAATCTTAGGTTAGTTCTTCCGTTAAACTCTTTTCCTAACTCAAAGTTTAAAACTATAGACTTTGCATGACCTATATGTAAATATCCATTAGGTTCAGGCGGAAAACGAGTTATTATTGTATCATGTTTTTTGCTATCTAAATCATCTATTATTATATTTCTTATAAAGTTTGATGAGTGCTCAGCATTTGACATTGTTTATCATCCCTTTTCTCTCATTTTTATATACTCATAAATATATCATAAAAAGCAAAATCTATCCATAATATATTAAAAAATGAGTATATAGTTTTTAATAAAATTATATTTAATTATGTATAAAAATCATAAGTTAGATTGCTCTATATAATATTTCCAAATAAGATTAATTTTATGAAATAGAAATGAAAAAAGTTCTGCAAAGTGCAGAACTTTTAATTTATGAATAAACTTGCGTTAATTATCAATTATCTATTCATTTTTTGAGCTTTTCTTGCTTTTCTGCAAGCTGGGCATCTAACTGGATCGTTTTCAAATCCTTTTTCTTTGAAGAATTCTTGCTCTCCTACAGTGAATACGAATTCTTTTCCACAGTCTTTACAAACTAAATTTTTATCTTCCATTTCTTTTACCTCCTGTAAAATTTACTAGGTACGTTTGAGATCTATACTATAAAACTAATAAAATAAATTTTACAGGACAGAAATAAAGTACATATCTACTAAATTTTATTTTATATATTGATTATATCATATAGAAAAAAGAATACAATACTTTTTACTTTAAATATTTAAATTTCTGACGCTTAAAATAAGCTAGTGTATATATGATTATAGGGCATATAAACAGCACTATCAAAAGTATGTATTGATAGTATCTTAATAGTATAAAAAGGGTGTATATATTCTTAGCAGCTAAGTAAGAAAAGGCATATACTATTACTGAAATTAATGCTATAAAATTACGTTTATATTTTACCCTATCTTTCCAGATTGTATACAATGAAAAAATAGTTATTAGGTATTTTACAACCCAAGAAAGAGTAGAGGAAATCATTACAAAAACATTTCCATTTTCTACAAAACCACCAAAATAAATTCTTTGAGTTTGAACAAATTGAGGATAGAATACATTTGCAGATCTCAAAGAACCTAGGGTTGATATTAGTATAACAACACACAAAGCACAAAATATAGATGTTAAAAGTATTGTGTTTATTGAGGTTTTCTTTAAGTTTTTCTTATCATCTATTCTTGGAAGTATAGGTAAAACCATAGCTAAGCTTGATAAGGAGCCTAATTGAGTTAAAGCACAAAGAATATATTCTGAAATTCTTCTATCCTTAAATATAGGAAGAAGAAGTGTGTAATCTATATATCTAATATTTAATAATGCTAATAACAAATTGATTGCCAGCACAATGCTTACACAAACTATACATATTATAAGTATACTATTAAATCTATTTTTACCTATTAAAAATACAGTTATTATGAAAAATAATAAACAATACCATATTGGAGTTTGAGCAAAAATATTAACGTTTATAGAAGATGAACTTACAGAAGCTGATTCTATGCACATTAATACTAAAGTCATTGAAAATATTAATATATAAATATTTCCTAAAGGTTTACCAAGGACTATATAGCAAGTTTCTTTAAAATCATAATAGTCTATCTTGGAGATTACACTAAAAATAAAGGAAGTTACAAAGAAAAATATAATTCCAGAGATTATAGTGAAAATCCAAGTATCTCTTCCACCTATTTTTATAAATAAGGATGTATAGTTAACCAAAGATGTACTTATGGCAGCAATGATAAAAAATATAAAATGTCTTGCAGTTAGCTTTCCCAAAGACATCACCTCATTTCTTTTATAATTTCAAATTTTAGTATTCTCAAAAAAATGAATATTAAACATAATACTAGCGGATAATATTTTTGGGTGATAAATGAATGCAAAAACAATTAGATTTCTTAAAAGACAAATTAAAAGATAGTTTTGATGTTAAGTATAGGGAGGTGGATACAGCTTTAGGACCGGCCACAATTGTTTTTATGGATGTTTTATGTTCTACTCAGTTCATAAGTGAGTATATAGTAAAACCATTAACCTTAGTTAAGGATGGAATAAAAGATGAAAATGATATTATGACTAAGGTTATAGATATAAACATAACAAATTGGTCAAAGGATAAAAATGATACATTACTTCATGTATTATCAGGAGATGTAGTAATAATCTTTGATAAGTTTGATAAGGTGATTTATTGCGAAACAAAGGGTTATACAAGAAGAGGTGTTGGAATTCCAATAACAGAAGCAGTAATAAAGGGACCTAGAGAAGGTTTTAATGAGGCTTTTGTTGATAATGTTACATTATTGAGAAGAAGAATAAAAAATCATAATTTAAAATTTGAGCCTTTATATGTAGGGGAAGATACTCAAACTGTAGTATGCATATCTTATATAAAAAATAAAGCTCCAAAGGAATTAATTGATGAAATCAGAGAAAAAATAAAGAATTTGGATTATAAGTTTATATTAGATACTAATTATATTGAAGCTAAACTTAGAGAAGATAGAACTTTATTTGATACTGTTGGATATACAGAAAAAGCAGATGAGGTAGCAGCAAAACTATTAGAAGGAAGGGTTGCAATAATAGTAGATGGAACTCCTTTTGTTCTTACAGTACCTTTCTTTTTTATAGAAAATTTTCAAACACCAGATGATTATTATTTAAATAGGTATTTTACTAGTTTTACTAGAATTTTAAGATGGATAGCATTTTTTATTGCTATGTTTTTACCAGGAATATATGTTGCATTAGTTACTCATCATTTTTCGGTTTTACCTAGTTTATTTGTCTTTAGACTAGCAGTTGCTAGGGCTGGGGTTCCATTTCCTATAGTAGCAGAGGTAATAATAATGATGTTATTATTCCAAATAATAAAAGAAGCAGGTTTAAGATTGCCTCAACCTATAGGAACATCTATGAGTTTAGTATCAGGGCTTATTTTAGGAGAGGCTGCTGTGGGAGCTGGTATTGCTTCAAGAATAACTATTGTAGTAGTTGCCTTAAGTGCCGTTTGTTATTTCTTAATTCCTAAGCTTTATGGTGCAGTATCAATTTGGAGTATAGGAATAGTAATTACAGCTGCCTTTTTTGGAATTCCTGGTGTGATTTTAATAAGCGTTGTATTATTATCTCACTTAGCACATTTAAGAAGTTGTGAATATCAATACTTATTCCCACTAGGAACTTTAAATAGATATAAATTTAAAGACATTATTATGAGAGGAAGATTAGACGAAATATCAAAAGATATAGTCGGTAAGGATGGTAAAAATGAACCTAAAGAAAGTTATAGCTAGTTTACTAAGCATAATAATTATGTCAACCATGCTTATTGGTTGCTATAATTATAAGGATATAAATAGAGTTACATTTGTAACAAGCTTAATATTTGATGAAAATGAAGTGGGAAATATAGATATATATTTAGATTGTGTAAAACCTTATAGAAGTTCAAATGAAAGTTCTGATAAAGGAAGAAGAGTCTTATATAAAGGTACTGGAAAAACAGTTTTAGAAGCTATGAAAGATATAAATATGTATTCTAGTAGTAAGCTAGATTTTACTCAATGCAAAGGATATATATTTACAGAGAAAGCAGCTAAAAATGGTATAAGAAAGTACATAGATATTATAAATAAGAATCAAGAATTCATGATTAGACCTTATATGTTTGTCTTATTTGGTTCTCCAGAAGAACTTTTAAATGATGTAACTGTTGATGAAGAATATTTAGGTGTTTTTATTGATGATTTAGTTCAAAGAATGAATAAAAGTCCTAGAGTTATAGCTATTGATGCTAATGATTATTTAGAACTGAGAACTAATTATGGGAACTTATTGGTCTTAGGTGCATTAAGTATAAGAGATGATATGGAAGAAAAAAGACTAGAGTTAAGCGGAGGAGCCTTGCTAAAAAATGAAGTTTTAGTGAGAAGAATAACCGCAGAGGAAGGCATGAGCTATAATCTTTTAATGGGAGATTTAGAAAGCGGAACCCTAGAAGTTATGAATCCTCAAGACCCCAATACTTTTATAACCTTAGATATATCAAATGCAAAAACAAAGACATCAATAAGTTATGATGGAGAAAATATAACTCTTTACAAAGATATAAAAGTTAAATGTTTAATTGGGGAATCACAATCAAGACTCATTGTAGATGAAAAACTTTTAAATCTTTTAGAGTTAGAAGAAGAGGCAGTAATAAAACAATACTTAGAACTTTTCTTTGAAAGTTTTAAAGAGAGTGATATAGACATTGTTAATGTTGGTAATCTTTTTTATAGAAAATATCCAGATGAGGTATTAGAAAAGGATCCTATAAGCATTACAAATTTAAAGCTTAATGTTGATGTTGAAATTGATGGCACAACAATTACAGGAAATACACTCTAAAATAAGCCTATATTTTAAGTGGAAATTGCTTTTAAGATGCAGATTAAGAGCGAACTTAATTTAATAAATAGTTTCTCTTAAATTATAAATATAATCAATAAAAAAAGCCTATGGAATATAATGTTCTATGGGCTTTAATTTTATGATATATTTTATTTAAGGTATATAGGGAATAATATTTATTAAAGAAGAGGGTTATTATGAATGAGAATAAACTGAGAAATTTAATAAAGAAAAATGAATATGAGAAATTAGATTTTAAATTAAAGATAGAACTTTTTACAGAAAGTGTGAAAAAAGAACTTGCAAAGGATATATGTGCTATAGCTAATTCCAGAGGGGGAAGAGGTTATATAATAATAGGAGTTGAGGATAAAACAAAGAAAATAGTTGGTGTAGATGCCGATTATATTACTGAAGAAAGAGTTCAACAAATAGTTGCCTCAAGGATTGAACCGCCTGTTCCTATAAGTTTAGAGGAATGTTTTTTAGATGGAAAAAGATTGTTGGTAATAGTAATATTTAATAGCTATCAAAAGCCTTATCAAATCAGAGAAAATGGAGCCTTTTATATAAGAAGAGGCTCAACTACTGATATTATGAGAAAACAAGAGCTTTTATCAGAATTTCAAAAAGGTATAAGCTTTAATTTAGAGACATGTCCCATAGTAAATAGTAATATAGATTTTTTAAATGAGGAATTAGTAAAAAGATATTTTTATCTAAAGGGTATTAAAATATCTAAGGAAAATAGAGAGTTTTTACTTAGTAGTAGCAATATAATTCATAAAAATAATATCTCTGGAAAATTAATGTGTACACTAGGTGGATTATTAGTTTTTTCAGATGTAAATAGTATTTATATACCACACAATATGATAAAAATAAGAAATTTATTATGTGGAGAACAAACCTTTATAATAAGAGGAAATATTTTAGATATGATGAAAAGTATGGAGAAAAAAATAAGAGAAATAGTACCTAATGAATATCCAGTGGCTTTAATAATTGATACTATAAGAAATATTATGATATACAGAGATTACTCTCAATATAATAAGATTGTTGAGGTAGTTTTAGGAAAGAGGGAGTTAATAGTATATTGCCCAGGGGAAATTGTAAAAAGATATAGGGATGGACGTATAGGATATATAAAGAGAAATATGTGGATATATGAAAAAATAATAAGCTTAGATAGCAGAGATGGGGAAATGAATTATAATTTAGGGGGAAAAGAAGTAAAGGAGAGCTTTACTAATAAGGTGAAAGTTATAACAGTCAATGAAGAGAATATAACTAAATTTATATTTAATAAATATAGAACAATAGGTTAATATTTTGAGGGTATTAGGAATATTATATATAAAGTAAGTTTTTACCTGAGAAAATATTATTAAGGGGTGGTAAAGATGATTCAATTATTCTTTAACCAAAGAGGCGCTGGAAAGAGCAAAAATTTAGTTAAACTAGCTAATGAAGAAATTGAAAAGTCTAAAGGAAGTATTATTTTTATTGATGATGATAATAAAAGAATGCTACAGTTAAATAAAAAGGTTAGACTTATACCTATGGACAATTATTGTGTAAAGAGTTATGATCAATTTTATGGATTTTTACAAGGGATAATTTCTAGAGATTATGATGTAGAAAGTATATATATTGATAGCATAGCAAATATTTTAGAGGATATAGAATTAGAAGACCTAGAAAATTATTTGAGAAAAATAGAACTTATGAGCAGAGAATTGAATGTAAACGTATTTGTAACTATTCATGGAGATGTGAAAGTAATGCCTGAAAATATCAAGAAATATGTGGCTTAAGCTTTAGCTAGTTTAGAAAATAAATTGTTTTATATAGATTTATGTAGTATTTATGATATTTAATACTATGGGTATAATAAGAACTATAATTAAAAGTTATGGTTCTTATTTTTTTTATATATTTTTAGTGAGCCTTGGTTTTGGCTAGTTATTTAGATTTGTCTAATTAAAAAATAGCTTTTTTTTAAAATCAATTGAGAATTAATATAATAAAGGATATACTATATACTATATGACATGCTAAATATAGCAACAGCAATTAAGCTGGATTAGAATTTTTTTGGAGGGATAAACAAATGGCTAATGTATTAGATACGTTAATGGAACGTGGGTACATAAAACAGTTTACTCATGAAGCTGAAACAAGAGAACTTTTAGAAAAGGAAAAAGTTACTTTTTATATAGGATTTGACCCAACAGCTGATAGTTTACATGTAGGACACTTCATTGCAATGATGTTTATGGCTCATATGCAAAAGGCTGGACATAGACCAATAGCTTTAATTGGTGGAGGTACAGCTACAATTGGAGATCCAAGTGGTAAGACTGATATGAGAAAGATGATGACAAATGAGACTATAGCTCATAATGTTGCTTGTATCAAAAAGCAAATGGAGAAATTTATCGATTTTTCAGATGATAAAGCTATACTTGTTAACAATGCTGATTGGTTATTAAATCAAAACTATGTTGAATTCTTAAGAGAGGTTGGAGTTCACTTCTCAGTTAACAGAATGCTTTCAGCAGAATGTTTTAAACAAAGACTTGAAAGAGGTCTTTCATTCTTAGAATTCAACTACATGTTAATGCAAGGATATGACTTCTATGTTTTAAATAAAAAATACAACTGTAAAATGGAGCTAGGTGGAGATGACCAATGGTCAAACATGATAGCTGGTGTTGAGCTTGTAAGAAGAAAATCACAAGAGAGTGCATATGCTATGACTTGCACATTATTAACTAACTCAGAAGGACAAAAAATGGGTAAAACAGTTAATGGTGCATTATGGTTAGATCCAGAGAAAACTTCTCCATACGAGTTCTACCAATACTGGAGAAATGTTAATGATGCAGACGTTGAAAAATGCTTAAAATTATTAACATTTGTTCCAATGGATGAAGTTAGAAGACTTTCAAGTTTAGAAGGTTCTCAAATAAATGAAGCTAAAAAAGTTTTAGCATTTGAGGTAACTAAACTTGTACATGGTGAAGAGGAAGCTACAAAGGCTCAACAAGCTGCTGAAGCTTTATTTGGAAAAGGTGGAGACATGAGTAATGTTCCAACTTATGAAATGGGAAAAGATAAGTTAGGTGCTGAACTTTTAGATATTTTAGTTGAAGCTGAAATAGTTCCATCAAAAGCTGAAGGAAAAAGACTTGTTAAGCAAGGTGGATTATCATTAAATGGAGAAAAAGTTGCTGACTTTAAAAAGACATTAGAAGAAGCTGACTTTGAAAATGGTGAAGTTTTAATTAAAAGAGGTAAGAAAAACTACAATAAAATAGTTTTAGCATAATTCTTTTTTAGAAGAGTGTATTAGAATATATTAGCTAATTATTATTTGGGGGTAATATATTCTATTTACACTCTTTTTATTTTTAATCTCCAGTTTTTATTTCTACCACTTTGAAACTTGTATATATAATTAATAAAAGTGTATAATAAATTACTGACAAAATGTAGATTAGTTTAGATGATTTATTTTATTTACTAAAGAAAATATTTTCTCTAATAATTACATGCAAGATTAAATAGATATATGAAAGGTGATGAAATATGGCGTTATATGCTATCTCTGATTTGCATTTAGCACTTAATACAGATAAACCAATGGATATCTTTGGTGAGAAGTGGCGTAATCATCATGAGAAGATAAAAGAAAATTGGAATAATAAAATTACAGAGGAAGATACTGTTTTAATAGCAGGGGATATTTCTTGGTCAATGAAATCAGATGAAAGTAAAGATGATTTAGATTGGATAGACGCACTTCCAGGTAAAAAGATAATAATTAAAGGGAATCATGATTATTGGTGGGGAAGTATTTCTAAGCTCAATAAAATGTATGAAAATACAAAGTTCATACAAAATAATTTTTTTACATATAAAGATTGGGCTATATGTGGAAGCAGAGGGTGGATTTGTGAAGGTTCTGATAAATTCACACAAAAGGATAAAAAGATTTTTGATAGGGAACAGATAAGATTAAGATTATCTTTAGAAGAAGCTAAAAAGGCAGGTCATGAAAAGATAATATGCATGGTACATTATCCACCTACAAATGAGAAATTTGAGGATTCAGCCTTTATAAATATATTTAAAGAGTTTGGTGTTAATAAGGTTATTTATGGTCATCTTCATGGTATGGCACTTAAGGGCAAAGTATTAAATGAAGAGAGAGATGGAATAGATTATAAGCTTACAAGCTGTGATTTTATAAATTTTGATCCAATAAAAATCTTAGATTAATACACTGTTTCATGTAAAATTAAGATTTTGAAATATTTAGTTTTAATACTTTTTTTGGTATAATGAGCGAGGAGAGTTAAATAAATCTCTCTAAGAGAGTTAGGAAATAGGTGGTTCTATGGCTATACAAAATTGGAAAGACTTTTTAACTCCTTATGATCAAGCAGTAAGTGAATTAAAGGTAAAGTTAAGAAGTATTAGAAAAGAATTTAGAAGAAAAAATGAATATTCTCCAATCGAGTTTGTAACTGGAAGGGTGAAAGAGGTATCTAGTATATTAGAAAAGGCAAATAAATATAGTATTCCTGTAGATAGAATCCAATATGAGATGGAGGATATTGCAGGTATAAGAATAATGTGCCAATTTGTTGATGATATAGATACTGTTGTCAATATTATAAGGAATAGAAAAGATATGCAAGTTCTTTATGAAAAGGACTATGTTAGCAATGTAAAACCAAGTGGCTATAGAAGCTATCATGTGGTTATAAGATATCCTATAAATATGGCAGATGGACAAAAAGATATACTTGCTGAATTCCAAATAAGAACTTTAGCAATGAATTTCTGGGCTACAATAGAACATTCTTTAAATTATAAGTATAAAAAGAATCTGCCAAAGGACATACAATTTAAATTAAAACGTGCAGCTGATGCAGCATTTACTTTAGATGAAGAAATGCTTGAAATAAAAGATGAAATAAAGGATGCTCAAACTTTATTTGAGGTTAAATCAGATATTATAAGTACTATAATGAATAGTATATTAAATCTTATTTCAATAGGAAAAGTGGCTGAGGCTTCTAGATATCAAATAAGTTTAAATAAACTTATTGAAGAGGGAGAAGTTTGGGAACTTAATAATTTATTAAGAGCTGTCCAAAGAGACATAGATAAGTATAATGTATAATATTTAAATAAAAGTAGTTTTTAATGCCACCTTATTTAAAGGTGGCATTTTTATTTTTAAACTTTATTTTAAGTGAAAGTTGATTTTTATATAAATATTTAGGGGAAAATTAATTTGGTAAAGAATTTTTATTGTTTATTTTAAAATTTTGTTTTATGTCTTTATATTTAATAATAATTGTTATATAATAATAAATGCAATTTAGAAAGTTGAGAGAATTACTCAACTTTAACGGAGCAACACATTATTTGAGTTTTAAAATGATTGAGCATTTATTGAGAGAAAAATAAAATTGAGGAAGTGTAATTTATGAATGCTATGGATAATTTAGAATTAAAAAAGATTAAGGAAAATCCTTTATATATAAGAGAAATAGAAAATCCATCAGAGGAGATGCAGCTAGAGGCTATTAAGAAAAATCCATTTACAATTCAATATGTTGAGAATCAATGTGAAAAATGTAAAGAGGAAGCTGTAAGAAGAAATCCAACTACTATAGAGTATGTTGAAAATCCATCAGAGGAAATATGCATATTAGCAGTAAAATCTCTATGGAATGCCTTAAAGCTTATTAAGGAACCTTCAGAAAAGGTAGTTGAAGAGGCTGTTAAAACTAAGGGGTGGGCTATACAATTTGTGAAAAATCCTTCAGAAAAGTTAAAACAAATAGCTGTTTCTAAGGATTATGATGCAATAAAGTATATAGAAGATCCATCACCAGAAGTTCAGCTTATAGCTGTTAAAAATCATTGGTCAGCAATTAAATTTATAAAAAATCCTACTTTAGAAGCAATGAGAACTTCAGTTAAGGAAGATGCTGAGGCAATAAACTTCTTACCAAACTATACTTATGAAGATTTAGAAACTTTTATAGGAGACAATATAAATGTTGTTAAATATCTTTATGAAAGTATAGATGTTGATATGGTTGTTGATATACTTACAAAAAAAGTTGCAGAAGAGAATGTAGATGAAAGTTATCTTTTAGATTTTATCGATTTAGAAGTCTTAGAGATGAACAAAGTAGAATTTATCAAAGAATATGGAAGTAAAAGAGCAAAGATAATATTAGTAGACAGTATGTTATCAATATAAAAATAGAGATTTAAAAATATAAAATATAGCTTAGTTGAGAAAGTATTTTAGATTTTTCAAAAGAGAGGTTATAAGGTAAGTTTCACGGAGAGATTTATAGAAAGAAGGGACACTAAAGTGGATTTTAAAGAAGCGTTAAGTACAGTTAATTTAGTTCTTATGACAGGAGAAGTACCTCTTTTAATAGGAGAAAGTGGTATAGGAAAAACTTCTTTAGCAAAAGAACTTAGTAGAATAAATAATTATCATTTGGTTACTATAGATGGAAATCTTCTTAAAGAGGGAGAAATAGGTGGTCTCCCAATGGTAGAGAAGAAAGAAATCCTATTTAAAGGAGATTTAGTAAAAAGAAGTGTAACAAAATATGCTACACATGTAAAACTTATGGAAATTGATGATCATATTGAAAATGGAGAAAAAGTTCTTTTATTTATTGATGAATTAAATAGATGTGAGCATGCAGTGCAACAAGAACTTATGAATCTTATATTAAATAGAGAGATAAATGGATATAAGTTAAATGATGATGTATATATATTAGCAGCTATGAATCCATCAAATAAATATGATAACTATGAAGATAGTGATTATCAGGTTATTGAAATGGATCCAGCTCAAGAAGATAGATTTGTTTGGATAGATATTAGTTCAAATCTTAAAGAATGGATGAGTTGGGCAATGGGAGATGGAAATATCCATGAACATATAATAGAGTTTTTATCAACATTCCCTGAATATTTCCACACTCCTAATTCACTAGAAACAATAAAAGCTACTCCAAGAAGTTGGGAGAGGGTTTCTAAGGCTTATAGAGTATATTTATCAAATAAGAAGAACTTTTCTAAGGAAATATTATATAATGCTTTAAAGGGAAATGTAGGCTCAACAATAGCACAAGAATTTATAGCATATATAAGTAATCTTAATAAGCCTATTATTTCTAATGAAGAAATTTTTGAAAGTGATGTTTTAGGATTTAACATTAGAGAAAGAATAATGAGCGAAAATCATTCAAGAATGTATATAATAGCTAAGAGTGCTTTATATTATCTTGAGGGATTAAAGGATTATAATAAAGAATTAGAAGTGTTCTCAGATTTATTATCTTGTTACCCTAAGGATTTAAGATTAGGAATAATGAAGGAAATAAAAAGTGATCACTCAGAAGAATTATATAGAAATTTATTAAATGAGGATAAGTTCTTAGAAGCATTCTTTGAGATATATAGCTAGGTGGTGAAATCTTATGGATTTTGAAAGAACTAGGAGGAAACTTCTTAATATAGCAATGGAAGCTGAAGAGGAGAATAAGCCTTTAACAGATGATTTTAAGAGAGAATTTTGGAGTTTAATAGAGAAGGTAATAATCTCCCTTTATGATAAAGAAAATTCATTTTTTGGTCAGTTTTTAATTCATGTAAAGAGAGAAATAAGAACTGATATTAAATGGCCCATAGCCACTAAACCAGAAATGGGATATTTCACAATGGTATTTAATCCAAGAATAATATTGGAATGTGATTTAAAAGAGGTTCAGGCTCTTTTAAAGCATGAAGTATATCATATAATGATGTCTCATTATGCTAGAGAAAAGGCTTTAAGTAGAAAATATTCAAAACTTGCTGTTAGTATAGCCATGGATATAGCTATAAATCAGTATATAAAGAATTTACCTCCATATAGTAAAAGGCTAGATTATATAAATTTAGAATATAATCTAGAATTAAAACCAGATATGCCTATGGAAAAATATGCAGAAGAAATTCAAAAGGCAATTGAAAGAAGAAAAAAATATGGTATTACTGGTGATGATAAAAATGCTGGTGATTTAGTAAGCCAAGAAAAATCCCATGAAGTATGGGAAGAGGTTTCTATAAGCTTAGATAGTTTAGAGGGAACAACTAAGAAAACAGCCATAAATGCGTATAAGGGCAAGGCTCCTAAGGATTTAGAAAAAATAATCTTACTAATGAAAGAAAAACCAGAGATAAAGTGGAGTGAATTTTTAAAGGATATAATTCCTACAACAAGAGGAAGTTATAGAAAAACTATAACAAGAAAAGATAGACGTCTTCCAGAAAGATTAGACCTTAGAGGAAAATTACCAAATTCTATTCCAAAAATATTAATAGCAATAGATGTTTCAGCATCCATTTCTGATAAAGAGTTTGAAAATATAATAATAGAAGTTTTAGGTATAGTAAGAAATAAAAATGCTGAAATAAAAGTTATTGAATGTGATGATGAAATAAGAAGAGTGTATGATTTAAAAGGAATAAAAGATATAAAGCCAAGAAGTAAGAAAAATGGCTCAACAAGATTTTCTCCAGTATTTAGATATATAAAAGAAAATAATATGAGAAATCATATTCTTGTATATTTTACAGATGGAGTTGGAGAAAAAGATTTAGAAGTTAAGCCTATAAATTATAGAACTCTTTGGGTTTTAACAGGAAAGGAACAATTAAGTTTAAATAAATCTTTTGGAACTGTTAAACATTTAGAAAAAGAAAAAGGGGAAGGATATACCCTTATGGATGGCTTACAAGATATGAAGGACAATCTTCATGATTGGGCTAGATAAAGTAAAAAGATAGCACATGTTGATTTAATTGAAAATCAATATGTGCTATATTGTTTTTATATGGTTTATTAATTATAAAAAAGATAATTTAATCAATTAGTAAATTATTAGTTTAATTTATAATGTATATTTTAATAAGAAATCATAAAGGGGGAATTTGGTGAAGAAAAATATTAAGAATATAGCTTTAGTATTATTAATAATTTTTGTAGTTGCTTTAATTGTTATAACATTTAAAATAATTAAATTTAGAAAAAATACTGTGACAGATATAAAAGCTTGTGGCAATAAAATAACTTTTAATTCTAATGTTAAAAGAGAAGAAATAAACTATTTAAAAGTGGATGGAGAGAAGGATAGACCAGTAAATAAGGTTGAAGGGTTAAATTTATTTATAAATAATAGTAAAGTTAATTTAAGTGATAAAATTTATGAAAAGAATTTAAGATATTATATTTCTGTAGAAGATTTAGAGAAAAATGGACAAGTATCAATTAAAGGAAATAAGCTTTTAAGCAAGATAAATAAAAATTACATAGATTTATATAAAAAAGAGATTTTAAAAGAAAAGGATAAATTAGGTTTAAGAGGAGAAGTTTTAGATTTAGATCATAAAAAATATATTTCTATAAATGATTTTAAAGAGCTTATTGAAGCTAGTGATGATTGGTACGAAAATAAAAACTCAATTTATATGTTTGAGAGTAAAACTAATAATATAAACTGCAATTATAAAGTTAATGAAGGGAAAGCTGCTTTAATAAGAATAGAGGATGTTAGTGCTGGGGGAGTTTTTTCTGAAGATAACAACATGGAAAAAATGAAATATTTAAGTGATTATTTTAAAGCCAATAATATAGTATTTCACATAGCTTGGATACCTAGATACATAAATCCTGAAAAAAACATAGATAATGATTTGCTTAAAAATAATAATTTTGAAAATGTTCATTTTATAAATATGTTAGATCATTTAATAAATAGAGGGGCTGTAATTGGTCTTCATGGATACACTCATCAACATAATAATCAAATAAGTGGACTTGGAGTAGAGTTAAAATGGAATGTTAATAGCAATAAAAATAAAGTTTTAAAGGTTGTTGAATCATCATTAAAGACAGCTAAGACCTTAAATATACCTATAGGTTTCTTTGAAAGTCCACATTATAAAGCAGATAGAAATCAACAAAAAATAATAGAACAATATTTCCCAGTTATGTTTGAACCCTATGCTGGATATTGGAACTTAAATCCATTAATAAGTTTTAGTAACAAGTCCACATTATATGTACCTGCTCCTTTAGGATATGTTAAGGATAATGGAGAGACTGTAGCTAGAAGAATTAGAAATTATAGCAATGAAATTTTAACGGCATTTTTCATACATCCATACATGTTTTTAGGTAGTATAGAGAATAAAAATAATAGCACAAATAATGAAGAAATATATGAGTTTAATGAAAATTCTCCTATATTAAAGATAATATCTGCCTTAAAAGAAAGAGGATGCAAAACCATAACTGTTAATGAATTAAACAATCAAATTACGTAGTAAAAGTTTTGGCTATGTATTCTTTTAAAAGACCGTCTGTTATAAATACTTTTTAAGAGTTAAATAAATTCGGCTAAAATATAAGAATATTAAATTGTTAATATTATATTAGAAATTAGAGTAAGATAAGTTATATAAGATATAACTTATCTTATTTTTATATCTAAAGTTATATAAAAATAATATACAGTAATTAAAGATTAAATAAAGTTAATATAGATTAGAAGATGAGGGAAATATAAGTTAGAAGATTACTTTAGAGATGTATTAAATATATGGTAGAAAGTAAAAACAAAAGTCCTAAGGAAAAATGTTATGAGTTAATTAGAATAGTACCAGCACAAACAGATTTAGGTTTAATGTTTTCAGAATCAGTAGATAAATATACTTCCTTACAATCTTCAATATTTCTAATCTCTTTTAATACTGATTTTATTGCTCTTGTTCCATAACCATGATATTTCTTGTAAATCATAATTCTACAAAGTTCAATATAACCGCTTTAGAAAAAAATATTCTGAAAATCCATCCACTGCATTTTCATAAGTTCCAACTTCTTCATATCCTATTGATCTATAAAAATCTCTACCTTGCCAATCGAAGGTATCTAACCTAATCATATTTGCTCCTAATAATCTTGCTCTTTTCTCAATTTCATTCATTAGTAGTGTACCAACCTTCTTATTCCTATATTTCTCATCAACAAATACAGTGGAAACATATAGTATTTTAAATACAGTCATACATGCATCTGCTCCCGCGATTAGTCTGTTATCCTCAATAACACCAATTCTTACACTACCTGAAATTTCATATTTTATATGTTTTTTATCATATTCATATAGACGATTTTCAATATCCTTTATTTGCATATCATTCAGTTCAATAATATTGTAATTCATAGCCCCTCCAAAATTAAAATATAATATAATCTGTAGTTAATCTAAATAACACGAATTCAACAAACTCTAATTTATCTAGTAATTTAATAAACAACAAACTCGTATTATAATAAACTTGTTATCTTTTATCCATAATTATTTTACCATATATTGTAAAAATAATAAAATATTTAATTATTTATAATAAAAATAATATATATCTAATATTACTTAGTAATATTAGATATATATTTGGATTTTAAATAATCTAAGTCGTTTATATACTTTTAACTTAATTCTAGCTTAGTATTTTAGTCGAATTTTATTATGTAAGAATAATAAAATTAAGAAGTTTTTAGTATGTTAAAAAATTTCTAAATAGTTATTTTGAGTTTATTTTAGTGTACATTGTGTGTACACGGTTACATAAAAGATATATAATTAATGTATATTCAAATCTATTAAATTATAATAAGTTTGATTTTCTTACAATTTATTTAAAAATACTAAATTAATATACTTGTATGTTTTAAGGGGAGGAAAAGTATGAATAGAGTATTAGAGATACTAAAGGATAAATCATTAACATATCATCAACAAATTAAAGACTTAGCTGCTTATGCAGAAAGTACAATTGAAGTGTTAAATGTTGATGATGAAACAAAAAAATTAATAGAGGAAGGGTGTATATGTACTCTTTTTGAAGGGAATGCACCATTTAGACCTAGATACATAATTCCAGATTATTCTTTACTTATGGAAAAGGGATGTGAATTTTTAAATCTTTCAGTTCCAGAGGATATATGGGAAGCAACTAATAATCTATTAATTTTCTATAAGCATGTGCCTTCAATAACTACATTTCCAGTTTACCTTGGAAATATAGATGAGCTTTTAGAGCCATTTATAGAAGATGAAAGGGAAGCGAAAAGGGCAATTAAATTATTTTTAAAGCACATAGATAGAACATTAACTGATTCTTTTGTACATGCTAATATAGGGCCAAGAGAGACTGTGGCAGGAAGATTAATACTAGAGTCTATGGATGAACTTCAATGTGCAGTTCCAAATTTAAGTATGAAGTATGATTTAGAAAATACTCCAGAGAGTTTTATAAATTTATGTGCAAAGGTTGCTTTAAGTACAGCTAAACCTAGTTTTGCAAATCATAAAATGGATGTGAAAAGCTTTGGAACAGATAGATATGCTATAGCAAGTTGCTATAATGGATTTCATATTGGTGGGGGTGGATATACTCTTGTAAGAATAAAATTAAATGAGGTAGCTAAAAAGGCTACTTCAATAGAGGACTTTTTAGAAAATGTCTTACCTTATGTAAGCACTAAAATGATTCAGTATATTGATGAAAGAATAAGATTTTTAGTTGAGGAAACTCAATTCTTTACTTCTAATTTCTTAGTAAAAGAAGGATTTATTCAGAAAAAATTATTTACAGGAATGTTTGGAGTAGTAGGTCTAGCAGAGGCTGTAAATACTTTATTAGGAGCAGAGAAACAAGGTGATAGATTTGGGTATTCAGAAAAAGCTAATAAACTTGGATTAAGAATAATAGAGAAATTAAATAAAATAGTATCAGAGCATGAAGCTAAACATGTAAATTGCTTTGGAGGACACTATGTTCTTCATGCACAAGTAGGAATTGATTTAGATCAAAATGTATCACCAGGATGTAGAATACCAGTTGGAGAAGAACCTGAATTATTTAATCATATAATGCAATCAGCACCATTCCATAAATATTTTTATAATGGAATAGGAGATATATTTGTATTTGAAGATACATATAATAATCATCCAGAAGCCTTAGTTGATATTATAAAGGGTGCCTTTAATTCAGGAATAAGATATATGTCTGTTTATGGAAGTGGAGCAGATGTAGTAAGGGTGACTGGATATTTAGCTAAGCGTTCAGAGGTAGAAAAGCTTGAAAGAGGAGAGGCTGTTCTTAATAATACGGACCTATTTGCCATGGGAGCAAAGAATAATTGTCATGCCTTTGAAAGAAAAATTAGAAAGTAAGTGATATTATGGCTTTAATAAATAAGATAATTCCATTTTCGTGTGTTGATGGACCAGGAAATAGGATGGTTATATTTTTTCAAGGATGTAATTTTCAATGTTTATATTGCCACAATCCTGAAACTATAAATAAATGCATCTCTTGTGGAAAATGCGTTGAAAATTGTGAAGTAGGTGCTTTATCAATTAGTGATGGAAAAGTTATTTGGGATGAGGAAGAATGTATTTCTTGTGATAAATGCATAAAGCTATGCGAGAATATGTCTTCTCCTAAAACTAAGGAGTATTCAGTAGAAGAACTTGTAAAAAAGATAGAAAAAGATAGCTTTTTTATAAGAGGAATAACTGTTAGTGGTGGAGAATGCACTTTAAACTCTGAATTTTTAATAAAGCTTTTTAGAGAAGTTAAAAAGCTTGGATTGACTTGCTTTGTTGATACTAATGGTAATACTAAATTAGACGATGAGCTTATAAATCTTACAGATAAATTTATGATTGATGTTAAGTCTATTGATGAAAAAGAAAATATTTGGCTAACTAAATCATCAAATAAATTGGTTTTAGAAAATTTAAAAAGAATATTAGAGTTAGACAAGATGTATGAAGTTAGAACTGTTATAGCCCCAGGACTAAATAGCGAAAAAACGGTGGATGAAGTTTCTAAAATCATTGGTGATAAATGTAGATATAAACTTATAAAATATAGACCTTTTGGAGTTAGAGAAGAGGGTATAAAGGTTCATGGAACTATAAGTCCAGAAGATAGTTATATGAATGAATTAAAAGAAAAATCTATAGCTAATGGATGTATTGACACAATAATAACTTAATATGTATTAGAATTAGAGGATAATTTAGTACAAAGAAATATTTAAATATTAGAGAATAGAAAAGAATATGAAAGCTTTAAAAAATATATAGCTATATAAGTAAAAAGATAAAAGCAATTAAGTTGCTTTTATCTTTTTTAGTTAAGTTTTATAAATTTTAATAAAAATATTGAAATAGTATTTTACGAGAATATTATTTTTACTCCTTTTTCTTTTAATTTTTCAAGTTCAGACTTATCATCTTCAATTTCATTTGTGATTACATAATTAACTTTAGAAATATCTCCACTAGAAAAATTATGATGTATTCCTATTTTTGAGTTATCTGCTAAGACAAAAGTTGGCCCATTACAATTTTCAAGCATCTTCATATTTACTGTGGTTTCCTGGAGAACAGATGTACTGATTCCTGTATTGGCATTTATACCACTAACTCCTATAAAACATTTAGTTGCAGTTATTTTAGAAATTATCTGAGTGGCTATATCACCAACCATAGATTGTTTTCTTCCATATACTTCACCGCCTGTAAGTATTATCTCTACATTAGGTGATAAATTCATACCTAAAATTTTGCCGTTGTTTGTAATTACCATAACTCTTTTATCTTCTATATATTCTAAGAGTTTTATTGCAGTTGAACTAGAATTTATAAATATACTATCTCCATCCTCTATAAATTCAGCAGCTTTTTTAGCTATAGAATCTTTAATTTTTTCTCTTTCAATATTACTATGATTGAAATAAGGATCTTCACTTAAAGCTCCTTCAATAAGTTCAGCACCGCCATATTTTCTTCTTATAACCCCTTCTTTTTCTAGGTTTTGAAAATCTCTTCTTATTGTTATATTAGATGTTTTTAATAAAGTAGCTAATTCTTCTGTTTTAGCAAATTTATTTTCTTTTAAATATTTCAATATTGCCTGTTGTCTTTTAAAAACAAAGCCTTTTGCGTTTTTCATTATAAATGCCTCCTAACTGATATCTCTTTGGTATTATTTTCTATAAATATCTCAACGACTATTATAAATATAAAATTAAATTATATATAGATAATTTAAAAAAGTACTAAAACATGTAGATAGTAATTTTTAAAAAATATGAAGTTGTATTTAACTTTAATAATTAAATACTGAGGTTTATTATAGCTAGCACTAAATTAGATATTACTATTTATAATAATTGTACATAAAAGAATAGTATAAATCAACGTAAAAAGAATGAAAAGTAATCAAAATGAACATAAAAATCAAATTTAATTTGATTAATATCACAAAAAAACAAAAAATAAATAAAAACAATCAAAAAACACTTGCAAAGAAAACAATTACAGTATATAATTTAATCATAAAATGATTGAATGAACTTGATAAATGTTCAAAACAATCAAATTGGGTGGAGGTATAATTATGAGTAAAGTAAATGAAATAACAAGAGAATCATGGATTTTAAATACATTTCCAGAATGGGGAACTTGGTTAAATGAAGAGATAGAAAATGAAGTTGTTAAACCAGGAACATTTTCTATGTGGTGGCTTGGATGTACAGGTATATGGCTTAAAACTCAAGGAAATACAAACATATGTATAGATTTTTGGTGCGGAAGCGGAAAAAGAACAAAGAAGAATCCTTACATAAATCCAGAGCATCAAATGGCAAGAATGTGTGGAGGTAAGAAACTACAACCTAATTTAAGAGTTGCACCTTTTGTATTAGATCCATTTGCAATAAAGAATGTTGATGCAATAATATCAACACATGATCATAACGATCATATAGATATAAATGTTGCAGCTGCAGTTTTAAAAAATTGTTCAGAAGATGTTCCATTTATAGGACCACAAGCATGTGTTGATAAATGGATAGGATGGGGAGTACCAAAGGAAAGATGTATAGTTGTTAAACCAGGAGATGTAATAAAAATAAAAGATATTCAATTACATGCTTTAGAATCTTTCGATAGAACAGCTTTAATAACAGCTCCTCCAGAAGGAGATTTAAGAGGAAAAATGCCAGTAGATATGGATTATAAGGCTGTTAACTATTTAATAGAAACTCCAGGAGGAAATCTTTATCATAGTGGAGATTCACATTATTCAAATTATTATGCTAAGCATGGAAATGATTATAAAATAGATGTTGCTCTTGGATCATATGGAGAAAACCCAAGAGGTATTACAGATAAAATGACATCAGTAGATATTTTAAGAATGGCTGAGGCATTAAACACTCAAGTAGTAATACCATTCCATCATGATATATGGTCAAACTTCCAAGCTGATACAAATGAAATTTTAGCATTATACGACATGAAAAAATATAGATTACAATATAAATTTATACCATTTATATGGCAAGTAGGTGGAAAGTTTACATTCCCAGAAGATAAGGATAAGAGAGAATATCATTATCCAAGAGGATTCGATGATTGTTTCTCTGTAGATATAAACTTACCATATAACTCATTCCTATAAGATTTAAGAGTGGAGGAAATTATCATGTTAAAAGAATTAATAGAAAAAGGTAGATATTCTTTTCATGATGGCTTTGATAATTGGGAGGATGCAGTTAAGGCTGCATGTGCTCCCTTAGAAAAAGAAAAAGTTATCGAAAAAGAGTATGCAGATTTAATAATAAATAGTATTAAAAAACATGGACCATATATAGTAATTGCGCCAAAGATTGCTATACCACATGCACAAGAAGGACATGGAGTTAATGAAACAGCCATATGTTTTATGAAAACGAATACTCCTGTGAGTTTTGGTGAGGGTGAAGAGTATGATGCTCAATTATTTTTTGTTTTAGCTTCAGTAGATAATGAAGTACATTTAAAGAATTTAACTAAAATGGTTGAGTTAATTTCAGATGAAGAAACTGTAGAAAAGCTTTTAGAAGCTAAATCAGTTGAGGATCTTAAAAAATTAGTATAAGAGATTTTAAAAAAAGTTTTAAAGTTTCTACAGTGCTTTAGGTAGGTTTTAAACTAAAGTACTGTAGAAATTATAGTAAATATTTAAGACTAATCTTATTTAGTTTTCAGTTAAGTTATAAATTAAAACAGTTTAAATAATATTGGAACAAGTTAAGAAAAGGGATATGGGAGGAGAAGTATTATGGATTTTATAATCTACATTTGGGAGTTTTTCCAAAATAACATTCTGACAAAACCTGCATTTTTCATTGGATTTATAGTTCTTATTGGTTACTTGTTACTTAAGAGACCTTTTTATGATGCTTTGGCAGGATTTATAAAGGCAACAGTCGGTTATTTAATTTTAAATGTTGCAGCAGGTGGACTTGTTAGTAACTTCCGTCCAATTCTTGCAGGCCTTAAAGATAGATTTAATTTACAGGCGGCAGTTATAGATCCTTATTTTGGACAAACGGCAGCTCAAGAGGCTATAGGAAATATAGGAAAATCTTTTTCCATGATGATGGTAGTTTTACTTATAGCATTCTTATTTAACTTAGTGCTTGTATTACTTAGAAAATTTACAAAGGTTCGTACAGTATTTATTACAGGACATGTAATGGTACAACAATCAGCTACAGCTTTATGGTTAGTATTTTTCTGTTTCCCAAACTTAAGTAATATGGGAGTCGTAGTAATGTTAGGATTACTTCTTGGAACATACTGGGCAGTATTTTCTAATCTTACAGTTGAACCATGCCAAGACCTTACTGAAGGTGGTGGATTTGCAATAGGTCACCAACAAATGTTAGGAGTTTGGATAACTGATAAAATAGCTGGAAAAATAGGAAATAGTAAAAAGAGTATTGAAGATTTAGAACTTCCAGGATTCTTATCTATATTTAGTGATAACGTTGTAGCAACTGGTATATTAATGACTGTTTTCTTCGGAATAATCATGGGAATACTAGGACCAGATTTAATGCATACAATCGATAAGGGGTTTGATCAAAATACAAATTTCTTATTTTACATACTAGAAAAATCACTTAACTTTGCAGTTTATTTAAGTATATTACAAATGGGTGTTAGAATGTTCGTTTCAGAACTTACTGAATCATTCCAAGGTATTTCAAATAAAATACTTCCAGGATCAGTACCAGCTGTAGACTGTGCAGCAACTTATGGATTTGGACATCCAAATGCAGTTACTATTGGATTCTTATTTGGAGCAGTAGGTCAATTTATAGCAATAATAGGACTTGTAGTTTTCCAAAGTCCAGTACTTATAATAAGTGGATTCGTACCATTATTCTTTGATAATGCTACATTTGCAGTGTTCGCTAACAGAAAAGGTGGATTGAAGGCTGCCATGATAATTCCATTCGTTTCAGGAGTTATACAAGTTTTAGGTGGAGCATTTGCCGCTTACTATTTTGGATTAGCTCAATTTGGAGGATGGCATGGAAACTTTGACTGGGATACATTATGGCCAGTAGTTGGAGTTCTTATGGACAAGTTTGCTTATGTAGGGGTTGGAATAGCAGTAGTAGGAATGCTTTTAATACCACAAATTCAATATTTTAAAAATAAAAAGGGTTACTTCAAGTTAGTTGAAGATTATGAAGGATATTTAGAAGACAAAGAAAAGGAAAGAGTACAAAATTAGATTTAAATCAATTGATAGTTAGTACCACTTTGTTAAGTACTAACTATCAAAATAAAATAGATAAAAATAATTGGTGTTAATTAGGAGGAGATATTTATGTTAAAAGTAATAGCAGCATGTGGAAATGGAATGGGATCAAGTCAAATTATAAAAATGAAAATAGAGAAGATATTTAAAAAGTTAAATATTCCTGTATCAATTCATCATACAAGTATAGGAGCAGCAAAAACAGAAGCTTCAAGTTATGATGTAGTATTTTGTTCAGATGCATTAAAAGGAAATTTTGATAAAGCAAAGGCTTCAGGAACTATTGTTATAGGACTTAAAAACCTTTTATCAGAAAAAGAAATTGAAGAAAAGATTGTAGAAAATATAGTAAACAAATAAATATAAAAGTTATGATATAGTACTTATTTCTTAGAGTGTTAAGAGATAGGTACTATGTTATAAATAAGACTTTATTTTAATTATTTATAATCTAGGAGGAATATAAGATGAAAATAGAAAAGAAGTTTTTAACTGACTTACATAGATGTTATGCAACAAGCAGTACTGTTATTGATGGAGATAGAAAAATACTTATAGCAACTGAAGGAGAAGGTCCTTGCTTTATGTATGAGGGAGATGATTTTAAACAATCAACTGTTTGGGATGGCCCAGGAGGAACAATGTCTATAATTCCTATACCAGGAAAAAATGGAGATTTTCTAGCAGTTCAAAGATTTTTCCCTACATTTCAATCAGAAGATGCTGAGATAGTATGGGGAAGATATGAAAATGGAAAGTGGGAAATAAAAACATTATTTAAGCTACCATATTTACATCGTTTCGATATTTTAGAAGCTAATGGAAAGCTATATTTCTTGGGGGCAGTTTTATGCAATAGTAAGCAATTTAAAGATGATTGGAGCGATCCAGGTAAGATATATGTAGGAGAAATTCCAGAAGATTTAAATAAACCTATTGAGCTTAAGGTTATAAAAGAAGGATTAACTAAAAATCATGGATATTGTAGAGCATATCATAATGGAAAAATGATTGGTTTAGTAACATCTCAAGAAGGAGTATTTAGAGTAACACCACCTCAAAGTGATGATGAAGAATGGACTATTGAAAAAATAATGGATAGACCTACAAGTGATGTAGCTGTTGTAGATATAGATGAAGATGGTGAAGATGAATTAGTTACTATTGAAGAATTCCATGGTAAACATTTTAGAATAAATAAAAAGTATGGAGATGAATATAAAATTATTTATGAGTATCCAAAAGAAATGGATTTTGGACATGTTGTTTGGGGTGGTAAGCTAAGAGGCGTTCCAACTATAATAGGTGGTTATAGGAGATGCGATAAAGATTTATTTTATATTCAATGCACTGATAAAGAAAAATTAGAGTTTGAAACTGTAGTTATTGAGTCTGGGGTTGGACCAAGTAATGTTGCCGTTTTAAATGAAGATGATAGAGATATAATAATATCTGCAAATAGAGAGTTAGGACAAGCTGCCTTATATATTGTTACTGATTAATTGAAGATAATAAGTTTGTCTTACTTTATTAATTAACAAGAGAATTTTATTTTAAGTTTATTAAGTTAATTAATACGAAATACTTAAGAATAAATTTTGTTATAAGGGTTATTAAGAGTCTAAGGAGGATCTTTTATATGTTAGAGAACTTAAAAAAAGAAGTTTACGAAGCTAATATGCTTCTTCCAAAATATAATTTAGTAACTTTTACATGGGGGAATGTTTCTTCCATAGATAGAGAAAAAGGACTTGTTGTAATTAAACCATCAGGAGTTGAGTATGACACAATGAAACCAGAAGATATGGTTGTGGTTGATTTAGAAGGAAACATTGTTGAAGGAAAATATAAACCTTCATCAGATACAGATACTCATTTAAAACTTTACAAGGAGTTTAAGAATATAGGAGGAATAGTTCATACACATTCTAGATGGGCAACAATATTTGCTCAAGCAGGAAGAGGAATAAAGCCATATGGAACAACTCAGGCAGATTATTTTGCAGATGAAATCCCTTGTACAAGAGATATGACTAGAGAAGAGATTGAAGGAAATTATGAATATAATACAGGGGTTGTAATTGTTGAAAGATTCAAAGACATGAATCCAGAGAATATTCCAGCAGTACTTGTTAAAAATCATGGTCCATTTACTTGGGGAAAGGATGCTAAAGATGCTGTTCATAATGCTGTTGTTCTAGAAGAAGTGGCAATGATGGCATATAACACAGAAATATTAGCAAATAAAAATGTAGATAGTATGTCTGATGACTTATTAAATAAACACTTTTCAAGAAAGCATGGTCCAAATGCTTACTATGGACAAACAGGAGCTTAAGAAAAGGAGCGGATTAAAATGAAGGAATATTTTATTGGATTATATGAGAAAGCTATGCCTAATACACTTACTTGGAGGGAAAAGCTTCAATGTGCAAAAGAGAATAATTTTGATTTTTTAGAGGTTAGCATAGATGAAACTGATGAAAAATTAAAAAGACTTGATATGACAAAAGAAGAAAGACAGGTTTTAGTAGACCTTATGTATGAAGTTGGTCTTCCAATAAGAACCATGTGTCTTAGTGGACATAGAAAATATCCTATAGGAAGTGCAGATGAAACAACTAGAAATCGTGGTATGAGAATAATGGAGAAGGCCATAGAGCTAGCAGATGATTTAGGAATTAGGATAATTCAATTAGCAGGGTATGATGTTTATTATGAAGAGGGTAGTGAAGAAACAAGAAAATTATTTTATGAAAATCTAAAAAAAGCTGTTGAAATGGCTGCTAGATCAGGAATAATTTTAGCTTTTGAAACTATGGAAACTGAGTTTATGAACACAGTTGAAAAAGCCATGAATTATGTTAAAAAGATTGATTCACCATACTTAGGGGTTTATCCTGACTGTGGAAATATAACTAATGCCGCTACTAAATATAATAAAAATGTTATTGAAGATTTAAGAAGTGGTAAAGGTCACATAATGGCTGTTCATCTTAAGGAAACAAAACCAGGTAAGTTTAGAGAGATTCCATTTGGAACTGGACATGTTGATTTTGAAAGTATAATAAAAGAATCATATAATATGGGAGTAAGAAGATTTGTTACTGAGTTTTGGTACACAGGTACTGGTGACTATAGAGTTGAAATAAAGAATTCAAGAAAATTTATAGAGGAAAAATTCAATAAAGCCTTAGAAAAGTAAAATTAAAGGGGCTTTTATAAAAATAACTTTTTATAAAACTTACAAACAGTATGAAGGGAAATCTAGTAATTCTCAGAATATGTTTGTAAGTTTTATTATTATATTTTTATATAGCCCGCTTTTACTATATGTTTAATTCTTGTATAGCAGCTCTAATTTTATCCTTATTAAGGGCTGAAAGATAAGACTCTCTTTTAGTTAAGGCTTTATCGAAAGATTCTAAAGCTCCTTTAGTATCTCCTTCATCTCTTAGGATTAAGCCATAATAATAATATGGCTCTGGTATTCCAGGATCTTCGTCTAATAGTTTAGTATATACTTCCTTAGCCTTTTCTATATTTCCAGTGAAATAATAAGATTGAGCTAAGTTATCCATTATAACCTTGTTATCTTGATCATATTCATAAGCTAAAAGGTTATATTCTAAGGCTTCTTCATATCTTTTATCTAATATTAAGAAATAACCTAAAGTCTCATAAACAGTTGTATGTTCATATTGTGTATGAAGATTTTTTAAGTTTTCAATAGCCTTTTTTAAATCACCATTTTTCCAAGTTATAAGAGAATCTGTCATTGTATAAGAAGCTCTTAATCTCTCTGGTAGTTTATCATAATCAATAGCACTTAGAAGCTTAGTAGCTTCTTCTAAATTTCCTAAGTAAAGAGTAAGATATGCATATTGAAGTCTTATGCTATCACTAACATTTTTATATGTACAAGCTTTTTTATAAAGTTCTAGAGCTTTTTCTCTTTCACCATTTCTAAAGGAAACATTACCTTTGTAAGCTAAAATATAAGGCTTTTTCTTATTATATTTGTATAAAGCATAGATTACTACAACAATTAATGCAAAAACATATTGCTTCATCATTACTAATACAAATGCTAATATTAAAGCAATTATAAAGTCATAAGCTATATTCATTTTTTACGCCTCCAGTAAATACAAAATATTGCAATTATATTATAAGAATAATTTTAATGGAATTTTATTCTTAATACAACTTTACTTAATTATATTTACAAAAAAATTATTTTAATTTAACAGTAAAATAAAAGAGGGTTGTACCAAAACAAAAATTAATAAAACTTATGAAAAATATAAAGAAAATATATTTATAAGTTTTAAATATAAGTTTTGATACAACCTTTTTTCTTTAAAAAGTAAAAAACTCTATTAATGACAGTTTTAAGCTTTCACTTTCTATATTTATTTTTATATTTTATAAAACATTATTTATTAAAATTATCCTAAATATGCACCAATATGATTAATCATAGGTGGATTTTTATATTTAGTAAATGAAATTTTAATTTTATCAGTTTTGATATTATTAAGTTTTGCTATATGTCTATATCCTATAGAAGTACCATTGTAAAGTTCAAACCAACCATTGTTATATGCATAAACTTTAAATTCTTCTACATTTTGACCTTCAGCAATCCACTCTCTAATTTCTAAAATATTAAATTCAGTAATAGTTTTAAAATCTATTTCTATATAAGGGTTAACAGCATTTTCATTAGCTATCCAATAAGATTTTTTGTAGTCATCAATTAAATTATAGCTATCGCTAGAAGATGAATTTGTAGCTAATATAGAAGAACCCTTAATAAGGTTATTAGAAAAAGTTTCTTTTATATATTTAGAAAAATCAGAAAGTAAGCTTAATTCATTATGATTTAATAATCCATCTGTATTAGGAGATAAAACTAATACCAAGTTTGTATTTCTTCCTAATGAATTATTATACACATGTTTTAAATTTGATAATGAATCTTTATTATGGTTTAAGCAGTCAGATAGGGAGTAAATACTTTCTCCAACAATCCAAGTGTCCCCATAAATATTTCCTTTTTTAATCTCTTCATTGTTAAAATCTTCTTTTAAAAGATTTAAATTTACAGAAGAGTAGAAATAGTTTTTAGATGACTCTATATCTGAATAATATGTCCAACGTACATCTGGTCCAATAGGGCTAGATATTATACATTTAGGATTTATTTCTTTAATTACTTTAAAGTATCTTTCAAAATCAAGGGAGTCATAATATTCATCTAAAGAGGTCATATCCATAATAACTTCACTTATTTGTGAATAATTAGTCATAAGTTCTTTTAATTGAGACGCGTAGTAATTATCATATTCTTCAGGAGTTAAGTTTAAAGTGAGATAATCTTTTAAAGTAAGATGAATAGCAAATTTAAGTCCAAACTTTTTACAAGATTTACTAACTTTTTTTACTAAATCATCATAATTATTCTCTAAAGAAAAAGTATTTATATTAACTTTTGAACAATTGCTTTGCCATAAACAAACACCATTATTAAGCTTAGCAGTTAAAATAACTTTCTTAAATCCAAATTTAAATAAATTTTCTACCCATCTATCTGTATTAAATGAAGTCTCTTGTTTTAATAAAGAAGGAGCTTCATCATTATTTTCAGAATTAGCTGTAAATGTATTCAATTGAAGGTCTAAAAAAGCTATTAGTTCATCTTCTTGGTATTTTCTTTGTTCTTTAGTTGGAGTTAGGTTTGCTAGAGTTGTATTCATTATCTCTCCTCCTTAAAAATAAAGCGTTTATTAAATTATAATACTAAAATTAAACATAAACAACCATATTAGTAAAAATATTGAAATTTAATTTAGTTTAAAAATTTTTAAAGAATAAAATGAAGAAGAGTAAATTAAATTTCCTTAGTATTTTAAGTAGTATAAATTAATTTTAAAAGACTTAAATAAAATTTATAATTTTAATTTATATTTTTTATTAGAGAGTTGAGAGTTAATTTAAGAGCAGATAGAAAAATAGAGATGGAATAAAATCCATCTCTATATGTAAAAATTAATGACAGCTTGAGCAAGAAGAGCATCCGCCTTCGCTTTCTTTAACTGGTTTTAATGATAATCCTCTACCACCATTTTCATCTGAAGAAAGCAGAGTGAATCCTTCAAAATCTTTAACAAGTTCTTTATCAACGAAGAATGTTATATCTTCTATTTTAACAACTTCATCATTATCTGATTGTTCATCCAGAACAATATTAAATACTGGGCCGCCTCAGCCAACTCCTGCTAGATTTATTCTTATGTCAAATTTTTCTACGCCGTTTTCTTGTAGAAAAGATTTGAACTCAGTATAAGCTTCATTGCTCATTTTAACAACTGACATATCTATTTCCTCCTAAATTTTAATTTAAAGCAAAATTGCCTTATATAGTTTATTATTAATATATTTTAAAATAATATCACACTAAAATAGAAATATTATAATTAGTGACAGCTACCACAGCTACCACAGTTTCCACTACAACCGCCACCTTCATAGTCACTCATTAATGGATCAAGAGTTAATCCTTCACCAAAATTTTCTTCATCAGAAAGTATTGAGAAACCTAAAAATACATCGATTAAAGAAGAATCAATAACAAAAGTTAAATCTTTTATTACTTCAACCTCATCACCTTCATTTTTTTCTCCTGCAGTTACATAAAACATAGGGCCCATAGGTCCGTTCCCACCAAAGTTTATTCTAATAACATCACTATCTATATCATTTGATTTTAGGAACTCTTTAAATTCAATATAAGCATCATCGCTCATTGCTACCTTTTTCATTTGATCACCTACTTAATTTCAATTAATTAATAATTAATATTAATTGATTAAATTATATAATTTTAAACAAAATAAATCAAGACTATTTTAGTAGGAATTTAAATGTAGAATTTTATTTTATATATAAATGATAAAAAATAGAAAATAATTATGATGTTTTTGTAATAATATGAAAATTTTTATGAAAAACATATTGAGAAGTTCCTTACATCAAATTAAAATAAAAGAGTTAAATAAAATATGAAAATATACTAAAAATATAATTATTATGAACCTTAAGGTTTAACATTTCAATAAAAGTTTATATTTCAAGTGGAGGTTGATTTCAGATATATATTTAAATCTAACTTAATTTAGTAAGGAATTTTATTAATATGGTTTTTAATAATATATCTAAAAGAAATATAGACTAATAAAAATAAATTGTTTTCTGAGAAGATTAGAAAGGAAAAAGTATGATACCATATAACATAGATTATTGTGAAGAAAAAATAAAAGAATATAAAGAAAAAATAAAAGAGAACAAAAAGGGTGAATTTACTATTAAGTATAGTGAAGGAAAAGAATTTGATGGTTATTTATATGAGCATAAGCAGATATTAAAAGAAAGTCCTATAGAACTATATGAAGGAGAAAAGCTTTGGATGAGAATTTCACCACATGAGATTCAAGGAGCTTTTGAAAGTATAAAGAGAGCAAAAGGTAAGGTAGGGGTTCTAGGATTAGGATTAGGATACTTTGTTCAGGAAATAGCAAAAAGCGATCAAGTAACAGAAATAGTTGTCTATGAAATGAGTGAAGAAATAATTGACTTATACTTAGAAAACTTTAGAGAAAATTCTAAGATAAGAATAGTAAAAGGAGATGGGTTTAAAGCAGAGAGAGAAAACTTTGACTTTTTCTATGTGGATATATATGAATATAAATTAACTACTAAAGTTGTTGAAGACTATGTTAAATTAACAAAACTTCATGATATTGTAGAATATAGCTTTTTTGGAGTAGAGTCATTTATATTAAGTTGTCCAACTAGTGAAATAATATGGGTTTATATATTAGAAGAGTGGATGGATATGTCAAAGGACTTATTTACAAGATTTAATCATAGTGAGTATATTGAATATTTTTCACCTATGGAGGAGAATAAGGTATTAGAGGTACTTAAAGAATTTGGAAAAGTTCTTTAAACTTTATTACTAATTCGTAAAAATAGATATTTTAAATTTATTTTATTTATTAATTGATTTACTAATTAGTTAGAAATTTTAAATTGATAATTTTGAACTTAGGTTATAATATGATTTATTATGAAATTATTATCTTATATTAATTGTAATAAGGATTTTAATTTATGAAACATGTTATAACCTTTTTGTATTTAAATTTTAACTTTCTCAATTATAATAGAATATATAATTTAGAGTAATATAGAAATTTTAGATCATAGTATTTATTTTATTTAATTAAGGAAAGAATATTGCTTTGTTTTCCATGATTTAGCAAGGCATCCTTGAAGGTATATGGTTCTAAAAACATAAAATATACATTAATAAATTATAAGATTTTAGTAGAGTTAAAAAAAATCTATGATATGTCAAAAAAATCTATAATTTATTTTTTGAAAACCTATACAAAAAGTGATATAATTAGTTCATAATAGAAATATAAGAAAAATAATAAGAAGAGGTGAATTTAGTATGGCACATAAAAAGGTGGCAAAAATAATAGCAACTGCTATAGTAGTAAATAACCTCTCCAGTAGCGTAGTTTTAGGCAAAGAAGTAAATTTAATAGAAAAAAACAAAGATAATTCAGTTATAAATCAAAGTATAAGTCAGAGTAAAAGATATAATAATATTTTTAGAATAGAAAAAACAGTAGGGGATACAGAAGAATTCTTAAAAATAATAAATGATGGGAACTTAGAAGAGATAAAATTATCAAGGGACATTGACCTTAGCAATTTAATTTCTAGTGGAGTAGATATTAAGAGTTCAAATGTTGTAATAGATGGTCAAGGATATAGTATCTATGTTCCTAAATTAGCCGAAAATCTTAATAGAGATTTTTTTACACTACAGGGAGATGGAATTGTGCTAAAAAATTTAAATATAGTATGTAAGGATGATGAAGCTTTAAATAATAATAACCTTATTACTATATCAGGAGATGACATAACCTTAGAAAATGTTTTCATAGAGTCTAACTTTAATAGAGCAGTAAACATTTTAGATGGAAATAATATTCATATTAATGATTGTAAAATAGTAAATAATCAAGAAAAGGGTAATGGATTAAAGATTGAAAATGGAGTAGTAACCTTAAATAATCTTGATTTACAAAATAAATCTGGAGTTGGACTTGACATTTTAGGAAAAGATTCAAAGGTTTATTTAAAAGGAGATATAAAAATAGATTCTCCAATTGAAATAAGGGGACAGTTTAGAGATGGTGGAATTTTAAATTGTGATAATAATCAGTTAATCCACGAAAAAAGAGTCTTTGGATATACTTATTATAATGTTGCAAAGGAAACAGAGTTAGTTAGAAATAAAGATGAGTTTTTAGAAGCAATAGATAATAATATAGTTAAAAATATAAAATTAATGGACAATATTGATTTAAGAGGACATGAATCAGAATATTATAAAGTTTTTGAAAAAGAAATAAAGGTTGATAAAAATAATTATCATATAACAATGTAAAGTTTAAAGGTATCTAAACGGAGTCAAATCTCAGCGTTTAGATACCTTTTATAGTATAATATATAATTTGTTATTTAAAAGTGTTAATTATTAAGATTAGTATTAACTTTTAATCAATTAAAAAATTTGCAACGTTAATATTATATTACTTAACAACTATATTTACAAGTCTACCTTTTATAACTATTACTTTTACAACTGTTTTTCCTTCTGTTGAAGCTATGATTTTCTCATCAGATAAAGCAGCGGCTTTTATTCCTTCTTCATCTAAATCAGAAGAAACCATTATTTTGTTTTTGATTTTTCCGTTAACTTGGATAGCTATTTCAACTTCGTCTTTAACTAAAGCTTTAGGGTCAAATTTTGGCCATGCTTCATTGAAGATTGAGTATGAATTTCCAAGTAAGCTCCATTGTTCTTCACTGAAGTGAGGTGCAAATGGTGCTAATAATCTTAAATAATCAGAAACTACATCTTTTAAGAAATCAAGATTCATTTCTTTCTCTTGAGTATATTTAGATAAAGCATTTATGAATTCCATCATTCTAGCTATTGCTGTATTAAATTGAAGTTTATCTGTATCATCAGTAACAGATTTTATAGTATTGTGTCTCCAATAGTTAAGCTCTTTTTCAGCCTTATCCATTGTAGTTTTATTATTTTCACCTTTTGAGATTGCTTCTCTAGCAGTATCTATAATTCTTTCAATTCTTTCAACGAATCTATTTACAGATTTGATTCCATCATCACTCCAAGCTCCACCTTCAGTGTAAGCAAAACCAAACATTAGGTACATTCTAAATACATCTGCACCATATTCTTTTATATAATCATCAGGAGATATTGTATTTCCTTTTGATTTACTCATTTTTAATCCGTCTGGTCCTAAGATTAATCCTTGGTGAGTTAATGAAGTAAATGGTTCATCAAAGTTTAGGTATCCCATATCTCTTAGGGCTTTAGTTATGAATCTTGCGTAAAGAAGATGCATACAAGCATGTTCAGGTCCACCAACGTATTTATCAACTGGTAACATTTTGTTGATTAATTCAGGATTAAATGGAGCCTCAGTATTTTTATTATCAGGATATCTTAAGTAATACCATGATGAACATACGAAAGTATCTAAAGTATCAGTTTCTCTCTTAGCTGGTTTTCCGCAGTGAGGGCAAGTTGTATTAACAAATGCTTCGCTCTTAGCTAGTGGAGATTTTCCATCTGGAGCAAATTCAACATCATATGGTAATTCAACTGGTAATTGACTTTCAGGTACAGGAACTATACCACATTCTTCACAGTAAACTACAGGAATTGGAGCTCCCCAGTATCTTTGTCTTGAAACTAACCAGTCTCTTAATCTAAAGTTAACTTTCTTTTCTCCAAGACCCATTGAAGCTAGTTTTTCAACTATTTTTTCTTTAGCTTCATCTGTAGTTAATCCATCAAATTCACCAGAGTTAACTAATATACCGTGCTCGCAGAATGGAAGGTTAGTTTCACTACCATCTTTAGCTTCTATAACTCTATTTATTGGAAGATTGAATTTTTCAGCAAAAGCAAAATCTCTTTCATCATGAGCAGGAACAGCCATAACAGCTCCAGTTCCGTAAGTTGCTAGAACGTAGTCTCCAACCCATATAGGAACTTCTTTACCTGTTAATGGATGAATAGCATATGCACCAGTGAATACACCAGTTTTTTCTCTTGAAATAGATTGTCTTTCTATATCAGATTGTTTTTTAGCTTCTTCTTTATAATTTTCAACAGCTTCTTTTTGTTCAGCTGAAACTATTTCGTCTACTAATGGATTTTCAGGAGCTAAAACAACATAGCTAACTCCGCATAAAGTATCAACTCTTGTTGTGAATACATCAAAGTTTAAATCACTATCTTTAACTTTAAAGTTAACTTGAGAACCAGTTGATCTTCCTATCCAGTGTTTTTGCATAGAAACTGTTTTTTCTGGCCAATCTAAACCATCTAATTTATCTAATAATTCATCAGCATAATCAGTTATTTTAAAGAACCATTGAGTAAGATCTTTTTTAGTAACTTCTGTTGAACATCTTTCACAAGCTCCATCAACTACTTGCTCGTTAGCAAGAACTGTTTGACATGATGGACACCAGTTTACAGGAGCTTTTTTTCTATAAGCTAATCCTTTTTCGTATAATTTTAGGAATAGCCATTGAGTCCATTTATAATATTCAGGTGAGCAAGTTACAACTTCGTTTTCCCAGTTAAACATAGCTCCCATAGCTTTTAATTGTTCTTCCATTTTAGCTATATTTTTTATTGTAGAATCTTGAGGATGTATTCCTGTTTTTATAGCAAAGTTTTCAGCTGGTAAACCAAAAGCATCGAATCCCATTGGTTGGAATACATTATATCCTTGCATTCTTTTAAATCTAGCCCATGAATCAACTGGTCCATAGTTAAACCAGTGACCTGCATGTAATTGGCTACCAGAAGGGTATGAGAACATTTCTAAAACGTAAAGTTTCTCTCCTTCTTTATTTGGATCAAATTTATAAAGGCCTGATTCAGCCCATTTGTCTTGCCATTTCTTATCTATGGCAGTACTATAGTTACCCATTAACTAATCCTCCTCTAAGTCTATATAATTAATTATTATTTGCTAGAATCAAATAAAAACAAATAAAAAAACCTTCCATCTCTTAAAATTTAAGAGACGAAAGGATATTCGCGGTACCACTCTTATTAGGAAAATTTCTTTTCCTCACTCGATTTTATAACGGGTTTTTCCCGTATGTGCTTTTTTTCACACATATGCTCATAGGCAAGTTCATATTTTCATACCATTGTGTCACAGCAAACCACAACTCTCTTTAGGCTATGAGGTAATATTACTACTCCTAATCAAAGCTTTTAATGATTCAGTTTTTATATATTATATATCAAAAGTTTAAAATAAGTCAATTAAAGTTTCTAATAAATACCTAGGATGAAAAAAATATAATTACAAAAAATAAGGTTGAACAAGTTTCAATAAAAAATAGAAAGAGGTAATTATTCATGGGAAAAAAACTAAAATCAGCAACAAATAATCAATGGGTATCAACAACTGTAGATCCTAATATGGTTCCTGCAAAAGACAGACAGCCTAAAACTGCAGGAGATAACCAATGGACATCAACTTCTAAAAATCCAATGAAATAACAATTAGTATATACACTTAGTTTAGAGAGAATAATCTTTAAACTAAGTGTATATTTTTTTGTTTTGTTAGTTTTTTATTCCAAGGGTAAAACATAGCATTATATTAGAGATTAGAATTTAACATTTAATTAAATTAATTTTAAGTAATTATATTATTTTAAAAATTATAAAAATAAATAAGTTTAAATTTATATAGGGGGAATAGTTTTTATGTTAGGTGGAGTATTGGGAGGATTGTTAATAGCTTGGATATTAAGTATATTTAATTTTGATCGTATGTTCATCAATACTTTATATGAACTTTTAGGATTAAGTATATCAACAGATGCATATTATGTAATTTTTGCATTATTAGGTGCAATAAGTAGTATTATGAAAAAAGAAGATTAACATATTAAAAAAATAAAAAGAGAAAAGCTAAGTTTAGTGATAAGATTGAATAACTATTCAATCTTATCACTAAATAAAAATATTATTGTTAAATATATAAAACTTAGATTTAAATTTATACCTTAATAAAAATATAAGAGTAAAAAATAAAATTTGTTAGCTATTTTAAAATTTAAAATTACTAAAATAAGAAATCAAAAAGATTAATCTAGAGATTTAAGTTTTTCTATTAATTTTTCATAAATAGGAATCATATGAGGTTCACTACAATAGTTACTTATTTCATTAAAAGGAATCCACATAACACCACTATTTTCATCCTCTTTAAGCATAAGAGTTTCATCTTCTGAGCATTCTATTAGATAAGTAAGATTTAAATGAAGATGGGATGAAACATATTTTCCTCTTTTTATGTGTCCATTTACTGTTAACACATCTAATGCGAAAGCTTTATCTAAAAGAGGAGTAGGATTTTTAACTCCAGTTTCTTCTTTTAATTCCTTCATTGCAACTTTCAGTTGATCTTCTTCATTATCTGAATGACCGCCAGTCCATGCCCAAGAATTATATATGTTATGATGAATCATCAAAAATTTATTTCTTTCTTTATTTACAGCAAAGGCTGAACTAGTTAAATGAGCAATTGTGTTATCTCTTGTTAAAATATCATCAAAATCATTTAAGCATTTTAAAAATAGTTCTTTATCTTTTTCTTCTTGTTCATTAAAAGGAATATAATTTTTTATATCTTCAATATAATTCACCTTAAACACCACCTAGTTAGTTTTATTTAAATTATACATGAAAATAAAAAAATAAGCTTAAATAATAAAAGTTAAATTTTTGATTATTAACAAAATTTTAAATGAAAATTGGAAAATTATTTTCTTTTTTCTTTTTGTAGGATATAATCATATTACTGAGAATAAATATTTTATTATTTTTAGTGCTTTATTATAAATTAAAATCCAAAATTTTTTATATAAATAAAAAACCACACAAAAACTATAATTAATTATCTTTAAAGAACTAATGAAAGAGTTAAGGAGATGATTTAAATGGAAAAAGACATAAAAATTAATGAGGGGTTAATTTCAACTTGTAATGATGATTATTTAAATGCTATGTCTTTAGTAAAAGAAAAATTAAATATATACTTAGAGGAACCTAAAGTGTTTTCAAATGAATATGTTTTAGGAACACCAGGGTTTAAAGACAATTTAAGAGATAATTTAAAGAGAGCCTTAGCAATAATTTTTGATTTTGTTGCAGTTTATAAAAAATACGAAGTAAATGAAAATATAAAAAATATCTTAGAAAAGGCTAGAAATATTTATTCTATCTTAGAAGAAGCACTAGTAAATATTAATGAGGATGTTTTAAAATCATTAAGAGAAATTAGAGCAATAGAATTTAAATAATTTTTATGGAAAGGTTAGTAACATTAAAAGTTGCTAGCCTTTTTTGTATAAAAAATTATTTTGAGATTTATATTGTAGACTTAAATATTAAAAAAGGTTGTCAATAATAGGCATAAAAAATATAATCAAGGAGAGTATTAATTAATATCTAAAGAAAATTAGTTTTAATAAGCTTTAAAAATAAATTATATAAATAATAGGAATAAATTAGGAGGCTAGTTCAATGTCGGTTAAAGAGTCAGTACTTAAGATTCTAGAAGAAAATAGGGAGAGAAGTATATCAGGAGAAGAATTAGCTAAACATTTATCAGTTTCTAGGGCAGCTATATGGAAGGCTATAAAATCCTTAAGGGGAGAGGGATACAATATTTCTGCTGTTACCAATAGAGGATATCAATTAACAAAGGATAATGACTTAATATCAGCAGAGGGAATAAAAATATTTTTAAATCATAAATACCGTGAAAACTATATAAGGGTGTATAAAACTATAGATTCTACTAATCAAGAAGCTAAGAAGCTTTTAATGGATAATGATATACCCCATGGAACCATATTAATTGCAGAGGAACAAACAGCAGGTAGGGGGAGATTTCAAAGAAAGTTCTTTTCACCTTCTAACAAAGGAATATATATGAGTGTTATTTTAAGACCTAACATAGAACTTTCAAAGGCTATACATATAACAACCTCAGCAGCCATATCTGTTTGTAGGGCAATAGAAACATTAACTAAAAAAAGACCTAAAATAAAGTGGGTTAATGATATATTTTTAGAAGATAAAAAAATTTGCGGCATATTAACAGAGGCAACAGGAAACTTTGAGAGTGGAAGAGTCGAGAATGTTGTTGTTGGAATTGGAGTGAATTTTAAAACTGATTCAAAAGATTTCCCTGAAGATATAAAAAATATTGCAGGATCAATATTTGAAGGAGAAAAGCCAGCTATTACGAGAAATCAGTTAGTTGCTGAAATTTTAAATGAACTTTTTGAATTATGTGAAAATTTAGAGGATAAAAGCATAATGACAGAGTATAGAATTTTATCTTTGGTATTAGGAAAAGAAGTAAGTTTTTTAAAGAATAATAAGCTGAATAAAGGATTGGCAATTGATATTACTGATGAGGGAGCTTTAGTTGTTAAGTATGAAAATGGGGAAATAGAATACTTAAATTCAGGTGAAGTATCAGTAAAAACATTAAATAAGTAATTTTTAATAATTGAGTAAGAGTGTTAGAAGTAACCATTTCTAAATATGTTTCTAACACTTTTTAATTTTATGTTTTTAGCTTTAAAATACATTGTTAACAAAAAGTTACAAAATATGCTACAATATGAATGAAATATTAATAAGGGGTTGTATTGAAATGGAATTTTTAAAGAAGCATGAGTTATGGTTATTAATAATTAATGTTATTTTGTTTCTTGCAATAACTTCAGTAGAGTCTCAAATAAATAAAATAATATTTTTTATAATATTTATTTTGAATAATATTCTTATTTATTTAGTACAAAAAAATAATTCAAATAAATAGGTTTCATGTTAATGGATTAAAAGAAAAATTTTAGTCGTTTTTACTTAGTCTTTTATATGTTATAATTGGATAATATTCAATATAATAAGGGGGAGTAAGTATGCCTTTTACCCTAGCGCATCCAGCAGCTGTGGTTTTTTTAAAGAATAAAAAGTTTAATCTTACAGCTTTAATTTTAGGGAGTATGGCTCCAGATTTTATATATTTTCTTAATTTTAGACCTTATGGAAATTTAGGACACCAAATATTAGGCTTTTTTATATTAAATTTGCCTTTATGTATTTTATTAGCGTATATTTTTCATAACTTTATAAAATCTCCACTTATAAGTCATTTGCCGAGACCTTTAGATAACTGGTATGGTTACTTAAGAACAGAACAATTTGGCTTGCATTCATGGAAAGAAGTAATTGTTTTCATATATTCGGCTTTATTAGGAATGATTACCCATGTTTTATGGGATGGATTTACTCATAAAACTGGATTTTTTGTGCGTCACATTCCTTGGCTTCAACAAAAAATTATAATATTTGGCGGAGATGAAATTTATATATATAAGTTAGTTCAACATACAAGTACTGTTATTGGAATAATTATAGTGTTATTTTTCTTATATAAACTTAGGGATAGCAATACTAGAATTTTGTGGGGACATAAAAGTTTTAAGGATAAGTTTATATATGATTTAATAGTTATAATAACTGCAATAATAGTTTTAGTTTTAAGTTACATAATATTTAAATACTTAAGTATTCCTTACAGAATTGGAAACCTTGTGGTTTCAAGTATAAATGGAATTTTTATTGGAATTTTAATTGCTTCCTTTAAAAAATAATTTGTAAAAAGATATATTTTTATTAGTTTATTCTTTAGGTTTAGACTAAAAATAAGGAATAGTATTATCTCCATAGATTAGGTGGATTTAAAGTCTAAATGATATATTAATTTTAATTGTAAAGTTCACTTACTATTCTTTAAAATGGTATAATATAGCTATTAAGGATGAATTGAAAGGGAAGAAACTATGGATAGAATGCTTTTATTACAAAATATATTGGAAGCATTAGTGTTTGTTATATCAACAATTCTATTTGCTGTTTTATATGGATTAATTGATAAAAAAATAAGGTTAACTGATAAAATGTTTGGAGCTTTTAAAATAGAGCCTAAGTGGGAATGGATTATCCACATATTTATAGCTTTAATTTTAATTGTGTTAGTTCATTATTTTGGAGTTTATATATTTAAGATATGGAACTTATTAACTGTATTTATAACAGGTGCTATTGCTGGGATTTGTATATATAACATGAATAGAAATAATTTTTAAAAATTATTTTAAATAAGTAAAAAGTAACAGGTTAGATCCATTAAACCTGTTATTTTTTTATAGAAAATTAAGTTTTTCTATAAAAAAATTCTTAATAAAAGTAATAAGTTGTAAATGTAAGAATAAAGAAAATATATTAACAAAATGTTAATAATACAACTTTTAGTTAAGAATATGGATGATTTACACATTTGTTAATAGGGGGATTTTAAAATATAATTTTTACTAAAGATGGAGGTGAATTTTATGGCTGGAGAACAAAGAGTGAGAGATGTATATATTCAATACGATAAAAATGGAGAAACACCTAAATATGAAACACCCTTAGCCGCAGGAGCAGACCTTTTTGCAGCAGAGGATATGGTTATAAGACCCTTTGAAAAGGTTGCAATTCCACTAGGATTAAAGTTTGCAATTCCTGATAACATGGAGCTTCAAATTAGGGCTAGAAGTGGACTTTCTTTAAGAACAAACTTGAAAATTTCAAACTCAATAGGAACTATTGATGCTGATTCAGTTAGTGATATATCAGTAATTTTAGAAAATAATTATAATATAGCCAATCTTCCTTATGAAATAGCTAATGATATAAGTATATTAGATGATTTAAAAAATAATTATACTGAAGTAAGATTAAAAGATTACTTAGAATCTAAAGGACATGATATAAGTTCTTATGAGGATGAAGGAAAAAAAGCTTATAAAAAGTTATTAAAGACATATATTTATTTAGATAAGAACGGAAATCCATATGGAACTATATACATAAAAAAAGGAAATAGAATTGCTCAGATGGTTTTAGCAAAATATTATAAAGCTAATTTTATAAAAACAGATGACGTTTCTAAACTTAAAAGTGTAAATAGAGGTGGTGGATTTGGTCATACAGGCTTTTAAAATTCCATTGTTTTGTAGAGAAAACTTAAATTATAATATATAAATCGGAATAGTTAGGAAAGTTTTAGAATGAGATAGGAACTTATTCTAAAGCTTTTTTAATTTCTACTTGCATTTTTCTTGGGTTTAATTAGTATATCTTTTTTAGATTTAACGTAAATAATTATTAAGTATATTATTACTTATTTTTATAAATTTACTTGAAATTGAAAAAAATTGATAGTATAATTTAAAAAAAGTGAATATTTAATCGTAAGTGCTAGGGGTGCATTTTATATGCTGAGAGGATAATATCTATCTAACCCTTAAAACCTGATGTAGTTAGTACTACCGTAGGGAAGCATAAACTGTTGTTTATTTATATTTATGCTTTAAAAAGGTATAAATGTATCTATATAAGTGTTTATTAAGCTTGCCTTATGGCAAGCTTTTATTTTTTATAAAAAAATAGGATCCTATATTAATTTAACTGCGCAGTTAAAAAATTAAAATAAGGAGAACTAATATGAATTATACAACTCAAATGGATGCTGCTAAAAAAGGAATAATAACAAAGGAAATGCAAGTAGTTGCAGAAAAAGAAGGAATTAATATTGAAACTTTAATGAATTTAATGGCTGAAGGAAAAATTGTAATACCAGCTAATAAAAATCATAAAAGTATAAGTGCAGAAGGTGTTGGACAAGGGTTAAGAACTAAAATAAATGTTAACCTAGGAATTTCAAAGGACTGTGCCAATATAGAATTAGAGTTAGAAAAAGTTAAAAAAGCAATAGATATGAATGCAGAATCTATAATGGATTTAAGTAATTATGGTAAAACTTATGATTTTAGAAAAAGACTTGTAGAAGTTTCTACGGCTATGATAGGAACTGTACCAATGTATGATGTAGTAGGTTTCTATGATAAAGAACTTAAAGATATAACTGTTGATGAATTTTTTGAAGTTGTAGAAAAACATGCAAAGGATGGAGTTGATTTTGTTACTATACATGCTGGATTAAATAGAGAAACAATTGAAACTTTTAGAAGAAATAAAAGACTTACTAATATAGTTTCTAGAGGAGGATCTCTTCTTTTTGCATGGATGGAATTAAATAATAGAGAAAATCCTTTCTATGAATATTTTGATAGATTATTAGATATATGTGAAAAGTATGATTTAACTTTAAGCTTAGGGGATGCTTGTAGACCAGGTTCAATAGCTGATGCAACTGATGCTGTACAAATCAAAGAATTAATTACTCTTGGAGAACTAACAAAAAGAGCTTGGGAAAGAAATGTACAAGTAATAATAGAGGGTCCAGGGCATATGGCAATGAATGAAATAGAAGCTAATGTTTTATTAGAGAAAAAATTATGCCATGGAGCACCATTTTATGTTTTAGGACCAATAGTAACTGATATTGCACCAGGATATGATCATATAACAAGTGCTATAGGAGGGGCTATGGCAGCTTCTTATGGAGCAGATTTTCTTTGTTATGTAACACCAGCAGAACATTTAAGACTTCCTAATTTAGAGGATGTAAGGGAAGGAATAGTTGCCACAAAGATAGCAGCTCATGCAGCTGACATAGCAAAAGGAATTTCAGGGGCAAGAGATATAGATAATAAAATGAGTGATGCTAGGAAAAGATTAGATTGGGACGAGATGTTTTCTTTAGCAATAGATAGTGAAAAAGCTATTAGATACAGAAAAGAATCTACTCCTGAACATAAAGATAGTTGTACAATGTGTGGAAAAATGTGCTCTATAAGAAATATGAATAAGATTCTAGAAGGAAAGGATATAAATCTTTTAAGAGAAGACTAAATATATTGGAGATATATTAAAAAATATTATTCAAGACTTTTAATATATCTCTATTTTTGTTCTTAAATACGAACTTTGTTTAATAAAAATAATATAAATACGTCTAAAATTGCCTAAAAAACGAATGTTTAAATAATTTTAAATATTGACAATACGTATTTAAGGTGGTAATGTTTAATTAACGAATGATTAATTTTTAATCATTAATAATGTTCGTGTTTTGAATGGGGGATTAAAATGTCTGGTATTAGAATGGTATTTGTAGAAAAAAAAGCTGGTTTTAATGTGGAAAGTCAGATATTACTTAAGGATTTTAAAGATAATTTAGGGATTGAAGCTTTGGAGGATGTAAGAGTTTTAAATAAATACATATTAGGAGATATGGAAGAAGAACAGTATGTAAGAACTGTAAATACTATTTTGTCAGAAGCTCCAGTAGATAGAGTATATGAGGAAAATTTTGAAATAGGACAAGATGAAATTGCTTTTGGTGTTGAATATTTACCAGGACAGTATGATCAAAGAGCTGATTCAGCTTCAGAGTGTATAATGCTTCTTACTGAGGAGGAAAAAATTCCTGTTAAATCATCAAAAGTAATTATTTTAAAAGGGAATTTAAATGAGGAAGAGATAAAGAAAATAAAATATTATTACATTAATCCTGTTGATTCAAGGGAAGTTAGTCCACTTGCAAAAGTCTTAGAAGAAAACTTAGAGGAACCTAATGAGGTTAAGGTTTTAGATGGCTTTTTAGATTTAAATGAAGAGGGACTTAAAAATTTCCATAGAGAAAAATCTTTAGCTATGAGTTTAGAAGATTTAAAACTAATAAGAGATTATTTTAAATCAGAGGATAGAAATCCAACAATAACTGAGATTAAGGTTATTGATACTTATTGGTCAGATCATTGTAGACACACAACTTTTGAAACAATAATAAAAGATGTTTATATAGAAGAGGGCAAGTATTCAGAACCTATTAAAAAGGCTTATGAAGATTATAAAAATTCAAGAGCCTATGTTTATGGGGAGAACTTAAATACTAAAGAAGTTAAGTTAATGGATTTAGCCACAATAGCCATGAAGGAGCTAAGAAAAAGAGGAAAACTTGATGATTTAGATGTTTCAGAAGAAATAAATGCTTGTTCTATAAATATAGAAATAGAAACAGATAAGGGAACTGAAGAATATCTTTTAATGTTTAAAAATGAGACACATAATCACCCAACAGAAATAGAGCCTTTTGGAGGGGCAGCCACTTGTTTAGGGGGAGCTATTAGGGATCCCCTTTCAGGAAGAAGTTATGTTTACCAAGCTATGAGAGTTACAGGTTCAGCAGATCCAACAGTTGAAATTTGTGAAACTTTAAAGGGCAAATTACCTCAAAGAAAAATAACTTTAGGAGCTGCTCATGGATATAGCTCATATGGAAATCAAATAGGCCTTGCAACTGGACAAGTATCAGAAATTTATCATCCAAATTATGCGGCTAAGAGAATGGAAGTAGGAGCAGTTATAGCTGCCACGCCAAAGGAAAATGTAATAAGACTGGAACCTTCAAAGGGAGATATTGTAATACTTCTTGGAGGAAGAACTGGAAGAGATGGTATTGGTGGGGCTACAGGTTCTTCAAAGGAACACACAGAAGAATCAATAAATCAATGTGGAGCAGAAGTTCAAAAAGGAAATGCTCCAACAGAGAGAAAAATTCAAAGACTTTTTAGAAACAAAGAAGTAGCTCAAATGATAAAAAGATGTAATGACTTTGGAGCTGGTGGAGTATCAGTAGCAATTGGAGAATTATGCAGAGGAATTGATATAGATTTAAATAAGGTTCCTAAAAAATATGAGGGATTAGATGGAACTGAACTTGCTATATCAGAATCTCAAGAAAGAATGGCTGTTGTTATTTCCTCTGAAAATGCAGATAGATTTATAAAACTTTCAGAAGAAGAGAATTTAGAAGCTACAATTGTGGCTGAAGTTACAGATACTGATAGGTTAAGAATGAATTGGAAGGATAAAACTATAGTTGATATAAAGAGAAGTTTCTTAGATACAAATGGGGCAAAACAAGAAATTTCTTTAAAAGTAAAATCACCAAGTGTTTATCCATATGAAATTAAAAACTGTGACGTTAAAGAGGAATGGCTAAAATCTTTAAGAAATTTAAATGTTTGTAGTCAAAAAGGATTAATTGAGAGATTTGATTCAACTATAGGTGGAGGAACAGTTCTTATGCCTTTAGGCGGGAAATATCAATTAACACCAGCAGAGGGCATGGCTGCTAAAATTCCTGTACTAGGAGGAGAAAGTAAAGATGCTTCTTTAATGACATATGGATTTAATCCATATTTAGGAGTATGGAGTCCATTCCACATGGCATTTTATTCAGTTATTGAATCAGTAACTAAAATAGCTGCTATGGGAGGAGATTATAAAAAAGTTAGATTAACTTTCCAAGAATATTTTGAAAAATTATTAAGAGATGAAGAAAAATGGGGCAAGCCTTTTTCAGCATTACTAGGAGCTTATAAGGCACAAATGGATTTAGGATTACCTGCAATAGGTGGAAAAGATTCAATGTCAGGTAGCTTTGGAGAGTTAAATGTTCCACCAACTTTAGTTTCCTTTGCAGTAGGTCTTGAAAAGGCTTCAAGAATTATTTCACCTGAGTTTAAAAATATAGGATCAACTTTAGTTCTTATGAAAGGTGAAAAATTAGAAGATGGAACTTTAGAAATAGATGGATTTAAAAATAACTTAGAAAAACTTTATAAGTTAATAGGAGAAGAAATGGTGGTTTCAGCATACTCTCTTAAGTTTGGTGGAGTATCAGAAGGAATTACTAAGATGTCACTAGGAAATAGAATCGGGGCAATATTAAATAATATTTCTAAAGAAGAACTTTTTGGATTTAATTATGGAAGTTTAATATTAGAGGTTAAAGAAGGGGTTAACCTTGAGGAGGAATTTAAGGGAACTAATTATAAGGTTATAGGAAGCACAATAAAAGATGCGGTTATAAAATGTGAAGAATATGACTTTGAGGTTTCTCTAAAGGAATTAGAAAAATCTTATGAAGAAAAGCTTGAGGATGTATTTAAATCTAAAACAGAAGATAAAGAGGAATGCGTTTCAGACTTAATAAGTAATGGTAAAGATGGGGCTAATATTTTAGATAATGGACAAATGCATATAGAAGAAAAACTTAAATCAAAGATAACAAGGGTAGAAAAGCCAAGAGTAGTTATACCAGTATTCCCAGGAACTAACTGTGAGTATGATTGTAGAAGGGCCTTTGAAAAAGAAGGTGCTGATGTACATGAAGTTATAATCAGAAATTTAAATAAGGAAGCCTTAATTGATTCAATAAATATGCTTAAAAAAGAAATTGATCAGGCTCAAATAATTATGTTGCCAGGGGGATTCTCAGCAGGAGATGAGCCAGATGGATCAGCTAAATTTATAGCAACAATATTTAGAAATCCTAAGATAAAAGATTCAGTTATGAAGCTTTTAAATGAGAGAGATGGATTAATACTTGGAATTTGTAATGGCTTCCAAGCCTTAATTAAGTTAGGACTTCTTCCATACGGAAAAATAATTGATATTGAAGAAGATATGGCAACCTTAACTTATAACAATATAAATAGACATATGTCATCCATAGTTAGAACTAAAATTACATCTAAGAAATCTCCTTGGTTTAATGAGGTTTCTCTTGGAGAGGTACACAGTATTCCAATATCACATGGAGAAGGAAGATTTGTTGCGCCAGAAGCTTTAATAAAAGAGTTAGTAGAAAATGATCAAATAGCTACTCAGTATGTAGACTTAGAAGGAAATATGGCTATGAATATGCCGTATAATCCTAATGGTTCATCTTTAGCAATAGAAGGAATAACAAGTAGAGATGGAAGAATCCTAGGTAAGATGGGTCATTCAGAGAGAATTGGAGACAATCTTTATAAAAACATACCAGGAGAATTTGATCAAAAATTATTTAAATCAGGTGTAGATTATTTTAGAAAATAAGTTTATAAGTTTTAAATTATTTCTTAGATAGAACTAGAGGACTAGCTTAATTAAGAAATTAAGGTTTTATATTATATATTATCTCTAACTTTTTAAGAAGATTATAAATTTCTATCTTAAAAATTTCATAAAGCATATATTTCATAAGATGGGTATAACCAGTTAAGAAATTAAATTTTCACTTAAGTTCTAAGCTTTAAATATTATTTAAAAATATATTATAGAAACTTTTTGAAATTAAGTTAGGTCTTTAGGGTTATCTAGAAAATAAGTATTATTAAAACTTTAAAATATAGGGAGGAAATTTTAATGAAGGTAGCAATATTTTTTGGAAGTAAATCAGATATAGATGTTATGAAGGGAGCAGGAAATGCTCTTAAAGAGTTTGGAATTCCTTATAACGCTTATGTTTTATCAGCTCATAGGGTTCCAGAAAAACTTATTGAAACTTTAGAAAAAATTGAGAAAGAAGGCTGTGAAGTAATAATAGCTGGAGCAGGATTAGCTGCACATCTTCCTGGAGTTATAGCTTCTCATACTATACTTCCTGTAATAGGAGTTCCAGTAAGAGCAGCAGTAGGGGGAATGGATGCATTACTATCAATAGTTCAAATGCCAAAATCAATTCCTGTAGCCACTGTTGGTATAAATAATAGTTATAATGCAGGAATGTTAGCAGTCCAAATGCTTTCATTAAAATATCCAGAACTAAGAGAAAAATTAATACAATTTAGAATCGACATGAAACATAAATTCATAGCAGAAAATGGAGAAGGAGTGGAATTATAATGGTAAATCAACTAGAAATGTTATATGAGGGAAAAGCTAAAAAAATATATGCAACAGATAAAGCTGATATGGTAATTGTTCATTATAAGGATGATGCTACAGCTTTCAATGGAGAAAAAAAAGCTCAAATAGAAAGCAAGGGAGTATTAAACAACGAAATTACTAGTCTTATCTTTGAGATGTTAAATAAAGAAGGAATAAAAACTCACTTTGTAGAGAAGTTAAATGATAGAGACCAATTATGTAAGAAAGTTGAAATAGTTCCTTTAGAAGTAATAGTTAGAAATGTGGCAGCTGGAAGTATGGCTAAGAGACTAGGTCTTGAAGAAGGATATGAATTAAAGACTACAGTTTTTGAATTATCATACAAGGATGATTCTTTAGGAGATCCACTTATAAATGACTATCATGCTGTAGGAATTGGAGCTACAACTTTTGAAGAATTAAATAAAATTTATGAAATAACTTCTAAAGTAAATGAAATTTTAAAAGAAGCTTTCAAAAAACAAAATATCAACTTAATAGATTTTAAATTAGAGTTTGGAAGATATAACGGAGAGATATTATTAGCTGATGAAATTTCACCAGATACTTGTAGATTTTGGGATGCTACAACAGGAGAAAAAATGGATAAAGACAGATTTAGAAGAGATATGGGTAATGTAATAAATGGCTATAGAGAGGTTTTAAATAGACTAAGAAATTAGGTAGTAAGAGGAGTAGAAAATATGGTGAAGCCAAATTTTGATATTATGGATCCACAAAATGATAAATTCAAAGATGAATGCGGAGTTTTTGGAGTTTTCGCAAATAAACCAATAGATGTTGCTTCTATAAATTATTATGGACTTTATGCTCTTCAACATAGAGGACAAGAAAGTGCTGGCATTGCAGTAGCAAATGGAGAAGATATAAAAGTTCATAAGGGGTTAGGTGTTTTAACAGAAGCCTTTGAAGCTGAAGATTTAAAGAGACTTAGAGAATTTAATGGTTATATATCAATAGGACATGTTAGATATTCTACAGCAGGAGCTAAAACTGTTGAAAATGCACAACCTTTAGTTAGTAATACTAAACTTGGTCCTATATCTACTGCTCATAATGGTAATTTAGTTAATGCAGATGTAATAAGAAGTCTTTTAGAGGATGGGGGACAAGTTTTCCATACTAGTGTTGATTCTGAGGTGATTACAAGCTTAGTTGCTAGAGGCGCTAAAAAAGGGATTGAGAGGGCTGTAATTGATGCTATATCAGCGGTTAAAGGTTCTTTCGCTATGGTAATAATGACTAAGGATAAGCTAATAGGTATAAGAGATCCGCATGGAATTAGACCTTTATGCTTAGGAAAATTTGAAGAAGGATATATATTAACTTCAGAAAGTTGTGCTTTAGACACAATTGGAGCAGAGTTTGTGAGAGATATAAAACCAGGAGAAATAGTGGTTATAGATAATGATGGGATTAAAAGTTATAGATATTCAGAAAATACTGTTTGCCAAACCTGTGCTTTTGAATATATATACTTTGCAAGACCAGATTCAGTAATTGATGGTTTAGATGTTCAAACTACAAGGGTTAAGCAAGGAGAAATATTATTTAAAGAATATCCAATAGATGCTGATATTGTGGTAGCTGTACCAGATTCAGGAATACCAGCTGCTATGGGATATGCTAAGGCTTCAGGAATTCCTTATGAGGTTGGATTTGTGAAAAATAGATATATAGGAAGAACATTTATATCACCATCACAAGAAATTAGGGATAGAGCTGTAGCTGTAAAGCTTAATCCTTTAAAAGTTAATGTAAATGGAAAAAGAGTTATTTTAATAGATGATTCTATTGTTAGAGGAACAACTTCTAAACATTTAATTGAATCTTTAAGAAGAGCTGGTGCTAAGGAAGTTCATTTTCTAGTTGCATCACCAATGGTTAAATATCCATGTTATTTTGGCATTGATACACCATACAGAAGTCAGTTAATTGGAGCAAGTAGAAGTGTAGAAGAAATTAGAGAGATGATAGGTTGTGATTCTCTAGGGTATTTAAGTTTAGAAGGAATGTACGAAAGTTTTGAAGGTAGAAGAAATTTCTGTGTAGGATGCTTTAGTGGGGTTTATCCAGTTGCAGCGCCTATGGAAGCTTTAGAGGATAATCTTGAAAGGGTGGAGAATTAAATGCTAACTTACAAAGAAGCAGGAGTAAATATTGAAGAAGGATATAGATCAGTAAAATTAATAAAAGAATATGCAAAAAAAACAATGAGTGAATATGTATTAAACGGATTAGGATCTTTTGCTGGCATGGTTGAACTTCCAGAGGGATATAAGAAACCAGTTTTAGTTTCTGGAACAGATGGAGTGGGAACAAAGCTTGATATTGCTTGTAAGAAAAGAAAGTTTGATACTGTTGGAATTGACTGTGTTGCAATGTGTGTTAATGATATTTTATGTCATGGAGCTAAACCATTATTCTTCTTAGATTATATAGCTTGTGGAAAACTTGAAGCTGAGGTTTCTTCTGATTTGGTAAAGGGAGTGGCTGAAGGATGTATTAAGTCTCAGTGCTCTTTAATTGGAGGAGAAACTGCTGAAATGCCAGGTATGTATAAAGAAGGAGATTATGATATTGCTGGTTTCGCAGTAGGAATAGTAGACAAGGATAAAATAATAAATGGCAAAGATATAAAGAGTGGTGACAAGCTTATAGGAATTGCTTCTTCAGGAGTTCATTCAAATGGATATTCTCTTATAAGAAAGGTGTTTAAAAACTTAGATGAAGATTTTAATGGAAAAGCTATTTGGGAAGAATTATTAACTCCTACAAAGATTTATGTTAAACCTGTATTAAGTCTTTTAGAAAAATTTAATATTAAGGGTATGGCTCATGTAACTGGGGGAGGATTTTATGAAAATCTTCCAAGAATGTTAAGCGAAGAAGGACTTAGTATAGTAATAAATAAAAATAGTTATGAGATTCCAGAAATATTTAAAAAGCTTATGGAACTTGGAGTTCAAGAAGAGGAAATGTATAACACTTTCAACATGGGTATAGGGTTTGTTTTATGTGTTGAGGAAGATGAGGTTGAAGAGGTTTTAAAAGAACTTTCAAAGCAAGGAGAAAAAGCTTTTGAGATTGGGTATATAAATGCTGGAGGTGAAGGAGTTTGTATAAAATAGCTGTATTAGCTTCTGGCAGTGGATCTAACCTTCAATCAATTTTAGATAATATAGATAATGGAAATATAAATGGAGAAATGTCTTTGGTTATTGGAAGTAAGGAGGGTATTTTTGCCTTAGAAAGGGCTGAAAAACAGGGTATAAAAACAGCAGTTGTTTCTAAAAAAGAGTTTGGAGATAAAACTTCAGATGAAATCTTAAGACTTGCTAAGGAAAATAATATTGATTTAATTGTACTAGCAGGCTATCTTTCAATATTAAAAGGAAAACTTTTAGAAGAGTATGGAAATAGGATAATTAATATCCATCCATCTCTTATTCCTTCTTTCTGTGGAAATAAAATGTATGGAATAAATGTACATAAGGCAGCTATAGAAAAGGGAGTGAAATTTTCTGGGTGTACAGTTCACTTTGTTAATGATGAAGTTGATGGAGGAGCTATTATTGCACAAGAAATAGTTGAAGTTAATTTTGAAGACACTCCAGAAAGTCTTCAAAAAAAGGTTTTAGAGAAGGAGCATATATTGCTACCTAGAATTGTTAAGTACTTATGCGAAGAAAAAATAGAAATTCATAATGGAAAAGTGAAAATATTAAACTAGGGAGGTCTTTTAATGAAAAAGAGAGCTTTAATAAGTGTTTTTGATAAAGATAGAGTTTTAGAACTTGCAAAATTTTTAAGAGATAGAGATGTAGAAATAATATCAAGTGGTGGAACTTATAAATATTTAAAAGAAAATAACATAGAGGTTAAAGAGATAAGTGAAATAACTGACTTCCCAGAAATGCTAGATGGAAGAGTAAAAACTCTTCATCCTTTAGTTCATGCTGGAATATTAGCAATAAGAGATAATAAAGAGCATATGAAAACTTTAGAAGAGAGAGAAATAAATACTATAGATTATGTAGTTGTAAATTTATATCCTTTCTTTGAAAAAGTTAGAGAGGATTTAAGCTTTGAAGAAAAGGTTGAGTTTATTGATATAGGTGGACCAACAATGTTAAGAGCGGCAGCTAAGAATTTTAAAGATGTAGTAGTTCTTTCAGATAAAAAAGATTATGAAAAAGTAATGAATGAAATTAAAGAAAATAATTGTGTTTCATTGAAATTAAGAAAAACTCTTGCAGGAAAAGTATTTAACTTAATGAGTGCTTATGATGCTGCAATTTCTAACTTCTTACTAGAGGGAGAAGAGGAATATCCAGAATATCTATCAGTTTCATATAAGAAAATTCAAGATCTTAGATATGGAGAAAATCCACATCAAGGAGCTGCTTATTATAGTTCAACAGAATTTGATGGAGCTATGAATAGCTTTGAAATTTTAAATGGAAAAGCTTTATCTTACAATAATATAAAGGATTTAGATATAGCATGGAAGGTTGCTTGTGAATTTGAAGAAACAGCTTGCTGTGCATTAAAACATAATACACCTTGTGGGGTAGCTGTAGGAGAAAGTTCAAAAGAGGTTTATTTAAAGGCTTATGATGCTGATCCAGTTTCAATATTTGGTGGAATAGTTGCTATAAATAGAAAGATAGATAAGGCTACAGCAGAGGAAATGGTTAAAATTTTCTTAGAGGTGGTAGCAGCACCGGATTTTGATGAAGATGCTTTAGAAGTATTAAGAAGTAAAAAGAATTTAAGAGTTATAAAATGTAAGAATACTCCTCAGGCTAAAAATTACATGGTAACAGTAGATGGTGGAATATTAGTTCAAGGAGAAGATAATAAACTAGCTAATGAGTATAAGGTTGTAACTGAAAAAGAGCCAACAGAAATGGAATTAAGAGATATGATCTTTGGAATGAAGGTTGTGAAATATGTAAAATCTAATGCTATAGTAGTTGTAAAAGATGGAGTTGCCACTGGTATTGGTGGAGGACAAGTTAATAGAATTTGGGCTACTAAAGAAGCTTTAGAAAGAGGAAAAGGTGGAGCAGTATTAGCATCAGATGCTTTCTTCCCATTTAGAGATTGTGTTGACGAAGCGGCTAAAAATGGAATAAAAGCAATAATTCAACCAGGTGGATCTATTAGAGATGAGGAGTCTATAGAGGCTTGTAATGAACATGGAATAAGCATGGTATTTACAGGAATTAGACATTTTAAACATTAGAAATAAATAGATTTTAGGAGGTGAATTAGGTCATATAGTTAATTTGAATTTTAAATAGTTAATTATATAAGTTAAAAACTATTTAAACTAAGCTTAATTTATATGACCTTTTATATATGAAGATACTTTTAGTCGGATCTGGTGGAAGAGAGCATGCTTTAGCATGGAAATTAGGAAAAAGTCCTAAAGTAGAAAAAATTTATGTGGCTCCAGGAAATGGAGGAACAGCTAAGGAAAATAAATGTGAAAATATAGAGCTTACTAAGATTTGTGATTTATTAAAATTTGCTAAAAATAACAATATTGATTTAACTGTTGTAGGACCAGAAGAGCCGCTTATTAATGGTATAGTTGATGCTTTTAAGGAGGAAGGATTAAAAATATTTGGACCTGATAAAGCTGGAGCTATGCTTGAAGGTAGTAAAAGTTTTTCTAAGGATTTTATGAAAAAGTATGGTGTTAAGACAGCTGATTACGAAGTTTTCTATGATTATGAAGAAGCTAAAAGTTATTTAGAAAATTGTAAGTATCCAAGAGTCATAAAGGCTGATGGGTTAGCAGCTGGTAAAGGTGTTGTAATATGTGAAAATAAAAATCAGGCAATAGAAACACTAGATTTATTTATGATAGAGGATGTATTTAAGGGAGCAGGTAAGAAAATAGTAGTAGAAGAATTTTTGCAAGGGGTTGAGGCATCAATACTTTCAGTTACAGATGGAAAAGTAATATTACCATTTTTATCTGCTAAGGATCACAAACAAATATTTGATGGAAATAAAGGTAAAAATACAGGGGGAATGGGAGTTGTTTCTCCTAATAAATATGTTACTGAAGAGGTTTTAGCTGATTTTTATGAAAATATATTAGATAAAACTTTAATAGGTATAAGAGAAGAAGGTTTTGACTTTAAAGGAGTTATTTTCTTTGGAATAATGATAACAGAAGAAGGGGCTAAACTTTTAGAATATAATGTTAGGATGGGAGATCCAGAAACACAAAGTGTTTTATCTTTAATGGAAAGTGATTTAGTAGACATAATACTAAATGCACTAGATGAAAAATTAAATGAAACAACTATTAAATGGAATGAAGGATATTGCGTTAATGTTGTTTTATCATCAAAGGGATACCCAGAGGCTTATGAAAAAGGTTATGAAATAAGTATAGATGAAAGTCTTAAGGGAGAATACTTTATAGCTGGAGCAAAAAAAGAAGGGGATACCTTAGTAACTAGTGGAGGAAGAGTACTTTCTGTAGTAGGTAAAGGAAAAACTTTAGAAGAAGCTAAAGAAAATGCATATAAAAATATAGAAAAAGTTAATTTTGAGGGAATGTATTTTAGAAAAGACATAGGTACTGCTAAATAGCTCTTAGAAATTAGAAAATTTTAATATATTATAATCATAAGTTATATATTTAGTATTTAATATTTTTATATAGAATTTAAACAATACAGTTTTAATTTATAACTATAATTACAATAAAAATTAAGTATTTAAATATAAACTATCTAAAGTTTAGATGGTTCAATATTTTTTTAATAAGTATAAAGGAGCTTTAGACAGAGTTACTTTAAAATGTGTTTAGAAGGTTTAATATTTCCTTAATAAGAAAAATTATTTGATAGAAACTAAAAGGCTTTATTAGAAAAAAATATTAGATATAGGTAAACAATCTAACAGCAGTGAAATTAGTTTGTTTTATCTATATCTAATAAAAATACTCTAATAGAGCTTTTGTGTTTGGACTTTTTTAGTTTTGTCAAAAATAAAAAAACTCTTAAACTAAGTTTAAGAGTTTTGGTGCCGAAGACCGGAATCGAACCGGTACGGTGTGTTAGCACCGCAGGATTTTAAGTCCTGTGCGTCTGCCAGTTCCGCCACTTCGGCATGTCCTGTTGACAATACTTATTATATATACATAAAAGAAAAATGTCAACAAAAAAATTAAAAAATTTAGTATATAAATTTAAAAAGATTATAAATAATTAAAAAATATATAAAAATTAGTTGAATTCTAAAGAAAAAAATGATATTTTATTTAAAATACTTTTTGATTTTATTATATAAAATTTAAATAAAATGGAGTTTAAAATCAAAAGGGTATTTGGAGGTAGGTTAATTTTAAATAATTACTGTATTAAGATGATTTTGTTATTTTATATAAAATTAGTTTATTTAAAAAGATTAAGAAAGAATAGAACATTTTTTTTATATAATCAAAGTAAATATTATTATAAAAATTAAATATTTATTATACAAGGAGGAAAAATAGTGAGTTGTTTAGGAAATCTTATTTGGATGATATTTGGTGGATTTTTTAATGCTTTAGGATGGTTATTTTGGGGATGTATATGGTGCATAACAATAGTAGGAATACCTGTTGGATTACAATGTTTTAAATTAGCAGGGTTACAATTAGCTCCTTTTGGTAAAGAAGTAGTAACTGTTGACGATGGAGCAGGAAATCTTATTCTTAATATATTATGGATAGTTTTTGGTGGATTTACATTAGCTCTAGGAAATTTAATAAGTGCAGCTATGTTTGCTATTACAATAATAGGAATACCTTTTGCAATACAGTCACTAAAATTGGCTAAATTATCTCTTATGCCTTTTGGTAAAGTGGTAAGATAATATGCCTTTTATAAGAAATATATTATAAAATATTTCGTTAAAATTATTAATATAGTTAAGGGCTTTTAAGTTGTTAATTTGTTAGAAAATTTATTCTCAAGACTAAGCATTATTTTATTGAGAGAAGGGCTTATATCAAAATAACTTTTTATAAAACTTACAAACATTACGAGGAAATTAGATGTTAATTTTCTAAATATGTTTGTAAGTTTTCTTATTATATTTTGATAAAAATCCCTTCTTTTTTGTATGAAAAATTGAAATGATAAAATATGAATAGTTTTATTACAATAAATAATAGTTTGAACTTAAATTTTAATATAAAAAAATTGATAAAGGATTATTTTTTATTAAAAGTATAAATTATTTAAAATATGTTGATAATGGAAAATTATTATTATATAATATTAATAAAGGTTAAGAAAAAATTAACAGATTAAATCTATAGATTATAAAGAAAGAGATTTAGTAGGATAATTTTCTTAATAACCTATGGATGAAAAATATGGAGACATAATATTAGGAGGATTTTATTATGAAAAAATTTGTTTGTACAATTTGTGGATATGTTTATGAAGGAGAAAAAGCACCAGAAAAATGTCCAATCTGTGGAGCAGGTGCTGATAAATTCGTAGAACAAAGTGGAGATTTAGCTTTCGCTGATGAACATAGAATCGGAGTTGCTAAAGGTGTAGATGAAAGAATAATCGAAGGATTACAAGCTAACTTTACTGGTGAATGTACAGAAGTAGGAATGTACTTAGCTATGTCAAGACAAGCTGATAGAGAAGGATTCCCAGAAGTTGCAGAAGCTTATAAAAGAATAGCTTTTGAAGAAGCAGAACATGCTGCTAAATTTGCAGAAATGTTAGGAGAAGTTGTAGAAGCTGATACTAAAGCTAACTTAATGGCAAGAGTAAATGCTGAACATGGAGCTTGTCAAGGTAAGAAAGATTTAGCTACTTTAGCTAAACAATTAAACTTAGATGCAATCCATGACACAGTTCATGAAATGTGTAAAGATGAAGCTAGACATGGAAGAGCTTTCGAAGGATTATTAAAAAGATATTTTGAATAATTAAAATAAAAGATGATTTCTATATTTGTAGAAATCATCTTTTTTATTTTAATCTATATTTAAAAATATAGATTAGTATTACTTGTTAAATTAAATTTATCTTATAATTTATAAAAAATAATTATTATATTTTAGTGCTATTTTAGAAAATTAAGTTTTTCATTACTTTCTTGTATAAAATTATTTAAATGTTCAATTTGAATATTTATAGATGAAATACTTGGTCCACCTATTACTTTTCTTTCTTCTATACAAGTTAAAAGATTAATAGCTTTATATATATCATTTTCAAACTTATTTGAGAAAGTTTTAAATTCAGATAAAGATAAGTTATCAATAGATTTTCCTTCATCTATACAATAAAGAATTAAATTTCCTACAATCTCATGAGCATCTCTAAAAGCTACACCTTTTTTTACTAGATAATCAGCTACATCAGTGGCGTTAGTAAATCCAGAAGAAGCTGAAGTTTTCATAATACTCTTATTAATTTTCATTGTTTTTATCATTCCATTAAAAGTTTTTATGGAAAGTAGAGTAGTATCTAATCCATCAAATAAAGCTTCTTTATCTTCTTGCATATCCTTATTGTAAGCTAAAGGAAGTCCCTTCATAACAGTTAATAGTGTGATTAAATCTCCATAAACACGCCCTGTTTTTCCTCTTACTAATTCTGCAACATCAGGATTCTTTTTTTGTGGCATAATACTGCTTCCAGTACTATAACTATCATCTAATTCAATAAATTTAAATTCATCAGTAGACCAGATGATTATTTCCTCTGAAAATCTAGAAAGATGCATCATAAGTAAAGAGAGGCAAGAAAGTGTTTCAATAGCATAGTCCCTATCAGAAACAGAATCTAAACTATTTAGTGTAACTTTTGAAAAGCCTAGTAGATTTGCAACTTTTTCACGATTTATAGGGTAAGTAGTAGTTGCTAAAGCACCACTACCTAAAGGCATTTCATCAAGTCTTTTATAACAATCCAGTAATCTAGATATATCTCTTTTGAACATTTCGCTATATGCTAAAATATGATGAGCAAAGGTAATAGGTTGAGCCTTTTGCATATGGGTATATCCTGGCATAATAGTTTCTTTATTTTTTGAAGAAAGATTTAATAGAGTTTTTTCAAGGTTTAAAATTTCACATATTAAAATTTTAATATATCCTTTTAAATATAATTTTGTGTCTAAGGTTACTTGATCATTTCTACTTCTACCAGTGTGTAGCTTTTTTCCTTCTTCACCAATGTAGTCTGTAAGAGTACTTTCTATAAAACTGTGTATATCTTCTGATGAGTTATCTATTTTTAATACTCCTTGATTTAATTTATTTAATATTTCATATAAACCAGAAGCAATTTTTTTGCTATCTTCCTTTGGAATAATTTTTTCTTCACCAAGCATAGTAACATGAGCGATACTTCCAATTATATCTTCCTTATACATTCTTGAATCAAAAGAAATAGAGGAATTAAAAGTGTTAACTAGATCATCAACTTGGTGAGTGAATCTTCCGCCCCATAATTTCATAATAAATTCACCTCATTTATATAGTGTTTAGAGCATAAAATATTTAGCTCTAATTTAATATTAGCTATGTATTAAGTACATAGTTATCTCCTTAATTTAACTTTTGAGCCATTTTAGCTTGTACTATAGATGGTAAGCTAAAAAGATTAATAAAGCCTTCAGCGTCCTTTTGATTATATATTCCATCTTCACCAAAAGTAGCGTATTCTTCGCTGTATAAAGAATATGGTGATGTCATTCCAGCATTTATTATGTTTCCTTTATATAATTTTAATTTTATTTCGCCAGTTACAGTTTCTTGAGTTTTTGATATAAAGGCAGATAAGGCTTCTCTTAAAGGGGTAAACCATTGACCATTATAAACTAAATCAGCGAATTTTAAGGAAACTATTTCTTTGTAATGGGAAGTTTCCTTATCTAAACATAATTCTTCTAAATCTTTATGAGCTTTATATAAAATAGATCCTCCTGGAGTTTCATATACTCCTCTTGATTTCATACCAACTAATCTATTTTCAACCATATCTATAACACCAATACCATGTTTTCCACCAATTTTATTAAGTTCTTGTAAAAGAGTGACTCCATCTAGTTTTTCGCCATTTAATGAGGTTGCAATTCCTTTTTCAAAACCTAAAGTAATATATTCAGCTTCATTAGGAGCCTTTTCTAAGGTATTACATAATTCAAGAATTTTATCATATTTAGGTTCATTTTCAGGAAACTCTAAATCTAAACCTTCATGGCTTAAATGCCATAGATTTTTATCTTTACTATAATTTGTTTCATAAGTAATATTTATTGGAACTTCATTGTCTATAGCATATTGTATTTCTTCTTCTCTAGATTTAATTTCCCAAGTTCTCCATGGAGCAATAATTTGCATTTCTGGATTAAAAGTTTTAATTGCTAATTCAAAACGAACTTGGTCATTTCCTTTTCCAGTACATCCATGACAAATAGCATCTGCACCTTCAAGCTTTGCAATTTCTACTAATCTTTTTGCTATTATAGGTCTAGCAAAAGAAGTGCCTAGTAGATACTTTCCTTCATATTTTGCCCCAGCTTGTATGGTAGGAAAGATGTAATCTTCCACAAATTCTTTAGTTAGATCCTCAATATATATTTTAGATGCCCCAGTTTTTATAGCTTTTTCTTTTAACCCAACTAATTCCTCAGATTGCCCAACATTTCCTACTACTGCAATAACTTCGCAACCATAATTTTCTTTTAACCAAGGAATTATTATTGAAGTATCTAACCCTCCTGAATAAGCTAAAATTACTTTATTAAATTTTTTCATATACATTCCACCTTTAATATTTATTGTTTATTGCTTGTTAATAATTATACATATTAAAGTATATTTATGCAATATTTATTTAAAAAATAAATAAAATTATTTATTTATGCATTTTATAATGAAATATTATGCATAAAATCATTGGGTTATAATTGGGGATAGAATTTAGAGGTTTAGAGGTTGAGAGTAGGTATTTAAAATATATTTTTAATTAATATTAAAATCTTATATAAGATTTTATTTTAAGATATTATTTTGAAAATAGGTTTAGGAGATGAGATTTTGAATTGAAAATTAATTTAGATTAAATAGTATTTATGATTTTTACACAGAATAAAGCGGAGAAGATTAATTGTATTATTTGTATATACTTTAAATGATAAAGGTTACATAAGTGATACTCTAATCATTTAATATGATATATTAAAGTTCTAAAATATTATATTATAGCATAATATATAGAAAAAATAAATTAACAAAATGTAAACTTTAGATAAAAATATTGAATAATTCTTTTTGGAATGTTAATATCTATCTGTGGAAACGATTAATAGAAAAGTATGGAATTCAAATTAATATTTTTAAAGTAATGAAAAGGAGATTATGAAATGAAAATATTTATCGATACTGCCAATGTAGAAGAAATAAGAAAAGCTAGTAAATTAGGAGTTTTAGCTGGAGTAACAACTAATCCTTCATTAATAGCAAAAGAAGGCAGAGATATTAAAGAAGTAATTGAAGAAATATGTAGCATAGTAGATGGACCAATAAGTGCTGAAGTTATGGCTTTAGAGTGCGACGAAATGGTTAGAGAAGGAAGAGAATTAGCTAAAATACATAAAAATATAGTTATAAAAATACCTATGTGTGAAGAAGGTTTAAAAGCTGTAAAAGTATTAGCTAGTGAAGGAATAAGAACAAATGTTACTTTAATCTTCTCACCATTACAAGCTTTATTAGCAGCTAGAGCTGGTGCATCATTCGTAAGTCCATTCTTAGGAAGACTTGATGATATCGGAAATCCAGGAATTGAAATTGTAACTCAAATCGCTGAAATGTTTGCTTTACATGGAATAGACACTGAAATAATATCTGCAAGTGTTAGAAACCCAATGCATGTTTTAGATTCAGCTATGGCAGGATCACACATTGCAACAATTCCTTATAATGTTATACTTCAAATGGTAAAACATCCTTTAACTGATGCTGGTATGAAAAAATTCATTGAAGATTATAACAAAGCTTTCAATAAATAATATAATCTGCATTTACAATATAAATTAATACATTAAATTATATTTATAAAAGAATATATTTTACTTATAGTCAACAATTAACCCTTAAAAGAACTATCTAAACTAGATAGTTCTTTTATTTTAAAATGTATTATGGCTTTATACTAAATAAAATTTTTATAATTAAGTGTTAATAATAAGTTTAGTTTATATTAAGTTGTTTAAATTTTAATATTACATCCTATGAAGAAGAGTTATCTATTTTTGATAACTCTTTTTGCTTATAAAAATAATTTAATCTTAAATAAAGTATCCGTAAATAAAATACATAATAAAGTATAAAATGTACATGTTATTTATTGTAATTAAAGGATAAAATTATAAATGTAAACATTTAACATGAAATTAGGGGGGAAGAAAAAATGGGTAGAAAATGCATGAATAAAAAGATTGCCGCAATAATAGCCGCTGCTGTTATTGTTGGACAATTACCAATTTCAGTACTTGCTACACCTGTTAATGAAGCTGGAGATGAGATTAATAGTGAATCAGCTGAAACTGTAACTAATAGTGATGAAGAGGCTGAGGCCTATATTCAAAACTATGATAGACCAGAGGGGATTACTTGGACAAAATTAGCAGGCTCAGGAAGTGTTGAGGTGACTGATGGATTTTTATCAGTTACTAATAATGGAGACTATAGAATTGTGGAAGATCAATCGCCTAATATAAAAAATGGTGAGTTAGAAAGTAAATTTACAGTTGGAGGTCCTCAAACTGGAATAATATTCAGAGCAACTGAGTCAAACTATGGAATGATTAACTATAACTCAGGTACTGGCTGGGTTATAGAAAATAAAAGTAAGTGGGAGGATATTTCAGGCCCAAAACTAAATAATGGAGATGAGGTAACAGTTAAGGCTACTTTTGTTGAGAAAAAATTAACTGTTAATGTTTCTGTAAATGGAGGAGAATTTGAAACTATTTATGATAAAGAATCAGATTTAATTCCATTACAAGCAGGTAAAGTTGGATATAGAGGATGGGGTGGCTCTAAAACCACTAAATTTGATTATATTAAGTATGCTCCTATGACTATAGATAAGGGACCTATAGTATCAATAAATGAAGTAAATGTAGAAACTTATCCAAGAGTTAAGCCTATTTTACCATCAAGTGTTACAGTAAATCATGAAAATGGTATGTCTAGTATTAAAGATGTTTCTTGGAATTATATACCTAAGGAAAGTTATTCAAAGCCAGGTATATTCAAAGTTGAAGGTACAGTTGAAGGTACAGATGTAAAAGCAATAGCTAATGTAACTGTAAGTTCAGATTTGGCATATTATGAAACTAATTTTGACACAGAAGAAACAAGGGGAGACTGGCAAGTTGTACAAGGAGGAGGATCTCCAAGTTATGAAGAGGGTAAAGTAAAAATACCTATGAATGGAGTATCAATAGCTGTTGATATGAATTCTCCAGAGGTTAAGAACTTTACTTATGAAACTGATTTTTCTGTTGACAATAATGGAGGAAGAATAGGTCTATTATTTAGATATGTATCAGAAACTGAGTGGGGAGCTGTTTGTTACGACAATGGTTCTTGGGTATGGAAAACTGGAGATGGTAAATATGGTGCATTCCCAGGTTCATTTACACCAGAGCCAGGAAAAACTTATAGAATAAAGCTTAAAGTAGAAGATACAAATATTACTATGTGGGTTGATGGTGAAAAAATAGGTCAGGTTGCAGTATCTAATTTACCAGATGCAAGAGGAAAAGTTGGCTTAACTGGATGGTTTGGAAATAAAAATGTTACTTTAGATAATCTTGTTGTTGAGGAATTAGGTGGAATAATGGCACCAGAAGTTGGTCCATTAGAAGAGCAAACTATAGAATCAGATTCTATGAAAGTTGTTCTAGATAATAGATTCCCAACTGTTGTTAGATATGAGTGGAAAGGAACTGAGGATGTTTTATCAGGAGCATCTGTAGATGATTTAGAAGCTCAATATATGGTTGAAATTAATGGTGAGAAGAGAATTCCAAAAGTAACTAGTGAATTTGCAAATAATGAAGGTATATATACATTAAACTTTGAAGATATAGGAATGATTATTACTTTAAAGATGACTGTTAATGAAAATAAATTAAGAATGGAAGTTACTGATATTCAAGAAGGAGATGTTAAACTTCAAACATTAAATTTCCCAAATCATAGTTTAGCTTCAGTAAGCAGTTTAAATAATGGTAAAACAGCCTCTGTTCTAACAACTGGTGACTGGAATAACATAAATGAAGAGTTTACAGATGTTGCTAAATTAAGACCAGGAGTTAAGGGTAAAACTTATGCATTTATAAATGATGATAAGTTTGCTGTTACTATAAATAATAATACTATTGAAGGAGGAAATAGGGTTGTATTAACAACAGAAAATGATACTCTTCCTGACAATACAAACTATAAAAAAGTTGGAATTTCAAATGGTACTTGGACTTATAAAGAAATTCTTCAAGAGACAACAGACCAAGGAAGTAAGCTATATCAAGGTGAAAAGCCATGGTCAGAAGTAATTATAGCAAGAGATGAGAATGAAGATGGTCAAGTAGATTGGCAAGACAGTGCTATTCAATATAGAAAAAACATGAAAATTCCAGTAGGGGGAGAAGAAATAAAAAATCAAATGTCATATATTGATTTTAATATTGGATACACTCAAAATCCATTCCTAAGATCATTAGATACAATTAAAAAGCTTTCAAATTATACAGATGGATTTGGACAATTAGTTCTTCATAAGGGATATCAAGCAGAAGGACATGACGACTCTCATCCAGACTATGGCGGACATATTGGTATGAGACAAGGTGGTAAGGAAGACTTCAATACTTTAATAGAGCAAGGTAAGGAATATAATGCTAAAATAGGTGTTCATATAAATGCAACTGAATATACTATGGATGCATTTGAATATCCAACTGAATTAGTTAACGAAAATGCTCCAGGATGGGGATGGCTAGACCAAGCTTATTATGTAAATCAAAGAGGAGATATAACTAGTGGTGAATTATTCAGAAGACTTGATATGTTAATGGAAGATGCACCAGAACTAGGATGGATTTACGTTGACGTTTATACAGGTAATGGATGGAATGCTCATCAATTAGGAGAAAAGATAAATGATTATGGAATTATGATTGCAACAGAAATGAATGGACCATTAGAGCAACATGTTCCATGGACTCACTGGGGTGGAGATCCTGCGTATCCAAATAAAGGGAATGCAAGTAAAATAATGAGATTTATGAAAAATGATACTCAAGATTCATTCTTAGCAGATCCATTAGTAAAAGGTAATAAGCATTTATTATCAGGTGGATGGGGAACTAGACATGATATAGAAGGTACTTATGGTACAGAAGTATTCTATAATCAAGTATTACCTACTAAGTATTTACAACACTTCCCAATAACTAAGATGAGTGAAAATGAAGTATTATTTGAAAATGGAGTTAAGGCTGTTAGAGAAAACTCTAATATAAATTACTATAGAAATGATAGATTAGTTGCTACTACTCCAGAAAACTCAATTGGAGATACAGGTATAGGAGATACCCAATTATTCTTACCATGGAATCCTGTTGATGAGGCAAATAGTGAGAAGATATATCACTGGAATCCATTAGGAACTACTTCAGAATGGACTTTACCAGAAGGATGGACCTCTAATGACAAAGTTTATTTATATGAATTATCAGATTTAGGAAGAACTTTAGTTAAGGAAGTACCAGTTGTAGATGGAAAAGTTAATTTAGAAGTAAAACAAGATACTCCTTATATAGTTACTAAGGAAAAGGTTGAAGAGAAGAGAATAGAGGATTGGGGATATGGCTCAGAAATAGCTGATCCAGGATTTGACTCTCAAACTTTTGACAAGTGGAATAAAGAATCTACTGCTGAAAATACAGATCATATAACTATTGAAAATGAAAGTGTTCAAAAAAGATTAGGTAATGATGTTCTTAAAATAAGTGGAAATGAAGGCGCTGATGCTAAAATTTCTCAAAGCATAAGTGGATTAGAAGAAGGAGTAACTTATTCAGTATCTGCATGGGTTAAAAATGATAATAATAGAGAAGTTACACTAGGAGTTAATGTTGGTGGAAAAGATTTCACTAACGTAATAACAAGTGGTGGTAAAGTAAGACAAGGAGAAGGTGTTAAGTATATTGACGATACTTTCGTGAGAATGGAAGTAGAATTTACTGTACCTAAAGGAGTAAATTCAGCTGATGTTTACTTAAAGGCTTCAGAAGGAGATGCTGAATCAGTTGTACTAGTTGATGACTTTAGAATATGGGATCATCCAGGACACACTAATAGGGATGGATATGTATTCTACGAAGATTTTGAAAACGTAGATGAAGGTATATCACCATTCTATTTAGCTCCAGGAAGAGGACATTCAAATAGATCTCACTTAGCTGAGAAGGATATATCTATAGATGCTAATCAAAGAATGAACTGGGTACTTGATGGAAGATTCTCATTAAAATCTAATCAACAACCAAATGAAAGAGGTGAAATGTTAACTACAGATGTTTCATCATTCCAATTAGAACCAAATAAAACTTATGAATTTGGATTCTTATATTCATTAGAAAATGCTGCTCCAGGATATACTGTTAATATTAAGAATAGAGATGGCGAAAAGGTTGTAAGTATTCCTTTAGAGGCTACTGGTTCAAATTATGCACAAGATATTTTCACTAAAACTAAGTCTGTAACTCATGAATTTACAACTGGTGATTTTGATGGAGATTATTACATCACATTAGAAAAAGGTGAAGGATTTAAAGAGGTAATCTTAGATAACCTTTATGTTAAAGAAATAGATAAGTCAATTGAATCTCCTGAATTAGCTCATGTAAACTTAAATACAGTAGAGCATGATTTAGAAGTTGGACAAAGCGTTCCATTTGCTATAAATGCATTAATGAATAATGGTGCAAGTATTAATTTAGAAGAAGCTGAGATTGAATATAAAGTTTCAAAACCAGAGGTTTTAACTATTGAAAATGGAATGATGACTGGAGCTTCTGAAGGATTTGCTGATGTTCAAGTAAATGTTACTGTTAATGGAAATAAAGTTTCCTCAAATACAGTAAGAGTTAAGGTTGGAAATCCACAAGTTGAAGAAGAAGTTGTAGTAAATCCAGTAAGAGACTTTAAGGTTACTGATAAGGCTAAGAAGAATGTAACTGTAGACTGGGAAGCACCAGAAAAAACTTATGGATTAGAAGGCTATGTTCTTTATAAAGATGGTAAGAAAGTTAAAGAAATAGGTGCTGACGAAACTGAATTTACATTTAATGGATTAAACAGACACACTATTTATAACTTTAAGATTGCTGCTAAATATTCTAATGGTGAACTTTCAACTAAGGAATCAATAACTGTTAGAACTGCAAGATAATAAGTTTTAATTATTTTAATTAGATTGAAGTAAATTTTAAGCAAGTAGTATAAGATTTTATATAGAGTCTTATACTACTTTTGTTTTAAATTTTATTGACTTTGAAATTACAAAGTGTATAATAAATTTAAAAAAGTTTAGAAATAACTGTTTAAAAATTTTTTGGAGGATGTTATGCTAAATTTATTAGTAAAGGGATTAGTAGCACAATTTTATAGCTTTTACTCTAGCTGGGGCTTTCATTTTAGCGCTGGATCTTTTATGTGCAACAAAAACTATGCTCTTTTAACTAATGGGTTTGTATAATTAACGTGATAGATATTAATATTATAGTAATATTGTATTATAATTTATTTGATAGAACTCATTAAAGTGGGTTCTATTTTTTTGCAATAGTATAATTTAAACAGTTTAATTTTACATTTAGACTATTTTAGATAAAAAGGTTAAAATAAAAAAGGAGGGCGAATTATGATAGTTATATTAAAACCAGGAACAAAGGAAGAGGAGATTTTAAAATTGATAAAAAAGATAGAATCACTTGGAGTTGAGACTCAAAGAATTTCTGGAAGTGAAATGTGTGTAATTGGTTTAGTTGGAGATACAAGTAAAATAGATCCTGCTAAAGTAGAAGCAAACAAAAATGTAGAGAGAATAATGCCTGTTCAAGAGCCCTTTAAAAAGGCAAATAGATTATTCCATCCAGAGAACTCTATAATTGATGTCTTAGGAAATAAAATTGGTGATAAGAAAATAGCATTAATAGCTGGCCCTTGTTCCGTAGAGAGTGAGGAACAAATAACTGAAATAGCCAAAGAAGTTAAGGCATTAGGGGCAAGCTTCTTAAGAGGTGGTGCATTTAAACCAAGAACTTCACCATACAGTTTCCAAGGGTTAGAACTTGAAGGATTGGAGCTTCTAAAAAAGGCTAAGGCAAAAACAGGCCTTCCTATAGTCACAGAAATAATGTCAACTAGTATGATAGAAAAGTTTATTGAAGATGTTGATGTTATTCAAGTTGGAGCGAGAAATATGCAAAACTTTGATCTTTTAAAAGAGCTTGGAAAGACAAAAAAACCTATTCTTTTAAAAAGAGGATTGTCAGCTACAATAGAGGAACTTATAATGTCAGCAGAGTACATAATGGCCGGTGGAAATGAAAATGTAATTCTTTGTGAAAGAGGAATTAGAACCTTTGAAACTTATACAAGAAATACCTTAGACTTAAGTGCAATACCTGCTATTAAAAAACTAAGTCATTTACCAGTAATTGTTGATCCAAGCCATGCAGCAGGAAAGTCATGGATGGTAGAACCATTATCAAAGGCAGCCATAGCTGTAGGTGCAGATGGATTAATAATAGAAGTACATAATGACCCTGCTAATGCCTTATGTGATGGTCAACAGTCAATTAAACCAGAAGAGTACGGCAAGCTTTTAGAAGATTTAAGAGCTATCGCAAAGGCTGTTGGTAGAGAGTTATAGAATATTATTTAATTTAGTGGGAGTGTTTAAACTCCCATTAAATTTATACTTAAATAGAAATAACATAATAAAATTAATATTTTTATAAAACATAAATTTAAAGGGTTTGGAGTGATAAAAATGAAAGTTTTAAGAGTAAATTTAGATGAAAAAAGTTATGATATAGTAATTCAAAAGGATTTAAAAGATTACTTTGGAGAATACATAAAAACTGTATTTGATGGGAAAAAAGTAGCTATTATAACTGATGATAATTTAAATGATATATATGGAGAGGCTATAAAGAAAAACATAGAAAATGAAGGATTTGAAGTTGAAGTTATTTCTGTTACACCAGGAGAAAAGAGTAAGTCTTTTAGTGCATTACCAGAAATATATAATAAACTTTTAGATTTTAAACTAACTAGAAGTGATTTAATTATAGCTCTAGGTGGCGGTGTTGTTGGAGACCTTGCAGGTTTTGTTGCCTCAACTTTTTTAAGAGGAATTAGCTTTATACAAATACCTACATCATTATTAGCTCAAGTTGATTCTAGTGTTGGTGGCAAGGTAGCTGTTGACTTAGAAAGAGGTAAGAATTTAGTAGGAAGCTTTTATCATCCTGAATTAGTATTAATAGATCCAAATATGCTTGGAACACTTCCAGAAAAATATTTTAATGATGGCCTTGGAGAGGTGATAAAATATGGATGCATTAAGAGTAAAGAGTTATTTGAAAAGTTAGAGGGCTTTGAAAATAAAGAGGATCTAAAAGAGAATATTGGAGAAATTATTTATGAATGTTGCAATATAAAAAGAGAAGTGGTTGAAAATGATGAAAAAGATTTAGGAGAAAGAATGGTTCTAAACTTTGGTCATACTTTAGGTCATGCCATAGAGCAAATTTATAATTATGAAACTTATTCTCATGGGGAAGCAGTTGCTATAGGAATGAATATGATAAGCAAGATTGCAGAAGAAAAGGAACTTACTAAAAAAGGAACAGCAGAAAGAATTGAGAGTTTATTAAAGAAGTATGGATTAAATACTGATGTTAATATTGAAGATAATGGATTAGCTAGAGAAGCTATAAAATTAGATAAGAAGAATTTAAATGGAAATTTAAATGTTATCCTTTTAAAAGATATTGGGGAAGGTTATATATATAATACAACTGTAGAATTTTTTGAATAAAGGCATAGGGGGTTAAGTAAACATTAATTTAAAGTTATTACTTTATAAATAACTTGATAACTTGGTTTCATAAAGGAATTTAGGGCTAATTTAACTGTTTCTCTAGTTTCTAAATTTAGAAATATATTAATTCTCTAAAGAATTTCCTTAGAAAGGCTTTAGGGTTATATTTGAAATTAATATGGGTTTAAAACAGAGGATAAAATTTATAGTGTAATTTTAAAATAAGTATAGGGAGTGGGTAAAAAGTGAAAAAGGTAATTATAACTCCTAGTAAGTTAAAGGGAAGTGTAAAGATACCACCTTCTAAAAGTATGGCTCATAGAGCTATTATTTGTGCTTCTTTAAGCAAAGGAGAAAGTGTTATTTCTAACATAGATTTTTCAGAAGATATTATTGCAACTATGGAAGGCATGAAATCTTTAGGAGCAAATATAAAGGTAGAAAAAGATAAACTAATTATAAATGGAGAAAATATTTTAAAGGACTCTAATTATAAAGTTATTGATTGTAATGAATCAGGTTCCACTTTAAGATTTTTAGTTCCAATTTCCTTAATAAAAGATAATAAAGTTAGTTTTATCGGTAGAGGAAATTTAGGGAAAAGACCATTAAAAACTTATTATGAAATTTTTGAGGATCAAGAAATTAAGTATTCCTATGAGGAAGAAAAGCTTGATTTAAATATAGAAGGAAGCTTAAAAGGTGGAGAATTCAAAGTTAAGGGAAATATAAGTTCTCAATTTATAAGTGGTTTATTATTTACTCTTCCTTTATTAAAAAAGGATTCTAAAATAATAATAACTACAGAACTTGAATCTAAAGGATATATAGATTTAACTTTAGATATGATAGAAAAGTTTGGAGTTACAATAAAAAATAATAATTATAGAGAATTTTTAATAAAGGGAAATCAAAGTTATAAGCCTATGAATTATAAGGTTGAAGGTGATTACTCACAGGCTGCTTTTTATTTTTCAGCAGGGGCCTTAGGCTCAGAAATAAATTGTCTTGATTTAGATTTAAGTTCTTATCAAGGGGATAAGGAATGCATTGAAATATTAGAGGGTATGGGTGCTAGGCTTATAGAAAGTCAAGAAAGGTCTTTAAGTATAATTCATGGGGATTTAAATGGAACAATTATAGATGCTTCACAATGCCCAGATATAATTCCAGTTTTAACAGTGGTTGCTGCTTTAAGTAAGGGAGAAACTAAGATTATAAATGGAGAAAGACTTAGAATAAAAGAATGTGATAGATTAAATGCTATCTGTACGGAGCTTAATAAACTAGGGGCAGATATAAAAGAATTAAAAGATGGTCTTATAATAAATGGAGTTCAAGAGTTAATAGGAGGAGAAGTATATAGCCATAAAGATCATAGAATAGCTATGAGTTTGGCTATTGCTTCTACAAGATGCAATGAAGAGGTTATTATAAGAGAACCAGATTGTGTTAAAAAATCTTATCCAGGATTTTGGGAAGATTTTAAGAGCTTAGGTGGAATTTTAAGAGAAGAATAATATATAAAATATTTGACAGAAAGGAGGTAGCTTTTAGAGATAATAATCTTTAAAAGCAAAGAAATGGGAGGAGTTTGGGGTAATAAAATAAAATTATCTATATTTGGAGAGTCCCACGGAGAAGGAATAGGGATAGTAATAGATGGAATAGAACCTGGAATAAAAATAAATATGGATAACATAGAAAAAGATATGGAAAGAAGAGCACCAGGAAGAAATAGTTTATCAACTCAGAGAAAAGAAGGGGATAAACCAGAAATTTTAAGTGGAATATTTAATGGAATCACCACAGGAGCTCCTATTTCAATGATAATAAGAAATACAGATAAAAGATCTAGGGATTATTCAAAAATAAAAGATGTAATGAGACCAGGCCATGCAGATTTCCCAGGGTATGTAAGATATAATGGCTTTAATGATTATAGAGGTGGAGGACATTTCTCGGGAAGAATAACAGCGCCTTTAGTTTTTGCTGGAGCCTTAGCTAAGGAAATACTTAAGGAAAAAGGTATAACTATTGGGTCCCATATTAAGCAAGTTGGAAAAGTTAAGGATTCTTACTTTGATGAATTAAATTTAAATAAAGAAGATTTAGAAGAACTTTTAACTAAAGAACTTCCAGTAATAGATACAAATAAAATAGAAGATATTAAAGAAGAAATTACTTCATATAGAATGGAAGGAGATTCTATTGGAGGAATTGTTGAGTGTGCCATAGTAGGACTAGAGGCTGGAATAGGAAATCCATTCTTTGATTCTTTAGAAAGTACAATAGCTCATTTAGCCTTTTCAGTGCCAGCTGTAAAGGGAATTGAATTTGGAGCAGGTTTTGACTTTGCAAATATGAAAGGCTCAGAAGCAAATGACGAATATTTCATAGAAGATGGAAAAGTTAAGACATACTCTAATAATAATGGAGGAATAACTGGTGGAATATCAAATGGAATGCCAGTTATATTCAGAGTTGTAATAAAACCTACACCATCTATTTCTAAAGAACAAAGAACAATAAATATAAAAAACATGACAGAGGAAGTTCTAAGTGTAAATGGGAGACATGATCCTTGTATAGTTCAAAGAGCCTTAGTTGTTATAGAAGCCATTGCAGCTATTTCTATATTAGAGTTAATAAAATAAAAAGTTTAAAGTATAGTAGACTTTTATGAGAATGGGAGATTAATTAAAATTAATCTTTGTCTACTATATTTTAAAATATTTCAAAGTGATACACTTTGGAAAAGTTCTAGCTTAAATTAATATTTACTTAAAAAAGATTAAAGAAGTTAAAAGAAAAGAGGTGAAATTTTTGAGTGACAAGTTAGCTCAATGTAGGGAAGAAATTGATAGAATAGATGGGGAACTTATGAAACTTTTTGAAGAAAGAATGAATGTTGTTTTGGATGTTGCAAGATACAAAAAAGAAAATAATATGGAAATTTTTCATAAAGATAGAGAAAATCAAGTTATAGAGAAAAATCTAAGTCGAGTAAAAAATAAAGAACTTTCACCTTATGCAGAGGAGATGCTTCATGCATTAATGGATATAAGTAAAGAATATCAACAATATAAAATAGGGATGAGAGAAAATTTTATTAAGTAAAATGAAATAAAATTGTATTTTTAGTGGGAGAAGGATTAATTAGAGAAGAGGCCTTAATTGAATAATAGAGCATAATTTAATTAGAATTATAGAAAAAAGATATTTTAGAGGGGTTAAGAGATTCAATAGGCGATTATAGGATTTTAGTATGTTATAAAAAAGCGTAATTTTAAAATGTTAATAATAATGGGCGTCAAATTAACAAGACATCCATTTGTTTTAATAAAGCATAAACTTTTTTTGAAATACCCTATAGAAAATGGATAAGAGAGTAGAATAATGACTATCAACAAATAATTACTATAGAAAAAGAGGGTATCAAATTTGGAAATTAAAGCTTTAATTAAATTTTTAAAATTGGTAATGATAATAACTCTTATATATACGTTAATTACTACTAATTTTGCCATAAGGGCATTTTTAATTGTTGTGGAAGTAATTTTTATTATTATATTTTATAAGGTGAAAAATATATAAATAATTTACTTAATAAACATTCTATGCTTATAAAGCTAGAACTTTTTATAAAATACTATTTAAAATGTAAAAGACACCTAGTAGGGTAACTAAGTGTCTTACATGAACTTGTGTATTTGGTTTTGGATATTTAAACAAAAAACTTAAAATTATTATTAATCTTTCAACAGGGGATGTAAAAAGATTATTAGTTTAATTATTATAAGTTTTGTATGGTAATTTAATCATAGAATTATGAATTAATTATGGAGTTTTATTATTAAAGTTTAAATATTAATTATTGTATAGTGTAAGAGTTTTATCTTTATTTAATTTTTTTGTTAGAATTAAATTGTAAAGATTAAGGAGGTGGAATTTTGAAGTTATTTGGATTAATAGGTGAGAAGTTAGGACATAGTTTGTCTCCAGAGATACATAATAAAGTTTTTAAAGATAATAATATAGATGGATTATATAATCTTTTTTCTGTAAAAAAAGAGTTTAAAAATAATATTGTGGAAAGCCTAAAATGCTTAGGAGTAAAGGGAGCTAATGTTACAATACCATATAAAGAGAATGTTATGGATCAGCTAGATATTATTTCACAGGAGGCTAAAGCTATAGGAGCAGTAAATACTATTTTAATAAAAGATGGAAAATCCTATGGTTATAACACTGATTATTATGGATTTGGTAAGATGCTAGAAAGAGCAAAAGTTAATATTGAAGGAAATAGCTTTTTTGTTTTAGGAGCAGGAGGGGCAGCTAGAAGTATTTTAAAATATTTAGAGGATAGCAAAGCTAAAAAAATAGTTTTGGTTTCTAGGGACAAAGAGAAAGCTTTTGATAAATTTAAAGATTTCAATATTAATTTTATGAGTTATGGTGACCTTGAAGAAATTAATGAGGAGTTTGCTTTAATTAATACAACTCCCTGTGGAATGTATCCTAATATAAATTCAGTAGCTGTTTCAGAAAGGGTAATTAAAAAATTTAAGGTTGCTGTGGATATAGTTTATAATCCTTTAGAAACTAAGTTTTTAAAAATGGCAAAGGATAATGGTCTTAAAACAGTTGATGGATTATTTATGTTAGTTGGACAAGGGGTTAAAGCTGAAGAGATTTGGAATGGAATAAAAGTAGATAAGTCTACAGAAGAAGATATATATGAAGAATTGAAATGTAGATTTTAAAGTTAATTTTGTAATAAGAAAATGTTAATTCGAATACTAAATTTAGCCAAATATGATATAAAATAAGTATAGATTACATTTTTAAATTGTACTTAATTTTATAATTAATAGAATTAAGAGTTTCTTTTAAAACAGTAATTATTTCTATGTATAATTAGAAATAATTACGGATTTAAAATAGAAATAAAAACTAAAATGAATTTTAAAAGTTTAAATAATATTATTGGGTAAAATACAAAAAGGGGATTAGTATATGAAAAAAAGAGGAGTACTTTTAATTGGAATGCCTGGAGCAGGAAAAACAACCATAGGAAGAGAGCTTTCAAAGGTATTAAAAATGAATTTTTTAGACATGGATGAATTCATAGAAAGAAGTACAGGAAAAGAAATAAAAGAACTTTTTGCTCAGGGAGAAGAGGTTTTTAGAGATTTGGAAAGTAAAAGTTGTGAACTTTTATCAACCTTAAAAAATGTAGTTATATCTTCTGGTGGCGGAATAGTTACAAGAGAAGAAAATATGGGGAATTTTAAAGAGTTTATAACTGTTTTTATAAATAGGCCTTTAGATTTAATTATGGAAGATATAGACACAGAAGGAAGACCTCTTTTATGGGATGGTAAAGAAAGACTTACTAATTTATATAGAGATAGGATTGATTTATATAAAAAGCATAGTGATATAGAAATTATAAATGATGGTACTGTTGAAGAGGCTATTAGAGAAATAGTCAAATCAATTTCTGCTTGGAGTTTAAAAGAGAAAGAATAGTTTTTTTAATAGATAAGAATTTTTTCAGCTAAAAAACCTAAATGGAAAGTAGGTGGATTTTAACCAAAGTAAAACTTAATAATTTGGTTAGAGATATTATGAAAATAATGGTTATAAATGGCCCTAATTTAAATCTTTTGGGGATTAGAGAAAAAGAAATCTATGGTGCTAAAGATTTTAATCAGGTCATTGATTATATAAAAGAAGAAGGAAAAGAATTAGGGTTAGAGGTAAACTGCTTTCAGAGCAATATAGAGGGAGAAATAATTAATTTTATTCATAATGCATACTTTGAAAAATATGATGGGATAATTATAAATCCTGGAGCATACACACATTATAGCATAGCTATTTATGATGCTTTAAAAGGGGTTGAAATACCAACTGTTGAGGTTCATTTAAGTAATATTCACAAAAGAGAAGAGTTTAGACATAAATCAGTTACAGCCCCAGCTTGTATTGGGCAGATAAGTGGATTTGGTGAATATGGATATATTATGGCAATGAATGCATTAAAAAATCATATTAAATCTAAATAAGATTAAAAAATAAAATCTATTTAAATTAATAATATGAATGCTTCAGTTATAAATTTAATGGTTAAAAGGGGATTTTTATGGAGGAGAGAATTGAGAACTTACAGAGAATAATAAAAAATATTTTAGCATCTACAGATGAGCAAATTCAGGGAGATTTAAGAGATTCCTTAAGGTTAAGAATGTCTGTATCAGAAAATTTACATGGGGAAGTAAGATATTTAAAATGTTTGAGAGCTTTAGTAGAAGAAAAATTTCAAGAATTTTTTAAGAAAAAAAACTTTCCAAAAGATTATAATGATTTTGTAGGAATATGGTCAAGCTTATCCGAAGAAGCAAAGTTTTTATGGAATGATCCAAAATATGATTATGGTGAAGAAAAATATAAATATGAATTTATATATTTTGAGGTTTATTGCAATGTTTATTTAAGATATTCTTTAGGACTACTTTTTAATGGTAATAATAAAAATACCATTGATGAATTAAGCCAATATAATAGTTTAGAAATAATTCAAATGTATAGATATTATCTTCATCAAATAACTCTTAGAAAGTTAGAAAAAAGTTTAAAGTCAGATAAAGTTAATAGTTAATATAAAAGAAGTTGTATTCTTATTTGGAATACAGCTTTTTTTTATTATGTTTTTGTGAATTATACCATAAAGTATTCTATACTATAGAGTACTTTATGGTATAATTATACTTGGGAGGGATAATATTGGAACTTAATAAAGAGATTATAAAAGGACATGTGGAAAGTATAATATTATCACTTTTACAAGAAAAAGATTTATATGGTTATGAGATTTCAAAATTAATTAGGGAAAATAGTAAAGAAGCCTTTGAGGTCAAGGATGGAACCTTATATGTTGTTTTAAAAAGGTTAGAAAAATTAGGTTTTGTAATATCATATTGGGGTGATTGTAAAAGTGGTGGTGGAAGAAGAAAATATTTTAAAATTACAGAGGATGGAGTTAATTATCTAAAAGAAAAAAAGAGTGAATGGGAATTTCTAAAGAGTATTATGAATATTTTTTTGGGGGGAGAATAAAATGAGAGAGATAGATAATTATATTGACTCTTTATATAAGAATATTGATGGAATTTCAAAAGAAAATAAAGAGATAAAGGAAACTATGAGGACTCATTTAATAGAATCTGTAGAAGAATTAAAATTAGAAGGATTTAGTGAAAAAGAGAGTATTAAGATTGCTTTAGAACGATTTGGAGAAATAAATGAAATTAGAGGAGAACTAAAAACTGTAGTGGAAAGAGGGGTAAAACCACTGCTATATACAGTGGGAATTTCATTAATAATACTTATAGCTTTCTTTACCCATTTAATATTTATGAGATTTGATTATATAAAATTGCTAGCTTTAATAATTATTGCTGTTCCAATGTATATAATAATTAGAGGTGGAGTTTTAATATATTATAAAGTAAAGGGTATAAAATATAATATAGATTGGAAAAAGGAATTATATAAATTTTTATTTGCTAATTATTTTATATTTCTAGTTGGATGGTATATATTCCCTATAGAAGTTGGAGGAAGTTCAAATGTTAATTTTCAAGTAGACTTAATTCCCTTTAAAAATTATATTGAATTAATGAACATGGGAATAACTATAGGATATCTTATGAAATGGATAATTATTAGATTGATTTTATTTATACCTTTAGGATTTTATCCAGCATTTCTAAAAGGAAAATTTAATAATATAGCCGGCTGTGTATTAATAGCTTCTGTAGTTTATCTTATAGTTCCAATATTAGAATTAATATTAAGTTTTGGATTGATTTCTGTACCAATAATTTATATTGGAATAGATTATTGGTTAATAAGTATAATTGGAGTTTTACTTGGTTATTTTTTATATAATTCAGTAGCTAAAAAACATATTTAAATTTTTAATAGAGCGTATTTAAATAAAAAGTAAGATAGATTAAAAGTTAGACTAAATATGTATTAGTAATTTTAGATATAAATTAAAATAGATTAGAGAAAATTAAAAAGTTGAAAATAAAAGTATAAGTTAATACTTTATTCTTGATTTGAATAAAGTATTAACTTTTTTTATTTGGTATTTATGGGTTTTATTAGGATGTTAAAATAGAAAAAAGGAGGTTGAAAATGGTTAAAATTAACAAAAAAGTAATTTGGATATTTATAATTATTGGAATTATATTTGTGGGAATTGGTTCTACTGACTTAGTTAAAGAAAATGAAACTATAAGTTTTCCTTATGAGTTTGAGGTTGATAATTACAACATTGAAATTGAGTATTCTAAGCTTTATGATAATTATTTATTGACTAAATATAAGATAAGGAGAAAAGATGGTTCTTATATAGGCGAAACTGAAGCAAATTTATCTACATTCATAACTAAATATGATAGTGCGTTTAGTTTTGGACCACATATTATTTCATCAAAAGTAATTGATAATAAAATTAAAGAAGAAATAAGTATAGATTTTGTTGCTGCAATAGAAAATCCCTTAGAAAAAGTAAAAATTAGACATGCCTTAGCTGGAAAGTATATTGATGGAACTAAGGAGATTAAAAAAGAAGGAGTTGTTAATTTAAGTAATGAAAATTATACACGTTTAAATAAAAAAATTAAAATAGATGATATAAATTTAACTGTTAGCAATTTAGGGAATTTTGAATTTGGATCTATTTTAAATTTATTTACTGAAAACTTAGAAAATGAAGAAGTTGAAAATTTTCATGAAAATTATAGTGTTAAATTAAAATCAAATGATTTTAATAAAACATATGAAATAAGAAAGATTATGGGGCTTGATGGTAATGCTGTAAAGCATGTTATTGAATGGAATAAAATAAATAAGGATACTAAGCTTGTAGAATTTTTTATAGTTGATTTATTATATGATGTAGATTCAATTGATTTTAATAATTTTGAGCTTTTTGTTGTTAATAAAAATACCAATGAAGAAACAAAAATTTATTGATTTTTAGAAGATAATATTTTAGTGCTATGTTATTTAATATGTTTAAAAATAGTATGAAAAATGGTAATATTTTATGTAACAGTAAAATTTAACATGTTTATTAAAATGAAAAGGGGGACTTTTAGTGAGAGTTGAGGCTCAAAATATAAGCAAAACCTTTGGAGAGGTACAAGCTTTAAAAGATTTAAGCTTTGTCATTGAAAAGGGAAAGGCTTTAGGGTTATTAGGAAGAAATGGAGCAGGAAAAACTACTGCAATAAGAATATTACTTGGAATATTACCAAGTGATACGGGAAAGGTTTTAGTGGATAATAAGAAGCTAAGCTTTGATGAAAATGCTTTTGGATATTTGCCAGAGGAGAGAGGATTATATCTTAAATACACAGTTAAGAGTCAACTTATGCATTTTGCTTCTCTTTATGGAATGAAGAAAAAAAAGGCATTAAGTAGCATAGAGTATTGGCTTGAAAAATTTGAAATAAGTGAGTATCTAAATAAAAAGGTTGAAACTCTATCAAAAGGGAATAAACAAAAAATACAGTTAATAGTTGCAGTAATGCATGATCCAGAAGTCATAATTTTAGATGAGCCATTTAGTGGATTAGACCCTGTAAATGTGGAATTATTTAAAACTGTAATAAGAGAACTATTATCAAAAGGCAAAACATTAATTTTTAGTAGTCACAGAATGGCTGATGTGGAAGAGTTTTGTGATGATATAATAATGCTTAAAAAAGGAGAAACAATACTTCAAGGAAATCTTAATAGGATAAAAGAAGACTATGGAATTAAAGGTCTTGTAGTTGAAGGTGAAGAAAAAGTACAAGATTTCTTAAAAGAATTAGGCTTTGAAGCTTTAGAATTTAAAAAGGGAAGTTATAGAGTAAATCTTAAGGATTTAGAAAAAGGAAAAGAACTTTTAAGAAAAATCACTAACACAGATTTAGATATAATGGGATTTTATTTTGAAAGACCATCCTTAAATGATATTTTCATAGAAAGGTTAGGTGATTAGTATGAAAAAGTTTTGGAGTATTTTTAGTTTTACCTATAAAGAAACTATTAGAAATAAAGCTCTTATAATATCAACAATAATTACTTTAATTGCAATGCTAGGATTCTTTAATATGGATAAAATAGTAGGACTGTTTAATAGAGAAGGATCTAAAGATTTAATAATGATAAGCACAGAAGCCAATAATAAATTTTTTGACTCTAATACTTTAGAAAGTTTAAATGATGATGATTTTAAAATTGTTTTAAGCAAAGATTCAGAAGAAACTAATAAGGTTAAAAGGGAAATAGAAAATGGAAAGTCAGATTATAAGGCTTTACTTGAAGTTTCAACAGGTAAAGAGGTATCAGGAAAGTTATATGTTAATGAATTACCTGGAGATTCTTTAATGAAGAAAGTAAATACAATTTTAAATAACACTAAATTTGTAGTTTCAATGGAGAAGTTTAATATAACACCAGAAGAGTATGCTAATATAATGACTCCAGCTCAGCTTGATGTAGTTCAAACGGGGAATGCTTCACATGAGAGAATGACTTTAGTTTATGCCCTTGTTTTTGGAATTTATATAATAACTCTTACTTTTGGTTCTATGGTTGCTAATTCAGTTATAGAAGAAAAGAGTAACAGAATAATGGAAACCTTAATAACTATGGCTAAACCAATGGAACTTTTCTTTGGTAAGGTATTAGGAGTATGTGCCGTAGGTCTTACACAGATAGCAGTGATTTTAGGGGCTGGCTTAATAATGCTTAAAACATCAGGTACAAGTTTAGAAGTTTTAAGTTCATTAAATTTAAATGCTAGCATAATATTTGCATTTGTTGCCTATTTCCTTTTAGGATATTTAACATTCTCAATGCTTTATGCAGCAGTGGCTTCACTTGCTACAAGTGCTCAAGATGTCAATTCATCAATGGGAGCAATTACCTTAGTCTTTGTTGGAGTCTTCTTACTTTCAATAAACTGTATGTTTAATATTGAGTCAACTTTAGCTAAGGTATTTAGTTATGTACCCTTTGCTTCTCCTTTAATAATGTTTGAGAGAATAGTCTTATCAAAAGTTACTTTTATGGAAATTTTAATAACTACTATTATCAATGTTGGATTTATAATCTTAGTTGGATTCTTTAGTAGCAAATTATATAAAAAAGGAACTTTACATTATGGTAAAAAGGCTTCATTAATAAAAATTATAAGAGGTAAGGAATAAAATTTTAATAAAAGACATAAATTCTTGGAAATATAATAATTAAGTATAATGTAAACTAAAAACAAATATAGTATTATTTACTTATATAAAATCTAATGAGGAGTGAGTATTTATGTGTACAGGATTAGCCCTAGAAACAAAAGACGGATTACATTTGTTTGGAAGAAATATGGATATTGAATATTCATTTAATCAATCTATTATATTTATTCCTAGAAATTTTAAATGTGTAAACAAATCAAACAAAAAAGAATTAACAACAAAATATGCTGTTCTTGGAATGGGAACTATTTTTGATGATTATCCTACCTTTGCAGATGGTATGAATGAAAAGGGATTAGGATGTGCTGGCTTAAATTTCCCTATTTATGTTAGCTATTCTAAAGAAGATATAGAAGGTAAAACGAATATTCCAGTATATAATTTCTTATTATGGGTTTTAGCAAATTTTAGCTCAGTAGAAGAGGTAAAGGAAGCATTGAAAAATGCTAATATAGTGGATATACCTATTAATAAAAATATTCCTAATACAACTCTTCATTGGATGATAAGTGATATAACAGGAAAGTCTATTGTAGTTGAACAAACAAAGGAAAAATTAAATGTATTTGATAATAATATAGGAGTACTAACTAATTCACCTACTTTTGATTGGCATGTAGCAAATTTAAATCAATATATAGGTTTGAGATATAATCAAGTTCAAGAATTTAAGTTAGGAGGTCAATCTTTAACTGCTCTAGGTCAAGGAACTGGTTTAGTAGGATTACCAGGGGATTTTACACCTGCATCTAGATTTATAAGAGTAGCATTTTTAAGAGATGCAATGATAAAAAATGATAGAGATTCAATAGACTTAATTGAATTTTTCCATATATTAAATAATGTTGCTATGGTAAGAGGATCAATTAGAACTGTAGAAGAAAAAAGTGATCTTACTCAATATACAAGTTGCATGTGTTTAGAAAAAGGAATTTATTATTATAATACCTATGAAAATAATCAAATTAATGCAATAGACATGAATAAAGAAAACTTAGATGGAAATGAAATTAAAACATATAAATACAACAAAACTTTAAGTATTAATCATGTAAATTAGTTTGTTGCATGGGTGTGTATCAAAACTTAATAATAAAGCTTACAAACATATTCCGAGAATTACTAGATTTCACTAAGAATTTATAATTATTACTTCGAAGATATCACTAAAGCTTCGAAACTTGCTACGCTTCGAACAGTCTCAGCTTTTTTACGTGATATCTTCTACGTAATAATTTAAATTCTAAAGTTCATCTAGATATTCTCTTCATACTGTTTGTAAGCTTTATTAAAAGTTGTTTTGATACAGCCCTATTTTTATATGAAAAAACAAATTTGCATTAATTTTTATAAAAAAATATTGAATTTATTAAAATTTGTGTATATAATTATAAAAAACGAAAAATCATGAAAAACAGTGAAGAGAAAGAGTAAATTAGGTGGACTTTTCAGAGAGCTAAAGTTTGGTGAGATTTAGTAAGAAAGCTTAATTGAAGCAGTCTCAGAGTTTCTTGTTGAGAACTAAAGGTTAAATAGAGTATTTTAGTAAGTATGTTTTAAAATTAAGATGTACATAACTTTTAATTAGATTAAGACGATTTCCTCCCGTTAAAGAGGATAGAAATTAAGTAGTAAGTAGGGCATAAATTTATTAAATTTCAGCCATACTATTAAAGATTTCTAACTGAGGTGAGTAAAAGTAATTTTACTTATTAGGGTGGTACCGCGAAGTAGTTCCTTCGTCCCTTTTTAGGGATGAAGGAACTTTTTTTATTAATTATGCTAAACACAATCAAACAATTTAAATAGAAAATAAGCAATAACAAAGGGGGCCAATGTGTCATGGAAGAAATTTTAGAAGTTTTAGAAAAAAACAGTAGGTATACAGATCAAGAAATTGCAGTTATGACAGGGAAAACTGTGGAAGAGGTTAGAGAAGCCATAAGAGATTATGAAGAAAGAAGCATAATCGCTGGTTACACTACTCTTATAAATTGGGAGAATACAGGAAGAGAGACAGTTACAGCCTTAATAGAAGTACAAATAACTCCTCAAAGAGGTGTTGGTTTTGATAAGGTTGCAGAGAGAATATATAAGTTTCCACAGGTTAAGGCTTGTTATTTAATGTCTTCAGGTGGATTTGATTTAACTGTTATTGTAGAAGGAAAAACAATGAAAGAAGTGGCAATGTTTGTTTCAGATAAACTTTCAATTCAAGAATATGTAACAGGAACAGCAACTCACTTTGTACTTAAAAAATACAAAGATCATGGAACAATATTTAGAGAAAAGAAAACAGATGATAGGGAGATGTTATTTATATGATACTAGAGAATATGATATTAGATAATGTGAAAAATATGCCACCTTCAGGCATTAGAAAATATTTTGACTTAATAAATGAAATGGAGGATGTTATTTCTTTAGGGGTTGGGGAGCCTGATTTTGTAACTCCATGGAATGTTAGAGAGGCTGGGATTTATTCTCTAGAGCAAGGACATACTCACTATTCATCAAATGCAGGATTTATAGAATTAAGAGAAGAGATATCAAAGTATTTAAATAGAAGATTTTCTCTTAGATATAATCCAAAGGATGAAATACTTGTTACTGTTGGGGGAAGTGAAGGGATAGATTTAGCCCTTAGAGCTTTAGTAGGTCCTGGAGATGAGGTTATAATACCTGAACCAAGCTTTGTAGCTTATAAGGGATGTACAGCATTTACAGGAGCAACTGCCAAGACAATAGATTTAAGAGCTTGTGATGATTTTAAATTAACTCCAGAACTTTTAGAAGAGGCTATAACTGAGAAAACAAAGGTGGTAATAATTCCATTCCCTAATAATCCTACTGGAGCAATAATGAATAGAGAAGAGCTTCAAAAGATTGTGGATGTTTTAAAGGATAAGGATGTAATAATTATTTCTGATGAAATATATGCAGAATTATCCTATGATGAGGACCATGTTTCAATAGCTAGTTTCAAAGAGGTAAAGGAAAAAACTATAGTAATAAATGGATTCTCTAAAGCTTATGCTATGACTGGATGGAGATTAGGATATGTATGTGCTCATAAAGTTTTAATAGATGCTATGAAAAAGATACATCAGTATGCAATAATGTGTTCACCAACAACAGCTCAGTATGCTGCTATTGAGGCTCTTAAAAATGGTGATGAGAGCGTTTTTGAAATGGCAAGGGAATATAATAGAAGAAGAAGAGTATTAGTTGATGGATTTAGAAGTATGGGATTAGATTGCTTTGAACCATTAGGAGCTTTATATGTATTCCCATGTATAAAGTCAACTGGTATGAGTTCAGATGAATTTTGTGAAAAACTTCTTCTTGAAGAGAAGGTACTAGCTGTTCCAGGAAATGCTTTTGGAGAGTGTGGAGGAGGTTTTATAAGAGCTTGTTACGCAGCTTCAATGGAAGATATAATGGAGGCTATAAAGAGAATAAGAAGATTTGTTGAAAGAAATAATATGCAAGGGAAATAGATAAATCTTTTTAATAGGTAGTAGAGGCTTAAATTTAGCTTTTACTGCCTTTTTTAAGGTTAAATATTTTCTATGGCTGGTGCTATAATTGTATTTAGGTGGGAGGCGACGGTCATGGATAACATGAAAAAGATATTAAAGAAAATGCCAAAGGTTATGAAAAAATCTTTTAAAAAATCTAATACCCATGATGTATTATTAGAACAAGCCAATAGAATGGTGATTAATGATAATAATTTGTATTTAAATAATAAGTGGTTTTCTAAATCCCTTAAATGGTGTATGGATATACTTGAACTTAATTACAATGTTAGTAAGAGCTTAGGATGGATTAGGCCCTCATATTCTAGAAAGCCAGATATAATGCTTAGGTCAGTAGTAACCTTATTTTCTTTTCATTTTTATCATGGTGAAAATAAGGATAATTACTTTGGAAGAATTGGAAAAGGTAAAACAGCAATGTGTAAATTTATTTTTTTCGGACGAAAAGCCTTAAAGTATAGGGATAAAGGTAAGAGAAGAAAATGCATGAAGTATTTAAGTTATTCTTGTCACTATTTAGCTGATATGAGTGAACCACATCATGTTACTCATCACATTGCTAGTCCAAATGAAAAAATAATGAATGTATTAAAAAAATTTGATATAAATAAAATAGGAAAAGGGAATTTTTCTAATCATCGTAGGTTTGAAAACTTAGCACAAGCTTGGATAAAGGGAGATGAAGATATAACTCTTTTATTAGATAAAAATAAGGATAAAGATGAAAATATTCTTTTAAAAGGAGTACCTACTAAAGGAGAAATCTTCTCTTATATACTAAAGGAAGATTGTAACAAGGTATTTAATGAAGATGATAAGAAAAAGGTTTTAGATATATATTATAAAAATAGTAATCTTGATTTTGATGATTATTGTAGATATTTAGGTAATGAAAGTTCAGAGTATGCAAAAGAATTAATTCATGATGCCTTTAAGGATGATACTAGAGAACAAGCCTTAGCAGCTATTAGGGCACTTAATATGGCAGAGATTCAGTTAGCTAGATTTTTATATTATTTCTGCAACTATAATCTTAAGGAAGAAAGATTTGTTGAACCTAAATTAAAATTATATAATTTAAGTTTAGGAGTAAGTTAATAAGAAAGACTATCTAAACACATTAATATTTGTAGTGTGTTTAGATAGTCTTTTGTTTATAAATTTATACATAGAACCTTACCGTGAAGAGCATTTAAAAGCTTTTTCTTTTTTAGATAATCTAGCTTAAAATATAATGTATTTGCTCCCTTTATGTATATTGTTACAGTAAATTTATTTTTAATCTTTTCAATTTCTATTTTTTGTATATCTTTAAAGTTGTAGCAATTATATCCATAGATTATAGAATCTTCAGTTATATAAAAACATGATAATTTATAAGATATAAAAACTAAAACAAATAAATAAATAATTGATATTATTAAATTTAGCATGTTCTTATGATGTAAATAAGACATACCACCGAATAAAAGTATTAGCAATGACAATATAAACATAATTATAGAAATAAGGCTCATTATTTTTATAGTTACGGTCTTCTTGCCTTTTCTAGCTTTTTTTGTTCCATGAAGTAAAACTATATTTATTAAAATATATATTCCTAAAATAATAAATGCCAATAGAATCACCTGTATTCTTAGATTTTATTTATAAGTTTACAATAATTTTTTCAAGGAGTCAAAGACTATTATTGTCACTATTGTATTGAATTTCATGGTATTTTGTTATTAAAAATTTACATATATCCTCTGAGGCATTTATATTAGAATTAAGTTTTTGAGAGGATACGATTTCCTCATAGAACTTTTTATCAGCAATAAGTTTTTCGCAAATTTTTAAAGTTTCATGAAGTGAGTTAGACTTGACACCTAAGTTATGCTTCATAAAAAAGTTACAATTTGCACTTTCAACTCCTGGAATAGGATTAATCATTACTATTGGAAGTGACTTATTCATAGCCTCTGTAGAGGTTAAGCCACCTGGTTTAGTTACTAATATATCTGCAGAATCCATAAGTTTATTCATTTCATGAGTAAATTGAAGTGCGTGAATTCTAGGATTTAACTTTTCTATTTCAGAGATTTCTTTAAATAATTCTTTATTGTTTCCACATATAGTAGTTATATTACATTCTTTAAGATGCTTACTTATATAAAGTGTAGTATCTTTAACTGAGCCAGCTCCCATACTTCCACCCATTATTAAAATATGAGGTTTATTTTTTTCAAGACCTAAGCTAACTTTCGCTTTTTCCTTAGGAGTCTTTACTTTAAATTTAGAATCAATAGGTAAGCCAAAAGCTATTAGTTTTGAAGAGTCTAAGCCCTTATCTTCAAATTCTTTTATTAAATCTTTATGTGGTAAGAAATAATAATCTAAATCAGTTTCTTCCCAAAATGGTGCACAAGTATAATCAGTTACTATTGATGCTGTTAAAGCTTTTATTTTGTTTTTCTTCTTTAAATAACTAATACTTTGAGTAGCAAAGATATGAGTTGAGATTATTATATCAGGTTGTTCCTCCTCTAAGACTGTTAATATATTGTCGGCATAAAAAGAATTTAATTTATAAATTATAGATTTTTTATTATGATCACTAATTTTTTCGCCGGCATTATAAAGAGCACCAAAAAGTTCAGGAACAGATTTAACTATATAAGTATAAGCAGAACATACTTCTTTAGATACAAGATGACCTGCAAATTCTAGAGAGTCTAAAGTTACTACAGGTATATTCAGTGAATTTAGACTTTCCTCTAATGATTTACAAGCAGATAAATGTCCACCACCAGTTTTTGCATAAAAAATTATAACCTTCATAATGAACCCTCCTTTTTAAGTATCTTTTGATAAATTTTAACAGAAAAATCCTCTAAGGAGATTAAGAAAATATTAAAAATGTAAATAAATTTTGAATAAACAATAAAGCAATTCAGTTAAATTTAAAGCTTAAATATTATAAAGATTTTTATGGTTATAGCTTTAAATAAATAAATTATTATCTTTGATAAGATGTGTTAATGAATTTGGCATGAATACTCAATTTGTAGCATGAAACTATTAGTTTCATAATGTTTACAATAAAGAGAAAAGGTGTATAATAAATTTTATCATAAGAGAGAAGTTCGTAAATTTATCTAAAAGTAATAAATTTACATTAAATTGGGTATTAATAGAGAGTTTTCTTAACTTTAAAAACAGTTTGAAATTAAAATAAATCTAAAATACGTATAATTTTAAAATAAGTTAAAAAACTCAATTAATATATTTTAGGGTAATTATTAATTTAGGAAGTCAGGTGAATTGTTTAATGGAGGATTTAAAAATACGAAGATTTGAAGAAAATGAAGGGGGAGAAGTTTCTAAACTTATTGAAAAAAATTTTTTAGATACAAACATAAAAGATTATTCAAAAGAAGATATGAGAAATTTAGCTTCTAACTATACTGAAAATAAAATTTTGAATATGGCTAAAAACTCACATATGTATGTAGCAGTTTTAAAAAATAAAATAGTTGGTTGTGGAGCTATAGCTAGTTTTTTAGGGGAAGAAGATGAAAGTATATTATTACCTATATTTGTTTTACCAGAATTTCAAGGTAAGGGAATAGGCAAAAAAATTATGGAGACCCTAGAAAGGGATGAATATTATATAAGAGCAAGAAGAGTTGAAGTTAAATCATCAACTAGGGCCTGTGATTTTTATAAGAAAATGGGATTTAATCATAAATATAATCTTAAAGAACTAGATAAGAATGGAAACTATAAATTAGAAAAGTTTAGATATAGACTTCAGTACGATCAAAATTACTAGAATATATAAAATAATATAAAAAATAAAATATAAAGATAAAACTTATAATTCTTAGTAGATTTCATTAATTCTAAGAATATATTTATAAGTTTTATCTTTTTTTATTGAGTTAAGTTTCTTAAATTATAAAAAAATTATTTTTTTAGGGAGCATTTTTATTAATTAAACCATCTAATAAGTATAAAGCTTAGCTAAGTTATTAAAATTTAGGAGGAAAGTTGTGGAGTTATTATCATTTTTAGAGCATAGAAAAACTTCAATGGTTTCTCAAGCAAAGAAAGGAGATAAGGACGCCTTTTTAAGTCTTATAGATGAGAATAGATTAAGCATCTATAGGGTTGCTAGGGGAATTTTAAATAACAAGGAAGACATAGAAGATGTACTTCAGAATACAATAATAAAATCTTATGAGAAGATAGGAACTTTAAAAAAGGATGAATTCTTTAAAACTTGGATAATAAGGATTTTGATAAATGAGTGTAATTTGATATTAAGAAGAAATAAAAAGACCATATTTTTAGATAAGTTAGAAAATGAAGAGTCTTATAGTGATGACTATGGGAATATTGAGTTAACATCTGTAGTTAATTCATTAAGTGAGGATTTAAGAATAACTACAGTATTATATTATTTTGAAGATATGTCTACTAAAGAGATATCAGAAATGTTAAATATAGCTGAAGGAACAGTAAGATCAAGACTGGCTAGGGCAAGAGAAAAGCTTAGAGATTTTATATAACATAATTATATTAAAAATGGCTATTTAATAGATTAAACTAAATTTTAATCAACTTATTTTATGGAGGGTTAATTAATGAAAAATAATGATGATTTATTTGATAAAGATATTAGAAATAGATTAAAAATGGAAAATATGAAAGTACCAGAGGAAATTAATAAAAAAATAGATGACACCATAAATAATTTAGGAAAGAGAAAAAGAAATTATAAAAAAGCTTCAGGCATATGTGCAGCTTGTATAGCAGGAACTATTATTTTTGGAGTAACAATGCCCACATATGCACAAAACATTCCGATTTTAGGGAAAATATTTGAGAGATTTGACAGCAGAATATATGAAAATTATGATAAATATGCTTCAGATTTAAATATTACTAAAGAAAGTAATGGGTATAGGGTTACAATAAATAAAATTGTTTATGATACCTTAGATTTAGAGGTTTTTTATACTATTCAATCAGATAAACCTTTAGAAGATGGACTAGATTTATTAGATATTAAGTTAGGAATAAATAATAATTTTATAAGTCCAGGGTTTGGTGGTAGAGGAGAAAAGGTAGATGACTTTACCTATGTTGGTGTTAAAGATTACTCTATAGCTAGTGAAAAGTTTGCCCAAGGAGAGATTAAGAAAAATATATTAGGAGAAGATATAAAAATTCCTAATAATTTTGATTTAAACATAAATATAAGTAGTTTAGGAAATATTACAGAGGATGTTAAGATAGAGGGAGATTGGAATTTTAATATACCTATAAGTGATGAGTTAGTTAGAGAAAATATAAAAGAACAAAATCTTAACATAAATTTAGGAGATGAATTAAATGGTGTAGAATTAAATAAATTAATACAAACACCTATAAATACAGTTCTGCAAGTTACAGAGACAAGGGATTTACATGATTATAGCACCTTAAGTTTTGTTATTTTTGATGATAAAGGAAGATACTTATATTCAAAAAGTGGTACTGGAATTGGAGATGCTAGTAAAAATGAAAATTCTAAGCTATTCACAAGTTATAATTTTAAAGAGGTCTATGATGATAGCAAGAGTTTAACTATAATTCCATATATTCAAAAGGAGGATATGAATAAGAAAGATGATTCTAATGAAGTTACTTTCCCTAAGGAATTTAAAGAAAAATTAAATTTAAATGGAGAAACAGAGATTAAATTAGATAATGGAGAAATCTGTTCTAAAATAAAAAAAATAGAAAGTGTTGAAAAGGGAACAAGATTATATTATGAATCTAAGTATTCAATATATGGAGCACCTAGTTATATTATAAATAATGAAACTGGAGAGAAAATTGAACCTATAGGAAATAAAGAGTGGGGATATACAGATAATATTAAGTACGTAAGTGGAAATGAGTTCTATATAGATTTCAAAGAAGAATTAGTAGGAAATAATTATACAGTTGTATTTTTAGACAGGAGCAATTATGAGCCATATGGTGAGAGTATTAAAATAGATTTAAAATAATTTTATTAAATAGCCAGAGAGTTTTTTAAATTCTCTGGCTTTTCATAATTTTATGAATTAATATAATTATTAATTTTTTAGTTTAGAAGTTTGAATTTAGTAAATATTTATAAGTTTTAATTTAATAAATAAATGATATAATTTATTTTAGAGCTAATTTTTATAAAAGTTAAGTTTAAGCTCTTATTATTAAGAAGACAATTGAGGTGTTGATATAAAATGACAAAACTTTATTATGAAGATCAATATATAAAGGAGTTTAAAGGAGAAATAATTGAGGTTAAAGAAATTGATGGAAAATTCCATGTTCTTTTAGACCAAACTGCCTTTTTCCCAGGAGGGGGAGGACAGATGGGAGATTTAGGACTTATTGATGGAATTAAAGTGCTTGATGTTTATGAAGAAGAAGGAAAAGTATATCATGTTCTTGAAAAAGAGCCTAAGAAATTGAAAAATCTACAATGTGAATTAGATTGGGAAAGAAGATTTGATGGAATGCAACAGCATTTAGGGCAGCATTTACTTTCTGGATGTTTTTATGATTTATTTGGTGCAAATACTTGTGGTTTTCATTTAGGAAAAGAAATAAGTACAGTTGATATTGTAGGTTTTTTAGATGAAAAAACTATAAGAGAAGCTGAAAAAGAGGCAAATAGATTAATATTTGAGAATTTAGAAGTAAAAAGTTATGCTCCAAGCAAAAAAGAATTAAAGAAAGTAAAAACTAGAAGAGCATTGCCTAAAACTGATGAAGAAATAAGAATTGTTGAAATTGTAGGATTAGATTTAAATGCTTGTTGTGGAGTTCATCCAAGAAATACTAGAGATCTTCAAGTTATAAAGATAAGAAGATGGGAAAAGCATAAAAATGCTACAAGAATAGAATATGTAGCTGGAAATAGAGCTGTATCTGACTTTTTCACTAAGGATGAAATTTTAGGAGAAATATGCAAGCTTTTAAAATCAGGAGAAGGTGATACTTTAAACGCTGTTAAGAATCTTTTAGAAAATAATAAAAATCTTGTAGATGAAAACAGAAAAGTTAAAGTTGAAATAGGTGATTACAAGATAAAAGAGATGTTAAATAAATCAGAAAGAATAGGAAGTATAACTTTAGTTAATGAAATTTTTGATGGTGAGGATACAAAACATATAGGTAAGTTAGCTAATAAAATAACTGAGGAATATGAAGCAATAGTTTTATTTGCAGTGAAAAATGGAGATAGAGTAAATTTAATTTTTAATAGTTCTAAAGATATGAAAAAAGTTAATATGAGTGATATATTAAAAGATACCATAACTTTAATTGATGGAAGAGGTGGCGGAAATCAGTTTGCAGCTCAAGGTGGAGGGAAAAATAATGGAAATACAGAAGTTGCAATTGATTATGCTACTAATAAAATAAGAAATATTTTACTTTAAATTTTAAAACTATTTATAAGCTTAATTTAAAAACTATAATGGAGTTGAAGTGAGATGGCATTAATGAGTGATAAGTTTTTAAGTATAGTAATTCCTGCATATAATTCAGAAAAGTATATTGAAAAAAATCTTATGTTTTTATCAAGACAAACATCAAATAATTTTGAAGTGATAGTTGTTGATGATGGTTCAACAGATAATACCTGTGAAGTAAGTGAAGCTTGTTTAGAAAACTTTAAAATAAATCATAGAGTGATTAGATGTGAAGAAAATAGTGGACAGAGTGTTGCTAGAAATATTGGGATTAATTATTCAAGAGGAAAATATATATTATTTTTAGATTCAGATGATTTTGCAGAGAATAATTTAGTTCAGATTTTAGAAAGAAATATGTTTAATGAACCTGATATAGTATTTTTTGATTATAAAAGAATCAAAGAGGATGACAGTGTAAATGTGAATATAGCTCAAAACTTTGAGTTTGGAAAAATAAAATCAGGTGAAGAAGTCTTTAATGCTTATAAGGATAATAAAATAAGACTTTGGACTGGAAGTCTTATTTATAATAAGGAGTTCTTAAATAGAAATAAGCTTAGATTTTTAGAAGGAGCTCATGGAGCAGAGGATTTAAACTTTATATTTAAAGCACTTTTAAGTTCAAAGAAGGTTAGAGGAATAGAAGATAGTTTAGTGTTTTATTGCCAAAGGGGAGATTCTTTAACTAATAATCCAGACATATATAAGAATATAACTGTAGTAGAATCAATGGAGGATGTAGCTAAATTTATTGATGAAAATAAATTAGATAAAAAGCTTAAAGAAGCTATAGAAAAAGAATTTACTTGTGAGCATATTATGTATCAAATATTAGGATATTTAAATAGTGAAACAAAGGAAGATACTTTAAGGGTTCTTAAAAATAAAAATGTTAAAAAGTACTTAAAAAAAGCAACTCTTAAAACAAATAGATATGGAAGAAGTATGTACACTTATATGAAGATGGCTGCATATTTTCCAAATTTATTTATAAAAACATATTTAAAAAATACAGGAAAATAGAGAAGTACATATTCTATTAAGGATAAAAGAAAATGTTATTAACAAAAAATTAACAATGTGGTATATTTAAGTAGATATAAGTTATTTTCATTAATAATAAAATTATTTTTTTAGAAAAGATGAAAAATATCTTAAAATAAGGAAGTGAAAATATGTTTTTTAATGATAAAAAGTTAAAAGGAGCCCTAATAGTTGTTACTTATGCTATTATTTTACACTTTGTCTTTATGAAATACTCTACAGTATTTGGGGGACTAGGGTATATTACAAGTCTTGTTAAACCATTAATTTTAGGTATAGCAATAGCCTTTGTATTAAATATACCTATGAAGTTTTTTGAGAGAAAGTTATTTAGAAATTTAGAATATAGTAAGAAATCATGGGTTAGAAGTGCAAAAAGACCTTTAGCTATTACAGTAACAATAATAGTTTTAGTTGGAGCCATAAGTGCCATAATCTTATTTGTTGTTCCTCAACTAACTTCAAGTGTAGTTAAACTTACAGAAAGTATTCCTAGTTATTTAAAATCCTTTGAAGTTAATATGAATAATTATGCTGATTCAACAGTACTTTTAAGTAAAGTTTGGGATCAGGTTATGAATGCTTGGCAAGAAATATTAAAAACAGTTACTCATTTGTTTGGTGGACTTGCATCCTACCTTGTTGGTTTAACAGTTGATGTAACAACAGCTATCATTGATTTTTGTTTAGCTTTTGTATTAGCTATATACATGCTTTCAAGCAAGGAAAAATTAATATGTCAAATAAAGAAAGTTATGTATGCATATCTTAGAGGAGATATAGCAGATAAAATATTAGAAGTTGGACAAACTACTAATAGAGTATTTTCAGGCTTTATTATTGGCCAATGTACCGAAGCACTGATAATAGGTACTTTATGCTTTTTAGGTATGTTAGTATTAAGAATGCCATATGCTTTCTTAATAAGTGTTCTTGTTGGTACAACAAGTTTAATTCCTATTTTAGGAGCATTTATAGGAACAATACCTTCATTTTTCTTAATATTTATAATAAATCCTATTAAGGCATTTTGGTTTATTGTATTTATATTCTGTCTTCAAAGAGTTGAAGGAGATTTAATTTATCCAAGAGTTGTAGGAGGATCTGTAGGATTATCATCCTTATGGGTAATGCTTGCAATTATGATTGGTGGTAGTGCCTTTGGATTTATTGGAATGTTAGTGGGAGTTCCAACAGCGGCTGTTATATACTGCGTATTTGGAAGTGTTACTAATAAGAGATTAAGCAAAAAAGGTATAAAAATAGATGAAGAAGAAATAGAAGATAGTGGAAAAATTCACGTATAAATAATAAAAGAAGAGATTATATCAAGTAACTTAAAATAATACATTATATCAAAAATTAATAATAAAACTTACAAATAATATGAAGAGAATATCTAGATAAGCTTTAGAATTTAAATTATTACGGAGAAGATATTACGTTAAAAAGCTGAGACTGTTCGAAGCGAAGCAAGTTTCGAAGCTTTAGTAATATCTTCGAAGTAATAATTATAAATTCTTAGCGAAATCTAGTAATTCTCGGAATATGTTTGTAAGTTTTATTTTGATATATTTACTTTATAATAAAGTCTTGATATAATTCCTTCTTTTTATTTTTTGCATATAGTATCTTAAAAGAAGGTTTTATGGGAGAGGAATTAAATAAGTGGACAAATGTATAGTTATAGTTTATAATTGAAAATAATTATCAATTGATTACGGAGTAAGTATGAAAGGAGGAGATAATATGAATAATGTACTTATGGCTTTTCTATTAACTTTATTAGCAGGATTAGCTACTGGAATAGGAAGTTGCATAGCTTTTTTTGCAAAGAAGACTAATAAAAAGTTTTTATGTGTAAGTTTAGGTTTTTCTGCTGGAGTTATGATTTATGTTTCAATGATAGAAATGTTTCAAACAGCTAAGGAATCCCTTGTTGGGGTTATGGGTATTAAAGCAGGAAATTGGATTACTGTTATTTCATTCTTTGCTGGTATAGCAATAATTGCTTTAATAGATAAATTTGTACCTGAAGAAGAAAATCCTCATGAGGTTAGAAGTGTTGAAGAAGTGGAAAATGAAATTGAGGAATATAAAGGTGAAAATAAAGAGGGCAAAGCAGATATTAAAGATAAAACTCTTATGAGAACAGGAATAGTTACGGCTTTAGCTATAGCCATACACAATTTCCCAGAAGGATTAGCTACCTTTGTTTCTGCACTAGAAGGAGCAAGCTTAGCAATTCCAATAACTATTGCAATAGCAATTCACAACATACCAGAAGGAATATCAGTATCAGTTCCTATTTTCTATGCTACTGGAGATAAAAAGAAAGCTTTTTTATATTCTTTCTTATCAGGTATGTCAGAACCAATAGGAGCGATAATAGGATATACTTTATTAAGAAATATTTTTAATGATATAACTTTAGGAATATTATTATCAGCAGTGGCTGGAATAATGGTTTTTATATCTTTAGATGAATTATTGCCAACAGCAAGAAAGTACGGGGAGCATCATTTGGCTATATATGGTCTGATTGCAGGAATGGTTGTTATGGCAGTTAGTTTATTATTATTTACATAGATTAATTTAAACCTTCGTTGATTTAAAGAGCTATTTCAACGGAGGTTTTTATTCATTATTGCTTTTTCGAAAATAAAAGAATATAATAATAAATAAGAATAAATGATAATAAAAGATATTAAATAATAAAAGATTGTTCTTATTAATAAGGGGTTACTTAAGCGTAAAGGAATAGCGGTATATTGTAATGTTTATGGAAGAAAGATTAGAAGAGATTTTAAGAATATTAAAAAAGGATGGAAAAGTTTTAGTTAAAGATTTAAGTGTTAAATTTAATGTTACTGAAGGAATGATAAGAAAAGATCTACAAAAACTTGAACAAGAAGGACTATTAAAACGAACTTATGGTGGGGCTATATTAGAGAGGCAAACTATTCATGATGATAATATAAGGCCTAGATTAATGAAAAACTTAGGCGAAAAGGACATTATAGCAAAATTAGCATTAAATGAAATTAAAGATGGAGATTTTATATTTTTAGATGCATCAACAACAAACTATTCAATTGCTAGTATGCTTTTAAACACAAAAAAGCAGGTAACTGTAGTAACAAATATGAATAGGATAGCAATACTTTTTAATTCACATTCATCTATAGATGTAATTTGTATTGGTGGGATTTATAATAAAAACTTAGGTGGAACTATAGGAGGTAAAGCTATAGAGGATGTTAAAAGTTATAGATTTCATAAGGCATTTGTAGGGGTTGGAGGAATAAACTTAGTAGAAGACTTTATAAGTAACTTTAACTTAGAAGAAGCTAGTATGAAAAATGCTATAATTAAATCTAGTTTAAAAACTTATTTAGTTGCTGAAAATGAAAAGTTTTATACTGATGGTATTTGTGAATTTGCTAAATGTGAGGATATTGATTTTATAATAAGTGATAAAAAGCCTAATGAAGAAATTTTAAAGCTTTTAAAAGAAAGAAATATTTCTATAATATACTAGGACTTAATACTTTACATCTAAATTTATACTTTGATTATTTTAAATAAATTATTTTAGAATTTATATTAAATATATAGAATTGAACATAAAATTAACTTTAATTTATACTTTTACTTAGGAGGATGTATATATATGATAAAATTTATAGCAACAGATATGGATGGAACATTATTAAATAGTAAGAAAGAGTTAAGTCCAGAATTCTATGATGTATTTGAGGAACTAAAGAAAAGAAATATACTTTTTGCAGCTGCAAGTGGAAGACAATATTATACTTTAGCTAAAGAGTTTAATGATATAAAAGATGACATGTTATTTATTGCTGAAAATGGAACTTTCGTTGTTTATAAAGGAAAAGAGCTTGTTGTTAATGGATTAGATAGGGAATTAGCTAATGAACTTATAAGAATAGGAAGAACTATAGAAAATTCAAATGTAGTTTTATGTGGAAAGAATTCAGCATATGTTGAAAGTAGTGATGAAAGATTCTTAGGAGAAGTTAGAAAATACTATGAAAGATGTGAAATAGTAGATGATTTAGAAAAAGTAGATGATACAGTTTTAAAAGTTACTATGTGCGATTTTAATGGTTCAGAAGAAAATAGTAATAAATATTTTGATAAGTATAGAGAGAAGCTTCAAGTAACTGTTTCAGGGGATATATGGTTAGATATAACTGCTGGAGGAGTTAATAAAGGAGTGGCCATAAAAGAAATTCAAGATCTTTTAGATATAGACTTTAAAGAAACTATGGTATTTGGAGATTATTTAAATGACTTAGAAATGATGGAAAGTGCTTATCATAGTTATGCAATGGAAAATGCTCATGAAGATTTAAAGAAGGTTTCAAGATTTATAACTCATAAAAATAATGATGAAGATGGAGTTATGCATCAAATAAAAGAAGTTATAGGATTATAGAATAAATTAGAGAGTTGTATTAAAGCAACTCTTTTTTATTTTAATACCATTAATAGTATTTACTCTATAGTTGAAATTTTCTATATGTCATCTAAAATATAATACATTTTATATATGAAAATTAAGAATAATAGTAGTGTTTACTACTATTATTTTTTTATATTTAGTAAATTTAAAAAGTATTATGAATGGAGATAATGTTTATGTTTAAGCCAAAAAGAATTTTATTTGAGAAAAATTCATTAAATTATGAAATGGGAAGAAATATCTATAATTATTTTAAGGAATATAAAGATATAGAGATTATTGAGCTTAAAAATAATAGAATAAAGCAAAATATACCTGGAGATAATATAAAGGAATTTTACAAAGAAGGAAAGAGTACAATTGTTGTTGGGGTTAAGAGAGTAGGAAAATTTCAGTCATGTAAACCATCAGCACATTGGCAATTACCATTACTAAGTGGTTGTGTTGGCAATTGTCAATATTGTTATTTAAATACTAATTTAGGGGATAAACCTTATGTAAAAATAAATGTTAATGTAGAGGATATATTAAATCAGGCTCAGAAATATATTGATGAAAGAAAACCTAATATCACCATATTTGAAGGCTCAGCTACATCTGATCCTATACCAGTTGAGCCATATACAAATTCCTTAAAGAGAGCAATAGAATTTTTTGCAAATAATGATTTTGCAAGATTTAGGTTTGTAACAAAATATACAGATGTTGATTCATTATTAGGTTTAGATCATAATGGCAAGACGGAAGTAAGATTTACTATAAATACTGATTTTGTAATAAATAATTATGAGAGAAGAACAGCATCTCTTTGTGAAAGAATAAATGCAAGTGTGAAAATAGCTAAGGCTAATTATCCATTAGGATTTATAATTGCTCCAGTATTTATATATGAGGGATGGAAAGAGGATTATGAGAACTTATTAAAGGATTTAAAAGAAAAATTACCAAGTGATTTAAAACACAAATTAACTTTTGAGGTTATTTCTCATAGGTATACTACAAGGGCTAAAAATATAATAATGGATATATTTCCAGATAATAAGTTGCCTATGGATGATGAAAAGAGGACTTTTAAATATGGTCAATTTGGTTATGGAAAATATGTTTATAAAAAAGAAGATATACATGAAATAAAAGAGTTTTTTATGGAAATAATAGATAAATATTTTCCAATGAGTGAAATAAAATATATTATTTAAAAAATTAGTACACTTAGAGTTTTTAAAATGAGTTTGTTTAGTATAATTTTTTAAAGTATCTAAAAATTAAAAGAAATTAAAAAAACACCTTTAAGTTTTAAGAAAATTATTTTCAATAAATTTTATTTGCGAAAATAATTTTCTTTTTATTTAGAGTTAAGAAATATTTTATTGGTTTAAATACAAGGATATCTGTTTGAATAGTGGGAAAGTCAGATGATAAGTATTTTGAAATAAAATTTAGATATTAATAATTAAAGAATAGTAAGAAAGAATAAGAAAATTTTATAGAAAAACTTACCATAAAAATATCTTTATTATATTGAAATTTCTTTAGAAAAGTATTACAATGTTAAATATAAGAAAAATATTTTCAAATTATTCTTATTTTGAAAATACTTTTCATAAAAATGAAATATTTTAGTATTCAAATTTTAATCGTTGCATTTCAAGAAGTATATTCATAAAAGATTTAAGGAGAGCTAAGAGTAAAAAATCTTTTTTTCAAATTAAAGCAAAATTCTACTAAAAGAAGCATTTAAGATATTCTATGTTATAAATCCAAAGTTACAAATACAATAATAAAAATTTTACTTCGTATGTCATAGTATTTTAAATTAATACTATTTCAAAATAATAAAAAATTATTTATGGGAGGATGTAAAATGAATTACAAAGGGATAACTTTAATTTTAACAGTTGCTATGGTTATAAGTGGTGGTAATTATGTATTGGTTAAAGGAAGTACTTTAGACTCAGGGAAAAATAATAGTGGGTATGAGATTAAAGTAAATAATAGTGAAAATTTAAGTTCACTAGGAGAATATAAGGATATAAATTTAGAAAGTTCAAATGCTTCTAATATTACTTATGATTTAGAAAAATATAAAAATTTAGATGAAGGTACTATTGTTGTAAGATTTAATTCTAAAGATTCTAAAATACAAAGCTTATTAGGAATAAGTAATAGCAAAACTAAAAATGGATATTTTAATTTTTATGTTACTAATTCAAGAGTTGGTTTTGAGCTTAGAAATCAAAAAAATGAGGGGAATACACAAAGTGGAACTGAAAATCTAGTACATATGTATAAAGATGTTGCTTTAAATGATGGTGATAATACTGTTGCCTTAAAGATTGAAAAAAATAAAGGTTATAAGCTTTTCCTTAATGGAAAAATCATAAAAGAAGTTAAAGATACAAATACAAAGTTTTTAAATAATATAGAAAATTTAGATAGTGCTTTTATTGGAAAAACTAATAGATATGGACAATCTAATGAATATAATTTTAAGGGCAATATAGGTTTTATGAATATATATAATGAACCTTTAGGCGATGATTATTTACTTAGTAAGACTGGAGAGACAAAAGCTAAAGAAGAAGTTCTTGTAGAGGGAGCTGTAAAGACAGAGCCAGTGGATTTATTTCATCCAGGATTTTTAAATTCTAGTAATTACAGAATACCGGCCTTATTTAAAACAAAGGAAGGAACTTTAATAGCTTCAATAGATGCAAGAAGACATGGTGGGGCCGATGCTCCTAACAATGATATAGATACAGCAGTTAGAAGAAGTGAAGATGGAGGGAAAACTTGGGATGAAGGACAAATAATAATGGACTATCCTGATAAATCCTCTGTTATAGATACAACTTTAATTCAAGATGATGAAACAGGAAGAATATTCTTGTTAGTAACTCATTTCCCTTCAAAATATGGTTTTTGGAATGCTGGATTAGGAAGTGGATTTAAAAATATTGATGGAAAAGAATATCTATGTCTTTACGATTCATCAGGTAAAGAATTTACTGTAAGAGAAAATGTAGTATATGACAAAGATGGCAATAAAACAGAATATACAACAAATGATTTAGGAGATTTATTTAAAAATGAAACTAAGATAGATAATATAAATTCTAGTACATCACCTTTAAAAGCAAAAGGGACAAGCTATATAAATCTTGTGTATAGTGATGATGATGGAAAGACTTGGAGTGAGCCACAAAATATTAATTTCCAAGTTAAAAAGGATTGGATGAAGTTCTTAGGAATAGCTCCAGGTAGGGGAATACAAATAAAAAATGGAGAACATAAAGGAAGAATAGTAGTTCCTGTTTACTATACAAATGAAAAAGGTAAACAATCTAGTGCTGTAATATATAGTGATGATAGTGGTAAGAATTGGACAATAGGAGAATCTCCAAATGATAATAGAAAATTAGAAAATGGAAAAATAATAAATTCTAAAACCTTATCAGATGATGCACCTCAATTAACTGAATGTCAAGTAGTAGAAATGCCAAATGGTCAATTAAAATTATTTATGAGAAATTTAAGTGGATATTTAAATATTGCTACAAGTTTTGATGGGGGAGCTACTTGGGACGAGACAGTAGAGAAAGATACTAATGTTTTAGAGCCATATTGCCAATTAAGTGTTATAAATTATAGTCAAAAGATAGATGGAAAGGATGCTGTTATCTTCTCAAATCCAAACGCAAGAAGTAGATCAAATGGTACTGTGAGAATTGGATTGATTAATCAAGTTGGAACATATGAAAATGGTGAACCTAAATATGAATTTGATTGGAAATATAATAAATTAGTTAAACCAGGGTATTATGCTTATTCTTGCTTAACAGAATTAAGCAATGGAAATATTGGATTATTATATGAGGGTACACCAAGTGAAGAAATGTCTTATATTGAAATGAATTTAAAATATTTAGAGAGTGGAGCTAATAAATAAGAAATTATTAAAAATATTATTTTATGGTTTGAAAGGGGTAAAAGATTATGAAAAAGATATGGAAGTATGGGGTACTACTTGCATTACCATTAGTTTTAGCGGGATGTGGAAATAAGCCTGCAGAGGATAGTAATAAAAATAAAGAAATTACTTCAATTAAGTGGACTGTTGATGGAGAGTTAGAAGCTCAAAAAGGTCAAAGCAAAAATATAGGAACAGCAGGTTTACTTTATGGTAAAACAAAAGATTATATAGTTGTGGGAGGTGGAGCAAACTTTCCAGAGGAGCCAGTAGCAAAAGGAGGAGCTAAAAAGCTTTATCCTGATATATATGTATTAAAAAATGAAAATGGAAATTTGAAGCAAGTAGATCATACAACATTGGATTATGAAATAGGGTATGGAAGTTCAATAACTACTGAGGAAGGAATTTATTATGTAGGTGGAAGCCCTAATGAAGAAGAAGGAAATAACGTTTCTCTTATTACAACTGATGAAAAGGGAAAAGTTAATTTAAAGCATATTGGAGATTTACCTTTTACATTTAGTGATGGCTTTGCAGTTAAAAAAGATAAAGATATTTATTTAGGCCTTGGAAAACAAGATGGAAAAGCTAGTAATAAGGTTTATAAATTTAATGTTGAAACAGGAAAAACAGAAGAATTAAAGGAAATACCAGGAGAACCTACTAGAAATCAAGCCGTTGCTCAATTACTAGGTGATGATATATATGTATTTAGTGGTGGAGATAAGATTGCTTACACAGATGGGTATAAATATAGTATTAAAGATAATTCATGGACTCAAGTAGCTGATGTTAAAATAGGAAATGAAGAAATTTCACTTTTAGGTGCTAATTCAGTTAAATTAAATGAAGATGAAATGCTTGTTATAGGTGGATTTAATAAAGCAGTTTATGATGATGCTGTAAAAAATTTAAACACACTAAAAGATGAAAGTCTAGCTGAATTCAAGAAAGAGTATTTTGGAAGAGACCCTCAAGATTTTGCTTGGAATACAAAAGTTCTAATTTATAACTCAAAGAATAACGAGTGGAAGTCAATTGGAGATGTACCATTTAATGCTCCATGTGGAGAAGCATTAATATTAGATGGAGATAATATCTTCTCAATAAATGGAGAAATCAAACCAGGAATTAGAACAAATAAAATTTACTCAGGTGAATTAATCTATAAAAAGTAAATAAAATGAGAGTGAAAAAATAAACAAAATAGGCGTGTATCAAAATATAATAAAACTTACAGCTATTTTTAATAGTTATTAAATTAGCTTTAGAATGTGTGTAAGTTTTAAAGGAATTTATTTTGATACATGCCTTTTTAGTCGTTCGATTATAATGTTTAATATTTTAATGGATAACTTAAGAGAAAATAATATTTTGTAAAATTTTCCTAAGGATAATATTAAAGCTAAAAAATAGCAAGTATAATAATGACCATAGATATTATAATTAAGAATATTTTTATTAAGTATAATTTATATCTAAAAGCTGATAAATAAAGGGATGCAACTAATAGTTGACAAAAAGAAATTGTTAGTTGGTAGACTGATATATATGAATTTTGTATAGTTTTCCATGGAGGTGAAAAATATGAAGCTAGCTGAAAAATTACAATTAATGAGAAAACGTGAAGGATTATCTCAAGAAGATTTAGCAGAAAAATTAGGTATATCAAGACAAGCTGTTTCAAAATGGGAATCAGGTCAATCAGTACCAGATCTAAACAAGCTAATAATACTTTCTGAATTATATAATGTTACAATAGATTATCTAGTTAAAGAAACTTACGAATTTGAGGGGCGTCAAGGAAAAGAAATAGGTAACACAGGAAAACAAGATGGAGAAAACTTAGGGAATAAAGAAACACAGTTGATTATTCACTTTAATAATAAATATTCTTTAGAATATGAATACAAGAGTAAAAAAACTATATGTGGGCTACCTCTTCTTCATATTAACTTGGGAAGAGGATTGAGAAGGGCAAAGGGAATAATTGCTATAGGAAATATATCTTGTGGAATTATATCTATAGGTTTTATTTCCCTTGGAATTTTTAGTTTAGGATTTTTATCAATAGGGTTAATCAGTATTGCACTTTTAGCAATCGGATTTTTACTTTCAATAGGTACTATTTCATTAGGAGTTTTTTCAATTGGTGCAATAGCTGTAGGAAAATATTCAATAGGTGCAATTGCAATAGCATCAGATATAGCTATAGGAGATTATGCAAAAGCTAATATAGCCATAGGAAATATAACTGAAGGATTAAATTTAATTCCATTAGGTACGTCAGGAGAAGAGATAGAAGAATTAATTAAACGTGAATATCCTAATTTAGGTCAATGGTTTATAAATAAAGTTAAATTTTTTGTTAGGTGTATTAGAATAGAAAATTAGAGAATTTTATTAAATTCATTTATTGGTTTTTTAGTTTATAGGTATAGAATTTGTTGTTATAGGAAAAATAATTTCATTATATGAAGTAAGTAATATGGTTATTAAAGGTGATTTTTAGTAAGGTTTTACATTTATATACTTAATATTTTTAGTAGGAGGATAAAATGAATAAGAAAGTTATTTTAATTACTGGAGCAAGTTCGGGAATAGGTTATTCAACTGCTAAATTATTATTAGAAGAGGGACATATAGTATATTGTACTGCTAGAAGAGTAGAAAATATGAGAGAGCTTAAAAGATTAGGTGGAAAAGTAATATTTTTAGATGTTAGGGATGAACGGGCAGTACAAAAAGTTATAAATACAATAATTAGAATGGAATCTAGAATAGATGCCGTTTTTGCTAACTCTGGATATGCCTGTGCAGGGGCATTAGAAACTATAAATATAGATAATGCAAAGGAAGAATTTGATGTTAATTTGTTTGGGGTAGCAAGAGTGATTAAAGCTGTAATGCCTCAAATGAGAAAACAAAAACATGGATATATTATTGTGACTTCTTCTTTAGCTGGAATAGTTTCAACACCTATGATGTCGTTCTATCCAGCTTCCAAACATGCTTTAGAGGGAATGATAGATGGCTTTAGAATGGAGAATAAGGAAAGTGGAATTAAAATAGTTAAAATACAACCTTCATTTATTAATACAGAGTTTATTAACCCTTTTATGAATTCACTTAATAAAGCATCAAAAGCTAAAAATGCTGAGGTTTATAAGAAAGAGTTTGAATTTTTCAGGAAGAACTCTACTAAATTAATTCTCAGTTCACCACCTCCAGAAAAGGTAGCTAAAGTTGTAGCAAAAATAATTTCTAAGAAAAAACCTAAAAAACAGTATTCTATAAACATTGATTGTAAGTTGTGTAAATTAATAAAAAGATTTTTAGGGAATTCAGCAATAGATAAATTAATGATTAAAACATTTTTAAGATAAGATGTTGAATAAGCTAATAAATTTTTTATAAAATGAAGATACAAAGTATAAAGAAGATATTTTTTATAAAGGATTTAATAATTTAAAGATGTTATAGGAATAGTATGGGGGAAAGAGTTGTGGAAATTAGAGCACTTAAAAATTGTGAAATAGATGATATTATGAAAATTTGGTTGGAGAGTACAGTAGAAGCTCATTATTTTATTGAAGAAGAATATTGGAAGAAAAATTATGAAGTTGTAAGAGATATTTATATTCCAATGGCTAAAACTTTTGTTTACTGTGATGAAGGGATAATAAAGGGATTTATAAGTATAATAGATAGTAATTTTATAGGTGCTTTATTTGTTGACACTAAAAGTCAAGGAAGTGGAATAGGAAAAAGTTTAGTGAAATACGTTAAAAATAAATATGAAAATATAGAATTAGCTGTTTATAAAGATAATAAAAAGGCAGTTGAGTTTTATAAGAAACATGGTTTTAAAATAATAAAAGAGCAAGAAAATGAGGATTCAGGTCATTTAGAATATTTAATGTCATATTCTAAAAATAGTAGTAAGAACCAATAAAAATTATTAACACTTAAGTTTATTGTAAATGGGCTTAGGTGTTTTTTGTTAGTATTTATAATGAAGAAATTAGATTTAGAAAGAGGTAAAAGTGATTAGAAATTAAAAATTTATAAATCTAATTAATTAAGTGGTTTAATTGATAACTTTTTATATGAATATAGAAATATGTAGTGTAATTGTGCAATAATTTATATATAGGAAAGATTATATGGAATGTATAAAAATAAATCTTATTATTATATTTTTATAAAGCATTTATGCATAAATTAAGTAAAATATAGACTTAGGTTATGAAATTCATGATATATAAATAGGCTATGAAATACATGAGATATAAAAAGGAGAGAGAAAAATGAAAAAATGTTTATATTGTGGAAAAGATTTAGAGAAAGAACCAAAAGAAAATTATATAGAAAATAAAGTAGGATATTTTTGTAGTGAAGATCATTTTGATAAATACATACTTTCTTTAACTCCTGAAGAGTACATAGAAGTTCAAAACTCTTTCTGCGTATGTAGTGATGATTAATAAAAATAGGTTTTATACTTAAAGGAATTTTGAGTTTAGAGGAAATTTAATTTAAAAAACTATTTTTCTATAAGGAAGGAGAAGCTACTTAATAGATAATATATTTTTTTAGTAGCATTAGTAAAGTATGAAAAAATGGAGTAATGGTGCAAAGAATAAAAAGTTTGTAGCATCATATAGTGGGGGTAAAGATAGTACTTTAGCTTTATATAAAGCTATGCAAGAAGGAACAGCTATAGGGATAATTGTAATGATGGAGGAAGATGGAGAGAGATCAAGAGCACATAGTCTATTTCCATCTGTATTGAAAGCACAAGCAGAGGCAATTGGATTACCTTTGTTTACAGCAGCTACAAATTGGGAGGACTATGAAAAAATTTTTGTTAAGAAATTAAAAGAAGCAAAAGATTTAGGGGCAGAGGTGCTTGTTACAGGGGATATTGATGTTCCAGAAGAGTACTGTTGGCATGAAAGGGTTACTAGTGGTATTGGACTTGGACTAGGTATGCCACTTTGGAGAAAGAATCATAAAGAAGTAGTGGAAGAATTTATAAATTTAGGCTTTGTAACAAAAATTGTTACTGTTAACCTAAGTAAAGGAATGAAAAAAGAAGACCTTGGAAGGATTCTTACCTTTGATTATATTAAAGAGTTAGAAGAAAGAGGAATTGATCCTTGTGGTGAAGCAGGTGAATTTCATACAACAGTTATAGGTGGTCCACTTTTTAAAAAAGAATTAAGAGTTAAACATGGAGAAATTATAACAGAGGGAAATTATATGTATTTAACTTTAGAGTTAGATGATTTTAAGTTGGCAGATGAATAAGGAATCAAATAAAAGTCAAGGTAAGCTAAATTAAACTTGCCTTGACTTTTTATAATTAAATAATAAAAAATATGATTTTAAATATATCTTTTTACATAGTTTAAACAAATTTATAACCAGTATCTTTTAATAATTAAGAATTATGCCTAATAATACTATAAGTTCTTTTAAATAATGGATTAACTTTTTTATTTATCTGAAAAGATGTTTTTCTTTAATAGCAAAAGCATCTTTTTTTTGATGTTAGAAAATCTACAAATTTTTGTTCATAATAATCTAATTTATAGTTTTTTCTAAGTGCAATATAGTATTGGAAAGGAAGTTTTAAATCATTTATATCTATTTTCTTTAATTCACCACTTCTTAATTCATGGTTTAAAGAAATTGCAGGTAAAAATGAATATCCTTGTCCAAAAGATACAGAAGATTTTATTGATTGAGGAGAATTAAGTGATAAAACAAAATTAAGATTATCTATATTAATTTTATTTTTCTTTAAGCTTGATTCTACCAATAATTTATTAGCTGATCCATCTTCTCTTGTTATTAAAGGAAGTTTATAAAGTTCTTCAACATTTACTGATTTAAATGAAGTATTTCTACCACCAACTAAAACTAGCTTATCAGTCATCAATGGAATAAGTTCTAAGTTTTTACAATCACTAGGTTTACCTTGAATAATACCTATATTTGTTTCATGATTAGTTAATTTTTTTAATATATCTGAGGTATTATCTATTTCCATAGAGATATCAGTCTTATAATGAATTTCTTTAAATGTATATATACTGCAAGGCATTACATGCTCACCTAAACTTTTACAACAAGAAATAATAAGTTTTGAATTAATATTTTTTAATTCATCTAATTTTTTTTGTAGGTTATCTTCTATGGATAACATTGATTCAGCAAATTCAAAGATTATTTCACCAGCACTTGTTAAACTTACTCCTGTATTACTTCTATTTAAAAGTTTAAAGTTTATATCATTTTCAAGCTTTTGAATTTGCATACTAACTCCTGGCTGAGTTAAATGCAATTGTTTTGCAGCTTTGGAAATACTATTACACTTAACTGTTGTATAGAAAGATCTAAGATAAGTTAAATTCATGAGTTCACCTCCTAAATATTGTATTACTATTTATATTAAAGGTAGTCTTTTTATTATTTCATACTTTTATATAAAAATAATGAAGTTTTCTAGATAATTTTAAAAGTTTAGTTTGTTAAAATAATTAACATTAAAAAATAAATAGTATTATATAAGTCAATTTTAAAGTAAATTCTTTGTTTAAAGCAAGGTATATAACAAAGTGTTATTAAGTATAACATACTTTTATTATGGCATAAACCTAGTTATATGATACCATCAAGTAGAGGTAATTAAATTATGCACATGTTAGATAAAAATTTAACAAAGAAAATTTGTTTAGATATTCACTAAGAAAGGTGGAAATATAATGAGTAAAAAGATAGTTATTGTTGGAGGAGTAGCAGGTGGAGCTTCAACAGCAGCAAGACTTAGAAGATTAGATGAAAATAATCAAATAATAATGTTTGAAAGAGGTCCTCATGTATCCTTTTCAAATTGTTGCCTACCATACTATTTAAGTGGAAAAGTTGAAAATCATGAAGATTTAGTTCTTATGACTCCTGAAAAATTTTATAGCCAATATAGAATTGATGCAAGAGTTTATACAGAAGTGGTATCAATTAATAGAAAAGCTAAAGAAGTAACAGTAAGAAATGTAGTAAGTGGACAAGAATACACTGAAAGCTATGACAAGTTAGTTCTTTCACCAGGAGCAAAGGCTATAGTACCACCAATAAAAGGAATTGAAGATGTTAATGTATTTACAGTAAGAAATGTTGTGGATATAGCAAAATTAAATTCTTTTATAAAGGATAATAATAGTAAAAACATATCAGTAATAGGTGGAGGATTTATAGGAGTTGAAGTTGCAGAGAATTTACATGAAGCTGGATATAATGTAACTTTAATAGAAGCAATGGATCAAATAATGAAGCCATTTGATTATGATATGGTTCAAGTTTTACACAAAGAAATGTATGATAAGGGCGTAAATTTAATAGTTGGAGATAAAGTAAGCTCTTTTGAAAGTGGAAAAGTAGTATTAGAATCAGGAAAGAAAATAAATTCAGATGCAGTTGTTATGGCTATAGGGGTTGCACCTGAAACAGATTTAGCTAGAGAAGCTGGTTTAGAAATTGGACAAACTGGAGCAATAAAAGTTAATCAAAATTATCTAACTAACGATAAGGATATATATGCAGTTGGAGATGCTGTGGAAGTTTATAATTCATTAACAAACTCAATATCTAGATTACCATTAGCGGGACCAGCACAAAAACAAGCGAGAGCAGTAGCTGATCATATACATGGAAGACAGTCAAGAAATAGTGGATATATAGGTTCATCATGTGTTCAAATATTTGATTATAATGGAGCTTCAACAGGCTTAACAGAAGGTCAAATAAAATCTATGAACTTAAGCTTAAACTATGATGTTGTAAGGGTTATACCTCAAGATAAGGTAGGATTAATGCCAGGTAGTGAGCCATTACATTTTAAATTAATATTTGAAGTTCCAACAGGAAGAATTTTAGGAGCACAAGCAATTGGTAAAGGAAATGCAGATAAGAGAGTTGATATAATAGCTACCTTAATAAAAATGGGTGGAACTGTAGAAGACTTAAAAGATTTAGAGCTTTGTTATGCCCCTCCTTTCGGAACAGCTAAGGATGTAGTAAATCATGCTGCATTAGTTGCATCAAATCTTTTAGAAGGAACATTTAAACAAGTTTATGTACATGAAGTAAGGGATTTAGTTGAAAGCGGAGCATGTATAATAGACGTTAGAGAAGTAAGTGAATATGAAGCAGGACATATAAAAGGAGCTAAAAATCTTCCTTTAAGTGAAATAAGAGATAGATTAGATGAAATACCAACTGATAGACCAGTTTACTTACATTGTAGAAGTGCTCAAAGAAGTTATAATGCATGTTTAGCATTACAACATTTAGGATTTGATAACATTTATAATGTATCAGGCGGATTCATGGGAATAAGCTTCTATGAATACTATAATGATAAAGTTCAAGATAGGGAACCTATAGTTACAGAATACAATTTTAATTAAAGAAAATCCATGGTGTTTTAATTAATTTTAAAACACCATGATATAAAATAATATTATTAAAAATAAGATAGTTTGTTAATTAACAAATTAATAGGGGGAATTAAGGTGAAGAAATATACGGAGTATATTATTGGATTTATATTACTAGCAGCAATAATAATAATAGGTAAAATTAATCTTGGTAGTTCAATGCTATTTTTTAGATTACTTGCAGGCTTAGGATTAGGATATGCTCTTACAAGATCATTCTTTGGATTTGCTGGTGGAGTAAATAGAAGTTATAAGACAGGATCTACAAAATTAATGAGAATGTTAATGATATTATTTGTAGGAACAGCAATAGTAAGTGTTTGTTTCTTTATAGGACAAGACCCTACAGAATATGACTTATGGGTTAATCCAATTAACTTAGGACTTATATTAGGTGGATTATTATTCGGATTTGGTATGGCATTCTCTAGTTGTTGTGCATCAGGGGTTCTTACTGACGTAGTAACAGGATTACCACGTGCTTTCATAACATTAATATTCTTTGGAATGGGAGTATATTTAGGATTCCCAGTTCAAAACTCAGCATCTTGGGTAAAAGATACAATGATATGTACAGGAACATTTGAAAATGGTGTATTCTTACCAGACTTATTTAAATGGGATGGTTTAGAAGGATATTTAGGAGCAATAATAGTAACTATTATCTTAGCTTGCTTAACAATTTGGGTGGCAAAGTTATATGAAGAAAAGAGAAAAGCAAATAATACTTATACTGGAGTTGACACAGAAATTCTTCAAGAAAAGAAACATGAAGAAAAAGGTGAATTTAAATTATTTAGTGAAGCTACATATGAAAAGTTATTTGTAAGACCATGGACTCTTGCTACTGGAGCTTTAGTAATAGGAGGTATATTCATACTATTAATGGGAGTAACTAAAGCAGGATGGGGAGCATCAACACCTTATGGATTCTGGTTTGGTAGAGCACTTGTAGCTGTTGGAGTTTCACCAGAGAGTGTAGCAACTTTTGCAGGAAAACCAGTAGAAATGTTTACGGCTCCATTTTTCTCAAATGGAATGAATGTACAAAACTTTGGTATAATATTAGGAACATTAGTTGCGTTACTTTTAGCTGGAAGCTTCAAGAAAACTTTCAAAGCTGGTTTACAAATAAGTTTTAAAGAAGCTTTATTATACATCGTTGGTGGTTTTGCCATGGGATTCGGAACAAGATTATCAAATGGATGTAACGTAGGAGCACTTTATACACCAATAGCTAACCTTTCATTATCAGGTTGGATATTCCTTGTATTCTTAGTAGTAGGAGGAGTTTTAGGAAATATAGTTTATAAAAAGATTATGGGTAATAAGTGTTGTAAAGTAGAAGTTAATAATAAATAGAGATAAAAAATAGTTTAAAAAGCTATAATTGGTTAATATAAAATAAACTAATTATAGCTTTATTTTCTTAAATGGATGGAGATAATGATGAAAGAAATTAAACTAAGTAGAATAGATATATTTTCTATAGTTTTGGGAGCCATAATTGGATGGGGATCATTTATGCTACCTGGAACTAAATTTTTAAAGGAGTCTGGAGTAATAAATACTTTCTTAGGGATTTTTTTAGGGGTAATATGTATAATTATTATTGAAAAAAATTATTTAATAATGATGCAAACTCACGATGAAGAGGGAGGAGAATTCTCTTTTACTTATAATAATTTAGGGAAAAAACATGGGTTTATTGTTGGATGGTTTTTAACTTTGGCTTATTTTACAATGATTCCATTAAATGCAACTGCATTTCCACTTGTAATCAAGAAGATATTTGGTGGGATTTTAGAATTTGGTTATTTATATAATGTAGCTGGATATAATATTTATCTAGGAGAAATATTAACATCAAGTATAATAATAATTGCTTTTGCAGCATTAAATTTAAATGGTATAAAGAAAACAAGTAAAGTTCAGAACTTAATAATTTTTAGCTTAATATCAATGACTTTTATTGTTTTAGTTGGCATGATAATTAAAGGAAACAGAATAGATTTTATTAATACATATATTAATAAATATTCTTTTGATTTAAGTCAAATAATAAAAGTATTTGCTATAACACCTTTTGCTTTTATAGGCTTTGATGCTATTCCACAATTAAGTAAAGAATTAAACTTTTCTAAGAAAAAGGCATCAAGGGTAGCAGTGATTTCCTTAGTTATGGGTGCATTAATTTATAATATATTAAATATTATAACTGCCTTAGCTTATTCACCAGAACAAGCAAGTTCTTTAGAATGGGCAGCAGGAAGTGCTGTATTGAGAACTTTAGGCAAAGGAGCCTTCTTTTTACTTATAATAGCTTTAACTGCCGCTGTGTGGAGTGGAATAAATGGATTTATGATTTGTAGTTCTAAATTATTAGGATCTATAGCAAATTATAAAATGCTTCCTTCTAAGATGGGAAAGATAAATAAAAATGGAGTCTTTAGTAATGCTATAATTTTCATAACTATAGTAAGTTTAATAGCCCCTTGGTTTGGGAGACAAGCAATAATTTGGATTGTAGATATGTCCTCTTTAGGAGCATCAGTTGCATATTTTTATGTTTCTTTTATAGTTTTAAAAGAATCTAAAAATACTAAAGATAAAATTTTATCGGGAATAGGAGTGATAATAAGTATAATTTTTATGCTTTTATTAATTTTACCTATTTCACCAGCAGCCTTGTCTAAAGAATCTTTAATAGCTTTAATAGCATGGTGTATAATAGGTTTTATTGCATACTATAAAATTCAAAAGGATAATATAGAAGCATAACCTTTATTTTATGATAAATAAAACATATAAAGTTATTTAGTTAATATTTAAAATAGAAAATATCATCTTGAAACAAACATGAAAATAACCTAAGGTAAGTATTATAAGCCTTAGGTTATTTTTTGATATTATCAATATTACACTTTGTAAGATTTCAATTATTTCTTAATATTATTAACATCTTTCAAAAGTTTTTCAAGCTTATCAGTTGAAGTAATTCTTTCATTACATTTTTCACTGTCTAGGCAAATATCAAAACCTATTGATCTATAAGTTCCTTGCTCTGGATTAGAAGTTTTACAGATAGCTGAAACAAACGCTACTTCAGTATCATTTCCAATATGGTTACAAAGAGTACAAATGTGATTATTGCTTGAATTATAGCTTGGTATTTTACATGCCATACCAGTAAGCTTACCATTTAAGTTATATGCTATAAATAACTTTCTACTTCCCTCATCAATCCATCCTAAGTAAACTTTTTTTGAGCTTTCAAAGTCTAAATTAGGAATTTTTAATTTTTTTTCTTTTCTAAATAATTTAGTAATTGCATTGCTTTTAATAGCAGTCATTCCATAGACATATTCATTTAAATCCTCTAAATATTTATCAATATGTAGTGGATCAGTTATTTTATTAATATCAATTAATTCTTTTTCTTCATTAGATAATTCTGAAAATCTACTTAATATTTTTTCATTTATATACGCTTTATTTGTTTCTATAATATTAGGGTCAGTACAGTTTCTTAGGGTACCATGTAAATCAGTGATGCATTTTTTTATAAAATTAAAATCTTCTTTTTTTATAAAAGGTTTCATTAAATATACCTCCTTTTAGAAATTTGATTTTTTATATTATATATTAACTATTAAATTCATAGATAAAATTAAATAATAACTAAAATAAAAAATGATTATTATTACTCAAAGTAGAGAAATAATAATCATCTATATTTAAAATGTAATATATTCATAATCATATTATTTAATAGCTTGTTTTAAATTTAGATGTTATTACTTTAAGTACTGCTTTAATGAGATAATAACATCTTTTAAAATAAGTATTCAATCTAATAATTAATTCTGTAATGATTATGAGCATAGTTTCTTTTTGTCACTTATAATTCTTCTTATACTTTTCTCAGAAAGAAAGTACTCTTTTGCAAGAGTATTTATGGAGGTTCCGTCTTTATATTTTTTGAATATTTCAGTATTTCTAGCATTAAGGCTTTTTCTTATTCCACTGTTTTCACCCCAAGCCTTTTGATTTTCATTCTTTCTTGGAATATAAAGATATTTTCCATCCACATATTTTTGTAATATTTCAATGATTTCCTCTGGTAACACATCTTGTGCTTTTACATATTTCATTTCCTTGCTCCTTTAATTTACGTAATATTATTGAAGCAAAGAATACTAAAAGCTATGTGTCACAGAACCTAATTTATATTCAGCTAACTCAATACATTAGGCTCCAAACAAAGCATAGCTTACTCTTAGTAATCTTTGCAAGGAGCAAGATGATTTATAACTGAATGTATTATTTACCTTCAAGAAAAACACCTCCTTTATTTAATGTGTATTATATCACATTAAATTTAAGTGGTAACTAAAAAGTGCCTAATTGTTAAAAAATCATATGTTGATAGAATTAAGTTAGAGATTAAAGAGATTCTGTTTTAGAGATGAAATATTAATTTAAAAATGGAGGCATGAAAATGGTAAAACATATAAATCAAGATGAATTTGAAAAGGAAGTATTAAATGAAGAAGGAGTAGTTGTTGTTGATTTCTTTGCAACTTGGTGTGGTCCTTGTAAAATGCTAGCACCAGTTTTGGATGAAGTACAAGATGAAATGAAGAATGTAAAAATAGTTAAAATAGATATAGATGAAAATTCAGATAAGGCTTCTGAATATGGAGTTAAAAATATACCGACAATAAAAATATTTAAAAATGGAGAAGAGATTACTACAAATGTAGGATTTGTACCTAAAAATTTATTAAAAGAGATGATAGAAAAAACATTATAATTAGGTATTAAGTTATATAAATATTTATTTTGGATAGTCTTTTAGATATTAAGATATTTTTTAATCTACTTAGTCAAAACTACTTTGAAATAGATTATATAATTAAATTTAATAAAGATATTGATTTAATTAGTAAATATGGCTTTGTTTTAGGAAGAAGTTAATTTATCAAATTTAACTAATAGCTAATACAAGGCCATAAGTAATATATAGACTTATTTAAAATAAATTCATAATATTTACATATACTTTTAGTAATTTTAGGTTAAATTTTAATTATGTTTTATAAGGAATTGAGGAGGATAAAAATGTATAAAGTAGAGAATGATACTTATGAGTGTCCAGTTGAAGCCTTATCAAATATTTTAGGAAGAAAATGGGTTGCTGAGATAATATGGGGAATTAAAGATAATAAGGTTAGGTTTGGAGAATTACAAAGATTATTAAAAGGATGTAGCAAAAAGATGCTAAGTCAACAATTAGAATTATTAATGGAAAATAACATAATAATTAATGATAAAAAAACTATAAATAATATAGTTGAATCAACTTATTATTTAAGTGAATCTGGGATGTTGTTATTACCTATTTTAGAGAAGATGATATCTTGGGGAAACATAAATTTATCTTGTGAGGGATAAGTAGAAATAAAGGGGGAAAAGGTTTAGTGGAAAATATTAATTTCTTTATTGTTTTTATAGAGGGAATTTTATCAATTTTCTCGCCATGTATATTGCCAATATTACCTATATATTTAAGTATGTTATCTAATAGTAGTGTAGAGGATATAAGGGATTCTAATTTTAAAAGTGGTGTTTTAATAAGAAACACATTATTCTTTACTTTAGGAATATCAACTACATTTTTTATATTAGGTTCATCAATAAGTGCTTTAAGCTCATTCTTTAATACTAATAAGAATATTATAATGATTTTAGGTGGAGTTATTATATTATTTATGGGCTTATTTTATTTAGGTGTAATAAACTTAAATATATTAAACAGAGAAAAAAGATTGAATTTTAAATATAAGAATATGTCACCAGTATCAGCCTTTGTGTTAGGATTTACATTTAGTTTTGGATGGACACCATGTATAGGTCCTATATTAGCATCAGTTCTTGTAATGGCATCAAGTTCAAAAAATTTATTAATGTCTAATTTATTAATACTAGTTTATACAATTGGTTTTATATTACCATTTATAATAGCATCATTATTCTATGGTAAGTTATTCAAAAAGTTCGATGGAATAAAGAAGCATATGGACTTAATTAAGAAAATAAGTGGAATTTTTATCATAATAGCTGGTTTAATAATGCTTGTAGGTGGAATAAGAAATATGAATAATGAGATAAAGATTAATAATAACCCTCAGATAAATAAGAGCGAAAGTGTAAATAAAGATAGTAAAAATGAAAGTAACAATAAGAAGCAAGAAGAGGAAAATAAAATTCCTCCAATAGATTTTACTTTATATGATCAATATGGAAATAAACATACTCTTAGTGAATATAAAGGGAAAACTATATTCTTAAATTTTTGGGCAACTTGGTGCCCTCCATGTAGAGGAGAAATGCCTTATATAGATGAGCTTTACAAAGAATACAATGAAAATAAAGATGATGTTGTAATCCTTGGAGTAGCTTCACCTAATTTAGGAAGAGAAGGTTCAGAAGAGCATATAAAGAATTTCTTGAAAGAAGAAAATCATGTATTCCCAGTTGTACTTGATGAAAATGGATCTATGGTTTATCAATATGGAATAAATGCTTTCCCATCAACTTTCATTATAAATAAGGAAGGATATATAACTAAATATATTCCAGGTGCAATGACAAAGGAAACTATGAAAACTTTGATTGAAAGTGAAAGATAATAAGAGTATTATTACAGTATTATTAAGTTTCAAGTTTAATTTATTGAACTTAGAATCTTATTTGGATATCTTAATTAATTTATTGTTATTAAATTTTAAGATAATTATATAAAAGAGATTAAAAAATTATATAGAAATAGAGTTTATAAGATTTTAAGTAGTTTCTTATATCTTAAATAGTTATATTTAGATAGTGGGTTAAAACTATTAAGAATTTATAGTTATGTGAATTTAAAATCTTTATATTAATATTTTAAAATGTAAAAGTACTGTATCAAAACAATTTAATAAAACCTATATATTATGATAATAAAAATTTTTTTAATACTAATTTATAGGTTTTATAATTGAGTTTTGGTACAGTTTTTTATTATACTTAAATAAAGATTAGTTATAATAAATTAATCGTAAGACTTAAGTATAGTGCTAAAAAATCATCTTTAACTAAACGGGTATAATAAAATAGTTTTAAGGTGGTTAAATAATTTAAAAGGTTAATAGTTTTATTTATAAAGAGAGGATATGAGGTTAGATGGACAAAAATTTAAAGAATTTTAATGGGATTAAAGGAACAGAGGACAACTTAACTGGAATAGCTAAAGCAAATTTTAATACTGAACATGGAATTAGAAACCTAGTACTTTGGGGAAAAGAAGTAGATGAAAATTCTTATTTATCTCTAGGAATTTTAAAGAGATTACATAAATATTATGGTACTGATAATTCAGAAATAAAATTTAAAAAAGTATTATCTGATAGATTTGATGAAGAGGTTTTCAATAAAAATAATGCTAATTTAGTTTTAGTTGTAAATAGTATTAATGACTTAATTAGGTTAGAGAGCAATAAATTAAAAGAAGATGAGGACAATTTAAATCTAATTATAAAAAGATTTGTGAGATTAATAGAGATTGCTCATAAGAATAGGGCGAGAATTATATTTACAACAATACCTCCATTTAGTGGTGAAAATAAAAATTTAGAGTATGTAAGAAATGAGATAAACTCTTGGATTAGAAAGAGTACATTTTTAGATGGATATTTAGATTTAGACAAAATTGTTGAAAAGAGACTAGATGTTTCTAAATATAAGAAAGAGATTAATTATGATAAAGAATTAGAAGAATATATGGCAGAAAATATTTCTTTAGATTATATTGTAGAAAGACTTAAACCTTTTGAGCTTGACCACATGAGCCAAAGTGATTTAATAAAAGCTATGAATGAGAATTCAAGGTTTATTAATGAAGATGGTATTGATATTTTAGTTAAGCCAATACCAGATCCAGTTAAAGGGACAAGAATAGATAGAAGAATTAAATATTTTGATGAATACAAAAGACCTAAAAGATCAGGAAATCCTTATGTATTTGCAGGGGAAGCAGTTGGAGATATGAGAGATAATATGGGATTATTAAATTTAAATCTCTGTAAAAGTAATATAGTGATGAGTAAAGAAAATATAAATGGAGTTAATTGCAGAGGTTATAAGAAAGAAGGATTAGAAGGAAATTTACCATGCATAGTTTATATACATGGAGGTGCTTTTATTGGAGGCAGCTTAGATGTTTCTGAAAATCCATGTAAGCTTATAGCTGAGGGTATTAATGGAGTTGTAATAAGCGTTGATTACTCCTTGGCACCAGAAAAGCCATATCCTCTAGGATTAAGTGATTGTAGAAAAGTTGTTGAATATATTGAAGAAAATAATTTTTTATATGGAATAGATAAGAAAAAAATAGGAATAGTAGGGGAAAGTGCAGGAGCTAATTTAGCAACAATTGTGGCTAATGAGAATTCAAATATAAAGTTTCAAGGGCTTGTATATCCTGTAGTTACTTTTGTAGAGAAAAATCCATTTTTTAATTGGGATATAGATTTATATGAGAATCCATATAAGGAAGAAAAAATATATAATTTTATTAATTCTTTGAGAAATTGTGAAGATTTAGTACAAAGACTTTACATACAAAGAGAGTTAGATCCTAGAAGAGAAGATTTATCACCAATATTTAATAAAAATCTTTCAAAGGCTAAAAAAACATTAATTGCAGTTTCTGAATACGATTATTTAAGAGTACAGGGAGAAGCTTATGGTAAGCTTATTCACAAAGCAGGAGTAGAAACAAAAATAATAAGATATGAAGGGGTAAACCATGCGTTTTTAGATAACCTTGGAATATATCCTCAAGCAGAAGATACAATAAATGAAATTATAAAAGAGTTTTTAGACGCTGTAGGCAATAAAAACTCTTTTAAGTTGTAATTGTGAGATTGTAGAACTTGAGGAATTAGAAGAAGCTATTAAAAACGAATAGGAAAGCAAATGATTAATAATAAAACTCATAATTCCCTCTATTATTTTAAATTTATATTAGAATTATATAAATAAATATAGTATTATAAGGGAAATGAAATTAAATTAATGGAGTAAAGATTATGTCATTAGAAAAGATTTTTGAAAAAGAGCTTATTAAGAAATGTGAAATAGCAGAGAAAGAGTGTGGTTGTCCTCAAAAAAGACTTTTATTAACAATAGAGAAGTTTGGTGGAGTGAGAACAGTTCAAGAAATTTTACGTAAAGGTAGAGTTTCAGATGGTTTTGATAAATTACAAAAGGCAAATCGTTTAGATCTTACCATGGAAGCTACTATTGTTGAAAGTAAATACAACGAACTTTTCACAGATGAGGAAGTAAATAGTTGCCATGAGCTTCTTTGTGAGTATGGATATTACAGATAAATAAAGAAGATATAGAAATTGGTTGAGACTATAGAAAGTTTTGTTTTATGGAAAGCTTACTATAGTCTCAATTATTTTGAATATATTTTAGCTACTCATTTGATTTATACCATTAATTATTTGGACAAGCTCCTCTGGAGATTCAGGAAGATCATTTTCTAACCAGGTTTCAATGATTGAAATACACCCTCCAACAGAATATCTCATATAGTAATTAGCAATGGTTTTATTTATTAAATTATGATTATTAAATAGTTCCATTACATCTATTTGATCTGCAATATTTAAAATACGATTTAATATACTACTATCTCTCTGATTGCAAAATAGAACTTTGCATAAGTCTTTATTTTCTTTAATTAATTCAAGTACCTTAAGAAGCAGTAAACTATTATATTCTTCTATGGGAATTTCTTTTATATATTTTAAAATTTGATGGAATAACTCGTCTTCCATAGATTGAAATAAGTCAAAGGCATCTTTATAGTGAGTATAAAATGTTCCCCTATTAATATCAGCTTTTTTACAAATATCAGTAACAGTAACTTGATGAATTTCTCTAGTTTTAAGAAGTTCTATTAAGCTTTCCTTAATAACCTTCTTAGTATATAAAGTTCTACGATTTCTACTAACACCAGCCATATATACCTCTCCTTTTAACATCTCATTTATATAATGACAATATATTTCCTTTAGTTTATATATTTTAAAAAGTTATTGATTTTAAAGAAATTTTTAGACTTACGTAATCTTTAAAAGAGTGTTTACTATATATTAAAACTTGTCTTTAAGCTAAATTTGAAAATAAATTTTACCTTAAAACATAATTTAGATAATTTAATGTTAAATGTTATTAAATCAACAAATTAATTTTAAATGTTCATTTAATAACGTTAAGAAATTATGTGATTATTGTTTAGCATATTTTCTTAACTTATACTATTTATTATAAAATTAAACGAACAAAGTGTCTATTTAATAACTTTGAGTATATAGTAAATTTTTTATGATGTAATTGTTAGTTTAGGGAGGAATAAGATGGCATATATAGATGTGATAGATGTTCACAAGAGATATAAAATTGGGGAAAACATAGTTGTTGCTAATAATGGAATTAATTTTTCTATTGATAAGGGAGAATTTGTTGTTATTTTAGGACCAAGTGGAGCAGGAAAATCAACTACTCTTAATATTTTAGGGGGAATGGATAGCTGTGATGAAGGTAAAATAATCATTGATGAAACTGATATATCTAAATTTAGTAATAGAGAGCTTACTAAGTATAGAAGATATGATGTTGGATTTGTATTTCAGTTTTATAATTTAGTACAAAACTTAACTGCAAAGGAAAATGTGGAACTTGCCACTCAAATTTCAAATAATGCCTTAGATGTTGAGAAAACATTAGAGTTAGTTGGACTTGGACATAGAAAGGATAACTTTCCAGCACAATTATCTGGTGGAGAGCAACAAAGGGTTTCTATTGCTAGAGCCATTGCAAAAAATCCAAAACTTTTACTTTGTGATGAGCCAACAGGAGCTTTAGATTATAGTACAGGTAAGCAAATTTTAAAAATACTTCAAGATACATGTAGAAAGATAGGAACTACGGTAATAATAATAACTCATAACTCAGCAATAGCACCTATGGCTGACAAGGTTATTAAGATTAATGATGCAAAAGTTAGAAGTATTGAGATTAATTCTAATCCAATCTCAGTTGAAGAAATAGAGTGGTAGGAGTGAATAGTTTTAGATGAAGGCATATAAAAAGTCTATAGTAAGAGAAATTCTATCATCAAAAGCCAGATTCTTTTCTATAATGGTAATTATATTTTTAGGGGTTGCCTTTTATTCTGGAATAAAATCAGCAGGCCCAGATATGAATAAAACCATAAATAAGTTTTATAATAGTGAAAATCTTATGGATAGCAAGATTATTTCAACTTTAGGATTAAGTGATAAAGATTTGGATTTACTTAAGAATGATCCTAAGATTTTAGATTATTATGGTACTCATAGTATAGATGCAAACTTAACTAATATGAGCAATGTGGTTAAGTTTATGGAGTATGATGGAAAGAACAATATAAATAATTTAGTTATATTAGAAGGTAAGTTACCAGAAAAAAGTGGTGAAATAGCTTTAGATGAAAGAGCTTTTAAGCTTAATAAAAACTTAAAAATCGGTGATGATTTTAAAATTGAGACTGATGAAAATACAATGAAGAACTTTAAAGAAAGTAAGTTTAAAATCGTTGGGATTGTAAAAAGTCCAATGTATATTGAAAAAGAGTCAAGAGGATCAACTACTGTTGGAAAAGGAACTATTGATTACTTTGGTGTATTAAATAGCAATGATATAAATATGGATGCTTACACTGAAATATATGTAAGATTTAAGAATGTACAAGGTCTTGATGCTTATGGAGATGAGTACAAGGAATTAATGGAAGAGAATAATAAATATCTTGAAGATTTATACTCTAATAGAGAAGTAGAAAGAGTTGAAGAGATAAAAGGGGAAGCAAAAAAAGAGTTTAATAAGGCTTATGAAGAGTTAAATGAAAATGAAAAGTTACTTTTAGATAAGGAAAAAGAATTACAAGAGGGGAAAGCACAATTAGCAGAAGGGAAAAAACAATATAGTGATAAAAAGTTAGAGTTTGAAAAGGGAATTAAAGAAGGAGAAGCCAATATTCTAAAGGGTGAAAAGCAATTAGAAGAAGGGCAGGCTGAAATTAAGAAGCAAAAGTCTAATATGGAAGGGGGAGAAGCAAAGTTAAATGATGCAAAAACTACCCTTCATAATAGTAGACAAGAATTTTTAAATCAGGGAATTAATCCAGATGAAAGTACAAATGGATTAAAAGAGAAAATAGAAAATCTAAAAAGTTTATCTAAAACAATGACTTCTCTATCTAATGATATAAAAAATACAGTTAATAATCTTTCAGAAAATGAAAAAATACCAGCAGAAAAGATTCAGTACTGGAAAGGCATAGTAGCTAACTTAGGATTAAATGAGTTAGGTGGAGCAATAGAGGACTTAGAAAAAAATCCAGAAAATAAAAATATTGCTTTAGGACTTTCTGATTCTCTAGATAAAAGTGTTAAATTAACTAATGATAATACTTTAAAATTACAAGTATTATTAGATGGAATAACTAAATATCAAGAAGGAAAAAATCAGTATGAAACTCAAGTGGCTTTATTTAATGCAGGTAAAAGTAAACTTTATGAAGCTGAAAAACAATTAGAAAATGGTAAGGCAGAATTAGCTAAGGGAAAAAAATCTCTTGAGGAAGGAAAAGCTAAAGGAGAAAGAGAACTTAAAAAGGCAAAGAAGAAGTTAGATGAATCAGAAGAAAAGTTAAAAGAGGGCCAAAAAGCAATAGAAGAAAATAAGGAAAAACTAGCAGAAGGAAGAAAAGAAATTGAAGAAAAAGAAAAATCAACCTTAAATGATTTGGATGAATGTAATTACTACGTATTTGATAGAACGGATAATCCAGGATACTCAGGATACAAGGATTCTATTAATAGTTTAGATAGCATTGCATCAGTATTACCTGTGTTTTTCTTTATAGTGGCAGTCTTAATTTGTTTAACAACAATGACCAGAATGGTAGAGGAGAAGAGAATAGAAATAGGTACTATGAAGGCTTTAGGATATGGAGATTTTGAAATTTCCTTAAAGTTTGTAATATATGCAGCCTTAGCAAGTATTCTAGGATGTCTACTTGGAATATTAGTTGGAAGCAATATTCTTCCTAAAATAATAAGTAATGCTTATACAAGTGTATATGCTCTTCCAAGTATAGATACTTATTACTATCCATCTTATATAATTCAAGCTTTAGTAATATCCATATTATGTACAGTGGGAGCAGCCTTATTTGTTGTAAGAGTTGAGCTTAAAAATAAGCCATCAAATCTTATGAGACCAAAGGCTCCAAAACTAGGTAAAAAGATATTATTAGAAAGAATTACACCGATTTGGAAAAGATTAAACTTTAATCAAAAGGTAACATTTAGAAATATATTTAGATATAAACAGCGTATGCTTATGACTATCTTTGGTATTTCAGGATGTATGGCACTTCTTGTTACTGGTTTTGGACTTAAGGATTCAAATACTGGAATGGTTGAAAAGCAATTTGATAAGTTATGGAAATATGAAACTATGGTAGTCTTTGGAGATAATCCTACAGAAACAGAGATTGAAAAATATAATGAAACTTTAAAAGAATTACCTGGATATGAAAATAATTTAAGAATGCACCAAGAATCAGTAACCTTTAGCAAAGAAGGAATGAATAAGCAAACAGTTAGTCTATATGTACCTGAAAATAAAGGTGAGCTAGATGAGTTTACACTTTTAAATGATAGAATTTCAGGAGAAAAATATGAGATTCCAGATGAGGGTGTTATTATTAATGAAAAATTAGGAAAACTTTTAGGGGTATCCATTGGAGATACAATAACCTTTAAGGATGAAAATAATAATCCTCATGAGGTGAAAGTAGAGGAGATAGCTGAAAATTATCTTATGCATTCAATGTATATGTCACCAGAATATTATGAAAAAGTCTTTGGGAAGAAGGCTAATTATAATACAGATCTTATAAACTTTGATAAGAGTAAGATCAATGAAGATGAAATATCCTCAAAACTTATGGAATGCAAGGACGTTGTGAATGTAACAATGACATCACAAATAGAAAAGACAACTAAAGAGTCAGCAGCTAACATGAATGTAGTAATGCTAGTAATAATATTATCAGCAGGATCATTAGCTTTTGTAGTTTTATACAATCTAAACAATATAAATGTATCTGAGCGTATAAGAGAACTATCAACCATAAAAGTTCTTGGATTCTTTGATGATGAAGTTACAATGTATATATTAAGGGAAAATATAATCTTAACCTTATTAGGAATATTGGCAGGATCAGTTTTAGGAAAGGTTCTACATGCCTTCATAATAAGGACATCAGAAACAGATACTATGATGATGTATCCTAAGATACATATATCAAGTTATATATTCTCAGCTTTAATAACTATACTTTTCACAGTAATAGTTATGATACTTATGCATGTTAAGTTAAGAAAAGTTAATATGATTGATGCATTGAAATCAAATGAATAAAAAAGAAAATAGGATGTATTGAGGTATAAAAATAAAACTTACAAACATATTCCGAGAATTACTAGATTTTAAGTGAAAGTCCAAATTTTAATTTGGAAACTTGAACTTATCCAATGGAACTTTGGTTACATTGGAGTCATTTTAATAATTATTATTCCGAAGATATTACTAAAACTTAGAAACTTAAGTGAAAGCCCAAATTTTTAATTTGGAATCTTGAACTTATGCAATCGAACTTTGTGAGATTGTATTCCTAAGAAATTAACAGTCTCAGTTTTTAACGTAATCTCTTCTCCATAATAATTTAAATTCTAAAGCTCATCTAGATATTCTCTTCATACTGTTTGTAAGTTTTATTAATGTTTATTTTTGTATACGCCCTTTTGCTTTAATTGCTTATAACTAAGAAAATATATAAGAATTCTTTAGTTAATTTGAAAGCTATAAAATTCAAAAAATGTAATTAAATGTTTGTAAGGTGATATAATATAAATACTGGGAGGGATTTATTATGCGCTTTGAACAGGATTATATTAAACGAGTTATAGATTCTATAGGGAAAATGTGTGTTGCTATTGTGACTAGTAAGAATGCTATTGAAAGTAATATAGAAGATAATAATTATGATATGAAAATTTCAGAAGATGATTTATTAGAGATTATGGTTAAAAAATATGTTGATCAAGGAAATATAAATGAAGCTGAAAATATAATTTTTGAAGCTATAAAAATTCACAAAACTAAAAAGAGTTATGAAATTGCTTTAGATTTTTATAAACATATAAATGACTATAGTGATGAGAAATTAAAAGAACTTAATTTTTCAAGGGAAGAAATAGTAGATGGGTTAAATGAAATTAAAAATACATTTAGATAAGTTTTTGATTAACTACAAATAGAACATATTAATCCTTAAGTGGTGAAAGTTTTGAAGATTAATTAAAAGTTAAAGTTCAGATGATGAAATTTTAATATATTCTTTAAAAAATAAGTAAATTTAATTTATTTTTAAGCGAATTGTTAAAAGGGGATGGTATTATGAGATTAGAAACTGATAGAATAATTCTTCGTAATTTTAAGGAGGAAGATTTAGAAGATTTTCATGAATATTGTAGTCAGGAGGGAGTAGGAGAAATGGCTGGGTGGAAACATCACAGCGATTTATTAACTTCAAAGGAAGCATTATATAGGAATATTAAAAATACGAATATTTTTGCAATAGAGCATAAAAAAGACAGCAAGGTAATAGGTCATATATCAATAAATGAGGATTCTGAGGATGGAAGAGATGACACAAAGGAACTTGGTTTTGTATTGAATCGAAATTATCAGAATAAAGGAATAATGACAGAAGTGGTTTATGAAATTCTTAATTATTTATTCATTAATGATATAGAATATGTGTATGCTTGTTGTTTTAAAAATAATAAGGCATCTAAAGGTTTAATTGAAAAGTGTGGGTTTACTTTAGAAAATGAAGGATCATTTTACTCAGAATCACTTGATAAAACTTTTGAGTCATTTGAATATGTTTATAGAAAAAATGAGTGGACTAGATAAAAATAAAAATTTTTAAAATGCAAGACTTCTAAAATTATGAAATTAATGTTAAAATTATACTATTAAGTGTTTTGATTTTATTAACAAATAAAATAGATATTGATAAATAAATATTAAAAAATAATCAGCAATTATGATAAATATGCTGATTATTTTTATAATATCTTGATTTTATGAGTATAAAAAACTATTTCAAGGATATTGCATTATGGATGCAATATTCTAAGGAGTTTTAGGAGGTATTTTTATGGAAAATTCAGAGAAATTAAGCAGAAAAGAAAAAAGAGAATTAGTGGAAAATAATTTATTAGCACGAGTTTATGATTTAATTCTAAATGAACAAACTTCTGAAGAAGAACGTAGTAACTTAGTTGAATTTAAAAATGCAGTTGAAAGTGGAAAAGATTTTCAATTAGAAACAATGAAATTAGCAGAAACTTTAAGACAATTAGCACTTAGTAAGTTTAAACATAAAGAAAAACTTAGTGATGAAGTTAGTAAGTTTTATATGGACATTTCTACTACAGGACTATTTGAGAAAAATTTAGCTATTGGTTTATGTGCAACTAAACTTTGGTTTCAATAAAATTGAAAATTACTCTAGTTACTTTAAAAAGAAATTTGGAGGATCTCTATTATGATATTAATAGAAATATTATGTGTTTTAGTAAATTTAATAAACTTGATATTAGTTTTAAAGTTGAAAAATATAGTTGTTGAAGGAGAATATATAATAGAAAGTCAAGAAATTAGAAAGGTATTAGTAGGGCCCATAGTAATTTTTATTTTTTTAATAACTTTAATTTTAGTCAAGCAAACAATGATCATACCACTTTTATTAGTTTTTGAGGGTTTCTATTTAATTAGTTTAAGATGTAAACTTTACGACTTAGAGTTTTTATCAAAAGATAGGAGAAAGTACATAGATATAAATAAATTAATTTTTAAAGATATGGATAGTAACGAAAATTCCGATATTAGTATGACAAAGGAATTTATAAATATAATAAATTCTAATGATATGGTAGAAAATTTAGATGAATACAAATATAAATACAAACTAACAGATATCCAGATGAATTATTTATTAGAATCCTTAATTTGTGAACCTAATAGTATATATACCAAATATAATGCTTACATTTATGTTAATTATGATTTGAGATTACTAGAAATAAATAGTAGCTTTAAAAAAGTAATATAAGGGAATTTGAATTTAGAAATATATTAATGGTAAATGAATATGAGATTCTTGAAAAAATTAGAAATATAAATGAAATTTCTGAAGAGAGTAAATTAGAAAGTAGTGTATATTTTTTATTAATGAATTATTTTAAATTAAAAGAATATACTACAAAATTAGATGAGAATAACTATATTGAATATAGTAATAATAATTCAAAGTTATTTGATATATATTTTAATCATTTAGATGAATGTATAAATAAATTAAGTGATCAATCTATAAAAATTTCTTTAAAGGCTATAGAAGCAGGAATACCTATAGAAATTATTAGTGATATAACAGGTGTATCATTATTAAAATTAAAGAAGTTTGTTGATGATAAAATAGATAAATAATATTTTATTGAATTTATTAATATGAAAAAAGTTATTATAATTAACCTTGGAATTAAAAAATAATTTTATAGGATTCTTTTGAATAATTAAAAGAATCCTATAAAGATAGATACTTTTATTAAGCTTTATTTTAGATTAAAGTAAAGCTGAGAAGAGTTTTGAAAATGATTCTTTAATTTTAACGGAAGTTCCTCTCTTAAGATACTCTTCCCTAGTCAATTCTTTTGAAATAAGCATGTCCTTTTCAAACTGTTTACGTTGTATTTTTGCTATTTCACCTGAGTATAGCATAGCAATTACTTCAAAGTTTAGTTCAAAGCTTCTTGTATCCATATTGGCAGTTCCTATTGAACATACTTCATCATCTATAACTAAGGTTTTAGAGTGAAGGAAAGCATTCTTGTCATAATGATATATTTTTACTCCAAAGTTTAGTAAATCTCCAGCGTATTTTAGATTTGCCCAATAAACAAAGGGGTGATCACCTTTACCAGGTATCATTATTCTTACATCAACTCCAGAAATAGATGCAAGTTTTAAACTATCAGCTATGCTGTTATCTAAAATTAAGTATGGTGATTGTATATAAATATATTTTTTAGCTTTTTGAATCATTTCTAAATATGATAATTTGATTTCATAAAAGTTATCAGGGTTAGGGCCACTAGATATTATTTGCATACCACACTTTGAATAATTAGCCATTGTAGAAGGGGCTTGTTCATTTTTATAATCTATTAAGTGGCTTAAATCAATATCTTCCTTAGTAGCATATCTCCAATCAGCCCAAAATCTTAAATCTAAGTCTCTTACTGAGTCACCCATGAATTTTATATGAGTATCTCTCCAGTAACCAAACTTAGGATCTTTACCTAAATATTCATCTCCCACATTAAAGCCACCAACATAGCCTACTTTATTATCTATAACTATTATTTTACGATGGTTTCTAAAGTTCATGTTTATGTTTATTAATCTAAGTAGGGAAGGGAAGAATTCACCAACTTTTACACCAGCATCAATTGCAGACTGAAGTTTTTTTCTATTAGTGGTTCTACTTCCTACAGAGTCATATAATAATCTTACCTCAACGCCAGCTTTAGCTTTTTCTTTAAGGATATCTAAGATCTTTGAACCAATATCATCATTTTTGAATATGTAAAATTCTATATTTATGCTTTTTTTTGCTTTCTTTAAGCTTTCTAAAATATCATCAAATAATTCTTTACCATCAAAAAATACTTTAGTTTCCACATCTTTTCTATAAGGTGAGTACTCCATACTTTCAATAGCTTTAATCATATCAGAATGCTTGGCTCTTTTTAAATCATCATTTGAATTATCAGCACTTTTTAATTTTTTTATATATTTATCAAAGAGAGTAAGTTCAGATTTTTTCATTATAAAAATATCTTTAGTATTAACTTTTCTTCCTAGCATTAAAAATAGAATAAAGCCTATGTATGGTAATATAATTAATACTAATGTCCAAGAAATTATACTCTTAGAAGAACGATTCTCTTTAAAAATCATATAAAAAATAGTTAATAAGTTTACAATATGAACTAAATTAGAGAAAAAAGTAAAAATCATAATTAATAAATCCTTTCTATAGTTCTTATTATTTTATAAATTCATTTTAGTTATTTTGTTTTTGAATTGAATATACAAAATTTTTAATATAATCATTATATAAATTATCATTAGTTATAAAGTTTTCTGGATTTCTATCTTCTAGCAAGATATTATTAATAATCCTATTAATATAATACTTATTATTTTCTTTTTGGATTAAACAAGTATAATCTGTTTTAATGTCCATTTTTTCTCCCTGTAAAACCTGTAACTCCACTATATAATTATTAGAATCTTTTTCATATATACTATTTATTTTAACTTTAAATTTTTTATATTTATTTTTGTAATCAAGAAAACGATTTTTATTTAAAGTTAGCAAAGTAATTAATCTATGATTATTTACAACATTTGAATAATCTAAAGGCTTATTATTATAATCAATTTCAAAAAATTCAGTTAAAAGATTATATATAGGTTGTTCTATTTTATCATTATTCTTTAAATTTTTATTTTTAAATAAATAAAAATAAGAAATAGTAATTACTAAAAAAATTATAATTATGGTAAACAATTTCTTTTTCGTAATAATTCACTTCCCTTATTTTAAAATTTTTATATTAATGAGAATTTCAATATATTTTCCATTAGCAAATTTTTAGCAAGTTAAATTATAAAAATTGCTGTTTAAATAAGAAAATCTAGTGGCTTTTAGAATCATGAGAATTACTAATATTATATACTATTTTAACATGAAAATATAAGTTGAAAAGAAAGGTCTGGTTTATAAACAAGTAAATCTACGCTAATAATTAATAGAAACTATTGGTTTACAATGTGTAAACTACTAGATGCTTGAATAAGTATAGGGATATAGAGATAATTATATTTGAGGTGAGCAATTTGGGGTTTAATAATAAGTTAAAGGAATTAAGAAAAGAAAAAAATATATCACAGGAACAGCTTGCTAAGGAGTTAAATATATCTCGTCAAGCAATATCAAAATGGGAATCAGGTAAAGCTTATCCGGATATTGACAATCTTATTTTATTAAGAAAAATATTTGGTGTTAGTTTAGATGAGTTGATTATGGAAGAAGAGGAGAAGGTAGAAGAAAATAATTCTAAACAAGAGTTAATAGAAAGTAGTGAAAAAGGAATATTTGAAGATATAGATAGTGAAGCAGAGGAATTTTCGGTTAATTTGATTTTGGGTGGATTTATAATAGGAATTGGTATTGGATTAGTTACAGAAAATTTTATGTGGGGGACTGCTGGAGCGTTTATAGGCATTGGTATAGGATATTTATTAGAAAGTGTAAAAAAATAAGAGAAAATATATTTAATATCTGATGTATGTTATTTATACTATATATTTTTGACTAAGCTATAGAAAAGAAATATAATAAAAGGTAAATTCTCACTGTAGTGGGGAAATAAGAGACTAAGGATAAATCAACTAGTATAATCTATATACTAGATATAAGGAGTAAAGAATATGAATTATTGCTTTCAGTGTGGCACTAAATTAATAAATAAACAATGTAATAATGAGGGGGAGGTTCCATATTGCAATAAGTGTGAAATGTTTCATTTCCCAACATTTAGTTCAGCTATAAGTGCAATTGTTTTAAATCCTGATAAAAATAAAGTGTTGCTTATACAACAATATGGAAGAAAAGATAATATACTTGTAGCAGGATACATTAGTAAGGGTGAAAATGCAGAACAGACCTTAGTAAGAGAAATAAAAGAAGAGACAGGTCTTAATGTTAAAGATTATCAATATATGAAGAGCAGTTATTATGAAAAAACTAATACATTAATGTGTAATTTTATTTGTGTGGTAGATAGTGAAGATTTAAGTCAAATTAATGAGGAAGTTGATAAAGCAGAATGGTTTTCTTTTGAAGAGGTATTAAAAAATATTAAAAGCAAAAGTTTAGCTGAGGAATTTTTAATATATGCCTTCAAAAAGATGAATTACATATAATATTTAAATAACCTTATAGAAAAAGCTAGTGTAATATAAAGAAATAAAATTAAGGATATACTTTTAAAGTATATCCTTAATTTATATGGTGACTATTTTAATAGAGTTATTTTTGTATCTATTACTTCTGGTTCTCTCTTAAATAGGAATTCTCCTCTTCTTACAGAGCAGTTAACTCCAACTCTTTCAAGGATTGCATCAAATTCATTTTTAGCATTTAAAACTATGAAGTTAGCATCTTTTCCTACTTCTATACCATATTTGTCTTGGATATGAAGAGTTTTAGCACCATTTGTTGTGATTAAATCTAAGGCATTATTAATTTCATCAACAGACATCATATGACATATATGAATACCAGCATCTAAGATATTCATTAGGTTACCATTTCCTAATGGATACCATGGGTCTGAGATTGAATCTTGAGCAAAACAAACATTAATTCCTGCATCATTTAATTCTTTAACTCTTGTAAGACCTCTTCTCTTTGGATAAGTGTCATATCTTCCTTGTAAGTGAATATTTTCTGTTGGACATGATATGAAGTTCATTTTTGATAATTTTAAAAGTTTGAATAATTTAAATGCATAAGCATTATTATATGAACCCATAGCACAAGCATGGCTTGCAGTTGTAAGTTCTCCAATTCCATTTAAATAAGATTCTGCTGCTAATAATTCAACAAATCTTGATTGATCATCATCAGTTTCATCACAGTGAATATCTATTAATTTGTTATATTTCATTGCAAGTTCTATAGTTTTCTTAACTGATTTTTCTCCCATTTCTCTTGTGAATTCAAAGTGAGGAATAGCACCAACTACATCAGCACCCATTTTTAAAGCTTCTTCTACTAATTCATCTCCACCTTTATAAGAATACATTCCTTCTTGTGGGAAAGCTATGATTTGAATATCTATAATATCTTTATATTCTTCTTTTAATTCCATAATAGCTTTTAATCCTGTAAACTTAGGATCTGTTACATCAACATGTGTTCTCATATATTGAGTACCATATAAAATCTCTTTTTTAAGAGCTATTCTTGCACGTTCTTTAATTTCATCTATTGTCATGTTTCCTTTTGTTTCAGACCATCTTTGAATTCCTTCAAAAAGAGTTCCTGTTCCATTGTTTGCACCAGGCATACGAGCTGTATATACATAGTCTAAATGAATATGTGGATCAACATAAGGTGGTACAACAAGATCTCCTTTTAAATCATAAGTTTCTACATCTTTATATTTTTCAGAAAGATTTGGACCTATTTCCTTATAAACTCCATTTTCAACAAGTAAATCAACTAGTGTTTCATTTCCTTTTAATCTAGCATTTTTAAATAAAATAGCTTTCATTTAAATAATCTCCCTTCAGTTTTTGGTATTTTACTAAAAAAATTTACTTATATCATTATTAATAAATTGAAATTTCTATTATTTTTAGTAATGACTTGTCAATAAGGAAAGTTTAGCATGAAAGATTTATCTAGTCATTGTATCAAATATACAAGAATAGTTTAAGATTACTGTGCACATAAAGAACATATTTTGGTAAATAGATTTGTATTTTTAGTACATTGTCACCAAAAAATACTCATTGTATACTGAGAGCATAGCAAAATTCACATAAAGAATTTTCAATTAAAGCTACATTTAATGAAGTTTTGATTTTTAGCTAGATCTTTAGGTGTGTTTAATTTTGCAAAGGATTACTTTTGTAGAAATGCTTCTTATAGTTCTAGCTAAAAATCAATCTTTAATAAAGATAAGCTGAATAATAAGACAAGAAAAGGGGAATTTATTATGTATGAAAATGTAAAAATGGAAAACATGACATGGAGAGAATTTGCGAAGAAAAAAGATGATGTAATTATATTACCAATAGGATCTACAGAACAACATGGACCTCATCTTCCAACTTGTGTAGATACTGTAATAGCAAATGGATTTGCTTATAGAATTGCTGAAAAAATAAATGGGGTAGTTGCTCCTGCTTTATCATATGGATATAAATCAAAACCATTAAGTGGTGGTGGCCCATTATTCCCAGGAACTATAGATTTAAATGGAGCTACATTACAAGCTTTAGTAATGGATATAATAGACGAATTTGTTCGTGATGGATTTACAAAAATATTTATATTAAGTGCTCACTTTGAAAATGAAGCATTCATAGTAGAAGCTATGGATTTATGTTCCGCAAAATATGGAGATAAAGTACAATTACTTCTTACTAACTGGTGGGATCCAATGTCACCTGACGTAATTGATAAGGTATTTGATGAAGTACCATTCCCAGGTTGGGCTTTAGAACATGCTGCAGTTACAGAAACATCATTAATGATGTATTTTGCACCAGAACTTGTTAGAGAAGATAAGATCATGGATACAGAAAATGCTAGCCCTGCAACTTATTATAGATACCCAATAGAAAAAGATATTGTTCCTGAAACTGGAATACTTGCATCAGCTAAATCTTCATCAGCTGAAAGAGGAAAAATAATAGTTGATGATGTTATTCCAAACATTATCGAAATTATTGACAAAGCTTTTAAATAATATTAAATTAGTATTTGATAAATTTAAGCAGAAAAAGTAGGGGATACTATGAAATTAAAAGGAATTATTTTAACTATGCTATCTTCAATTACCTTTGGTTTTGCCTTTACACTTGGGCCAATGACCTATGGTCTTGAAGGAAGCAACCCTGTGACATTAACTTTTTTAAGAAACTTTTTAAGTTTGCCATTTTTATTAGTAATTATTTTACTTTTAAAAATAGATTTAAGAGTAACAAAGAAACAACTTAGAGATCTAATAATACTTGGTTTCGTTGGGAATGCAATAACAACTTTAATGTTAAATATGGCATTTGCTTGCATAGATGTTGGAATAGTTACACCTATACATTTTACTTACCCAATATTTGTAACATTAGGTTGTGTAATATTCTTCCACGAAAAATTAAGTAAACAAAAAGTCTTTGCATTAATTATTGCTATGTCAGGTATAGGATGTTTCTTTATTACAGCGTTAAATTCAGCATCTTTTGGAAAAAGTACATTGTTAGGATTAATTTTAGCCGTTGCATCTGGAATGTTCTATGCATTCTATATTATATTTATGGATAAAAGTGGTTTAAAAAGTGAGCCACCTTTTAAAATAACATTCTATGTAGCAATAGCTTCAACAGTAGGTATGTTTATCTATGGAATGCTTACAAAGGAACTTGTATTATCTTCATTGACACATAAAGCATGGGGATTATCAGCAATATTTGCTTTTTTATGTACAGTTGTAGCATTATCATTATTACAAGTGGGTATAAAATATATTGGTGCTAGTGAAGCTGCGGTTATAAGTACATTTGAACCTATAACAAGTGTTATCTTTGGAGCAATACTTTTAGGTGAAGAAATAACATTAATGAAAATAATTGCATGTTCATTAATATTTGCAGGAGTATTAATACTATCCTTTGCAAAAGAAAAGTCAAAGTCTAATATAAAAATAAAAGAATCAGTTACCAATTAATTGCAATAAACTATGGACTATATAAAAATTGTTTGTAGAATTTTTATATAGTCCATTTTAATATTTTAAATATATAATTATTAATCTTTATTTAAAGGGTAGTCCACATTTATAATTTATTTTGTAAATTAAGAAATTCAAAAATCAATATGCTATTAAAAAGTTCTAAGTCAGTCATAGCATCATCTAAATCCCTTTGTAAAAGATTTTTTATTGTGGATAATCTATAAAGTAAAGTATTCCTATGAATAAAAAGTTCTTGAGAAGTTTTTAGTAAATGTCTATTATTTTTAAAATAGCATTTTAAAGTTTCTAATAAATTCATTCCATGACTTTTATCATATTCTAAAATAGGACCTATGTTTTCATAGCAATATTGTTCAACGTCCTTAATTTCAGCTAACTCAATAAACAATCTTATAATGCCTAGTTCGTTATATTTAATAACTTTTGAATCGTTATCATACATGTCAATCATGGATAAAGCTTTAAAGGCCTCTTTATAACTTGCTTTAATATCAGAATTAGTTTTTCTTATACGGCTAAAACCTAAGTTCATTTCAATATTTTCTGAATATCTAGAACACATAAGGTTAAAACCAGATTCAATATATTCTAAGGATTTTTTTGCTTCTTCATAATCATTAGCAAATACCAAACTCAATAGATAATTTGCATACTCCATATGGATTAAAGTATAATTTTTCCCTTTTAAGCCATCATCTAAGGAATTAGTTATGTGCTTGCTAATATTCTCTGTATCATAAGGAATATTTGAGGATTTTCTCATTTTCAGTATGCAAATATAATGAAAGGGTCTTAACTTTATATTATAAAATTCCGCCAGGGCGTTTATATCATCACTTAATTGATCTTGTGAAAAAAGAAGTGATTCAAGAAAATGCTTACCATTTTTTGACTCTTCTCTTTTTTGTTCTATTTTTAGAAAAATTTCCTGTATAATATCAATTAATTTTATATCCCAAGGCATTATAAATAGGGGAAGAGCCTCATTATTTGCTCTATCAATCATGGTATCTGTTATTTTATCTATATTTTTATCATCAATTAAAATAACAATACCTGCAAGTTTCTTTTGAATACATTCTTCTAGTAAAAGTGAGAGATTTTCATCATTATCTTTATAAATAACAAAGAGTAACTCTCCTCCATAAAGCCAATTTGAAATAGATTCTGTTGTCCTTACATAGGGCAAAGAAATTTGGTTATTTAGTCCACTTTCTCCAGCTAACAATTTTGCTTTTGAAAAATACTTAAGTTGAAATAAATCTTTGCAACAAAAACTCATAAAGTCACTCCTTTTAATCCCATTTCATTCCATCTTATTTATTTTACCATTTTTTATAAATATATTAAATATTAATTAATATATTTACATATTTGTTTATTACATTTGTATTTTAAGTATGATTTTTTTAAAAGATTGTTAATTTTAGACCTTATTAGGGCTAATAATTAAGAGAGTATGATATTAAAATTGAAAAGATAATAGAACCAATATTAACAGCTTTAACTTTAGGAATAGTTGGAGTTATTTTAGCTATTATTAAAAGTGTTGAAGATGTTATTATTCAATATATAGCTAAGAAAAAAGAAATGGTAGAACAAAAACTAAAGCTAGATCAGCATGAAGAAGAAATTAAAACAGCTAAACAAATATAGAATATTGTTGAGGAAAAATATAGTATAAAAGATAACATAAAAGACTTAGCAAAATCAAAAGCAGATTATTTCGATAAATTACTTTTAGAAAAAATACCATATTTAACTGAAGAATAAGTAAAGATGTTACGTTAGGCTATAGCTGGAGAAGTTAATTGAAGATAGTTTAAAACAACAAGCTATACAATTAGTAGAAGAAAATAAAAAACTTAAAGAACAATTAGAAATCCTTATAGGTAAGTTATATGAAAAAATGTAATATACACAATTTGATTATATTGTGTATTAAGCAATAAAAATGTTCTTTGAAAATTGAATAGTATGGTATTGGGAAGATATGTTATAATTGATTCCTAATAGTATTACTATGCGAAGTAAATATTAGTGTATATGAGAAGGTGATTATTATAAATAAAACAGTAATAATAGCAGTGTCAGGTGTTACAGCAAGTGGAAAAACAACTATTATAAACGAACTTAAAAAAAATATAAAAAGTGCTAAATCACTTCATTTTGATGATTATGATTTTGAAGGAGAAGTTGAAGATTTTTATCAATGGGTGATTAATGGAGCAGATTATAATGTATGGAATTTAGAACCACTAAAAGAAGATATATTGAAATTTAAAGGAGATAATGAGACTCAATACATTTTATTAGATTATCCATTTGCATATAAAAATAATTTGATTAAACCATTTATAGATTGTACGATTTTTATTAATACTCCATTAGATATAGCAATGGCAAGACGTGTATTACGTGATATGCATAATAGTACTGGGGATGAAATCAGGGAAGACATGAGTTTTTATTTGAAATATGCGAGAATTGCATATGAAGAAATGTTAAATACTATTCTTCCAAATTCAGATTATGTTATAGATGGCAGTATGCAGTTAGCTGAAATTGTCAAACAAATCATGGATATAATAAAAATAAATTATGAGTGCAAAACTAAAGAAAGTAAGTCGTAATATTAATATATCACTGACATAAAATCAAATATTAATTAATGAAGATACTGTATTATTCAAAAGAATATGCGGTATTTTTTAGTACGCAATTCAAAGAAATTGTGTGATAATTATAATCATAAAATAATTTCATTATAGATTAGATAAATTATATGTAGTCTATGTGTAAAGTTAGTAAAATAAAAGTGTATTGATATATATAGAAAGGTTGGAATAAATATGATAAGACCCATTGTTAAGGATGTATTATTTTTAAGGCAAAAATCAGAACTTGCAACTAAAGAAGATATAGGAATTATTGATGATTTAGTTGATACCCTAAGAGCAAATTTAGAGAGTTGTGTTGGTATGGCTGCCAATATGATAGGGGTGAAAAAGCGCATACTTGTATTTAGTATAGGAAATATTATAGTTCCTATGGTTAATCCAGTTATACTAAAAAAAGAGAAAAGTTATGAAACTGAAGAGAGTTGCTTATCTTTAACTGGCTTCAGAAAAACAACAAGATATGAAATAATTGAGGTGGAATATCTTGATAGAAATTTCAAGAAACACAAAGAAACATTTTCAGGATTTACTGCACAGATTATTCAACATGAAGTTGATCATTTTGAGGGCATAATAATATAGTAAGATGAGTAATAAAAGGCTAATATGAATTTGGTATTTTAAGTTCAGCATTTTTTATTGTATCAGATTGAGCTTATTTTTTTAAAACTTAAAAACTAAAAATCTAAATATTTTCATAATGATTTAGCTAGTTTTAATAGTAAAGGATAATAAGTTTAAAAGATATAAAAAAGTAGATGATTTTATTTTTACATAGAATCATCTACTTTTTAATTATTAAATTTAGTTTTTAATGAATACTTATAATGAAAATATTCTTATAAAATAGATTATTGTTTTTAATATATTAATTATTAGGTAGAGTTACATTTTTATTGAAGATATTTTTTAGAATTATTTGTATAAAATCTTCATTATTAATGTCTTTAAAAGAGTTTTCAATGTCAATGATTTTATTGTTTGAAACAAAAGTAAATCTATTTATAGGATTTTCAAGTGAGTATATCTTTATTCCATCTACTATTAAGGGTTCTTTAATAACAAAGTTTGGATTATGTTCTAGGTTAAGTTTAGTTTTAAAGTCAATTAAAGATTTTTCAACAGCAGATATTAGAAATTTATAGTCACTTTCAAAAAATAAATAATTTAAGGTATTATCAACATCTATGTAATTAGAATAATATATTTGTTTTGCTAAGATACTACTGTTTTCATTTACATATATGTCATTAGATTCATTATTATATATTTTAAAATCATTTAAAGTTAAAGGAAGTGTAGTTTCTGACATATGAATATTACCTATAAATCCATCACCTGCTATGCCTGTAATGGTGTTTAATGTAACAAAAATAACTAAGAAAAAAGAGAACACAATACTTATAGATCTTATAATAATATTTGTTCTTTTTGAGTACTTATTTTTTTCTATCAATTTTCTAGTGAAAATATCTACTAAGAATATTACAAAAAACATTAATATAGCTAATAATATTGATATAGGTTCATTTAAAGAATTATTTTTTCCTATAATATCTGCAAATAAAAATATTAAAATCAAAGATATAATGCTTATATTGATTACTTTCTTTATTAGATTTTTTCTTTTGAATTTCTTAAATGAAGAGCAGGGAATAGCTAGTCCATTATTTATTGCTTTTTTAACTTTTATGCTCCAAGAAATAAAGAATATAATTTCAATAACATTAGTTATAGTAAAGAGGATTAATGCAATTATTGATAGTAAACTTAAATTAGATGTTAGTAGATATACTATACTTCCATTAGAAATTTGATTATATATGTTAAAAGATAAAATCAATATAATTAGCAAATTAGGAAAGATTTCAAATAATGATGATTTAAAAAGACATTTAAATTTTTCATTTTCATCTCTGTTAATTGGTAATAAACTAGAACTTTCTTCTGAATAGAAAATATTTAAATTGCCTTTTTCACATATATATTTCCAACCAGCACTTTCATAGTATTCTCTACTTGGAATAGAAGAACTTAAATTTTGAGTTTCTGATGAAGAATTTTTATCAATTGGCTCTACTAAATATTTTAGTTTTTTAGGTTCAGTCTTTATAAATTTAAAGCTATATCCCATTATAGATTTTAATAGCCAACCTTTCAGTGCCATTTCCTCTAAGTACTCTCTAATAGAATTATATTCATAGCTAAAGAATACAAAGTATTTACTTTTTTTATCTTTATTTATCATAGTTTACCCCCTAAATAAATAATTACTAATTTTCAAATATTATATTTAATCTTTTGTATTCTTAATGTAAAAATATTTTTTATAACTAATTTTTATATAAATTACTATGATTACTTTTATTAATATTGCTATGAATATTTTTTTTAGTTAACTAAAACACTATAGAAATTTTTATAGTATAAATACCATAAATTTCTTAGATTTATTTATTGTTTAATAGTAAAGTCTTTAATTCATCAAAGCTAGAAATTTCATAAGTAGGTTTTATTGAGGTTTCGTTTTTTATCTTGTTAGGGTTGTACCAACAAGTGTCTATACCAAAGTTTATACCACCTTGTATATCAGAAGTTAAGCTATCTCCAACCATTAATACTTTACTCTTATCAGAAAAATTCATATGTTTTAGAGTGTGCTCAAAGACTTTTGGATCAGGTTTTGATATTAGTATTTCTTCAGAAATTACTATAGGGTCAAAATATTTTGCTATAGTAGATTGTCTTATTCTTTTATCTTGAACAGAAATAAGACCATTAGTTATTATAGAAAGTTTATAAGATTTATTAAGATTTTCTATAAGGTCAGTACTATCCTCATATAAAAAAGAAGCATCAGCTAAATGATTCATATATGATTTAGCAAAGTTAGCTGCATCAAAATTTATATTTAATTTATCTGATAATCTTTTAAATCTTTCTATTTTTAATTTCTTTTGCGTAATAAGTCCTTGCTCAAACTCTTTCCATATAGCAGTATTTATTTCTTTATATACTTTTAAATGGTAGTTTTCGTCATATGCTATATTAAAGTCAAGCATAGCATTTTTAAAGGCTTCCTTTTCAGATTTTTTAAAATCAAATAGGGTTTCATCTGCATCAAATAGTATAACTTCATATTTCATAATATATCCTCCAGCTTTTGTATTTTTATATAAATAGTTTCATTATTAATTGAATCAAAGATTTTTTATTTATCTTTTTATGATATTTTACATTAAAAGGAATGATTATTAAAGTAGTTTTTTATTTATATCTATTTACAAATTTATATAAATAAAATAATATATTTGTAAAATATAACACTTAAGCTATATTAAGTTATTTATATTTTTATGGGGGAGGAGTTACATGAAGGGGAAGAAATTAAGTGTTTCAGGAGTTATTTTAATAATAAGTTTTTTAATTTATATTGTTTATTTGGTTTCAAGCAATATTTTATTAAACTATGGTATGGAGTTTAGAGAAAGTGTTATAGAATTTATTGCGTGGGATAAGTTTGTATTTGTAATAATGTTGAATATATTAATTATTAGAATAATTATGAAGAGAAAAAAGATAGGAAAAGAAATGAAGTTGTTTTTTACTCTTATATCTTTTTTTATAAGTGCTATTATAACGTTTATTTTTGTTTTAGCACCATATATTTTAATTTCAAGAGTGGAAGCTTTAGCATATAAAGAAGGAAGATTAGTAGTAGCTGCTTCTAGTGATGGATTACATGATTCAAGGATAAGTTTTTATGAACCTATAAATTCTATTGTTATGAAGAATAGTGATATTGAGGATGTACATCATAATGCTCCTAACAATTGTTATTATTATGGAAAATCTAACTTTTTAGAAAATCCTGATTTTGATATAAGGGAAGAATCTAATTATGAGGATTTAAAACCATGGAGTGCAAAGGAAAAATTTAGCCATGAAGTGTTTAATTATTTAGGAAATCAAACTTACGATTTTGGTGGTATAGTAATTAAATTTAATAAAAAAGAAACATGGGTGAAAGAAGCTTCTATAGAAAGAAATATAGTTAAGTATGATGATGTAAATATAATAGGTGAAAATATTGAGACTATTAAAGAAAATATAAGTAAATTAAAAAGAGATTATGATGGCAGTACTATATATGAGGAATTTTTAGATGAAAAAGGTAATAGGAATGTTAGAATTGGTAGTAAGTATAGATTTAACACTAAAGAAGAGTATAGCATATCTTATTATAACACGACTTTAGTTCTTAATGATAATGGCATAGTTACTTCAGTTAAATATTTAAATAATAATTTTGAAGATGTAGATTAAGGTTTATACTTAGTAAATAAAAATTATTTAACTTATTAAAATATGATTTATATAAAAATATAAATACAAATGAGATTTTTTAGTAAGTTTTGATTTAATAAAATTTTTTCTTTCACCTTATTTTAAGAAATTTTTATAAGTCATCACTAAATTTTAAGGTGGATTTATTTGACTTTAAATCAGATATTTAATGGATTTAACCTCATTTGTATTTTTTTATTTTTAAGAGAACTTTTAATAGGAATAGGTATATAAAAATGTTTTTAAATTTGAGTCTACAGTTTTTAAATAAACATCTACTTCATTTAAACAATTAAAACCTTGGCTCTTATAAAATCCATAATTACATCTATCATCTGTAAATAAATAAAGAGAGGAGGATTTCATAGATTGCATATATTTTAAAGAATAATTTAATAAAGTTTTTCCAATTCCAAGACCTCTAGCTTCTTCAGATACAATAAATAAATTAATGCAACTATCAAAAAGATTTTCTTTCCCATTTAATAATTCAGAGTAGGCTTCTTTTATTTTAATAAATTCACCGATTTCATTTTCATCTCTAATATTTTCTATAGGAAGAGTAGTTGGATATTTTTCTTCCTCTAAAGGATTAAAAAGATGGTTATAATTAGTTGAATCTCCATTAGCTTTACATAATATAAATCCTAAAACTTTATCATCCTTAGAAGCAACTTTAATAAATGAGCTTTCACAAATACTTTCCTTAAGATAAGAGTTGGTTATTATCTTCAAAAGTGCTTTATTATGAATAAACTTATCAAAGTTAAAGACATTTTTAATTAAGTTTTCAAACTGATTTAAATCCTCTTTTTTTACATCTCTATATATTACATCTTTCATAAATACATCATCCTTTCCAATTAAATATTATCTACAATAAGAAAGTATAAAGAATGGAGTAACTCCAATGTCAATGCCTATTTTGAAAATATATTCATATGAATAATTTAATGAGATATAATTAAATATATAATGAGTATAAGAGGTGGGAATATGAAGTTATCTATAGGTGAGGTAGCTAGATTATTTAATATAAGTAAAGATACATTAAGATACTATGATAAAATAGGAATTTTAACACCAGAGGTTAATAAAGAAAATGGTTATAGATTCTATGATATAAGACATTTAGAGCAATTAGGATTAATATTAGGAATAAAATATTTAGGAATTTCATTAAGTGAAATCAAGGAGATTACAGAAGATGGGGATATAGAGGATTATTATTATTTGATGCAAAAGCAAAAGAATATAATAAAAGAGAGGATTCTAGAGCTAAAGAAATTAGAAGAATCCTTAGATAATAGTGGACAAGTAATAAATAGAATAATGAATTTTAAAAATCAGTATGATTTTTCTAAACTCAATGTAGAAAATTTAGATTTAAAACTCTATGAAGTTAAGGTAAGAAGTGCTTTAGATTTAGAGAATGAATCTAAGGTGGAGAAAAAATTAATAGAATTAAAAGATGAAGCATATTTATATTTCTATGAAATAAAGGATAATAAATACATTATAGAAGAAGAAAACTTACTTTTTATAAAATCTAATGAAAAGATAGAAAGATTTTTAGAAAAATCAAAGAATAAAGATAAAATTACCTTTAAAAATATACAGGGAAAGTTTGCTTTAGTAGATTTTTATGGAACTGTAGAAGAAATTGATAATTATATACTTAGTATTAATGAATATTTTAAAGGGAATAAAAATAATTATGCCTTTATAGAATATGAATTTTACTTGCCTAAAAAAAGAGAGGAAGTAAAGTACTTTGTAAGAATATACTTAAGTTTATAGGATAGTGAATTATTGGCTATTTTAAAATAACTTTTGATATATGACATTATTTACAGTAAAAAATGATAGTTGAAAAAAAGGATAAAAATATAACTGGAAATAAAATTCCAGTTATATAACCAATATTAGGGTATTAAATTCATATCACATTATTCTCAACTAACCTAAATTAAATCATCTAATCCATTAACTGTAGTTTGTTCATCCTCATTAATAGGAATAACTATGCACTTTTTACCATCAATTATTTGAGATTTTATTTCAGGTATTTTTTCAGGTTTTACTTGAAGTATGATATCATATTCACTATTAATATCAGTATTATCTTTAGATTCTTCTAAATTACTTTCTAAAATTTCTTCTGAGTTACTTTCTGAAGTTTCATCAGAAACTAAATCATCATTTTCTGTAAGAGCATCTTCTTCCTTGTCCATGGCAGCTTCTTTTTTCACTTCTTCAAGTCTAGTTTTTAGTATTGCCACTTGCTTTTCAAGATGTTCCTCTTTTTTTCTCTGTTCATTTGCTTTTAGAGTTTTGTTATCAATTAAGTTTTCAGCTAAAGGAAGATCTTCTCCAAAGCTTTCCACATAAGATTTTTCAATCTGGCTAGTAATATCTTCAGGAATTCCACTTTCTATTAATATATTTTGAACATCCTTATCTGTTAAAGATATAGGTTCACAGTCAGGAGTATCTTCGTACATAGAGTTATGTTCTTCTATCATATTATTTAAATTTTCTTGTACTTCCATAAATATTTTTTCTGCTTTTTCTTCATCTAAGAAAGAATCCTTAATAATTGATTGGAAGGTTTGCTTTTGAATAGTAGCAGTTTGTTTTGAAGTACAACCTAATACATTCTCCATTAATTCTGGATGAGTATCCTTAGCATTTTTAGTATAATACATAACAGAATTTACATCTGAGCTACGATCTATAAAAGCAGGGAATACAAATCCATTAGCAGGGGCTTCAACCACCCAATCTCTAATACGTGCTTTTATCTGATTTTCTTCTTCAAAATATCTAAGACCAGGACCAGAAAGAGAAACTGGACATACTGCACATAAAATATATTCATATACTTCTTCAGATTCATCTACCTTAAGGTTATCCTTAGTTTTAGTGATAACATCATAAGCATCATGGAAAAGAAGTATTAAAAAGTTACCTGTGTAATCATAATTATCTATGACTAATTTATAAAAATCATTAAGAAGTTCATCATCCTTTAATTGACTATTTTTTAATTGCATAAGAGAAACTTGTCTCTCATTAACAAGATAATCATTTAGTGGAAAGTTAAGTTCTAAAATATTGTTTCCAATAGTTCCAGATATTACTTTTTTAGCAATTTCTAAATACTTAAAGTATTCATCTTCATCTAAGTTAAGAAAAGTTTCCCTAAAGTTTAAAATAATATTTTTTTCTCCATTGACATAGCATCCACACATTTTAGTAAAAGTGCAATGGTCTTTTTTAAGACGTTTTTTTAATTCAAGTATATCTTTTTTTCGCATATATAAACTCCTCAATCTAAACTAATTAATATATTTTCATTATTAAGTATAGTATTTTTTATACATTAATTAAAGATTTTATTAAATGAATTCTATGTAGATTACAACATATTAGATAAATATAAAATGGCAAAAAACTTTTTATTAATAATTATTTTTAAAAAACAATTGCATTAAAGTAAATAGTGTGTTACTATAAGAGAGTAGCAAAGATGCTAACAAAAAAAGTTTCATTTAGGTAAATAGTTTCTCGTAAATTAGAGATTATTATATCGATTTAGAATCTTTAATTTCAGGAGGAATATTTATGACAGATAAAATAATAACATGTAGAGATTGTGGAAGTGAATTCGTATTTTCAGTAGGAGAGCAAGAATTCTACAAAGAAAAAGGATTCGATAACGAGCCAACAAGATGTATGTCTTGTAGAAGAGCTAAGAAACAACAACAAAATAGAAGATAATTTTGAAGTGTTATAGGCTGTAGTTTTAAACTACAGCCTTTTTTATATTTTAATAAGTTAAGCTTCATTAACAATACACTTATCATTATTTAATTGATTTTTAAATACATTTCTAAAAACAAATCTTACAAAGGTCTATATTAAAAATAATTGTGTGAAAACTTCAAAAAGTAAATTAATTAGGAAATATAAATCAATATTTTAGAAACTTAATTCTATTTGATTAATAGAAAAATTTTGTAATAATATAAACGAAGATTAAGAAATCGATTTCTTTTTAATAGTTTAATTAAACGGGTATTTATAAGATTTTATTATTGGAATATAGAGGTGATGGTTTGAATACATTAAGAGATAAAAAAGTAGAAAAAAGTGATGATGTTTCTATAAAAACTTTAATTACTTATAGTATGGGAAGTTTAGGAAACAATATGATATATGCATTGATTAGTTCTTACCTTTTAATTTTTTTAACAGATAGTTTTAAAGTAGGGGCAGCTGCCATAGGAACATTGTTTTTGGTTGCAAGAATTATAGATGCAATAACAGATCCTATAATGGGGGTTATAGTTGATAACACTAATACTAAAATTGGAAAGAGTAGACCCTATTTATTTATCGTTCCTATCTTTATGGGAATAGCAACAATCATGTGTTTTTCAGCACCAGATTTAAGTTATAGTGGTAAAATAATATGGATATACATAGCATATATTTTCTGGGGAATATCCTTTACTGCAATGGATATACCATATTGGTCATTATCTGCAAATATTACAAGATCTTCGTCAGGAAAAACTAAGATTGTTACATCAGCAAGAACAGTAGCCTATGTAGGTAATTTTATAATTTTAACTTCAACAATTCCTCTTGTATCAATAATTGGAAACTGGCAAACTGTGGCTATAATATATGTTTGCTTTGCTACTATATTTACTTGGGTTACAGCCTTTGGAATTAGAGAAATTAAGGATAATGTGGCAAAGAAAAAGGAAAAGCAAGGGTTTAAACAATTTATAAATCTATTAAAGACAAATAAGCCTTTAAGAATAGTTTTATTATCAATGTTAGTTTTAGAATTAAGTGGAGCAATAAAAAATACAATAGCTATATATTATGTAAAATATAATTTTAATGCAGAAATGATGATTCCAGTAGTTAGTTCAGTTGGTATGGGAGCAAGTATATTAGGTGGAGTAATGTCACCATTTTTAACAAAAAGATTAGGAAAAAGAAATACTGCCCTTTTAGGATTATTAGCTGGTGCAGCGGGATCATTTTTAGTATTTTTACTATCATACTCTTCACTACCTTTAATGATAGTTATAAACTTTATAAGTGGAATCTTTGATGGAGCAGGTTATATTACATTAACTTCAATGGTTGCAGATTGTGTTGAATATGGTGAATGGAAAACTGGAAAGAGATCAGAAGGAATGATATTCTCATTAAATATATTTAAAAGTAAGATTGCCAGTGCTATTGGGGGATCCTTATGTGGATATATCTTAGCGTATATTGGTTATACAGCAAACGAAAGTCAATCTACTTTTACATTAAACGGAATTCATTTAATACAGACTTTAGTTCCATGTGCAATTGTAATAATAAGCTTTATGCTACTAAGAAGATATAATTTATCTGAGGCAGAATATGAAGCTATAGTTGATGACTTGAAAAATGGTGTTACAAGAGTAGGTTAATATTAATATAAAAAGTATAACAGAGACGTAAATTAAAACCTCTGTTATACTTTTTATTTTTTAAATTTTTTTGTTTTAAAGAGGGATTTTAAAGTTATATACTTGGTTTATTTACTTGATTATTTCTGTAATTTAATGGAGACATTGAAAAATGTTTTGAAAAAGTTTTTGAAAATAACAGGGAGTCACTATAACCAATACGACTTGCAACTTCTCCTATAGGAAGTTTAGTGCCTTTCAATAAAAGGGTAGCTTTGTACATTCTAAGATTTATTAAATATCTTTGAGGAGAAATTCCAAGGTTTTTTATGAACATTTTATATAAATAACTTCTACTTAAGTTTACATAATCAGCAATTTCTTGAACAGTTATACTATTCATGTAATTAGAATTAATGAAATTAAGAGCATCTTGAATATATGTATGTAATTCCTTATCTTTGTAATCAAAAGGTTTTGGGAATTCTTCTATAAGTGTGTACAATAATGAGTAAAGTTCCTTTAGTAATAGTATGTCATCAGAGCTTGAGGGATTATAAGTCTTTGAGATTTCACACATATTTAATATTATCTGTGGAATTTTTGAGTTTTTTTCACAATTAGCAACATAAGAGTTAGTAATAGAAGTTCTATTTAAATATTCATTAGCATTTGAGCCACTAAATCCTATCCAGTAATATTCCCAAGGGTCATCAATAGAAGCCACATACTCAACTTTCATACCTTTTAGTAGTATAAAAATATCACCTTGTTTTAAGGTATATACTTTACCATTAAATTTAAAAGTTCCATATCCCTTAGTTACGTAATGAATGACAGCATTTTTTAATACTTCATATTTATATCCTAATCCTGGTATGCCTTGTTCTATACCACATTCATCTACATTCATTTCAAAGTTTTCTTTTATATATTTTTTCCATAATATTTGCATTTGTACCTCCTAACCTATAAAATTAATTAATTTTATATTAGTCTTATATTAAACATTTACATGAGAGCTTTTCAAATTAATCTATCCATATAAAATCTTTTTTATTTTAAAATAAATTCTTCTAACTATAAGAATATTTCAAAGAAACATTTTTATATATTAGTTATTAAAATCTATAAGATTATAAGAAACATTATAACATATTTTAGAACCTTTTAACTATTTTAAAAGATTAATTTACATATTAACATTTAATTATGGGTGAAAACTATTTTGAAAAATGATTTATATGGAATTATGTTTCTTAAATATATAATCATGTTTCATGAATGCATAATTATTTTAAACGTATTGGGAGGGTAAAATGATATTAAAAAATGAATACCATGAAGATATTTCTAAACTACATGTAAATATGATGCCAAGAAGAAGTTATTATGTTCCCTTTGTGGATACTGATGAAGCTTTAAATATTAAAGATAGAAGTAAGCAAGTTAACTTCTTTTCACTTAATGGTAAATGGGAATTTAATTACTTTGATAGCTTACAAAAAGTGAAAGAGTTTGATGATATAAATCAAATTAGTTTTTCAGATAATATTGATGTGCCATCTCTTTGGCAATTAAATGGATATGATTATAATCAATATACTAATGTAAAATATCCAATTCCTTTTGATCCACCTTTTGTTCCTATAAACAATCCATGTGGAATTTATAAGAGAGATTTTGAAATTGAAATACTTCCTGAAAATTATGATTATAATATAAACTTTGAAGGCGTTGATTCCTGCTTTTATTTTTGGATAAATGATAACTTTGTTGGGTATAGCCAAATATCTCATAGCATATCTGAGTTTGATATTACAGAATTTTTAGTAAAGGGTAAAAATACAATTACAGTCTTAGTTTTAAAATGGTGTGATGGAACTTATTTTGAAGATCAAGACAAGTTTAGAATGTCTGGAATTTTTAGAGATGTATATATACTAAGAAGAGCAAAGAAAAGAATAGTTGACTATAAAATAACTCAAAGTATAGATTTTTCAGCTAAAGAAGGAAAGTTAGACCTTGAAGTTTTATCTAATATAGGAAATCCAAAAGGAAAATATTATTTGTTAAATCCTAATAATCATATGATAGCATCTGGAAATATAGATAATAATAAAGTCCAAATCAATATTAAAAATGTAGAACTTTGGAGTGCAGAAATACCTAATTTATATACTTTATTAGTTGAAACAGAGCATGAGGTTATAAAAGAAAGAATAGGTATGAGAGAAATTAAAATAGAAAATTCTATTTTAAAAATTAATAATAAAACAATAAAGTTAAGAGGAGTTAATCATCATGATAGTAATCCAACTAAGGGATATGTTATGACATATGATGATATGATTCTAGATTTAAAAATAATGAAAGAGTGTAATGTTAACTCTATAAGAACAGCTCATTATCCTAAATCTCCGATTTTTTATGAGTTATGTGATGAATATGGTTTTTATGTTATGAGTGAGGCTGATATTGAAATTCATGGGGTTGTTGAACTATATGGATTAGGATATTTAGATAATTATAATATGATAGCTGATGATAAAGTTTATGAAAAGGTTATTATTGATAGAGTTAATTCATCTATAGTTCCTTTTAAGAATAAATCTTGTATTTTCATGTGGTCTCTTGGAAATGAGTCAGGATTTGGATGTAACTTTGAAAGAGGATTAGAATATGCTAGAAATTTAGATCCTACACGTCCACTTCATTATGAAGGTGCTCATTATGCTAGCAAAGAAAGAGAAAATGACTTTACAAATATTGATGTTATTAGTCGTATGTATATAAGTATAGAGGAAATCAAAGATTATTTTGAAAAAGGAATAGACAAGCCATTAATATTATGTGAGTATGCACATGCTATGGGAAATGGTCCTGGTGGATTACAAGACTATGATGAAATGATACAAAAGTATGACCAGTTTGCAGGGGCATATGTTTGGGAATGGTGTGACCATGCAATACTTATTAAGGAAGATGTTAATGGTAAAAAAGCATATGGATATGGAGGAGATTTTGAAGAGGAAAATCATGATGGAAACTTCTGTGTAGATGGTTTAGTTTACCCAGATAGAACTCCTCATACTGGATTATTAGAATATAAAAATATCAATAGACCTATAAGAGCCATAGAATTTGATAAAGTTGAGAAAAGAGTTAAGCTTAAAAATATGCTTGATTTTAGGGATGCTGGTGAATTCTTAGATGTTACTTATAAATTGTTTTTAGATGGAGAAATAATTTTCGGAGATGATATAGATTTAGAAAGCTTAAAAGCAAAAGAAGAAAAATGGTATGATTTAAGTATGCCAGAATTGCCAAAGGGAATTATAACTATATTATTTCAGTATAAAGTAAAAAATAATAATCATCTGTATGAAAAAGGTGAAGTTCTAGGCTTTGACAATTTTATTATAAAAAATGGGGTAGATAATATCTCATCTGTTGATAAAATCATAAAAAGTACTATTGATGAACAAAAATTTTATGTAGAAGAAACAGTTAACAAGATTAAAGTTATAAATAATGAGTTTATTTATAATTATAATAAAAATACAGGTTCCTTTGATTTTATTCAGTCATTAGGAGAAACGTTTATAGATGATCCAATGAAATTTATTATTTGGAGAGCACCTACAGATAATGATAGAAAGATTAAAAATCTGTGGATTGAAGCTGGCTTTAATCAAATTACTACAAGAGTGTATAATAGTAAAATTAAAGAGTTTTCAAATAGGGTGGAGATAACTAGTGATTTAAGCTTGATACCACCATATAGAGAAAGAGTCCTTGATATTAATGTAACATGGAGTATTTATTCAGAGGGGTTAATTAAGTGCCATGTTAAAGGGGATAAAAATATGAAAACACCTTATTTACCAAGGTTTGGTGTAGAGCTTAAGCTGAATAAATACTATGAAGGGGTAAGTTACTTTGGATTTGGACCATATGAAAATTACGTAGATAAAAATTCATCTTGTTATTTAGGAAGATTTAATTCTAAGGTTTCTGAAATGCATGAAGACTATATAAGACCTCAAGAAAATGGGGCACATCATTATTGTAGAGAAGTAGCTATTAATAATGAAAAAGGAAAGGTTTATGTTTTATCAGAAAATGACTTTGCCTTTAATGTTTCACACTTTTCTCTAAATCAATTAACTAATGCAAATCATAATTTTGAGCTTCATGAAGAGGATGCAACTTATTTAATTGTAGATTACAAACAAAGTGGTATAGGATCAAATAGTTGTGGCCCTGATTTAGATGAAGAATATAGACTAAATGAAAAAGAATTTTCTTATGATTTTTACTTAAAATTTGTAAAAGATAATATAAAGGATAATTAAATATAATGTTTTAAATTAATTGCTGTCTTATATAGTGCTTGAAAACACTATATAAGATAGCATTTTTTATTTTAGTCTTAATACCAAATTTAAATTTATTTCCGTATATAGGTTTTGAATATCTTATTAAATTTTTGTGGGATTTTAAATATATTTATGTAAATATGCAAAATATATCTTATATATTATAAAAATAAATGAGGTGAACTTATGAAATCTGTATGGAGTGAAAGTTGTAAATTTAGAAAGAGAGAAGCTTTAAATAAAGATATAAAAACTGATGTTTTAGTTATTGGAGCTGGAATAGCAGGGGGATTGACAGCATATATGTTAAAGCAAAATGGGAGAGAGGCAGTTGTAATTGATGCAGCTGAAATAGCAAGTGGTAATACAAAAAATACCACAGCGAAGATTACATCTCAACATGATTTAATTTACAGTAAATTAATAGCAGAGTTTGGAGAAGAAAAAGCTAGACAGTATGCAAAGGCAAATGAGCTTGCTATAAAAAAATATAAAGAAATCATTGAAGATAAGAGAATAGAATGTGATTTTGAAGAAAAACCAGCATATATTTATTCTTTAAATGAAATAGATGTTCTTAAAGAAGAGGTGGAAGCTGCTAAAAATCTTGGAATTGATGCTGAATTTGTTGATGAGGCAAATTTACCTTTTAAGATTAATGGAGCTGTTAAATTTAATAATCAAGCACAATTTAATCCACTTAAATTTTTAAAAGGTATTTCAAATGAATTAATTATTTATGAAAATACTAGAGCTTTAGAAATAAAAGAAAATTTAGTAGTTACAAGTGGAGGAAACATAACTGCGAATAATATAGTAGTAGCCACTCATTATCCAATAATGAATGCTCCTGGATATTATTTTATGAAAATGCATCAAGAAAGATCCTATGTTTTAGCCTTAGAAAATACAAGTGAAATTGATGGAATGTATATAGACCTTAATAAAGAGGGCTATTCTTTCAGAACTTATAATAATTTATTATTACTTGGAGGAATAAGTCATAGGACAGGAGAAAATGAAGAGGGTGGAAGTTATGATGAATTAAGAAAAGTTGCTAAAAAGTTATATCCAAAGGCAAAGGAAAAATATTATTGGTCAGCTCAAGATTGTATGACTATAGATGGAATACCTTACATAGGAAGATATTCTAGTGAAACTCCAAATATATATGTTGCTACAGGATTTAATAAATGGGGAATGACAAGTTCTATGGTTTCAGCAATGATAATATCAGATATGATATTAGAAAAAGAGAATGATTTTTCAGAAATATTTTCTCCAAGAAGATTTGATTTATCTTTATCAATAAACAATATTGCTAATGATTTAATTGAAACAGCTAAGAATTTTATTGCTCAAAAAGTATCTATTCCAAGTAGCGAAATAGAGCATATTAAAAATGGGCATGGTGGAATTATTGAATATAATGGTGAGAAGGTTGGGATTTATAAAAATAAAGAGGGAAAAGAGTTTTTTGTATCAACAAAGTGTACCCATTTAGGATGCCAACTTAGTTGGAATGCAGATGAATTAACATGGGATTGTCCTTGTCATGGGTCAAGATTTGATTATAAAGGAAGGTTAATAGGAAGTCCAGCTACTAAAGACCTTGTAGAGGATTAATAAATATTATGAATGTAAATAAGAATACTAACCAAGAAGGTACTACTTCAAGGGCTAGATAAGTTCAAGATAGTTTTCAATTGGTTAATATTTAACTAATTGAAAACTATTATGGCTAATAGTAAAAGACTTTGAATCAATATTATAATTGAGATTAAAATAAAACTTACAAATATGATAAATAGAATTTCTAGCTATGATTTATGAATATATGTAAATTAATATAATTATTATATGAAGCTAGTAATTTTAAAAATATATTTGTAAGTTTTAAAAAATTAATATTTAAATTTTTAGTATTAAACAGCAAATTTCATAGAAACTAATAAGACTATTATAGCTGTTGTAAATATAGGAATAAGGACAGAGGTTACAAACATATCCTTATAGGCTTCTTTGTGAGTTAAACTACAAATGGCTAAAGTAGTAATAACTGCTCCATTATGAGGAAGAGTATCTAACCCTCCAGAAGATAGAGAAGCTATTCTATGAAGGATTTCTGGAGAAATATTCATAGCCTGACTCATTTGTAAGTATGTTGGAGCAAGAGCATCTAAAGAGATTCCAAGTCCTCCAGAGGCTGAGGCTGTAAGTCCACATATTAAGTTAACCGATAAAGCTTCAGAGATTATTGGGTTTGATGAAACTCCAAATATAACTGATTGTATAAGAGTGAACACAGCTAGTGACTTTATTACACTTCCATATCCAACTATGGCACTAGAATTTAATAGTGGTTTAAATGAGTTAGTAACTCCTTTATCTAATACTGATTTTAAGTTTTTTATTTTTTTAAAGTTAGTTATTATTAAAAATAAGTCTGCTAAAACTATAGCAATTATTACACTCCAAGTTCCAGAAACATTACTTAAAGTGGTATTAAATTCTTTAAGGTAACTTCCATCTATATTTTCATAATAAACTTTTGAAAAGAATAAGTTAACTATAAAAATTATTATTATAGGAATTATTGCTTTAAATATACTAGGTAAGTTTTCGTAGTTTTCATTAACCATTGAATCATTATGATTTCCATATCCCTCACCCTTAGCTTTAGCTGATTTTGCACGTCGTGTAAGCCATATCATGCCAAGAGTTAGCATCATAATACTTGCTAATAATCCTATAAGTGGTGCTGCAAAAGTATCTGTACCAAAATATTTCATTGGTATAACATTTTGAATTTCTGGTGAACCTGGCAGAGCAGTCATTGTAAAAGTAAATGCTCCAAGAGCAATTGTTCCAGGTATAAGTCTTTTAGGAATATCAGCTTCTCTAAATAATGTAGAGGCAATTGGATAAAGAATAAATGCTACTACAAATAAGGAAACACCACCATAAGTAAGCAATGCTCCAGAAAGAACAACGGCTAATATTGATTTTTCTTTTCCAAGTTTTTTAGTTATAAAGTGAGCTATAGATTTAGCATAACCTACCTCTTCCATTAACTTTGCAAAAATTGCTCCTGTCATAAAAAGAGGGAAATAATTTTTTATAAAACTTGCAAAGCCAGACATATATATTTCAGTATAACTAGCCATTAAATGTCCATTTAATCCAGTAGTAAGAAGTATAGTTACCAATGCTACAATGGGAGCTGTTATTATTGTTGAGTACCCTTTATAAGCAAGATACATTATAAGTATTAAGGATAATATTAAACCTAAGATATTTGTCATTATGATTAAATAGCTGCATCTAAAAAATAAATTATTATAAAACTAATAAACATATTAAGATAATTACTAGATTTTACCAAGAATTTAAATTCTAAAGCTCATCTATATATTCTCTTCATACTTTTTATGATTTTTTTTGTTATATTTTTATACAGCCCTATCTCCTTTCTTTAGTTAAATTCATTTATTATTTTTTCTATTTTATATTTATAAATTCATAAAATTAATTCAATAATTTTAATTAGTTAAAATATTATATCATATAATAATTTGTATTAAATAAGGTTAAGAGGTGAATAATGGCAAATAGCTTCTTTATTAATCGTTTACTAAGATGTGTTATAATATTATTGTATAAAAGTTATTTATAAGCGATTTATTTTTAAAGAAAGTATTATAAAGGGTGTTTAAGTGTGGCATATTTTAAATATAAAAATCAATCTTGTTATTATGAAGAAATAGGAGAAGGAAGACCGTTATTATTTTTGCATGGTAATACAGCTTCTTCAAAGATGTTTTCTTTTATTGTTGATAAGTATTCATCAGATTATAAGGTGATTTTATTAGACTTTTTAGGACATGGAAAATCAGATAGACTTGATAAATTTCCAATAGATTTTTGGTATGATCAAGGGGAGCAAGTTATTGAGTTTTTAAGACAAAAGAAATATAAAGATGTTTACATAATAGGGAGTAGTGGTGGAGCTTTAGCAGCAATTAATGTTGCTTTAGAGGCACCAGATCTAGTTGATAAATTGATTACTGATAGCTTTGAAGGAGAAGTACCTTTAAAAGCATATACTGAAAACATAGTCAAAGAAAGAGAACTTTCTAAAAATGATGAAAACGCTAGAGGATTTTATGAATACATGAATGGAGATGATTGGGAAAGCATAGTGGATAAAGATACTGAAATGACTTTAGAGCATGAAAAGAAAATAGGTAAGTTTTTTCATAAACCTTTAAATGAATTAAAAGCTGAAATACTTATGACTAGAAGTCGAGAAGATGATATTTTAAGCTTAAATAATAAAGACTTTTTTGAGAATGTATATAAAGATCTTATTAAAAAGATAGGAAATGGTCAATATTACATTTTTGAAAAAGGTGGACATCCTGCAATGTTTTCAAATTATGAGAAGTTCATTAAAATAAGCAAAGAATTTTTTTATAATAATAAAGTAAATATTAAATAAAATTAATATATATTTAGTAGAAAAATAAATATTGACAAATTGAAATTATTCTAATAAAATATACAAAAAAGTAAATTCTTTGAAAGAAAGAGTAAATATATACTTAGTATGCAAAGCGAGTAGGGTTGGTGTGAGCCTATGAGAAAGGTAATATTGAAAGACATTCTGGAGAAGCTTATCTGAAGTGTCAAGTAGGATGAGACGGTTTTCCTCCGTTAAAGGGATCTGAGATGATAATGTATTAATACATTGTTGAATTAGGATGGCATCGTGAATATATGCATTCGCTCCTATTATGGGAGTGAGTGCTTTTTTTATATAGAAAAGAGCTCATTCTATATAGTGCTTTTATTTTAATTCAATTAAACATTATTAAAAAGGGTGGTACCGCGAAATTATTTTGCCCCTTGAGTTTTTACTCAAGGGGATATTTTTTTGGAGGTAAAAATTATGAAAAGAAGTTTAATAAATGAATTAAAAAATCATTTGAATGAAAATGTGTGTATTAAGGGATGGATATATAAAATTAGAAGATTAAAATTTATAACGTTTATTATTATAAGAGATAGGTCTGGATTAGTTCAGTGTGTTGCTGAAAATGAAAAACTTGATTTATCAAATTTAACTGTAGAATCTGTAGTTTCTATTGAAGGAACATTAAAAGAGAGTAAAAATTCATTAAATTCCTTTGAAATACAGATAGAAAATATAGAGATTATAAATAAGGCAAAAGAAGAGCTAAAAATAGAAGTAAATAAAGAAACTTTAGATATAACTTTAGATACTATGCTTAATAACAGAATGTTAAGTTTAAGGCATAAAAAGATAAATGCTATTTTTAAAGTTCAAAATATAATAACAGACTCATTCAGAGAGTTTTTAAATAAAGAAGGTTTTACAGAAATTCATACCCCTAAGATTGTTAAAGAGGGAGCTGAAGGTGGAACAGAAGTTTTTGAAGTGAAATATTTTGAAAATAAAGCATATTTAGCACAAAGTCCTCAATTCTATAAGCAAATGATGGTTGGTGCAGGTTTTGAAAGAGTTTTTGAGATTGGTCATGCATATAGAGCTGAGGAGCATAATACCAATAGACACCTTAATGAATATGTAAGTATGGACTTAGAAATGGGATTTATTGAAAATGAGTTTGACATTATGAATTTAGAAGAAAATTTACTTAAATTTATATTAAACTCTTTAAGAATTAAAGGAAAAGAATATATAGAGTTATTACAAGTTGAATTGCCTGTTATATATGAGGAAATACCTAAAATAGAATTTAATGAGGCAATAGAGATATTAAAAGAACAGTATAATAAAAATGACTTAGATGGTGACTTAGACCCAGAAGCAGAAAAACTTTTATATAAGTATGCAAAAGAAAAACTAAATAGCGATTTTCTATTTTTGACTAATTATCCAAGAAAAAAAAGACCAATGTACACAATGCCTAAAGGAGAGGAGGGAACTCATAGTTTTGATCTATTGTTTAGGGGAATAGAGATAACAACAGGTGGACAAAGAATACATGACTATGAAATGCTAGTAGAAAATATGAAATATAAGGGGCTTAACCCTAATAGTTATGAAAGTTATTTAGAGTTATTTAAATTAGGAATGCCTAAACATGGTGGATTGGCTATTGGTCTAGAAAGAATAACAGCAAGAATTTTAGGGTTAGAAAATGTTAGAGAAGCAACCTTAATTACTAGGGATAGAAAAAGGCTTGTTCCATAGATATAATAAAAACATTATTTTATCACTAAGATTACTATAAGAGTTAAGTATATAAAATAATTAAATACATTCAACTAATAGTAGAATTAATTCTACTATTAGTTTATTGGTATGATGAATTAATAATGATATTATTAGGATATTGAATTTAAGGGAGGGGTATATATGAGTGATATAAATCTTAAAGTTTTAGAATTAAGAAAGATGAAAGGAATATCTCAACTTGAATTAGCTAATATATTAGGAATATCATTTCAGTCGATAAGCAAGTGGGAGAATGGGATTAGTATGCCTGATATTATATTATTACCTAAAATAGCTCAAATTTTTAATGTTTCTGTAGATCAATTATTAGGATTAAAACCATTAGAAAGTGAAGAATATATAAGAAGAAATACAGATCATAGGGAGTATTGGAATGAAAATTCTAATGCAGTGGATATAAGTAAGAAATATTTTTGGAATAAGGATTATTTGAAGTTTCTTATTGATAATGTTTGGAATATAAGTAGACCTATTGATATTATTGATTTTAGGTGTGGAGATGGTTCTTTTGGTAGGGATTTGATGAAACTTTTACCAGAGGGAAGTACATATACTGGAGTTGATAATAAGTATTTTGTTCAAAAAGCTAAAGAAAATATCAAAGCTGAAAATATTAGTTTTAAATTTATAGAATTAAATTTGTATAATTTTAAAGAAAATAAAAAATATGATTTAGCTATTTGTCAAACTGCATTAAGACATATGAATAATCCAATATGTATATTAAAGAATATGATTGATTCTGTGAAGATTAATGGATTAATTATATGTATAGAAGTTAATCGTGAATTTGAAGAAAAAGGGTTATTTATTGATGGAATTAGTTATAGTGAAATTTGTACATCTTTTGATTTTCATAAATTATGGGAAAAGGAATTAGAGTGTGAAGGAAGAGATTACTCTATAGGAATAAAACTACCTTTCTACATGGAAAAGTTAGGATTAAAGGACATAAATATTCGAATGAATGATAAAGTAATATATGTAAATCCTAATATGAATGATTATTGTAAAAAACTAGAGGATTTTAAAACAATAAATGGATGGAACAAATATATTAGTGATGAAAATAAAGAAAAAATAATAGCTTTATTTATGAATAGGGGGATTAATAGAGTTGATGCAGAGAATTATATAAAAATTCAATCAAAAATATCAGAATTTTTTAAAGAGGATAATTTAAGAAAATCATTTTTGAAGGTTCCATCATTATTTATTACGTATGGACGAAAATAAGATAAAAGGTAAAACTGTAGATTAAATATTCTACAGTTTTTTTATTTAATTTTTTCAATGTGACCCCGGTCATATTTAAGATAAGCACTTTGAAATTATAATAGCATCATAAGAGAGAGGCAACAAGCCAAATAAATAATAAGAAATTTTTATTTATAGGAGGAAGTAGTTAGCATAAATTTATTATGCTATTGAAATTTATATATGGAAAATAAAAAAGTAATATTAAAAAATGGACAAGCAAAGGTTATTGATTCTGAAAGAATCAAAATGTTAACTGACTTTTTAAGAAGAATAAATAAAGAAGGTATAACTCCAGAATTAAGAGAAGAAGGATTAGATATTGTAAAGTCAATTGATCCCTTAGAATTATCAATTGCAGAGCAAAACTTAATAGATGATGGTATGGAGCCTAGTGAATTAAGACATTTATGTGATATACATATGGAGATTCTTAAGGATGAACTTGAAAAATTAAAAAGCAATATATCAAGGGGGCATGTCTTAGATACTTTAGTTGAAGAGCATACAAAGATATTAGCATTATTAGAAGATCTTGAAGCAGTTACTAATGAGATAGTAAAAATGGATAAGTATAATAAGGAAAAGGAAGAATTTTCAAAGGCTTTAGAAATAGTACAAGGTATTTTAGATGCAGAACTTCATCATAAGAGAGAAGAAGATGTATTATTTCCAGAGTTAGAAAAGAGAGAGATTACTGGTCCAACAAGAATAATGAGATTAGAACATGATCAATTAAGAGAAAAAAAGAGAAGATTAAAGGAATTAATAAAAGTAGTTGAATATCTTGATTTTGAAGACTTTAAAGATAATCTTCAATCTTTATCTAAAGAGATTTGCTTTGAGCTTAAGGATCATATATTTAAAGAAAATTATATTCTATATCCAACAGCTTTAGAGGCTATAAAAGATGAAAAACTTTGGGAGAATATGAGAGAGAAATGTGATGACATAGGATATTGTCCATTTACTCCAAAAGAATGTATAGAAAAATAGTTTGTTATAAATATGTAATTAAAAATTAGGAGGAAATCACTATGGAAAAATTAATTAGAAAAGATTATAGTTTAGGAGAGGTTGTTACTATTTACCCAGCCGTTGTTAAGAAATTTAATAATATGGAATTAGATTATTGCTGTGGTGGAAGTAAAAGTTTAGAATTAGCACTTAAAGAAAAAGGTGTTGATGTTGATAAATTTGTTGAAGATTTAAATAAAGAATTCAAAGAGTTTAAATTTGAAAACTCTCAATATGTAGATTGGAGAGAAAAATCTTCAGAAGAGTTAATAAGTCATATAGTTGAAACTCATCATGCAGAGACTTTCAGATTATTAAAAGAAATAGATTCATTGATGGTTAAGGTATTTAGAGTACATTTTTCACATGATCCAGAACTTTTAATGAAAGTTCATAGCCTTTTTGGAAAGCTAAAATGTGAATTAGAAGAACATTTACTTAAAGAAGAGAATATTTTATTCCCATTAATGATTAAGTATGACCAAGCAAAAGATAAAGAAGAAAAGAAAGAAATAGAAGAGGATATAAGAATCATAGTTAATGAACATGAATCTGCTGGTGATATATTAAAAGAATTAGCAGAAGTAACCGATGATTATAAAGTTCCAGAATGGGGATGCATAAGTTTTAAACTACTATATGATTATTTACACGACTTAGAAAAAGATTTATTCATACATATTCATAAAGAAAATAATATATTATTCCCAAGATATTAATAGTTATAAACATTATTATAATTTTATAAATTTTAAGTTTGAAAGAAACATAGAAACTATTTTATGTTTCTTTTTTTATTAAATGTTAAGTTTTATAGTAGAATATTAAATAAAGAAAAAGGATAAATAAAATAGTAAGGAGGAAGATAGAAATGGAAAAAACATGTACATGTGGATCATGTAAAGAACCTTGTGCTAAAAATATATCTATTTTCTCAACATTATCCACTGAGGAGTTGTTGAAAATAGTTAATATGACTGAACATAAAAGTTTTGAAGAAAATGATGTTTTATGTAGAGAAGGAGAAAAATCAGATAAGCTTTTCTTAATTAGAGAAGGAAGAGTAAAGATATGCAAAATAACTAAAGAGGGAAAAGAACAGATAGTTTACGTATTATCTGAAGGTGATTTCTTTGGAGAAAATAATCTTTTTACTAGTAATAATATTAGCAACTTTTCAGCTTATGCAATAACAGATGCAAAGTTATGTATTTTAAAAAAGGAGAATTTAGAAAAAATACTCATAAAAAATCCAGAGATATCATTAAAAATAATACAAGAGATGGCAGATAGAATAAATTCTGCTGAGAATTTGGCACAAACTTTAGCTACTAGGGATGTAGAAGCAAGATTAGCCACTGTATTAATAGAATTTATGGATAAGTATGGTGAGAAAAATAAAGAAGGAATATACATAAGTTTACCTCTAAATAGAGAACAGATAGCAAATTATTGTGGTATAACAAGAGAAACTGTAAGTAGAAGACTTTCAAAATTTGATAAGTTAGGAATAATAAAGTTACAGGGGAATAAGGGTCTTATTGTTAAGGACAAAGAAGCTTTATTTAGTTTAGCTGAATAGTTAAAAGGAGATTATATATTAGTAAGTTGAAAATTTTTAACAAGGCTATATTTTTAAGTCGGATTTGATTTTAGACTCACTTAATGATTTAGTTATTAATAAGTGGTTTATAGCTTCAATCAAATTTACTTTAAAATATAGCCTTTAAATAAATAATAATCTTTATAAAGCTTTTGATTTTTATAATAGAACTAATTAGATATACTGTTTTAGTCTAAGAATGTATTCTTAAGTCTTATATAGACTTCTAAATTATTCAACTTTAGAAAAATGAGTTTTATCTAGTTTACAAAGTGGACATACCCAAGTATCTGGAATATCTTTAAATTCGGTACCAGAAGCCACACCATTATCAGGATCTCCTACAACTGGATCATAAATATATCCGCAAACATCACATACAAACTTTTCCATTATTAAAACCTCCTTAGAATTAATAGATATGTTATTTTATTATGTTTAATTATTAAATAAATTATGTCTAAAAATATTAATTGGTATTAGATTTATTAGAAATTATAATATATTTAATTTAAAAAATCCCAATGAGTATAGAAGAATTAGAATTTTTGTATTTGGATAGTATATTATTAAAGTCAAAGATTTGTTTTGGGTAAATATAATTTTTAAATGTGATGCCAGTCATATTTTAGAGCAATTATTGTAGATATAATAACTTTATAATAGAGAAGTAAAGACTAAGATGTTAATATTAATAGCATATAAACACATATTAATAGCTTGATATATATAATATTTAAATAAACTTATAATTTTCGTTTTTATTTTTATAAAACCCTAAAGTAATATATAAAACCTATAAATTAAGAATTTCGATGTACAAATATAAATTAGTTTCTACTTACTCTATTAAATTTATAAATTAAAAATTATAGGTTTAACTGTAAGTAACAATATATGAAGTTTTATTAAGTATTAATTTAAGTCATATATTGTTACTTATTTAATAATTATAAACTTATGATAAGTGTAATGAGGTGATAATATGGAAAATGTTTGGAATGGATTTAGACAATTAGAAATATTTAAAATAGAAGAAGAGGCAAAGGATATAAAATCATTTTACCTAAGAGCTACTGATGGTAAACCATTAAAAGAATATAAATGTGGTCAATTTTTACCTCTTAAAATAGAAACTGATGATGAAGTTATAAAAAAAGAAATGAGAAGATATAGTTTATCAGGTGATCCCAAAAAGGATTATTATAGATTAACAATAAAGAGGGTGCCTAATGGAAAGGTAAGTGGATATTTTCATGAATCTATTAATGTAGGTGATACAATATTAGCAATGCCTCCATTTGGGAAATTTACATTAACAGAAGATAGTAATAAGCCTTTAGTTTTACTATCAGGAGGTATAGGAATAACACCTATTTTATCAATGCTATATGGAGCTAAGGAACAAAGCAGAGATGTATACTTTGTGGAGGCTGTATTAAACTCAGATAATCTAGCTTTAAATTTAGATGTTCAAGGAATTAAAAAAGTAAAGAATTTTAAGGAAATAAAGATATTTAGTGAGCCATTAGAAAGTGATATAAAAGGTAAAGATTTTGATGAAGAGGGATTTATAACAAAAGAATGGATAAAAAATAACTTGCCTTTAAATGGAGAATTTTTCTTTTGTGGACCAACTTTATTTATGAAAAGTATAAGAAATAGTTTAAAAGATTTAGGCGTTAAAGAAGATAATATTAATTTTGAATTCTTTGGAAAAGAAGAGTTTTAATAATTATTTTTTAGATTTTAATATAATAACACTTAGTATATTAAAAATTTAGATTTAAAATGTTATAAAAAGTAGTTAATTCTTAAGAATTAACTACTTTTGTTTTTAATAATATTATATGCATATATTTTTAAAAACTTATGATGTATTGATAGTTATTAATAGCATTTGTTAAAATTGATATGAAATACCAAAAGATAAAAGGAGCGTATAAATTTGTGATTAGATTATGTAATTGTGCATCAGATAAAGGACCATGTGCTAGGAATATAGCTATTTTCTCATCATTATCAGATGAGGAACTATTCAAAATAGTCCATATGACAGAACATAAGGAATTTGATGAAAATGATACATTATGTAGGGAAGGTGAAATATCAGACAAGCTTTTTTTAATTAGAGAGGGAGAAGTGAAAATATGTAAAATTACTAAAGAAGGAAAAGAGCAAATAGTATATATACTATCTAAAGGAGATTTCTTTGGAGAAAATAATCTTTTTGTTAACAGTAATATTAGTAATTTTTCAGCTTATGCAATAACTTCAGGTAAGATGTGTGTATTAAATAAAAAAAGTTTAGATAAAATACTTTTAGAAAATCCAGAAATATCAATAAAAATAATAGAAGAGATGGCTAATAGAATAAACTTAGCAGAGAATTTAGCACAAAATTTAGCAACTAAGGATGTAGAAGTGAGAATAGCATCAGTGTTGGTAGAATTTGTGAATAGATATGGAATTGAAAAGGAAGAAGGAATATATGTAAAGTTACCACTTAATAGAGAACAAATGGCAAACTACTGTGGTGTTACTAGAGAAACTGTAAGTAGGAAACTATCTAAATTTGATAAAACAGGAATAATAAATTTACATGGAAATAAGGCAATCATAATTAAGGATATAGAAGCTTTATTAGATTTAGCAGAGTAAAGTAAAAAGCCTAATAAATCTATATGATTTATTAGGCTTTTTACTAATATAATATTATTCAGTTTCAGAGAATTGAGATTTATCTACTCCACAAAGAGGACAAACCCAATCATCAGGTATATCCTTAAATTCAGTTCCAGGTTCAACACCATTATCAGGATCTCCTACAGCTGGATCATAAATGTATCCACAAACATCACATATAAATTTTTTCATAATTAATTCCTCCTAAAATTTAACGATTATATTATTGAACTGATATAATCAGCAGCTCTTACAACTTCTTTTTCTGATTCTTCATTTAGTGAGAATCTAATTCTTACTGGGAAATGAACATCAATCATACCAGTAGATTTTATTATTGATGAGGTATTTAAAACATTACCATTTGTAGAGTTTAAGTAATCCTGAATTATTTCTATAGGTTCACCACTCCATCCAAATGAACCAAAAGCACCTAAAAGTTTATTGCTTAAATCTAATTTAGGTAATTCTTTTAATATATCTTCAATAGAACCTATTAAATCTCCATATTTAGTTGAAGTACCAAATAGTATTGAATCTGATTCTTTTATTGAAGCTAATATATCTTCTTTAGTACTTTTATCTGCATTAAATATATAAACTTCAATATCCTCATTTTCTAATTCAGATTTGAATTTTTCAGCTATTTTTTTTGTTGCATTTCTCATTGTAGTGTAAACTATAGTAGCTTTTTTCCCTTTTTTAGTTTCTTTACTATATTTATCATATATATCAATATATGACTGAATATTTTCATCTAGTATATAACCATGTGATGGAGCAATAACTTCTATATCTAAATCTTTTAATATATCAATCAGTGGCCTAATGTATTTTCTATGTGGTTCCATTATAAGTTTATAGTAAGTTAAAAAGTCCTCTGTAATATCTTCATTTGATTTACTTGAGAAATGTTCCTTGGCAGTAAGATGAGTACTAAAAATATCACAAGGGAATAATATTTTATCTTCTACATCATATGTAATCATTGTTTCCTCAGTATGAAGATAAGGAGTCATTTTAAATAATAATGTTTTTCCTCCTATATCAAGGGTATCCCCATCATTTACTACTATAAAATCTCTATCATGTAATTTATATAATTCTTTTAGATGATATACGGCTTTTTCACTGCAAACTATTTTAGCATTAGTAGCTTGTCTAGCTAGTCCACCTAATGCACCTGAATGATCTGGTTCTGTATGATTAATAACTATGTAACTTATATCTTTTAAATCAATAATCTCTTTTAAATTATTTAAAAAATCTTTTGTATATATTAAATCTACAGTATCAATAACTGTTGGCTTTTTAGTTTTTAATAAATAACTATTGTATGTAGTTCCTTTTTCTAATATTAATCTGTGAAATGGAACAGGTCTATTGTCAATTACTCCTACTGAGTAAATATCATTTCTTAGTTTAATTTCTTTATTCATAAGTACCCTCCTTATTAAATTTCTTTTGTGAAAATCTACAACCTTAGTTTAAAACATAATAAAATATCTGAATGTGATTGCACACACATGATAAAAATAATATAAAAATTTTTCTAAAAAGTATTGACTTTTTATTAAATAATAATTATTATTAATTATAAGAATTAAATGATAAATAAAATCAATTGAAAATAAATATCAAGGAGGAAATGCAAATGTCATTAATAAACAAAAAAGTTTCAGATTTTAAAGTGCAAGCATATGAAAATGGAGAATTTAAAGAAGTTACATCAGAGGATTTAAAAGGACACTGGTCAGTATTCGTATTCTATCCAGCAGATTTTACTTTTGTTTGTCCAACTGAGTTAGGGGAGTTAGCAAACAATTATGAAAGCTTTAAAGAAATAGGATGTGAAGTTTACTCAATATCAACAGATACTCACTTTGTTCACAAAGCATGGGCAGATGCTTCAGATACTATAGGAAAGATTAAATATCCAATGTTAGCAGATCCAACAGGAAAATTAGCAAGAGATTTTGAAGTTATGATAGAAGAAGAAGGATTAGCATTAAGAGGATCTTTCGTAATTAACCCAGAAGGAGAGATAAAAGCATATGAAATCCATGATAACGGAATTGGAAGAAATGCTGAAGAATTATTAAGAAAGGTTCAAGCAGCTCAGTTTGTTGCAGAACATGGAGATCAAGTTTGTCCAGCTAAATGGAAACCAGGTGAAGAAACATTAGCACCAAGTTTAGATTTAATAGGAAAACTTTAATAAAAATAAATAAAGTGGTTTTGTAAAAATATAACAATAAACTTACAAACATATTCAGAGAATTACTAGATTTCGCTAAGAATTTATAATTATTACTCCGAAGATATTACTAAAGCTTCGAAACTTGCTTCGCTTCGAACAGTCTCAGCTTCTTAACGTAATATCTTCTCCGTAATAATTTAAATTCTAAAGCTTATCTAGATATTCTCTTCATATTGTTTGTAAGTTTTATAAGAATTTGTTTTAGGCAAATTTTCAATGCTAATCAATTGAAGTTAAAACATTTTTAAGTTATTTCAAAGTAGATAGTTTAAAAATATTTTGAATAGTAAGGACTAAGGAGGAGGCGTAAATTTATGAGTAAAATATATGATTTGGTTATTATTGGGGGAGGGCCTGCAGGACTTTCAGCAGGTATATATGCAGGAAGAGCTAAGATGAATACCTTGATAATAGAAAAGGGAGAATTAGGAGGACAAGTCAATAAAACCTTCGATATATCTAATTACCCTGGATCTAGAAATACAAATGGTACTAAACTTATGAGTGAAATGAAAGCTCAGGCAGAGGATTTTAAAGTTAAGTTTATGAATGGAGAAGTCCTTGAAGTAAGTTTATATGAAGATATTAAGGAAATAAAAACTGATAAAGGTTTAGTTCAGGGAAGATCTGTAATAATTGCTACTGGGGCAGCACCTAGACAACTTGGATTTAAAGGGGAAGAAGAATTTACAGGAAGAGGAGTTGCATATTGTGCAACTTGTGATGGTCAGTTTTTTGAAGGATTAGAGGTATTTGTAATAGGAGCTGGTTTTGCAGCAGCTGAGGAAGCAATATTCTTAACTAGATTTGCATCAAAGGTAACTGTAATAGCTAGAGAACCAGAATTTACTTGTGCAAAATCTATAGCAGATAAGGTTCTTTCTAACCCTAAAATTGAGGTGAAATTTAATACTGAAATAATTGAAGCTAAGGGCAAAGATATGGTAAACTATGCTAAGTTCAAGAATAATGTAACAGGAGAAATTTTTGAATACAGAGCAAAAAAAGAGGATGGAGCCTTTGGAATATTTGTATTCGTTGGTTATGCCCCTAAAAGTGAATTGTTTAAAGATATTTTAGAGTTAGACAAGCAAGGATATATTATAACTAATGAAGATATGGAAACTAATATTAATGGGGTTTATGTTGCTGGAGATTTACGTCCAAAATCTTTAAGACAAATAGTTACAGCTGTATCAGATGGGGCTATTGCTGCCACTACAGCAGAGAGATACGTTAAAGAGCTAAAAGAAAAGCTTGGTATAGAAGATGAATATTTAGAAGAAGAGGAAAATATTCAAGAAGAAAAAAATAGTGATGAAAATAATGATTTAGGAAATATATCAAGAAAAAGTTCACTATTAAATGATGGATTAAGAGCTCAGCTAAAAGGAATTTTAAGCAAAATAGAAGATGAAGTAACTTTAGTTTCTATAGTTGATAGAAATAATACAAAATCTATAGAACTTAGAGACTTAGTACTAGATATATCAGATTTAGGAGAAAAAATAAATGCTAAGATATTTAATGGAGGCGAAAATAAAGATGTTGAAGAGAAGATAAATGCTGATAAATATCCAATAGTTGCACTTTTAGACGAGAATGAAAATTATAGTGGAATTAAGTTTCATGGTGTTCCAGGAGGACATGAGTTAAATTCATTTATTTTAGCTATATATAACTTAGGTGGTCCAGGTCAAGGTATTGATAAAGAAGTGCTTGATGAAATAAAGAAATTAGATAAAAAGACTAATATTAAGGTTTGTGTATCACTATCATGTCATTTATGCCCTGATGTTGTAGCTAGTGCACAAAGAATAGCAAAAGAAAATAAAAATATAGAAGCTGAAATGATTGATTTAGCTAATTTTAAAGATATAAAAGATGAATTTAAAATAATGAGTGTACCAGCTCTAATAGTAAACAATAAAGATGTTTACTTTGGAAGCAAAAAAATAGAAGAAATTTTAGAGATAATAAAATAATTTTATTATAAAACACCACAAAAAGAAGCTGTATGAAATTGCTTTATAAGTTGATTTCATACAGCTATATTTTTAATTGATTTCTATATTTATATAGATTTGGTAATTTGTTATAAATATTATATAAAGTTCAGAAAATATTTTTAAAATATGAATTTTGTAAAATAATTTGTTATATTTTTAACCTCTATGTCTTAAATGTATTGTAATTTATACCTATACTGTGATATATTGATAGCAGGAAAAATAGTTGTATATACAAATGAACTTAACTTTTGTGTGTATTTATATTTTGAAACAATTAATTCTCAGAGAATTGCTAGAAGTTTATAAAAATTTGAAGTTTGAAATAAAAATCTATAAAAATATAAATGATAAAAAATAAACAAAGCCTTGGAATAATAAATCTTTTTAGAGAAATAATATTTAATGAATTTTGTATTGTTATAGATTTTAACTAACAAAAAATTTTTATAAATAGGAAGAAGTGAGAGGTATGTCACAAAAGAATGTTTCAAAGAAAGATAAGTTAACACCAAAAGATTATTTAAATAAAGTTTTGGCAGGAACTGCAACAGGGATAGTTGTAGGGTTAATTCCTAATGCAATATTAGGATCAATTTTTAAAGGGCTAATAGGGGTTTCACCTATATTTTCTACTTTTTATAATGCCGTGAATATTATGCAGTTTATAGTACCTGTGCTTGTGGGAGTCTTAGTTGGATTACAGTTTGAATTAAATGCTATGCAATCAGTTATAGTTGGAGCAGCAGTATTCTTAGGTTCAGGGGCATTTAAGGTTACTGAAGCTGGAGTACAAATGGTTGGTATTGGAGACTTAATAAATATAATGTTAGTTTCTTGTATAGCTGTATTTATTATTAGATTAATAGGAAATAAATTAGGATCTTTAACTATATTATTACTACCAATTATAGCTGGCGCTGGAGTTGGTATAATAGGAATGTTTATGTTACCTTATGTAAGACAAATTACCATAGTAATTGGAGATATAATGAATAACTTTACTACTTTACAGCCATTATTAATGTGTATTTTAATAAGTGTTTCATTCTCAATATTAATTATTTCACCAATTTCAACTGTGGCAATAGGTATAGCTATTGGAATAACTGGCTTAGGAGCTGGGGCAGCTGCCATAGGAGTTACTGCTTGTACAGCAGTTTTAGTTGCAGGATCAAGAAGAGTAAATCAAAGTGGAGTTACTTTATCAGTATTATTAGGAGCTATGAAAATGATGATGCCAAACCTAGTAAAATACCCAATAATAGCAGTACCAATAATAGCAAATGGAATCCTAAGTGGAATAGGAGCTTATTTATTTAATATATTAGGTACACCTAATAGTGCAGGATTTGGTATAGTTGGATTAGTTGGACCTTTAGCGGCTATAAATACTCCAGGGGCTACAAATGCTATATTTGGAGTAATAATGGCATTCTTTGTAATACCTTTTGTAGGAGCATTTATTATTGAATGGTTCTGTAGAAAAGTTATACATTTATATGATGAAAATATTTTTAAATATATTTAATTTACAAAAAAGATAAAAGAGGAGAGTTGATTTAAATGAAAATCGCAATTGTTGGAGCAGGAGCAATGGGCTCACGTTATGGATATATGTTACATGAAGCTGGAAATGAAGTTATGTTAATAGATGGGTGGAAGGATCATGTAGATACTATAAACAAAGAGGGATTAACTGTTGAGGAAAATGGAGAAATTAAAAAAGTAAAGATACCAGCAATGCTACCTCAAGATGCTAAAGAAATTCCAGAGTTAATAATATTATTTACTAAATCTATGGGATTAGAACCAATGTTAGAATCTATAAAAGATATATTAGGAAAAAATACAAAGGTATTATGCTTATTAAATGGATTAGGACATAATGAAACTGTAGCAAAATATGTTGATAGCAAAAACATACTTATGGGAGTAACTTTATGGACAGCTGGGTTAAAAGGTCCAGGACATGTTGTATTAACAGGAAGCGGAAGCCTAGAAGTTCAAAATATTGATCCAAGTATGGAAAAAGAGGCAAAAGAAATTTGCGATATATTAAGTAATGCTGGATTAAAAGCTCACTATAGTGAAAATGTATTATTTTCAATATGGCGTAAAGCTTGCGTAAATGGAACTTTAAATAGTGGATGTACAATTTTAGATTGTAATATTAAAGAATTTGGTGAATTAAAAGAAGCTCCAGAGCTTATACGTAATATCATAAAAGAATTTGCTGATGTTGCATCTAAATATGGAGTAAAGTTAGATGTTGAAGAGGTTGCAAGGGGAATAGAGGCAATATATGATCCAAGCCAAGCTGGCGCTCACTATCCATCAATGCATCAAGATTTAATACAAAATCATCGTCTTACAGAAATAGATTATATAAATGGTTATGTATCAAGAAAAGGTAAAGAGTTTAATATAAATACACCATATAATGACTTACTTACTACTCTTGTTCATGCAAAAGAGCAATTACTTATTAAATAAGAATATGTAATAAATATAGTATTTTAAAGTTGATTTTTATGTTTTATAAGAATCAACTTTTTATATTTTATAACTTAACTTGGTATAAATACTTATTCTAATATAGAAAACAATCTTTTATATTTTATAGATACATTATTAAATATTAGCGTAGTAAAACCTTATTTGTTTAAAAATGATGTAATGAACTCAGTTGCAAATTTAAAAATATATATTTAATATAATATATAGACAAAATTTTAAGAGGTTAGGACTGATATAATGCTTGAAGAAAATTTTTGCCAGTGCTTGTTTTTTACTGTAACCAGATTGAAAAAAATAGCAGCTAAAATAGCTGAAGATGAATTAAAACCATTAGGAATGTCTCCAACATATGTATATATACTTCTTGGGGTAAAATTTAAACCAGGAATAACTCAAAAAGAATTATGTGAGGAACTTCATTTGAAGCCTTCTACAATAACTAGACTTATAGATAAACTTGTTATAAATGGATTGGTGGAAAGAAGATCAGAGGGAAAATTATCTCATATATATCTAACTGAAAGTGGAGAAAATATACAAGAGGATATTAAAAAATACAGATTAAAGTTACATAATCGTTATAAAGAGATACTTGGAGAAGAGGAATATAATTTTTTAACTAAACTAACAAATGACTCTGCAAGAATATTAGAGTCTGAATAAAACATATCCTTAAAAAATAAAAAGTAAGTTCTTATAGTTTCAATTTATTTTAAAACAAGTAGTAATGCACAACTTCTTACAATTTTAATTATAACAAGCTGTGCATTATTATATATATAAGTACTTATTTTAGATTAATAATGATATAATAAACTTATTATTTTTAATAAGAGATTAGAATATTGATTTAATGATTTAAAATATTCAAAAAGGAGATATACATATATGAAAGAATTAAGAATAAAGAAATTTACTGTAGACGAATTTAAAAATAAGTTTAACTTAGATAATATAGAAAATATTTCAGCTTATGAAATAAGTGAATTAGGAAATCTTTTTGAGAATTCATCTGAAGAGGTTTATTTCTTAATTGAAGATAAATTATATGCTGAGCCAAAGGAAGCTATAGGGGAAGGAGAACTTTCTAGAGAGGATATTGAAACTATAGAAAAATTAAATGAAGAATTTAGAGATTCTTTAATAAGCTTAAGAGAGTTTTTATATCATGGAAATGGAAAATTAGATTCAGAAGAGGCTAGATCTATTCAAGTTGCAATGAATAATAATATAAAATCAGCTAAAGAAATCTTAAATAGACATAATATAATTGATAAAGACCAATTAAAGAAAATGAGTAAAAAATATTTTATGCCAGACTTCTTAAATGGTATATTTGGTAATGAAGAATATAATTTTGAAAATGAAGTAGAAATAGACTGCGGATTATAAGAGAAAGCTATATCAAATCTTTACTTGGTTTGATATAGCTTTTTTATTTAAATAATTATATTTAATGTTGACAATATCACTAATTAGTGATAAATTTAAAACATGGATAAGATAAAAGATTTAATTAAAGAAAATGAATTAGAATTATCAACATTGGTTGTCTTTACAAGAGCAGAGCATACTATTCATAAAAAAGAATTTCAGACAATCAAGGAAAGTGGATTAACCATAGCTCAATTTGGAGTTTTAGAAGCTCTATATAATAAAGGTGACTTGAGAATATGTGAAATAATCGAAAAGATCTTAACAACATCAGGAAATATAACAGTTGTTATAAAAAATCTAGAAAAGGATGGACTAGTGAAAAAAAATGCAGATCCAGAAGATAAGAGATCTTGTATAATATCATTGACAGATGAAGGTAGAAAGGTTATAGAAAATATTTTACCTAGTCATATTAATAATATTAAAAATATTTTTGAAGTCTTAACTGATGAAGAGAAAATCACATTGAAGAATATATTAAAAAAATTTAAAAATGTATAGTCATCAATAAAAAATAAAAAATTTTTAGGTATTTATCACTAGTTAGTGATAAAAGTTGTTTTAGATAAAAAGGGGGCAAAGCAAATGAAGAAGTTCAGAGCTATAGAAAATATATTTAAAGCACCAGAACCACATATGGTTGGGGATGGATTTAGAGTATCTCAGTATATACCAACAGGAATAAAAAGTATGGAGCGTTTATCACCATTTTTATTATTAGATTATAATGCACCATATTATTTTAAGTCTTCAGAGACGAGATTAGGTGTTGGAGCTCATCCTCATCGTGGATTTGAAACAGTAACAATTGCTTATGATGGAAAGGTTGAGCATCATGATAATAAAGGAAATCATGGGATTATAGGACCTGGGGATGTTCAGTGGATGACTGCAGCATCAGGTATTATGCATAAAGAATATCATGAAACTGAATTTAGTAAGAATGGTGGTATCTTTCATATGGTTCAACTTTGGGTGAATCTACCTAAAGATAAAAAAATGATAGAACCTAAATATCAACCTTTATTAAAAGAAGAAATGGGAGTTTTAAAACTTGATAATGATAAAGGAGAAATAAGTATAATTGCAGGGGAAGTTAATGGGGTAAAGGGGCCAGCTAATACCTTTACTAATATAAATCTTTATAATATAAATTTAAAGAATTATGGTAATACTACATTAAGTGAACCAAAAAATTTTAATACTGCAATTCTTATATTAAAAGGTGAAGCTAAAGTAAATGAAGATAAAATATGTAAAGAAGGAGATTTTATCATATTTGATAATGTTGAGGGAGAGATTTTACTAGAGTCTTTGACTAAAGAGTCACTATTTTTAGTTCTTAGTGGAGAACCAATAAATGAGCCTGTTGTTTCACATGGACCATTTGTTATGAATACACTAGGAGAAATACTTGATGCATATGAAGATTTTAGAAACAATAAGTTTGGAACAGAGAATTTTTAATAATTTATATATAAATTAGAAGGAGTGAATACAATGAGTAAAGTATTATATATTAAAGCAAATATAAAAAATGAGGGAGAATCAAGAACTTTTAAAGTATCTGATAGTTTTGTAGAAGAGTATAAGAAAAATAATCCAGAGGATGAAATAATAACATTAGATTTATATAAAGAGAATATAGACTTTTTAAGAGCTGATGATTTAGGAAAATTATTTGGCCCTAAAGATGAAGAAAGCAAGAATAATTCAATATTAAAATATGCATATCAATTTGCTGATGCTGATAAATATATAATTGCAGCACCTATGTGGAATTTAAGTTTTCCAGCTATATTAAAAGCTTATATTGATTATGTAAGTGTTTCTGGAATTACATTTAAATATACTGCTGAAGGACCAGTTGGTTTATTAAATAACAAAAAGGCAGTACATATAGTATCTAGAGGTGGTGGTTATGATAATTCACCATATGAAATGGGAGATAGATATTTAAGAACTATATTAGGTTTCTTTGGAATTAAGGATATAGAGACTATTGGTATAGATAATTTAGATGTTATTGGCGTAAATGTTGAGGAAAAGGTAGAAGAAGGTATAGAAAAGGCTACTTCACTTGCAAAGAAATTTTAAATTAGAATAATAGATCTTTAAGTTAATATTTTATTAAAATAAATTTTGGTAATTTAAAAAGGGATATTGAATAAAAAATAATACTGAAAATGAAAAGTTTCATTTTCAGTATTATTAATATGTAGGGATAAGTTTGTTTGAAATTATCTAAGATTTTATTACTGAAAGGTATAAATTATAATTTTCCTTCATTTAGCATATTAGTTAAATCGTCGAGCATTAAGTTAGCTGATTTTATTCCACCAGCAGTATTCCAAATAAAGTCATTTACTTTATAGACTTTATTATTTTGTACAGCATTTAATGATTTAAATAGGGGATCTTGCATCCATTCTTGTTCTCTTGAAGTAGCTTTACCATCACCAGTTTCATAAGTAAAGTAGAATAGAACATCTCCATCAGCTTCTTTTAATCTTTCTTTACCAATTTCAAGGGCAAATTCATCACTTTGTTGAGATGCTGGTCTCTTAAATCCTATTTCTTTTAATATAGTACCAGCAAAAGTATTTCCAAGATATATTCTAGTTTTTCCAGACATAAATCTAATAAGTGAAATTTCTGTATCTAGCTTATCTTTATAATTATTTTGAATATAAGCAATTTTATCATCATATTCTTTTAAAGCTTTTTCAGATTCAGATTCTTTATTTAAAACTTTTGCATAAAATTTAAAGTTATCTTTCCATGCTCCTCTTATAGTATCAGAGTAAACAGTTGGAGCTATGGCACTTAGTTGAGAATAAATTTTTTCATGTCTCATTTTATTTCCTATTATTAAATCAGGTTTTAAAGCAGCAATTGCTTCTATATTAGGCTCTCTTTCCATACCGACTTGTTTTACACCTTCAAGTTCGTCTTTAGTATGATCATACCAATCACCAGTAACTCCAGTTACAGCACCTACTGGTTTAACGCCAAGAGCAAGTAGAGCTTCTGTACCTTCACTAGTAAGAATTACAACTTTTTGAGGATTAGTAGGTATTTCTGTAGTACCCATTGCATGTTCAACTGATACCATATTTGTTGGTACAGTTGTATTTTCGTTATTTTTTTTATTAGAACAACCTATAAATAGGCTTGCAACTACTAAGCTTGATAAAGCTATAGATAGTAATTTTTTTTTCATACTTAAAACCTCCAAATAATTATTTTTTTGTCGAATGATGTAGAAAAACTAATGAGTTTATGATATCATAAATGATAAAGATTATCAATATTAAATAAAAGTATTTATCTTTTAAGATGGAGGAAGTATATGGAAAAAATTATAAATAATAATAAGACAAAATTTTTCTTACTTTTATTTTTAATAATATTAACAGGAATTCTATGCTATTTAAGCATTACTAAAGGATTTATAAAAACTAATTATGAAACTGTTATAGATGCTTATAAAAATTTTAACGGCTCTCAAGAGCACATAATTATAAAAACATCTAGAGTTCCTAGAACTTTAAATGCTCTTTTAGTTGGAGGAGCACTTGGTGTCTCTGGGCTTTTGATACAAGCATTAACTAAAAACAAACTTGCTTCTCCTAGTATATTAGGTATAAATTCGGGAGCAGTATTTATTTTGGTTATTGCTATAACATATATTCCACAAATTTCTAACATGGGACTTGCATGGTTATCTTTTATAGGGGCATTAGGAGCTACTATATTGGTATATATATTGTCAGGTGGACTTTCTGGTGAAGTTCGAACTATGGACTTAACGTTAGGTGGAGCAGCTTTAAGTGCCTTGCTTTTCTCTTTAACTCAAGGAATATTATATAAAAATGATATTGCTTTAGAAGAAATTATATATTGGATGACTGGTTCCGTAGAAGGTAAAAAAATAGATATGATACTTAAATTTTCACCAGTAATAATAGTTACTATAATCTTAACATTCTTTATTTGGAAAAAGCTTAATGTATTTTCTTTAGGTGAAGAAATGGCAAGGTCATTAGGAATAAAAACTTTGTATTTAAAAATATTAATAATATCTATAGTATCAGTTTTATCAGGAGTATCTGTAGCACTTGCTGGACCCATAGCATTTGTTGGATTAGTAACTCCAAGTATGGTGCATAAATTTATTGGTTCAGATTATAAATGGCTTATTCCTTTCTCTGTGTTTACTGGGTCCTCTATATTATTATCAGCGGATATATTATCAAGATTTATAATTTATCCTAAAGAAGTACCAGTAGGAGCATTAACTGCTCTTATAGGAGGACCATTCTTTATATATATTGCTAAAAGGAGGGGGAAGTAATGATAAATATAAGTAAAAAGACTATAAAAATAAGTATATTATTGTTATTAATTACTCTTTTAATATTTGGGATAAGTTTAAGTTTAGGAGAAGTTATGATAAGTCCCATAGATGTATTAAAAAGTATATTTGGAATAGATACAGGTTTCTCTTCTATATTAGTAATGAATATAAGACTACCAAGAGTTATTATTGCTTTTTTAATTGGAGGATCTTTAGGATTAGCGGGGGCTATACTTCAGGGAGTGGTAAAAAACCCATTAGCATCTCCTGAGATATTAGGTATATCAAATGGTGGAGCTGTTGGAGCATTAGTATTTTTAACAATTTTCACTAATCCTAATAATAATTCTTTAACAACATCAATATTATATATGCCTATATTTACCTTTATATTTTCTTTTTTAGCTGTAGTTATTATTTTCTTTATTTGTGGAAAATCTACATCAACAAAAAAGTTAATTATAATAGGTGTTGGTGTTTCTGCAATATTTAAAGCATTAACTAATATTTTAATAATAAATGGACCAATAGTTTTCATGAAAGAAGCTACAACATGGTTAACAGGTAGTATTTATGGTGCGAATTGGACTCATGCAGCTATAATAGCAGTAATATTCTTTGTTTTTACAATAATAACAGTAATATTTATAAAAGATTTAAATCTTCATCAATTAGATGATGAGATTATAACCGTTCTTGGTAATAAGGTTTATAAAAGTAGAATAATATTATTAAGTATATCAGCAGCCTTAACAGCGGGAGCTGTAACTATTGGAGGAGGAATACCTTTTGTTGGATTGATAGCTCCTCACATTTCAAGAAAACTTGTGAATTCGAAATTTGAGAATCTTATTCCATTATCAATACTTATAGGAGGAATAATCACATTATTAGCTGATTTTGTTTCTAAGTGGTTATTTTATCCACAAGAGTTGCCAATAGGTATATTTACAGCATCTATAGGAGCTCCGTATTTTATATATCTTTTAATAAAAAATAGAAAGTCTACAAATAGGTGATGAAAATGATAAAAACAAATAATTTAAAATTGTGTTATGATGAAAAGATAATATTAGATGATATAAATATAGAAATAGAAAAAGGGAAAATTACAGCATTAATTGGACCTAATGGTTGTGGTAAATCTACTTTAATAAAGTCTATAGCTAAGATACTTACTCCTAAAAGTGGTGAAGTATTAATGGGAGATAAAAATCTTCTTAAAATGCCACCAAAGGAATTAGCAAAGGAATTAGCTATGTTACCACAAAGCAGCAGTGCTCCAGAGGATTTAACTATTTATGATTTAGTTAAGCAGGGGAGATATCCTTATCATAACTTATTATCATTTTGGAGCAAAAAAGATGAGGAAATAGTAATGGAATCTATTAGAAAAATGGGACTAATAGAAGAAAAAGATAGGACTTTAGAAAATCTTTCTGGTGGACAAAGACAAAGAGCATGGATTGCCTTATCTTTATGTCAAGATACAGAAGTTATACTTTTAGATGAACCTACAAATCATTTAGATATAAAGTATCAGCTAGAGATTTTAAATATTTTAAAAGAGCTTAATAGAAAAGAAAATAGAACTATAGTAATGGTAATTCATGATATAAACCATGCTTTAAGATATGCTGATAATATAATAGCTTTAAAGGATGGAAATATATTTGCTCAAGGTAGCAAAGATAAAATTATAAATGAAGATCTTATTAAAAATGTTTTTGATATTAAATGTAGAATTATAGATTCACCAATTGATAATAGTAAGATGTGCGTAACTTATATATAAAATATAGCTTTAATTGCATTAAGATTTAAATAATAAGATTTTTAACTAGAAATATACTATGCTTTTATATTTTGTTCAATAATATTATGTTTATTAGGGTATATTATAAATAGGTTAAAGAATATTATATTAGAAAAGGTAATACATTGAAAAATAGCTTCTTAATAATTATATAATTTATTTTTGTATATTATGGGATTTTAGATTATTCAAAATGGATTTACATATAAAGAATTTAGATGTAAAATAAAGTTATAATATGAGAATTCAGATAATTATTAAGGGAGTTTAGGGCATAAACTCCCTTCTTTTAGTATTTATGGGTATATTAATTTCTTTAAAGGGGTGAAGATATGTATTTTAATAAAGTTTTCGGAATGAAAGAGTTTGGAAAAGATGAAAAGGTATTTTATAGAGTTGCTATAAGGGCAATTATTTTACAGGGTGATAAAATACTTATGGTAAAATCTAATACAGGAGATTATAAGTTCCCAGGTGGAGGAGTTGAAAAAGGTGAGACTCCAGAGGAAACTTTAAGAAGAGAAGTTCAAGAAGAAACAGGATACATATTAAATGAAGTTAAAGAAAAATTTGGAGTTTTAATTGAAAGAGATAGAAGAAGGAGAATGGGTTGTACAATTTTTGAAATGACTTCTCATTATTATCTTTGCAGTGTTATTGAAGAAAGAGGAGAACAACATTTAGATAAGTATGAGGAAGAGCTAGGTTTTACTCCTATATGGATTTCTTTAGATGAGGTAATTAGAGAGAATGAAAATATACTTAATCAAAGAGAAAAAATTAATCCATGGGTGAAAAGAGAAACTTTTGTACTTAAAAAGATTAAAGAATATTTAAATGAAAATTAGTTTTAAATATAAAAATACTTTATCAAAAAGATATTAAAATTTTTGATAAAGTATTTTTATTTGTACAGATTTTTAATTTAAATTATTATATAGTATACAAATTAAAATTCACTTAAAAATTAGCTTTTATTTAAGCTTTAGAGTTTTAGATTATTTAACTAATTTATTTAAAATTGGTATATGTTTTTCAATTGAAAAATAAATTTTTTGAACGCTTTTGCTTAAGAATTTTATGTAAAGTACGTTTAGTATAATTACAATTAAGAATGAAGCAACAACGTGTTGTGGATAATGGTGTCCAACATATACTCTAGAAATTCCCATTAATATAGATAAAATTACGCAAATTGTTCCAAGGATCTTATTATATCTATTTAATCCTAAAGCTATACTCATGCTGCCAACTGAATGACCACTTGGAAAAGATGAATCTGGCTTGTGTGGATATAATAGCTTTGCATTAGGATCATTTACAAAAGGTCTTGGAGCATAAAAAAAGTGACCTACAATAACGGCTAGAATTAAATTAATTCCAGTAAACACAATGGTGTCTACAGCTATTCCTCTAGCTTTTTTATTTTTATTTATAATCCCTATTAAATAAACAACAATTACTGTAGCAAAAAGAATATAGGGAAGTCTTTTTGAACTAAAAAGCATAATTGAATCTAATAATTGATTTTTTCCTGCTAACCCATTAATAGAGTTAAAAATGTCATTCCAAAAATTCATATATGGTTCTCCTTAATAATTTCTTCTTAAGTTATATTTATAAAATTTTATGATGCTTGTACATAAAATTTAAAATTAATTATACATAGTTTATTTTTAAAAGAAACTACACAAAAGTTACAAAAAATGAATTTTTATATAAAAACAAACAATAATATATGTTGAATTAAGATTATATTATGACTATATTTATTTTATAAGAATATTATTTGGAGATGTTAATATGAAAAAGACCTTATATGATTATGAAGAAGCAATTAAAAAACTACCTTTAAAAGATAAATATACAAAAGAAGAACTTTTAACAGATGATTTTCTTGTTGATAAAGAGGGTAATATAGAAATTTATTATGCTCCGCATAATGAATATATAAATTCTAAGGCTAAAGTGTTTATAATTGGTATAACTCCAGGTTTTAATCAAATGAGCACAGCTATAGCTACAGCAAGAAAAGAATTAGAACTTGGAGATAATATTAAAGAGATTCAATATAAATGCAAAGTGGCAGGGCGTTTTAGTGGAACCTTAAGAAAAAATATAATTAGTATGTTAAATGAGATAGAGCTTAATAAGGCTTTGAAGATAAATGATTGTGGAGAGCTTTTTGGAGAAAAGGATTATTTATTACACACTGTATCTTTAATTCCTTACTCTGTTTTTCTTAAGAAAGCCAATTATACAGGACATACTCCTAAACTTATAAAGAGTGATTTTTTAATGAAGTATGTTTATGAGAACTTTATTGAAGAAATTAAGAGTTTAGATGATTTTGAAAATATATTATTAATACCTTTAGGAAAAGCGGTTGAGGAAGTACTATTTAAGCTTAAGGAAGAGGGATTTATAAGTGAGAGACAAATACTTAAGGGGTTTCCACATCCATCAGGTGCAAATGTAAATAGAATACCTCAATTAAAGGAAAATAAAGAAAGTATGATTAAAAAAATTAAAGAGTTTTATTAACTTACATTAATTAAATTCCTAGTGGCTTATTATGGAGATTTCACTTTTATATTTAATTTTGAAAATTTACTTATAGTAGTCTTTAATATAAAAAGCTTTAATTTAAATTTTCAATGGGATAATATGGTGTGATAAAATAATTAAGTGAATTAAATTATTTTATCTAAGAGGGAAGTATATAATGAAGAATATTAAAATGAGATATCCAATATATCTTAAAGAGTTTAAGTGTATTGGGGGAGAATGTGAAGATAGCTGTTGTATAGGCTGGGATGTTGATATTGATAAGTTTACTTTTCAGCAATATGAAAGTGTAAGTGATAGTGATATGAAGAATATACTTAAAAGTAATCTTATTAAAAATAAGAGGTGTCAATGTGATGAAATTGATTTTGCTAAAGTGAAGCTAGGGGAAAATAAAAGATGTCCATTTTTAAAGTGTGATAACTACTGTGTTATCCATTCTAATCTTGGAGAAGAGTATCTTTCAAATGTTTGTACATCATTTCCTAGGGTAACTAATAAGATTGATGGAATTTATGAAATATCTCTTGCTGTAGCATGTCCAGAGGCAGCTAGAATACTTTTACTTAAGAAGGATGGTATTGAGTTTTCAGAAAGTGATGAAGACTTAGGGAAACATATAGTATCAAGTGAGGTTAATACTAAACTAAGTGAAGAGGCCTATCTTCCAGTAGAGTTTCTTAAGGAAATTAGAGAGACTAGTATAAAGATAATGAAAAATAGAAAGTTTTCATTAGATAAAAGGCTTTACATATTAGGTGAATTTATAAATGATTTAGAGGACGAGTATGAATATAATTGTCATAATACTTTAAGTTTTATAAAAGAATATGATATAGATACTGTTAAAGATTCATACGAAGAAAATTCTATGAATTATATTATTCAGGTTGATTTCTTTAAGAAATTACTTACTATGCTTAGGGTAGAAAAAAATATAGATAGTGATAGATTTAAGGAGTACTCAAAGGAAGTTAGAATAGGGCTTAATTTAGATGAAGAAAATTATTTAGCTAAAAATGCTCAAATGTATATAAAGGCTTTTGAAGAATATGAAAAAGAATTTATAGAAGAAAATAGTTATATATTTGAAAATTACATAGTTAATTTTATTTATAGCAATTTATTCCCATTCTGCGAGAGAGAATCAATATTTGATAGCTATATTATGTTGCTCATAAGATATACATTTATGAGATTTTATTTAGTTGGTATGTATATATATCATAAGAAAAATAAGGAGGTATTAAATAAATCTCTTTCAAAAGAAGAAGTAGTAAGATTTATTCAGTGCTTCTCAAAGGTTGTAGAACATCATAAAACTTATTTAATTGACTTATTAAATTATATAAAAGAGCATGATTTTAATAATTTAGAGTTTGTGAAAACTTTGCTACCTTAATTAAAGTGATAGATGTAAATTTAACTTCGTCCTATGTATATTTAGGATGGAGTTTTTTATTATATTAGGATTAAAAATATAGGTAAAGCTTAAAATAATACTTTATTTCCTATTTTAATAATTTATAATACAAACTAATATGCAAAGATATGGGTATCTTGTCTATCTTTTAAGTAGTTTTTTAAAGTTAAGTATGTTTCAGCTGAAACTTTTGATTTTATTGTTACATTTTGGGCAAAGTTTACTTCTATAATTAAATCATTACTGCTTTCAATTAAACTTTTTATTGCTTCATATGAACTATAAGAAGTTTCTATGAAGATAGAAAGCTTTTCTTCTTCATCTTCAGAAATACTTTCATCTCTATAGTTTGCTCTACAAGCACTTTGATCTTTTCTTTCTAAAACATATACCCTAAGTTTATTACTTCTAGGAAATTCAATTTTTTCTATGGTTCTTAAAAGCTTTTTTAATTCTTCTTTTGAAATATTAAGGAATTCTCTTTTTTCATATCCATCTTCATATACATTAAAAGTATCTTCAAGTTTTTCTATAATCACTTTTCTATTTTTCTTATAGGATCTTATATCTAAACAGTTATATAATTTTAATTCATCTAATTTTTTTATAGAATCAAAAGCGAAATTATTAATTGTAAACATAAATATTCACCTCACTTTAAGAATCTTTCCTAAAGTATATCATTTTTTAGTTTAGACTAAAATAAATTCACTTATTTGATTTATTTATAGTTATTATAGGTTTTTATAATTTTATAAAGTTTAATATTAATATGATTTTACTTATATATAAATTTATTTTTATATCATGGTACAGTTAATAGGATTATGCAATAACAAAGAATTACTGAGCAAAATACTAATAAATCCATAGTAATAGTCACTTCCTTAAATATTAAATAATTTGAAAAAATTAAAATGGGAGTTTTAAAAAGGTTTGTTAGGATTAAGTTAATAGTATATTGTAAAATAAGAGAGTTATATTATTAACTTTAAATTGCATATTATTTTATTTTATGAAAGAAAGTTTTGATTTAGAACTTTATGCTTTAGTAAAAAAGGATAAATTAAAGTATATATAGCTAACAGTTTAAAACTTATTTACAAAGAAACTTTAAATTGATAATATTTATATAGGATTTAAAAGATTTGGAGGGGAGCATGAAGAGTTACGAGAGAAAACTAAAGATTGAGATTATTACTATTTTGGTAATGATTGATTATATACTTATGATAAGAAGGGCAAGTAGTGAGATAGAAGAATCAGTACTTGCAGGAATTGCTCTTTTATGGACAATTTTTGCTTTAGGATACCATATATGGGATTTAAAAAAGCGTGGATTAACTTTAACAGATGGTATTAAAAGTTTTACTGATAGAATTAAAGGACTTAAGTATTTTAGTAGAATCTACACAAAAATGTTTAAATACGGTACAAGTATAATAATTATATTAGGTATGGTATTAGTTGCTTTAAATGTAATTAATACAGAGGTTTTAAATACTTCATTTATAAAGTACATTATAAACATAGGAATGTCTTTAGCTTTTTCATTAGGAATGACAGAAGCTATAGTATTTTGTATGGCTGGTATAGTAAGAATTATGGAAGAGAATAAAGAAATATAAAAAAATGCTTCACAATTTTGTGAAGCATTTTTTATTTATATGATTTTTTATACAGAAATAAAATTAAAATAGCATTATTTGGTATAATTAACTTTGTTAAAATGTGAAAAATTACAGAGAGGTTTTTATGATATTAAAATTTCAATATGAAAATAAAATTATAGATTTTGAATTAATATTAAGTAAAAGAAAAACTATGAGCATAGAAATTTCCGCTGAGGGAGAAGTAAAAGTAAGAGCCCCTATGGGCATTTCAGAGGAAGTAATTATTAGTCAGGTTAGGAAAAAAGGAAAGTGGATTCTTGAAAAAAGAGAAGAAGCTTACAAGCGTAATTCTAAAAAGGTTGAAAAAAACTATAAAGATGGAGATTTATTTATGTATTTAGGAAATGAATATTCATTAAAAATAAAGTTTAGTCCATTTTTAAAGAGGATTTCTGTTAGGATAATAGGAAAAGAATTAGTGGTTTATATGACTGAATATAATAAGAAAAAATTAAGAAAAGCAATTGAATTATGGTATAGGGAGGAAGGGTTAAGAATAATTAAAGATAGAGTTAATCATTATTTGAAGTTTTATCCTATAAATCCTAGAAGCATAAAGGTTAAAGAACAAAAAAGAAGATGGGGTAGCTGTACATATTATAATGATTTACTTTTTAATTGGAGATGCATTATGGCGCCTTTAGAAGTAATTGATTATATAGTTGTTCATGAAATGACCCATATGGTTCATAAGGATCATTCAAAAAATTATTGGAATTTTGTTTCAAAAGTTATTCCAAATTATAAAGAACAAAAAATTTGGTTAAAAGAAAATGGAATTATAATGGATATATGATAAGAATAAGTCCTATTAAAATTAATGTAAAGGATAACTTTAGTATTTTTATAATTAATAAGATAGAAATTATTTAATTAATATTATATACTGTATATGGATAAAATGTTAATTTTTTATCGAAATATTAAAATTTATTTGGTATCATTATTAAATAACATACTTCACAAGTGAGGGTAAGATATGAAAAACTACTATTTAGAAGAGGTTGTGGATGAAATTTACTATAAAGAAGGCAAAGAAAATAGAGAATTAAAAATAGATATCTTAAGTCTTAAGATAGAAAATGAATTAAAGATTATAGAAAATTTATGCGGCAATTGTAAAAGAAAAAATACCCTATATGAGGCTATAAAGAATATAAAAAGCTTATTAAAACAATATTATATAGTTTTCAATGGAACTCAAGATGCGTTATTTTTAGTTGAAATGCTTAAAGATGGAAATTTTAAATATGTAAGAAATAACAATGCATATCTTCAGGAATTTGGACTCAAAGGAGAAGATATTATAAATAAAACTCCAGAGGATGTTTTTGGAGAAGAGATTGGAAAAAGATTCTGTAATTATTATAAAAATTGTATAGAAGGTAAAAGAGTAGTTGTATTTGAAGATGATTTGTTTTTAAATGGGAAGAAAAGAATATTCTTAACGAAACTACTTCCTATTGTTGATGAGGATGATGAAGTTTTCATAGTAGGTTCAAGAGAAGATATTACAAAGAGAAAAGAAATGGAAATAGAGTTAGACAGAATGGCTAATTATGATGAATTAACTAATATTCCTAATATGAGGTTGTTTTTTAAATCTTTCAGAAATACTATAAATGAAAGCAAAAAGATGAACAAGAAGTTTGCAGTTCTTTTTATAGATTTAGATTGGTTTAAGGAAATAAATGATAATTATGGACATGATATAGGGGATGAAGTTTTAGTTTGTGCAGTTAAAAGGATATATAAATGTTTAAGAAAGGGCGATATCCTAGGAAGAATAGGTGGAGATGAATTTGCAGCTATATTAAAGGATATAAGTGATAGAGAAGAAATTGAAAAAATAGTTAAAGATATTCAAAACTCCCTAAGAAAAAGAATAAAAATAGGAGATGTTACATGTAATATTGACTCATCCATAGGTATAACAATATTTCCAGAGGATGGAGAAAAAATAGAAGTACTTATGAGAAATTCTGATAAGGCTATGTATAAAGTAAAAAATAGAGAAAAGGGAGGATATAGATTTTTTAATAATATGATTAGAGAATATAACTTTAAAAATAAAGATGGTCATGTCCATACAAAATATTGCCCTCATGGTAGTGACGATAATATTGAAGATTATATTGAAGAAGCTATAAAATATAAGTTAGATGAAATAAGTTTTACTGAGCATCTTCCTCTTCCTGAAAATTTTATTGATCCTTCGCCTTTAAAAGATAGTGCTATGAAATTAGAAGAAATGGAATCTTATTTAAAAGAAGGACACGATTTACAAGAAAAATATAATGATAAGATAAAAGTAAATATTGGAGTAGAAGTAGACTATATAGAAGGTTACGAGGTTGAAACAGAATTGCTTTTAAATAAATATGGCAAATACTTAAATGATGGGATTTTATCCGTTCATATGATAAAAGGAAATAAAAGATATTATTGTATAGATTTTAGCGAAAAGGAATTTAAAAAAATCATAGATGATTTAGGTTCTTTAGAGGAAGTATATAATAAATATTATGATACATTAATTATGGCCTTAAAAAGTGATTTAGGACCATACAAACCAAAAAGAATAGGACACTTAAATCTAGTAAGAAGGTTTAATAAGGAATTTCCCTATAACTACGAAAAACATATTTCAAAGATAGAGGAAATATTAGATCTTATAAAAGAAAAAGGATATGAACTTGATTTTAACATTGCAGGTTTAAGAAAAAAAGAGTGTAATGAATTCTATATAGAAGGAAAAGTTCTAGAAATGGCAATTGAGAAAGGCATACCTATGGTTTTAGGAAGTGATTCTCATTCTGCTAAATATATAAAATGTATAAAAGAATTCTTATAAATAATTTAAGATTTAAAGTAGAGTTGAGTTTAGATATTCATTATAGATATATCTAAACTCAATACTTTACCTAAAACAAAGTCCTATATTAAAATTTTATTTTTTGAAGAAACAATAAGCATTAATTATAATTAAGTACTTATTTTTTATTATTTAATATTTCTAATTCTTCAAGGAATATATATTCATTATTGTAGTTTATATAATTATTAATTGAAAAATCAACATTTTCTTTTACATTAAAGAATTCAAGTATATATTCATTTTCTTTTTCAGGATTAGCATAAATTTTAGGATAATGAATATTTATTCCATCTTGTGATCTTCCAGTTATCTTAGTTAATAAAGGTATTTCATTAGGTGATATTTTAGCATGTAAAAGCACAGTATCATTTTTTCGTTCTAAGTTATAAAAGTCAATTTTTTCCCCATTAAATAAATTTACTGTTTTGTAATAGGAAACTCCATTAGATGTTATTTTATTTTCTTGATTTTCATTAAGTTCATTTATATATTTAGCATCTTCAGATTCATATAGCTTATCAAGCTCTTCGTAACTATACCTAGTCTTAAATACGCTTAGACTTATATTTTCAGCATTTTTAAATTCATTAACCTTTATTCCATTAAAAGAAAATGAAGCTTTACCAAAAACTATTTTACCTAGAGTGTTAAGACTATAAGAAGCGAATCCGCCATACATTTTTCCATCAACGTTGAGAATGAAATATGAATTATTCATTTTCTCCTGATATTCAGATTCAGAATTTCGTAGAGTAGTTATATTTCCTAAAAGTTCAGTTCCTAATATACTTGAATTTATCTCTTTAAACTTTAAGTCATATTCACTTAATTTAGCTTGTTTTATTGGGAAAGAGGAGAACTCATCGTAGCTCTTTCCAAAATCAACTTTAAGTTCAAATTTTCCATAATCAAATGTAGAAGGAGAACTTTCAGATGACATTTCATGAATATCTATATTTATTATTGATTTTTCAGGAATTTTAGATGAATATTTAGATTCAATAATCTGAATAATAGTATAATCATCTATTTTATGAAAAGATGAAGTTGCTGAGATAAAATGAACATTTCCAATAGATGAAGTAACCATAAATCCAAGGGAATCTTCCTTAAGTGGTTCATTGCCAGTAATTCTAATAGCTATTAAAGATTCGTATGGTGTTATTAATATTTCTTCTAAGGTATATTTTCCACCTGTAACCTCTATAGATTTTCCAATATACTGACTATAATCAGCGTATTCATCATAAACTCCTAACATTTCATATATACTGTTTAAAACTGGAATGTTACTAGCTTTTACTGGAGAAGAATAGAAGGCACCAGTAAAAAGTAATATACTTAATCCAGCAATAGTAGCTGCTCTTTTAAGGAATAATGATTTCTTTTTTATGGCTTTTTTATATTTCTTTTTTATGCGTTTCTTTTCTAAATCATTTAATTCCACATTAATATGATCAAATTCATTTTCATCAATATTTAAGTTTTCTAAAGCATTTAGAAGTTCTTTATTATTCAATTTAAAAACCCTCCTTACTCAACAGCTCTGAAAGTTTAAGTTTTCCTCTACGTATTCTATTACTTATAGCATTTTCACTAATTCCAATTGACTCGCTTATTTCTTTAATGGAGTAGTTAAGAAAAAAACGTTTTATGAAAATTTCTTTATTTTTCTTATCAAAAGTTTTTATAGCAAAAAGTATTTTTTCTTTTATTTCCTTATTTTCTAAAGATGATTCAAGAGTAGTATCTTTGTTATCATAAGATTCTAAGCTTAAATTATCATTATGTTTTTTTTCTTTACGTAGCATATCTATAGATGTGTATTTAGTCATAACTATTATCCAAGCCTTAAATTTTTCATCACCTTTATTAAAGGAATCTATGTTGTTCCAAATTTTAAGCAATACATCATTGACACATTCCTCACTAAGTGTCCTATTATTCAAAATAGAATATGATACTTTAAAGATTAGATTCCCATACTTATTAAAAATATAATCTAAAGCTTTGGGATTTTTCTTTTTTAGTTGTTTTATTAAGTCATTATCTCTCATAAGAGATTATCCCCCTTTATTTCTTGTGAAAGTACTCTCATAATATAAGTCGTCATATTGAAAAAATATCTTTCACTATTTTATAAATTTTATTAAAAAGTAATAAAATAATGAAATTAATGTCACAAAAAAGATGAATATAGGTTATCATGATATTTAAATTAAGTCTGTAAATTTATTTTGATTTAATTGATAAATATTAATTAAATTAAAATAATTAAATAATGAAAAATGAGATAAAGAACCATTTTGCTAAGTTAAAAGAAAGTTAACATAACTTTACTTGGTCAAGACATAAAAATAATGTATTCTAACTATGAGGAAAAAAATTACAGGTGTGAGTGGGTTTATGATGGAGAATAGAAGAGCTAAATTCCGTAGGAAAAAAGCTAAAGAATTAAGAGTTTTTATGGGTTATTATATTTGTTTTAAATGGTATTCTTAATATTCATAATGAAATCATAAATTTTTCTATAATAGGGATATTAATATATTTAGAGATATATTTTAATGTTTAAAAATAAGTTAAAGCTGTTTTAAACAGTCTTAAATAATATAAAATTTAAAACTTTTCTGGGGAATTATACAATAAAAATATTAAAAAACATTGAACGTTTTCATAAAGGGGATTATAATTACATACAGAGAAGATATACATATTAATATTTTTTTGATTTGTTTTGGTACCGTTACCAAAATGTTTATAACAATTTATGATTATAATATTATGGAGGGTTAAATTTATGGGTAAAATTACAAGAGAGGCAATACATCATATAGCTCAAAGCAATTATTCTTATGGATATGATAATGAAACTTTGCATTTAAGGGTTAAGACCAAAAAAGGTGAAGTTAATAAAGTGGAAATAAGAATTGGAGATCCTTATATATGGGATGAAGGTGGTTGTGATGGAGGAAATATGAATGCCACTGGAGGACGATGGACAGGTGGAAAAAGTTATCCTATGAGAAAGGAATGCGAAACAAAATACTTTGATCACTGGATAGTAGAGTATAAACCATTAACCAAACGTTCAAGATATGGATTTATATTATATGGAGATGAAGAAACTCTTTTATTCACAGAAAAAAGAATAGAAGAATTAGATGGAAAGTATGATGAAGCAAAATTAAGTGCTATAGGAAACTTTTATTGTTTTCCATATTTAAATGCCATAGATGTTGCTAAAACACCAAAATGGGTAAAATATACTGTTTGGTATCAAATATTCCCAGATAGATTTTGCAATGGAGATAAATCAATAGATCCAGAAAATGTTGAGCCATGGGGGACAGAGCCTACTAGGGATAATTTTATGGGAGGAGATTTACAGGGAGTTTTAGATAAATTAGATTACTTATGTGATCTTGGTGTTAATGGCCTATATTTTTGTCCAGTATTTGAAGCTACTGAGAATCATAGGTATGAAACTATAGATTATTTTAAAGTAGATCCAGCCCTTGGTGGGAATGAAGTCTTTAAAAAACTTGTAAGTGAAGCTCACAAAAGAGGAGTGAAAATAATGTTAGATGCAGTATTTAATCATATAGGTTATTTTTCACCTCAATGGCAAGATGTATTAAAGAATAATGAAAAATCAAGATATAAGGATTGGTTTTGCATAAAGAAGTTTCCAGTACTTGAAAATGGCTTAAAAAATGTTGATGGAAATAATTTAAATTATGAAACCTTTGGAAGAATAGCAACAATGCCTAAACTAAACACAGAAAATCCAGAGGTTGTAGAATATTTATTAAAAGTCGCTAAGTTCTGGGTTGAAGAAATGGATATAGATGGTTGGAGACTTGATGTATGTAATGAAGTAGACCATGTATTTTGGAGAAAATTTAGGGAAGTAGTAAAAGGAACTAATAAAGAAGTTTATATATTAGGAGAAGTTTGGCATGATGGACTTCCATGGCTTATGGGAGATCAGTTTGATGCAGTTATGAATTACCCTGTTACAGATGCAGTAAAAGAATATTTTTGTTTAGATCAATCTAATCCAGAAGATTTTAAATATATGATAGAAGCTAATAAGGTTAGCTATTTAAGACAAATAGGAGAAACAATATTTAACTTGTTAGATAGTCATGATACTCCAAGAATATTAACTGTAGCTGGAGGAAATAAGGATAAGATGAAACTAGCTTATCTGTTTATGTTTACTCAAGCTGGTTCTCCATGTATATATTATGGAGACGAAGTTGGTATGGAAGGAAATCAAGGAATGGGTATGGAATTCCATAGAAGATGTATGATTTGGGATGAAAATAAACAAGACAAAGATATGCTTAAGTTTATGAAACAAATAATAAAAATAAGAAAAGAAAATAAGGAATTAAATTTATTAGATAATAATTGGATAAGAGCTAATAGGGATGAAAATATACTTATTTATTCAAAGGAAAATATATTTATCATTATGAATAATTCAGAGAATGAAGAAAAGATATATTTACCTGAAGAGATTAAAAATAATAAGGTTAATGATTTATTTGAAGAAAAAATTGAACTTTTAAAAGAAGATATAGACTTAAAGCCCTTTGCATTTAAAGTTTATAAAAAGCTTTAATATTTAATAAATTAAAAAAAGAGTAAGAATTTTAGAATGTATTATATTTTATAATTTTTACTCTTTTTATTTATACTTAGAAAGGATAAAATCATTATAGTTCTAAGGTGTTTTGTAAGCAATAATTAAAAGTGTAATTAAAACATTATAATAAATAAATTTGAATTTTTCCTGTAAATGATTACACAAGGTAAGATATGGTGTTATAATAAAAATATAAAGGAATTTATAAGAAGGTGAGAAGATGAGAGAGTTATATTTAAGAACATTAAAAAAGGAAGTAGTACCATCAGAAGGCTGTACAGAGCCAATAGCAATAGCTTATGCAGCATCTATAGCAGCAGAACATTTAAAGGGAGAAATAAAAGAAGTAAATATTTATTTAAGTAAAAACGTAATAAAAAATGCCTTAGGAGTTGGAATACCTGGGACTGGTGGAGTTGGAATAGAAATAGCAGCAGCTTTAGGAATCTCAATTCAAAAATCCTATAAAAAGTTAACCATATTATCTAATTTCACAGAGGATGAACTTAAAAAAGCTAAGGAAATTGTAGATAAAAATATAATAAATATAAAGCAAAAAAATACCCATAAAGCTCTTTACATAGAGGTAGAACTTTTATCTGAAACTTCAAAAGCTAAAGTTATTATAGAGGATACTCATACTAATGTAACTTTAATTGAATGTGATGATGAAATAATAATGGACAATAATAGTGAGGTAAGTGAAGATTTAGAGGAAGACTATAAGTTATTTAAGATAGCAGATATATATAACTTTGCTAAAGAGGCGGATTTTGATGACATAAAATTTATTTTAGAAAGTGCAAAAATGAATGAAAAGGTATCAGAAGAAGGGTTAAAAGGAGATTATGGCCTTCAAGTTGGAAGTAAAATAATTCAAAAGAGTAATTTTAATTTATTTTCTAATGATGCATCTAATAAGATAATTGCAGCCTCAGCAGCAGCCTCAGATGCAAGAATGGATGGGTGTGCAATGCCTATAATGACCACTGCAGGAAGTGGAAATCAGGGAATAGCTTGTTCAATACCAGTAGCTCAAACTGCTAGACTTTTAGATAAGTCTGAAGAGGAATTAGCAAGAGCTTTAGTTTTAAGTAATTTAGTTACAATAAGAATAAAAAAACACATGGGAAGACTTTCGCCTCTATGCGGTGCAGGAATAGCAGGGGCCACAGGGGCTTCCTGTGGAATAACTTATCTTCTTGGAGGAGATTTAGAAAATATAAATTATTGTATAAATAATATGATTTCAGATCTTTCAGGTATGATATGTGATGGAGCAAAGGAAACCTGTGCTTTAAAGATTGCCACAGGAACTAATGCTGCAATACAATGTGCAAACTTGGCTATAAATGGCATATCAGCAACAGCCAATGATGGAATAGTAGCAAAGGATGTAGAAGAAACAATTGAAAGTATAGAAACATTAATACAAAATGGATTTAAAAATGTTGATGATACTATACTTAACATAATGCTTGAAAAGAAAAAGAATAATAAGTAATAAAGATAAAAGGTTAATATTAATAATTAAAAAGTGCTTAAGAGCCTAGCTAAAGTTAATATATTACTTAGAATCTGTAAAAAGAAAGAATAAATAAAAATATAAATGAAAAAAGATTGTATTAATTTACTTTATAAAACTTTTAAATATATTTTTATAAATTATAAGTTTTATTATTCAAAGTTTTTAATGCAATCTTTTTATATACTTTAATAAAATAATAATTATATATTTTTTTTATATAAGTTTAGATACTTAAAATAAGTTTTAAAGAAAATTTTATCTAAAACGTTATATATTTTTGAATAAATTTTTCTTAGAAGCTAGTTTTACTAATAAAGTTGTTATTAATAAGGAGAGTACTAATATGACTAATGGACTTAACCCTGTTACTTCTATTAATTCGTCTAGTTCAGTATGTAATCCAAGATCAGTAAATAATGATAATAATGGATAGAAAATTAAGCATACTGAAATACTTAATACTGAACACATAAAAAATATAAGAGTAAATTTATGATATAAGCCATTTCTTAATGAATTATTAAATATAAGTACTAGTGCAAATAAAAATAATACTGGTATTGATATTCCTAGTATAAGATTAAGGGCATAAGAAAAATTGCCATAATTAGCATTTACTATTGTTATGCCATGATTAAATTCTATTTTTCCTCCACATAATAATCCCACCACAGCTTTTGAAATATCATGCAATAAATAGATTATTAAAAATGATAAAGCAATCATAATTAACGTTGAAATAGTATTTCTAAATTTGTTTGTCGTATTCAATTTTTTCAACTCCTTAATATAAGTAAATAGTGAATGTGAAATAATCTAATTATTAAATAAAAGATTATTGAGTTTAGAAACATTAAATTTAAGTTATTATAAAAATGAATAAAATGTTAACTAATCCTATATTAATATAAACTTTTTGTAAACATAAGTAAAGGATTAAATAAAATTTTTATATTTAATTTTATAAAAGAATAAAAAAGTAACTTTAGTGAATTTAAAATACTAATAAATATTGGGTGAGTAAATAAATATTTCTTTATATACAAACGTTTTCAATAGTGTTATAATGAAAATGAATAAAATGTAAATGTATTTTGTAGCTTTAAAGGTGGAGATTTGCATGAAAAAATTTATTAAAATTGTATCAGTTATTATATGTCTAGGATTAGGAGGCTTATTAATAGCTAATCATTATACAAGTTTAAAAGAAGAAAGGTTTAATAATATTATAGAAAATGCTAATGAAGCTATTGAAAATAAAGAATATAAGACAGCAGAGGTGTTATTAGAAAAAGCTAAACTTATGAACAATAAGACACATGTAATATGTAAAAAGATACAGAATTTAGAGTTTCATAAAGAGCAACAGGAACTTTATGATCAGGGATTAAGATTAGAAAAGATGAAAAGGTATTCAGAGGCTATAGATGTTTTTAGTGAAATTGAAGATAATTCAAATGATTTAAAAAGAAATAGTGAGGAGGAAATAGAAGTTTGTAAGAAATGCATGATAGAAAATTTTTCAAATAAAGCAGATAAGGCTATAAAAAGAGGAGATATAGAAAGAGCAAAATATATTATAGCTAAAATTGAAAAAGTAGATAGTGAAAGTCCAGAAATAAATATATTAAATATGAAAATAGAGAATTTTAAATCAGCCAAATAAATATCAAGAGTACTCTTGATATTTATTTGGCTGATTTTTTTAAACAATATCTTTTGTATCTAGAAAGGCTTCTTGCAGAATTAATTTAATCATAGCAGGAAATTCTCTAACCATATATTGAACTCTTAAAGATATAGGAGTTTTTGAAGGAAGTCCTTCATTTTTAATATTAAGATAATCTGCGATTTCCTTAGCTCTAAATAAATGAAAATCACTTGTTACTATTAGCACTTCGTCTTTATCAGCATGTCTTTCTTCAAGAATTTTTTTGCTGAATTCTAAATTTTGAAAGGTTGATTTAGACTTATTTTCTTCTATAATTCTATTAGGATTAATTCCTTTATTAACAAGAAAATTTTTCATAGCCTCAGATTCTGGTATTAACTCGTTGCTTCCTTGTCCACCTGAAACTATTACTTTAGTATTAGGATGTAATTCTAAGTATTTTAAACCTTCATCTAATCTCTCTTGTAAAATTGGACTTGGCTTGTCTCCATATAATCCTGCACCTAAAATTATTTCATATTCTACATCCTTAAGTTGATTTATATCTTTAAAATTCATCATTTTATATGTTAAAAAGACTTCAAAAATAAGGAAGACTAGGATAAGTAGCCCTATTAAAATGGATATTCCAACTAAGATTTTCTTCTTTAGCAAATAATCACTTCCTATGTTTATTATTTAAATCAATACAAATTTTATCCTTAAAACTATTCTCTCATATATGCCTTACATAATTATGACTTAAATGTTAAGGAACTATTACAATAATGTTTAGGTAAAATTTGGAGTTGTGAAATTTTTGATAAGTATATTGACTAAGGAAAATCTGATGATATAATAAATCATGTTTATATGAAAATGATTATCATTGACATGAGTTGCTGGTAATCTAATAAGGAAATTGGGAGGACTAAAGATGAAAGGACTTAAAAAATTAGCGATTTTAGGGATGGCAACACTTGCGGTTGGAATGTTTGTAGGATGTTCTAACAGTAAAACCAGTGAAGAAAGTAACACTAGCAATGAGAAAAAGATTGTTCAATCTGTAAAAGGAGAAGTTGAGATACCAGCTAATCCTAAAAAGATAGTAGACATATCTGGAAGTACAGAAGAGTTAGTTTTATTAGGACATACTCCTGTAGCTACAGCAAATGTAGACTCATACAAAACTGATCAAGTGCCAGAATATATGACTGATAAGTTAAAGGATACAAAAATAGTTGGTCATTCTATGATGGATACTGCTGATATAGAAGGGATATTATCAGTAGAGCCAGACTTAATAATAATGTCACCTAGACAAGAAAAAATATATGATCAATTAGCAGAAATAGCTCCAACAGTTATAATTAATGATAATGCAAATGATTGGGAAGCTAAGTTTAAAGAGGTAGCAAAATTATTTGATCAAGAAGAGGAAGCACAAAATTGGTTAGATAATTATTATAAAAAAGCAAAAGAAGTTGGAGAGGAAATCAAGAAAGCAAATGGTGATGGAACTTATTTATCTGTTTTAGCATCTTCAGGTCAATTCATGGTATTTACTGAAGGGGGAATAGGAACAATCTTAAAGAGTGATATGAGCTTACCTCAACCAAGTAAAATGCCAGAACAAGATAGCATAACATTGCCTACAGTTACACTTGAAGGACTTACTGAAATAGATGCAGATCATATTATAGTTTTAGGAACAGAATCAGATAAGGCTAATTTAGAATCAAATAGTGTTTGGAATGAAATGAGGGCTGTTAAGAATGGAAAGGTAACAATACTTGATGTAAGTCCATATTTTAGCCAAGCTTATAATCCAATGGGAAGAGAGCTTTTATTAGAGTCAATAAAAAATGAACTTGTAAAATAATTAAGATTTTTAGTAGGGACTGTATCAAAATATAAGAATACAGCCCTACTATTTAAGTTTAAATAGAAATTTTGGTGATACTTTAAGGAGGGCAACTTATGAAAATACGAAAGAGAAAGACCTTAGCTTATGGTTTAATATCTATAGGTTTATTACTTTTGCTTAGTGGGATCATTCTATCTATATCTATAGGAGCGAAAGAAATTGATTTTTCTATGATAATAAATGCTATTTTTACAAATGATGCAGATATAAATACTAATATAATTAGGGATGTAAGAATACCTAGAGCACTTTCAGCAGCTTTGGTGGGGGGATTTTTAGCCGTAGCTGGTGCTATTATGCAAGGAATAACTAGAAATCCAATTGCAGAACCTTCTGTAATGGGTATAACTCAAGGAGCTACATTTATGATAGCTGTAGCATTTGTTTTACAAAGAATATATCCTAATTTAGTTATAAATAGCTTTGCTCTTATGATTTTTGCATTTTTAGGGGCAAGTATAAGTGGTCTTTTAGTATATTTTATAAGCTCTAGAGCATCTAGAAAAGTTGATCCTGTTAAGTTAGCTCTTGCAGGAACAGCCTTAGGAACTTTACTTATATCCTTAGCAATGGGAATATCAATGTATTTTAATTTATCTCAACAGTTAAGTTTCTGGGTATCAGGTGGATTAGTAAGTGCTAAATGGGAAGGGGTAATTTTATTAGCTTTAATTGGAGGAATAGCATTTATTGGGGCCATGATTATGTCACCTAGAATAACAATTTTGAGTTTAGGAGAAGAAGTAGCCATAGGACTTGGACAAAAAACTAATCTTGTAAGGTTTATATCCATAATGATAGTTATATGTCTAACAGGTGCTTCTGTTTCAGTGGCTGGTAATATTGTCTTTGTAGGATTAATAATTCCTCAAATATGTAAAGGAATAGTAGGTTCAGATTATAGATATATAATACCTAGTTCAATGATATTAGGTGCTGTTTTATTAGTGTACAGTGATATATTAGCAAGGATTATAAACCCTCCTTATGAAACACCAATAGGATCTTTAACAGCCTTATTAGGAGTTCCAGTGTTTATATACTTAGTTAGAAAGGGAGGTAAGTAATTTATGAATATAAAAAAGAATCATAAATTTATATGGGTAACGGGAATTTTAATAGGTTTAATTTTTATTACCTTCTTAATAAGTTTAAACATGGGTTCACTTTCAATAGAGCCAGGGGAAGTTATTAAAACTTTAATTGGACAAGGTACAAAAAGTAATGAAATAGCTATATTTAAGCTTAGACTTCCTAGAATAATCATAGGAATATTAGTAGGAACAGCTTTAGCAACTGCAGGTACAATTTTACAGGGGGTTACTAAAAATGATTTAGCTGATTCAGGAATACTTGGAATAAATTCAGGAGCGGCTTTATTTGTTGTGGTTTATATATACATAATGAATGGAAATGTATATGATGGTGTAAGTAATTTAACTATATTTACTATGCCTATAGTAGCTTTAAGTGGAGCCATATTTGGAGCATTTTTAATATACATATTAGCATGGAAGAATGGAATAAATTCATCAAGATTATTATTAATAGGTATAGGTATAAATATAGCTTTCACATCATTATTAACAATATTTCAGTTAAGATTTACTACTCAAGAATTTAATAGAGTTATGGCTTGGATATCAGGAAGTATATGGGGAGCAAGTTGGAAATATGTATTAGCAATATTACCATTTATAATTATATTTATGGCCTTAACTATATATAAATCAAGATATTTAGATGGATTAAATTTAGGAGACGAAGTTGCTACAGGTATAGGGATTGAAGTGGAAAAAGAAAGAAGAAAACTAATTATATATGCAGTTATATTAGCAGGGGTAGCTACATCTGTTGCAGGTAGTATAGGTTTCTTAGGTTTAGTATCTCCTCATATAGCAAGAAAACTAATAGGGCCAAAGCATAAAAAATTAATTCCTATAGCAGCTCTTATTGGAAGTTTAATATTATTAGTGTCAGATACTATAGCAAGAAATTTAATTGCACCAATGGAAATGCCAGTAGGAATAATTGTATCTATAATAGGAGTTCCATATTTTATTTATTTAATGTTATCAAAATAGATATTTATATATCTAGGAATAAATTAATATTTATAAATAAAAGGCAATTAAATTTAAATTTCATCTTAGATAAATTGATTTTAAATAAAATATAAATATTAAAGCAACAAGTATTTAAAAATCTTATAATTAAAAGTTTTCACGAAAGCAGAAGGAGATAATTATGAATTGTATAACTACTGATAATTTAAATATTTCATATGGAAGTTTAGATATAGTTAAAAATTTAAATTTAAAGATACCAAAAGGGAAAATAACCACAATAATAGGTGCAAATGGATGTGGAAAATCTACAGTGCTAAAAACAATAGCTAGAATTTTAACCCCTAAAAGTGGGGAAATATATATAAATAAAAAAAATATAAAAGATCAACAGGCTAAGGAATTAGCAAAGGTTATGGCTGTTTTACCTCAAAGCCCTCAAGCACCTAATGGTCTTACTGTTGAAGAGTTAATAGCCTATGGAAGATTCCCACACCAAAAAGGTTTTGGTAAATTAAAAAAAGAGGACAAAAATATAATTCAATGGGCTTTAGAAGTTACAGGATTAATTGAATTTAGGGAAAGAGACATAGAAGATCTATCTGGAGGACAAAGACAAAGAGCTTGGATTGCTATGGCCTTAGCACAGCAAACAGATATATTAATACTTGATGAGCCAACAACTTATTTAGATTTAGCCCATCAATTAGAGATTTTAAATTTACTTAAGGAATTGAATGAGAAGCATGGGACAACTATAGTTATGGTTATTCATGAACTTAATAATGCTGCTAGATTTGCCGATTATATGATAGGTATGAAAGCAGGAAAAATAGCTTGCCAAGGTACAGCATACGAAGTTATGACAAAAGAAAATCTTAAAGAGCTGTTTAATATAGATGCAGAAATTATAGAGGATCCAAGAAATAAAAGACCAGTCTGTGTAACTTATGATATGTTGTAAAATTAAGATGATAATTTTTAAAATATAAATGTAATTCTAATAATAGTATAAGTATAGTTTAATAAAAATAAATCTTAGAGAATATTTTATTTTCTAAGATTTATTTTATTTATTAAAGTTTTTATGATTAATGAAATACTTAATATGATATAATAATATTTAATTGGGTTAAATTGGAATTTAAATAAAGTGTAATATCTATAAATGTAGGTATATTAAAAAGTATATTTATTAATTAGTATGAAATAAAGGTATAAGTATATTAATTAATTTTTAAGTTGATTTAGTATAAAAAGTAGAGAGGATAATTTATGAGTTTAAGGATTAGAGATATTAAGATAGAAGATTATAAAGAAATTAGTAAAATTAGAAAAATGCCTGGAGTTATGGAGAATATACTTTCCAATAAGGATGAGGAAGAGGAATTGATTAAGGAAAAGATTATAAATAGGGGCAAGAATCAGTATTGGTATGTTGCTGAAGAAAATGGAAAAGTTATAGGATTAGGAATATTAATGAATCATGGCAATTTAAGAAGGAAACATGTTGGAGTAATAACACTAATGGTAAATAGTGATTATCAAAATAAAGGTGTAGGAAGTTTATTAATGGATAAGTTAATAAATTTAAGCGAAAGTCTTAATATTATAAGGTTGGAATTATGTGTATTTAGAGATAATTATAAAGCAATAAACTTATATAAGAAGTTTGGATTTAAAGAAGAGGGAATAAAGGTAAAGTCAGCTTTGAAAAATGGAGAATATATTGATGAAATTATGATGGCAAGGATAAGCTTGTAGAGTTAATTTAGGGATAATATATATTTATAATTTTAAATAGTATAAATAGGTTTAGAGAATAAAGGGGGAGAGGTTATATGTATGAATATAAATTTATAAATGTGACTGTTGACAAATCATTTAAGTGCAAAAGGGGAGACTCCTTTGAAAAATGTAAAGATATTATAAAAGAAGAAGCTAAAAATGGATGGAGGCTAAAGCAGATTGTTACTCCAATTAATGAAAAGTCAGGTGTTAATATTATTTATGCTTATGAAATAATATTTGAAAGAAAAGTAGAAAATTATGCTTAATAAAGAACTTTTTAATAAGAGAATTTAAAGACTTTAATTTTAGCTATGGTTCTTTTTATTCCGTTCATATGGGGAACCAATTTAGCTGCAATATGGTTCAGTGATATGGGAAAAGAAAAAATATCTATTATTAAGAAAATAGTAATTTCATTTTTAGTATTAGGACCTTATTGGGTAGTGGCAATAAGTGGATTTTTTAAAAGATTAAGAAGAATATTAAATTACAAGCTATTTGGTGGGATATTCTTTATTATATATTTTTATTATTTCTTTCTTATAGATAGTATTGTAAATAATTTAAGTAAGTAGATTTCAATTAAAAATATAGATAGTTATATATTAATAAAGTTATTGGTTAAGTTTATTAAATAAAATATTTAAATATTGTATTACTATATTCTTTATAGGTAATTACATTATAGAAACGTATTTGATATTAATATAAATTATATGAAATCTAGGTGGATAACAAAAATAGTTGCTAAATAAAAGCAACTATTTTTGTTTATTTAAATATTACTTAACTGATTTTTTTATTGATTTCAAACATTTCTGATACATAGTATATAAAGCAACCTACAAGAGGTATTAATAAATAAGCATCTTCAAATTTAAAAACAAAAAATACACACTCTGTTAAAACTAAAATGGTGCCAATAATTATAAATGTTATACCTATTAAGTTTGCAATATGATCTTTATTTTTTATTTGGTTCACGTCATAGCAGTTTTCAATTCTTTTGAAGTAGAAAAGATAATATCCAAGTTTAAATTTCTTATTTTTAAATACATAAAGACCTACAAATAAAAATATTAATCCAACTATAAGAATAAGAATTAAAACCATAATATTTTCTCCTTTCACACTTACTTTTTATTACTAAACTTTTATTATAGAAAACTTTAGCAATAAAAAATAAGCGTATATGAAATATTATTTTTTAGTATTGTTTTAGTTAATAAAGGTTAAATCTAACAATATTGCTTTGGTATAAATCTACATATTAAATAAAAACTTAAATTTAATTTTAGTAATATTAAATAACAAGTAATATTTAAACAATAATATACTTATAATTATATTACTATTTTGAACCAATTTAAACATTTTAGAACAATATTTTCCAATGGAGAGGGGATGAATTTGAAAAAATAAAATTTTTCTAAAAAAAGTTTTATTTTTTTGTCATATTATATGATTTTACCGAATATAAATATAAAGTCATAAAATTAACACTAGATTTTAGGGGGAAAAGGGAAATGAGAAAAAGAGGTATCATGAGTAAACGTTTGCTAGCTGTTTTGTGCCTGGCATCAGTAACAACATCATTGTTTGGTTTTAGAGGAGTAGAAGTTAAGGCTTCACCAAATGTGCCATATGATCAAAAGGAATCATTAGCACCATTAGGAGAAGTTTATAGCATTGAAACTTTATTAAATTGGACACCAGAAAGTGATCCAGATGCTAAGTATAATAGAGCAAGTATTGAGCTTCAAGATAGGTTTATGGGAGACATTGTAAACGAGAATGCTAATCCAGAAGCTAAAATAATGAATGTTGCTTTAACTAATCCATATGTTGATAGAGCACCATCACAAGGTAGTGATTCAATGGATGCATATGTATTCTCATATTGGCAGTATGTAAATTCATATGTTTATTGGGGAGGATCAAGTAGAGGAATATTTGCACTTCCAACACCAGACGTAGTTGATAATGCACATAAAAATGGTGTTCCAGTTTTAGCTACAATAGGATTCCCATGGGGTCCAGGAGAAGGATATGCTGAACAGGTAAGAGCATTCCTTCAAAAAGATAAGAATGGAAACTTCCCAGTTGCAGACAAAATGATTGAAATAGCTGAATATTATGGCTTTGATGGATATTTCTTTAACCAAGAATCTTATGGATGTGTAAAAGATGATGCAGATAGAATGGTAGAAATGCTTGAGTATATCAAAAAGAAAGCTCCAAATATGGTTATAGGTTGGTATGATTCTATGACTGTTGATGGAAATGTTAAATGGCAAGATGCTTTAAATGATAAGAATGCTGCTTTCTTCCAAAATGGAGAAAATAGAACAACTGACGAATTCTTTTTAAATTATAATTGGACTCCAGAAAAAATAGAGACTACAGTTAATACTGCTAAATCATTAGGAAGAAGTCCTTTTGATGTTTATGCAGGATTAGATGTTCAACAAAATGCATATAATACTCCATTTAATGATGATTACTTATTAGATGAGAATGGAAAGCTTAGAGTTTCTTTAGCTATGTATACTCCAAACTCAACATTCTCAATGGCTAAGGATGTTTATGATTTCTATAAGCATGATCAAAAATTCTGGGTAGGACCAACAGGGGACCCATCAAAATCAGATACAGAGCAAGATTGGACAGGATTAGCTAACTATGTTCCAGATAGATCAGCAATAAATGATTTACCATTTGTGACAAACTTTAATTTAGGACATGGAGAAGATTATTATATAGATGGTTCACTTTCAAGGGATGAAGAGTGGAATAATAGAGCAATGCAAGAATATTTACCAACTTGGAGATGGATAGTTGAATCAAATGGTTCAAAACTTACTCCAGATTTTGACTTTAAAACTGCATATAATGGAGGAAGTTCATTAAAGGTTGAAGGTAAGTTAGAGGCTGCAAATCCAAACCACATTAAGTTATACAGTACTGATTTAAATATAGAGAATAACTCAACAGAATTATCAATTGTTTATAAAACAGAATCAGCTCCAAACATGAAAGTAGGATTATGTTTTGGAGAAAATTATGATGAAGAAAACTTTACATTCTTTGATGTAAATAAAAATAGCAATGGAGAATGGACAGAGGTTAAAATACCTTTAGGTGACCATGTTGGAAAAACAATTTCTGCAATATCATTAAAGTTTGAAAGTGGTCAAGATGTTGAAAACTTTAAGATAAATGTAGGACAAATATCCATAGAAGAAACTGCTGAAAATAATAAAGGGTTAAAAAATAGTGATGTTATTTTAGAAGAAACAATGGTTCATAATTCAAATAGTGCAGAGGCTAGAATTTACTGGAATGGATTAGAATCAGGAAATGAAGATGATTTAGCATTCTATGAAATATATAGAATTAAGCCAGACGGATCTAGAGAACTTATGGGAGCAACTCCAAATGATGCTTACTATGTTCAAGAGTTTGAGAGATATGGAGAAGAAGTGGAATTTGACATTGAAGTAGTTCCTGTAGATGTAAATTACAATAGAGGGGAAGGAAAGAGAGTAACATTTAATTGGGGAATTCCTCATGATGCTACACAAATTCCAGATAAAAAGGTTTATGAAAACCTTGCCTTATATAAATCAGTTCAAACTAGTGCAGAGGGGGCTGCAGAACCAGGTCTTAAAGCCGTTGATGGAAAAGTAGATAATAATAGTAAGTGGTGTGCCGCTGGAGCTAATAGTGGTTGGTTAACAATTGATTTAGGAGAGCCAAAAAATATTCAAAGATGGGTTGTTAAACATGCTGAAGCTGGTGGAGAAGCAAAAGAAATGAATACAAGAGATTTTGCTTTAGAAGTTTCATATGATGGAGGACAAACTTATCAAGAGGTTGATGTTGTAACTGGAAATGAGGATGCTATTACTGATAGAAATTTAGCAGAGCCAATAGTTGCACAACATCTAAGACTGAGAATTGATAATTCAGGAAATTCACCTTGGGCAGCTATAAGAGTATACGAGTTCCAATTATATGAAGAAACATTTACAGATCAAACAACTGAGATTCCAATGAGATTTGTAAATGCTAAAAATAATAAAGGGGCTAATGATTCTGTATTATTTACAAGAGGTAAAGAAGGACAAACTGTTAATCTTTATAAGGGATTAAATGATGAAACTCCTATTGCTACAGCTACTATAGACTCTAATGGAGAAGCTAAATTTGAAGGATTAGATTTTGGTGAAGATGGTGGAAGAGTTTACTATGGAACAGTTGAAGAAGGTAAGAGAGAAAGTTTAAGAATGAGTGCTGCTTTTGAAGGAGAAAATTGGGAATATTCAAAGGTTCCAGAAAGATTTGAATTAACTCCTTACAAGGCACCAGGAATGAATGGAGAAAACCATAACTATGGTACTTTAAAAATAAAGGATTTAGAAGCTGGAGATATTGTAAGCATATTTAATGACAAGGATTCAATATTCCCAGAGAAGGTTAGTGTTCCAGTAGCCAAAGGGGGAGATACAGCTATTTTAGATAGAATATCTATTAATCCAGATGGTGGAGTACTAACATTAGAAGTTAAGTCAGAAGGCAAGAAGGCTAGAAGAATTGAAGTTCCATATTCAGGTTTTGGCGAAATAGAAATGAAAATAGAAAATGAAGCACCTACTAACTTAAGAACAGTAGATGTTCAAAAGAAGAGTGTAAGCCTTGCTTGGGATTCACCAGAAAATACTTATGGATTAGATGGATATATAATCTATAAGGATAACAAGAAAGTTGGAGAAGTTTCAGCAGATGAAACTGAATTTACAGTTGATAAGTTAAACAGACATACAATTTATACCTTTAAAGTTGCGGCTAAGTATTCTAATGGAGAAATCTCAAAAAGAGATACAATAACAGTAAGAACAGCTAGATAGATAAACTAATAATTAATTATAAATGATATTAGATAGATTTAAATATTTTATATTCTATCTAATATCATTTTTTATTAACTTTCATATATTTTAAGCAAATATTTATTAGATATTTTCTATAGCTAAAAATAAATATCTTTTAGTAGAGTTATTAATTAAAAAAGTTTATGTTTTTAAATATTAATGCAGTTGAAAAAAATATTAGAAGTATTGTGCCAATAAATGATAATAGATTTCTTAAGTTATACAATAAATGAGTAAACTCATTTGCTCCACTTCCTCCGCCAAATATATTAAAAAGTGCAGCATGAATTATTGGCAATTGCAAGAGTATTAGTATAATGCTCCCTAAAATACATAGCAGTAATTTTGTGTTTGGTTCTTTGTTCATAGCTTAACTCCTTTAATATTTTTAATAATTTAAGTATCCCTATTAATTTATGTTTAAAATTTAGTAGATAATATATTATTTAAATATATATTTAAAATTTAAAAATTATAGAATAGAAGTTGATGTGTTATAGATATAACAACTATTATATAAAATTTAATTTTATGTGTTTTTTATCTTTATATTCAAATATAGGAATAATTATTAAATAAATATAAGTAAAACATTAAAAGTCCAGTTACGCATGAAAAATGACCAGTTATACAAATTTATTGAAAACGTTTTTTTGGAGTGTGATATTTTAAAGAAAATAATATTTTTTAGGGGGGCTTTATATGAAAAAATCTTTAGTTAAAAAATTAGCGTTAATTGCAACTTCAGCAGTTTGGGGAATGATGTTGATTGCTCCAAATTTAGTAAATGCTAAACCAAAAGAAAATACTTGTAGTATAGAAGAGAAATAAGAAGAAAATGTTAGTAAAAAATTAAGTTACAAAGAAGTTATGTTAGATGCTGTAAATACTAAAAATATAAATTTATCAGATTTAAAAGAATTGGAAAATGATTACAAAGAAAATTTGATAAAACTTGCAAAAAATGATCAGAAATTTAATTTGTTGATAGAAAAATTATATGAAAATAGTTTAATAAGTGAAAAAAATTATAAATTAGATTCATCTAGTGAGATTGAAGGTGAGGATTATAAACTAGATACAGTATACTTTTCAGTTGGCGAAGGATTTATAAGTTTTTCTAATATAGAAGGGGAACCAGTTTCAGTAGCAATAGTACAACAGAAAGATGAAAAAGGAATAAGTTATATGTACTTATATACTATAGAAGAAAATGAATTAAAGTTAATAGATAAAATTATTTTTGATAAAGAAAATAATAAACTATTAAAGATTCCTAAAAGAATAAAGCGTTCATTTACTTGGCCTTCTTTTGCTGTTTATGGAAATTGGTGTGGTCCAGGACATAGTGGGCCAGCTGCACCAGTAGATAGAATAGATAAATGTTGTTGGTTACATGATTCATGTTATGGCTCAAATGAGCCTCAAAAAGACTGTGATGAAAGATTAATAAAATGTCTACAGTGGGAATATAATACTACAACATCTTATGGTAAAAAATTAATAAATGTTATGATAACTGCCTTTAAGGCAAAAATTAAATTAGGTTTATAATTTATTTAGGGAGAATATATATGATTATCGACTTTAAATTTAATTTAATATTTTCTAAAATAATTGCTTTTTTAGGTGTAGCAAATGTATTATTTATAATTTTAGAGCTTGTAAATATATTTCCACATCAAATAATGAAATATTTAACAGGGTTTAGTTTTGTAACATCACCAGTCATTTTTGGATTAGCGTCAATTAATTACATACTATTATTAATATTATTTTTAATAAAGTACAATTATACTAAAAATTATTCAAATATAAAGAGGATTTTAGGATTTAACTTTATAGGGTTATTACCATTTGCTTTTTATATTATTATGATATCTACATTAGGATTTTGATAGTATATTTTATTCTTATGATTAAAAAAGTATAAATTAGTATTGGATATAATATAGAGAATAAAACCATTGACAGAAGTATAAAAAATTTTTAAAAGTGTCCTCGATGGACACTTTTATTTTTATGTATGGAAGGAGCAGAGAAAGTGGCTTATAAGAAAAAAGAATATAGAGCTAGTAAATTAAAAGAAGAAAAAAGAAATGAAATAGATTTAATTGTAAAACAAGCAGATGAAATCTAAGTTTAGAGCCATTAGTAAGTTTATTAAATTAAGGTGCTAAGAATAAATTGTATTTTTTATTGACTATATAGATACCTCCTAAAAAAACTCAACTTCTTTAAAGCTAGTAAACATTAGCGTTTAACACTTCGTGCTGTTGTTTTTTTGTTAAGTTTAAGACTACACATAGGGGCGAAGCAATAGTAACTTTAAAATATAATATGAAAAGAAAATTATTAAATTTTTTTTGAATTTTAACAAGAATTTGATATCTGTTTTGGATGATTAATAATTATAATTAGATATCATAATGCAAAGAAGTGCTGAAGTATGAATTCTAAAAAATAATTACGACTATTTTATTATCTTCAATGGTAATAGCTAATTTGGGATAGCTAAACCAGTCTTAGCAAAGGTACGAGTACTACAAATTTTACTACAGACTATCAATTATCCTCTTTAATAACAGGAGACTTTTCACCTAATTTTGGAGTGGTATTAATTGCACCTAATGGAACGAAGAAACCTCAAATAGAAGTTTCTTTAAAACGTGAAATAAACTTATATCATATTCCCTGGGATACTGAATGGAAAGGTAGAAATTATCCAGATACTACAATTCAAGAAAAAGTTAGGTTTGAACTTGATTGAGAGAAACACACTATAAGACAAATTTCTTAATTTTAAAATTACTGAAAATAATTGAATTTATTTATATACTTTTAAATTTTAAAATAATATTTTAACTAAAATAAGATCATTTTTAATGCTATTATTTGTTTATTTTTTCAAAAGTCATTTGTTGAGAGATAAATCTTTTAAAAAATGACTTTTCTTTTACTATCTTTGAATAATATTTAGATATATTGTATATTAGATAAAAAAGGTAATTAATGTTTGTAACATTAGAGAAAGAGGTAGTAAATGGAATTATTTGTTTCGGATTTAGATGGAACTTTATTAAATAAGGATCAAATTATATCAGATTATTCTAAAAAGGAATTAAATAGACTTATAAAAACAGGGGTTAATTTTGCAATTGCAACGGCTAGAAGTCCAGCTACTGTTTCAGATATATTAGATGGAATAGATATAAAAACACCTGTTGTTCTTATGAATGGAGTTATAATTTTTGATATTGAAAAGAAAAAATATATAGATGTTAAAGAAATAGACAAAGAAAGTGTCAAAGAGATTATCAAAATACTTCAAGAATATAACAAAACATTTTTTCTTTATGGGATAAAAGATGATTACCTATGGGTTTATCATAAAGATTTTACTTATGATTTTGAGAGAGAATATTATGAGGAAAGATGCAATAAACCACTTAAGTCTTTTAAAAGAGTTGAAAATTATTTAGATGTTTTAGAGGATAATCAAATAATAAATTTTGTATTTTTTGAAGATAATAAACTTATAGCTGAGGAATTATTTGAGAAAATAATGAAAGTAAAAGGTGTTACTGGTAATTGTTATAAAGATATATATAATGAAGGAGCCTTTTTCTTAGATATATATAATGAAGATGCTTCTAAAGCTAATGGAATAAAATTTTTAGCAGATTATGTAGAACATAGTAAGGTTATAACTTTTGGTGATGGAGAAAATGATGTTCCTATGTTTGAAATTGCAGATGAATGTTATGCTTTAGAAAATGCTTCAGATGGGTTAAAAACTATAGCTACGGCAATTATTGGAAATAATAATGATGATGCAGTTGTTAAATTTCTGATTGAAAGATTAAAATAGGAAAAATGCAAAATGAATATTAAAAATATAAAAGAAGTATAATTAATATGTGTACTTCTTTTATAATTTGTCAAAATAAAGTTTGAATTTTTTGAAAATTTTTTAAAATGGTTTAAGGTATTGTCGCAAATAAGAAAAATGTTCTTTATATAGATAAATACTTGCTTAAAGAGGTGTTATTTATTTAATAGAATTTGTATTTTAAAAAAATATATATATGTTTAAAATTTACATAAGGCTTGTAAAACCGATGTAAAAATTGTAAAATTAACGTAAGATGAAATGAAAAATTTGTCTTAAAGAATAAAAAAATAGGAGGTATACATATGGTAGGAATTATTCTTGCTAGTCATGGGGAATTTGCTAAAGGCATATTACAATCTGGCTCAATGATTTTTGGAGAACAGGAAAATGTAAAAGCTGTTACATTAATGCCGAGTGAAGGACCTGATGATATTAGAGCAAAAATGAAAGAAGCAATCGCTTCCTTTGATAATCAAGATGAGGTTTTATTCTTAGTTGATCTATGGGGTGGAACACCATTTAACCAAGCAGATAGCCTAGTTGAAGAACATAAAGACAAATGGGCAATTGTAGCTGGTATGAATTTACCAATGGTTATTGAAGCTTATGCTTCTCGTTTCTCAATGGAATCAGCACAAGAAATTGCTGCTAATATTCTAAAGTCAGCTAGAGAAGGAGTTAAAGTTAAGCCTGAATCATTAGAACCTGAAGAGTCTACTAAAGCTACTACAGATTCTGCTCAACAATCTAACAATGTAGGTGCGCCTGGCTCTTTTGAATACGTTTTGGCACGTATTGATTCACGTTTACTTCATGGTCAAGTAGCAACTGCTTGGACAAAAACTGTAAAACCAACAAGAATTATTGTTGTATCAGACGATGTAGCTAAAGATGAACTTCGTAAGAAATTGATTCAACAAGCAGCTCCTCCTGGAGTTAAAGCGCATACTGTTCCCGTTAGTCAAATGATTAAGCTTGCAAAAGATGATCAACACTTTGGAGGACAACGTGCATTACTTCTTTTTGAAAACCCAGAAGATGTACTAAGAGCAGTAGAGGGAGGAGTACCTATAAAGACAGTTAATGTTGGTTCTATGGCTCACTCTCCAGGTAAGGTTCAACCAAATAAAGTACTTGCTTTTAATCAAGAAGATATTGACACTTTTAATAAACTTAAAGAAGCTGGATTAGATTTTGATGTTCGTAAAGTTCCAAATGATACAAAAGGAAATATGGATGAAATTCTTAAAAAAGCACAAGAGGAATTAAATAAATTAAAATAATTTGATTTAATATAAATAAGTTATTTTAATGAAAAGGAGGATTAATAACAGTGGATTTAAATATAATTCAAATAATATTAGTTATTATTATTGCATTCTTAGCTGGTATGGGAGGGATCCTAGACGAATTCCAATTTCATCAACCATTAGTTGCTTGTACTTTAATAGGTTTAGTTACAGGTAATTTAATACCATGTTTAATCCTAGGCGGTAGTCTTCAAATGATCGCTTTAGGTTGGGCAAACATAGGTGCTGCCGTAGCACCAGACGCAGCATTAGCATCTGTTGCAGCTGCAATTATCTTAGTTCTTAGTGGAGAAGGTCAAGCGGGAATATCTTCAGCTATCGCTATAGCAATTCCACTAGCTGTTGCTGGATTATTATTAACAATTATTTGTCGTACAATAGCTACAGCATTTGTACACCTTATGGATGCTGCTGCTAAAGAAGGTAATATAAGAAAAGTTGAAATGTGGCATTTCATTGCTATTCTTATGCAAGGTGTACGTATAGCATTACCAGCTGCATTAATTTTATTAATCGGTGCTGGTCCAATAAGCGCATTACTTGCTTCTATGCCTGCTTGGTTAACAGATGGTTTAGCAGTAGGTGGTGGAATGGTAGTAGCTGTTGGTTACGCAATGGTAATTAACATGATGGCAACAAAAGAAGTATGGCCATTCTTTGCAATCGGTTTTGTATTAGCAACTATTCCTCAACTTACACTTATAGGATTAGGTGCAATTGGTGTAGCTTTAGCTCTTATTTACTTAGCACTTAGCAAAAAAGGTGGCTCAGGTAATGGTGGATCAAACATAGGAGATCCAGTAGGCGATATTATCGATAGATACTAAGAAGGGAGAGAAGACGAAAATGGAGAAAAATTTAAAATTAACAAAAAAAGATCGTCTTTCTATTTGGTGGCGTTCAACTTTCATTCAAGGATCTTGGAACTATGAAAGAATGCAAAATGGTGGTTGGGCATTCTCATTAATTCCTGCAATCAAAAAATTATACAAAACTAAAGAAGAAAGATCAGCGGCATTAACACGTCACTTAGAATTCTTCAACACTCACCCATATGTAGCTTCACCTATCATTGGTGTAACATTAGCATTAGAAGAAGATCGTGCAAATGGAGCTCAAGTAGATGATGTAACTATTCAAGGGGTTAAAGTTGGTATGATGGGACCTTTAGCAGGTATCGGAGACCCTGTATTCTGGTTTACTGTTAGACCTATATTAGGAGCATTAGGTGCTTCACTTGCTATGGCTGGTAACATATTAGGACCAATAATATTCTTCTTAGGTTGGAATATTATCCGTATGGCATTTACTTGGTACACACAAGAGTTTGGTTATAAAGCTGGTTCTCGTATTACAGAGGACTTATCAGGAAACTTATTACAAGATATTACAAAAGGTGCATCTATACTTGGTATGTTTATATTAGGATCATTAGTTAATAGATGGGTATCTATTAAATTTGCTCCAGTAGTATCAACTGTTCAATTAAGCCCAGGTGCTTATATTGATTGGAATAGCCTTCCAGCAGGTGCAGAAGGTATTAAGCAAGCCTTATTACAACAATCAGCTGGATTATCTTTAACTGCTGATAAAGTTACAACATTACAAGGAAACTTAGATTCATTAATTCCTGGACTTGCAGGATTATTATTAACATTCCTTTGTATGTGGTTACTTAAGAAGAAAGTATCTCCAATTGTAATTATTCTTGCTTTATTCATAATCGGTATTGTTTTCCACGTAATAGGATTAATGTAATATTTTTATTTAGCCTAGGTTAGTATAATATTTTTTACTTAGCCTAGGCTTTTCTTAAAAATAAAAAAGCTAAATGAGAGTTTAGAAAAATCTTTCATAAGGGCTATTTATTTTGAAAAGAAATAATTAAGTAAAATAAGTTTATATATTTAATTAGGAAAGAGGTATATCTATGGTTCAATCACTTAATACAAAAGTGGATTTAGTAGTTGATGCAACATCTTTTTCAGGTCTTGCTGATTATGGACAAATAATGATTGGTGATAAAGGATTTGAATTTTATAATTCTAATGATTATAGAAAGTTCATCCAAATTCCTTGGGAAGAGGTTGACTACGTAATTGCATCAGTGATGTTCAAAGGAAAGTGGATTCCACGATATGCAATTAAAACTAAGAAAAATGGTACATATTCATTTTCTTCTAAAGAAACAAAGAAAGTACTTCGTACTGTTAGAAAATATGTTGATCCAAATCATATAGTTAAGTCATTAAGTTTCTTTGATGTTGTGAAAAGAGAAGTAAAAGCACTATTTAAGAAGAAATAACTTTAAAAAGTTTTTATTTATTATAATAAATTAGATAGAAATTCAGAAAATAAAATATATAATTATATAAATATGATTGAATATTTATTTTAAAATTTAATAAAGAGTGTCTAAAGGAATATTTGTATTTTTAGTATAAAAGTAAACAAATATTAGCTTGAATAAGAATATTGATTAATTTTACTGATTTAAGCTTTCTATGTAAGTTTGATTGAGAAAATATAGAGGAGTATAATAAATTTTAAGATACATAAGTTAATTAATGTATGAAGTCTTTACTTATAGGATATAAATGTAATGATATGTTTATACTTAAGGGGGAGAATTTTATGTTTAAAGAAAACCTTAAAAATTTATTAACTAAATGTGGTACTGTAGAGTTAGTTCTTTATGATGATGAGCTAAATTTATATGCCATGACACTATGTGAAGAGTGCCAATGCGATGTAATAAAGGAGCTAGGTATAAGAGGAACTGGAGTAGAAAATTTAAAAGATACAGTACATTCCTTAGGATATGATTTTATTTCTTTAAAAGAATATTACGAAAAAGGAACCTATGATGAATATGGTAATAAAATGACTTGTTGCTGTAATGATAGTTCTTATAAGGTTGTTAAGGTCAATTTTAATAAGGATAATGAAGATGACTATTACATGGCATGGGCAACCGTCTAAAAAGCTGCTTAAATTAGTGGCTTTTTATTTTTTATTTAATTTATTTTATGAAAGTATGTTAAGATATTAATTGAGTATTAAATTTTTACTTTAAATATTTTATTCTTTAAAATAACATTAAAAAGTAAAATAATTTTAAACTGTTTGTTTCTATTTTGTATTTTTTTATATTTTATATTTTTATATAATAAATTTGCAATAATCAATTAACACGGGGGATAAATAGATGAAAAAAATAATGAAAATGGGTCTTGTTTTTAGTATGTTAATATGTTTAGGATCTTTTGTAGGATGTAATTCACTAAACAAAAAGCAGGTTGAGGCCACAGAAAATAAAGAAGCTGTAGAATCTAAGGATACAACAGATGAAAAAAAGGCGGAAGGTAAAGATAAGGTAAAAACAAATGGATTAGAGTACCTACCTTTTGATCAAGATCCAAATGCAGAAGATGCTAAGGTTGTATCAGAATATACTAATGGTCTTTTAAAGGGAACATTACAATATCCAGTTAGAAAAGATGGTAAAAAGATAGCATATTTAACTTTTGATGATGGACCATCAACAACTAATACACCAGAAGTTTTAAAGATTTTAGATAAGTATAATATAAAAGGAACTTTCTTTGTAACAGGAAATTCTATAAGTGCTGGAGATAAAGCAAAAGAATTATTAAAACAGATTGTTAAAAATGGACATGCCATAGGAAACCATACATATAGTCACGATTATAAGTATCTTTACCCTAATAGAAAGATGAATGTAAATAACATAATGTCAGACATAAATAAGAATGAAAATCTAATGAAAGAAGTCTTAGGTGAAGATTTCTCAACAAAAGTAGTTAGATTCCCAGGAGGATATTGGTCTTGGCAAGATAGAACACCTATGAAGGAAAAAATGATTCAAGAGCAAATACAAAACATTGATTGGAATGCTTTAAATGGGGACGCAGAAGGGAAAAAGAAAAATGCAGATGAATTAGTTGAATTTGCTAAGAAAAGTGTAGAAGCTTTAGGACCTAATGCAGATAATGTGGTAATTTTAATGCATGATACTTATGGAAAAGAAGAAACAGTTAAGGCTTTACCAAGAATAATAGAGTACTTACAAAGTAAAGGCTTTGAATTTAAGAGTATTAAATAAATATATTGTAAGTTTTATTTAAAAGATAATATTTAATAAAGTATATAAATAAAATAATATTAAAAATAAGTAAATAATAGAAGTCAAAAGCTACTAATTTTATGCATATATAACTTGATTAATAAAATTAGTAGCTTTAATTTTTTATAATAAAATAAACAAAATATTTTAAAAATAAATTAAAAAATAAATTAAGAAATACTTTGTTTTTAATATGATAGAATAGATAATATAATTAACAAAATAAATTTATTAAGTAAGGATGTGATTATATAAGGGATTATTAAGAATATGAGTATGAATTCTAAAAGGCATATAAATTTATAGAGTTTTAGAATAGGTTTAAGAATAAAGTTAAAAAGGAGGAAACTACTCAGCATAATATTTTTGAGTAGGGAGAATACTTTGAATAGATTGTTAGAGCTTAGCAATGAAATATTTAGGATAAAAACAGATGATTATACTTTCCCGTTATTTTCATCTTTACATTTTAAGATTATTTTATGTGTAGTAATAACCATATTTATATCAATTATATTTAAAGAAAAAATAAAAAAGTGGAAATATAGAAGAGCATTTGAAATAACTACAGCACTTATTTTAATATCAACTCAAATTTTTTTAGCAATATGGTATTCTAGATTCCCTAATTTTTATTTGAAGGAAAGTTTACCTTTGTATCCATGTAGAATTGCAATAATTATGGCGGCAATAGGATTGATATGGAAGAGGAATGATTTTGCAAAATCAATAGCTTATTTTTGGGGAATAATAGGAGCTATAGGAGCATTAATGATACCTATAACTAATTCTTATATTTTTCCACATATAACTTACTATACATTTTTTATAGGACATTATTTTTTATTAATAGCTTCATTATATCTAATATTAATAGAGGAATTTAAAGTAAAAAGTAAGAATGTAAAACAGGCACTTATTTTTTCTTTTATATTTGCAATTTGCGCTTTTATAGCAAATTATTTATTTGATGCAAATTATGCCTTTTTAAATCCACCAAATGGATATGAAATACTTAATCTTATAAATGTTGAAAGTAATATTATTACAACATCAATATTTGCATATTTTATTTTTGTATTAGGAATATTCATTATGTATTTGCCATTTAATATGAGTAATTATAAAAAAGATAGCTTGTTTGAATATTCCTTAATTAAATATTAGGATTAATCAAGAAAATTATATAAATAACATGGGATTGATTATTTGAATTTAATAGAGCTTAAAAAGAATTATAATTAAGCTAAATAAAAATGAGGATATAAGTATATTAGGTTTTGATTTAAAGAATGTATTAAATATAGTTAGAAGATTTTAGGGAGGTGAAAAGGGTCATATTAAAGGTTTTATATAAAATTTATGAATATATTACCTCAAGATTTTTTATAAGATTTATTTTTATGTACCCTAAAATAAGTTATGCTTAAAGATTTAAATGAAAAAATAAAAGAATGTCGTGAAAATATGGCCTTGAAGGAAACTCTTGAAAAGAGAAATTTATCACTTGAAAGTGAGTTGAATAGTAAGGAGAAAGAATTAATAGAGCTTGAAAAGAGTTTAAATAAAGAGCTTAAGGATGTTCAAAAGTTAAAGAGTTTATCTTTTTCTAATTTAATATCTAATATATTAAGAAACAAGGATGAAAAGCTAGAAAAAGAAGAAAGAGAATATTTAGAGGCAAAACTTAAATATGATAATTTTAAGTTTAAGGTGGAAAAGTTAAGATATGATGTAGAAGAAAACAACAATAGATTAGGGCAGTTAATTAATATTGAAGGTAAGTATAAAGATCTTATAAGGGAAAAGAGAGAGTTAGTTAAAAAGTTTAATCTAAATATAAGAGATGAAATAATTGAAATAGAAAAGGAAATAAATGATTTACTAAGCAATAAGACAGAAATTTCAGAAGCCTTAAGAGAAGCTAATAATTGCTTAATGATTAGTGAAGAAACCTTAAAATCCTTAAGGAGTGCTAAGAATTGGGGAATATATGATATTGTTGGAGGAGGAATGATTTCTTCAGCAATTAAGCATAATAGAATAGATGATGCTAAAACTTATATGGAGAGACTTAGTTATTCAGTAGATAGATTGAATAAGGAATTAGGGGATGTAGATACCTCTATATTTAATGAAGGTTTAAATATAAGTGGATTTTCTTATACCTTTGATATTTTCTTTGACAATATATTTAGTGATTTTTCAGTTCAAGGAGAAATCAATGATTCACTATATAAGATTGAAGATTTTAGAAATAAGGTTTTAAATTTAATAAGAAAATTAGAAGAAAAAGAAAATAGTGTAGGTTTAAAGGTGAATCTATTAAATGATAAATTAGAAAGATTAATAGAAGAAAATTAAATTAGCCTTTTATATTATATTTAGTATAAATTTTAATCTGAAATATTAGAATAGAATTTAATTTAAAATAAATTATAAAATAAAGACACTTTAACTTAAAGTTAAGAATTATCTTAATGTGGTTAAAGTGTTTTTATTTTGGAAAAATTTTAGTTTTTATTCAAGTTTGTAATTTGTTAAAAGAAAGTTCATAGTAAAACATGTATAATTAATATATGGTAATAATTAACTTAAAATTTATATGGAATTAATCGTAAAATTAGGAGGAGAATTTATGAGGAAAATAATTCATATCAATGATCAATGGTTTTATGCAAATGATTACAAAGATGAATATTTAAAAAATGAGTTTGATTTTAGTAATTTTGAAAGGGTAGATTTACCTCATACAAATATAGAGTTACCATATAATTATTTTGATGAAAAATCATATCAGTTTATTTCTACTTATGTTAAAACTTTAAAGTTTGATAATAGCATTAAAGGGAAAAAAGTATTTTTAGATTTTGAAGGAGTTATGATAGCCGCAGAAGTATATTTAAATGGAATTCATGTTGGTGGACATAAGGGTGGTTACACTAATTTTTCAATAGATATTACTGATGCTTTAAAAATTAATGAAGATAATATATTAAAAGTTGTTGTTGACTCAACAGAAAGACCTGATATACCTCCTCATGGATATGTTGTTGATTATTTAACCTATGGAGGAATATATAGAGAGGTTTCCTTAAGAATAGTTGAACCTATATTTATAAATAATTTATATGCAAGGGCATATGATTGCTTAAAAGAAGAAAAAAGATTAGAACTTGATATAGAAATAAACAATTTTGAAGAGCATAGAGATGATTTAGGAATTGTTGTAGAGTTTGGTGATGATACTTTTGAAGAAACTTTAAGTACAAAGTTACCAATTGAAGAAGGAACAAGTATTAAAACTATAGAAATAGACCAATTAAATATGGTTAAGTTATGGGATATAGAAAATCCTAAGCTTTATGAAATAAAGGTTAAGTTATTAAAAGATTCAGAAGTTATAGATGAATATAAAGATACCTTTGGATTTAGAGAGGCTGAATTTAGACCAGATGGTTTTTATTTAAATGGAAGAAGAGTAAAACTTGTTGGGTTAAATCGTCATCAGGCTTATCCATATGTAGGATATGCTATGCCTCAAAGGGTTCAAGAAAAGGATGCTGAAATTTTAAAATACGAATTAGGACTTAACATAGTTAGAACATCTCACTATCCACAATCAGTACATTTCTTAAGAAAATGTGATGAGATTGGATTATTAGTTTTTGAAGAGATACCTGGTTGGCAACATATAGGTGATGAAGCTTGGCAGACAGAATCTATTAAAAATGTAGAGGAAATGATAAAAAGAGATTATAATAGACCTTCCATAGTTTTATGGGGCGTTAGAATAAATGAGTCTCAAGATAGTCATGAGTTTTATGTGAAAACTAATGCTATGGCAAAGAGTTTAGATCCTATTAGACAAACTGGTGGGGTTAGATACTTAGAAAATAGTGATTTCCTAGAAGATGTTTATACCATGAATGATTTTATACACAGTGGTGGAGAAAAAGTATTAAGAAATCAAAGTGAAGTAACAGGACAAGCTGATAAAGTTCCTTATTTAGTAACTGAGTATAATGGGCATATGTATCCAACAAAAAGCTTTGATCAAGAATGTAAAAAAGTTGAACATGCTTATAGACATTTGAGAGTTATTAATGAATCCTTTGGCTTAGATGAAATAAGTGGAGCCATAGGATGGTGTGCTTTTGATTATAATACACATAGTTCTTTTGGTTCAGGAGATAAAATTTGTTACCATGGAGTTTCTGATATGTTCAGAAATCCTAAGTATGCAGCTTATTCATATGCTAGCCAAAAGAAAGTAGAAGACGGTGTGGTTTTAGAGCCTATTACTTTAGGGGCTAAGGGAGAAAGAGATGGAGGAGCAATACTTCCATTTACAGTGCTTACAAACTGTGATTATATAAAAATATTTAAAGATGGAATATATATAGATACTTATTATCCTAACAAAGAAAAGTTCCCTAATTTACCACATCCACCAATAGAGGTTTCACATATTTTATCTATGGATTCAGAAATACCTCTTACTGAAGAAGCAAAAAAAGAAATTAAAGACTTTGTATTAAATAAATTAAAAGATTCTAATTTAACTAATTTAGCTGAAGAAGATTTTAAATATATTGAAGAATTTAGTGAAAGAGTAAATATACCTGTATTTAAAATAATGTCTTTAGTTTATAAATTAGCTGGAGGTTGGGGAGATAAGGAAAACTCCTTAATAATAAAAGGCTTTATAGATAATAAAGAGGTTGCTTCAAAAGAAATAGGTGAGCTTAGAAGAATGAATAAACTTGAAGTTACACCAGATGATTTAGAACTTTCATTAGATAAAACAAGTTATGATGCTACTAGAATTGTGGTTAAACTTTTAGACAACTTAGGAGAGGTTCTTTTCTTAAATAATGATTTTATTGAAGTAGAAATAGATGGACCTTTAAGTATAATGGGACCAAGTAAGTTTGGAATCTCTGGTGGAGCAACAGCTTTCTGGGTAAGAACTCAAGGGCAAACTGGACTTTGCAAAATAAAAGTTAAGAGCATGTACTTTGAAGAAGAAATTTCTATAGAAGTTAAGTAGAGTTAACTTATTAGTACTTTTATAGAAGCTCTTAAATAATTTAAAATTAAACAAATATATTCTAGGTAAAAGTGAAGTTGTACTTTAGATTAATTTAGGATTAAAGATATATTAAAAATTTAGTATTTAGTTAAGGTATTTAAAATAAAAAGAGGGAGTTATATCAAAACTTAGATATAAGAATTATAAACATATTTGGAGAGTTAGTGAATTATACTAAGAATTTATAATTTTTATTTATAAGTTTAAATTGATATAACTCCTTTTTATGTAACTTTTGAAAGGACGACAACTGTCGAAATTATAATTTTTAAGAGTAAGAGGGTCCATTAATATTATTAGCTAAATTAAGAATAAATATCCTTGAATTTTATATAGGAATTATGAGGAAAAAACAGGGGGAAGGTGAATAATTTATTATTATAGAATTATTTTTACTGTATAACCAGTAATAATATTGGGGAATTTTAGGAGAAAAACTGGAGATTGATTAAATATTCATATATAATTCATTTAAAGTCTATGGACAAGACTTTATAATTTATTCATTCCTAAGTTAGAAAAAAGTGTTGATCTTAAAGGTTACAAGAAGATGTAAAAGCCAAGATGACTTATACATATAGAGGTAGTTAAGATAGAACACTTTTTTTATTTAATAGCTAAATGGTTTTTAGTTTTATTCTTACTTAAATATAATAAATTATTTAAGTAGTAATAGCCTCTACAAAGAAAGACTAAAAGTATTTTAGTTATACTTATTAGGAAAAACAAAGGATAACTAGGAGGGAAAAACATGAGTAAAATTTTAATTTCTATATTATTATCTTTAGGATTATGTTCTGGAGGTGCTGGGGTGAGATATTTTAATAGTAACGATATATCTCATAAAAATGTACAAGCTAACCAAAGTGTTTCAAATGAAAGTTCAGAAAAGGTAGAAGCACAACAAGGAGAGGAATCCAAGGAAGAAACTAATATTTTAAGCAGTAATCCTTTTACTAAAGTTTTTGAGAATATAAGTAAGAATTTTTCTAAGGATAAAGTAACAGATACTACTAAAAAAGAAGAGAGTGTTAAAAATACTCCACAAGATGAAGAGACAAAGGTAGAATCTAATTATGAAAATGGAAAGTTAGAGATTATTCAATCAAATAATGAAAATAAAGAAGTTGCACAAAGTGACAATAAAGAGGCAAATCCTTCAAAGGATAAACAAGAAGAAAAACCAGTTGAAAATAATAAAGTAGAGAAAGAAACTAATAAGGAATCTGTGCAAAAACAAGAAAATAAGCCTGTAGAAAATCAAGTTGAGAAACCAGTAGAACAATCAAATAATAGTAGTTCTTATGCAACTCAAATTGAACAAATGATATTCAATAAGGTTAATGAAGAAAGAGCTAAGGCAGGGGTTGCTCCTTTAAGTTATAGTAACACTATGCAAAAATATGCTCGTATTAAGTCAGAGGATATGGGAGTGAGAAAATATTTTTCACATGAAGATCCAAATGGACAATTAATAACAGCTAAAATGAAAGATGATGGAGTTTCATATAACGCATGGGGAGAGAATATAGCTTACATAAGTGGATATTCAGGAGATTCAAATATAGCTAACCAATTTATGACTAATTGGATGAACTCATCAGGACATAGAGCTAATATACTTTCTCCTAACTTTACTTCTATTGGGGTAGGAGTTTATAAAATAGGAAATACATATTACGCTACACAAGAGTTTATGAAATAGAATAAGAATTTTAAAAGGCGTGTATCAAAAGTTTTTTGATATACGCCTTTTTTTATAAGGGTTTTTAGCTTAATAAATTAATTTTTTATAAAAAGTAATATGAATTTTTATGGGATTTTTGGTATATTGTGTATAATATAAGTAGGTTTTATTTTTAAGTAATAATATTTTAAAAATTTATAGTTAACCTATATGGAATAGCTGTGGTATTAAAAAATAAATTTAAATAGGGTAAAGGAGAGGGTTAAAAAATATAGTTTAATAAATTAGAGCTAAAGATGAGAAATAAATAGGGTTAATTGGAATTAGGATATGGAATTTATGAGGGGTAATAAGAAAAAGGGTACTCTTTTAAGTAATCTTAAGTATATTATGGGATATGCTTGGAGTCAGGACAAGGTTTTGTTTGCGCAGTGTGGTGTTTATACTATTTTGGCATCTATTTCACCTTTTATAGGAATTTTTTTACCAAAATTTTTGATTGATGAACTATTAGGACAGAGAAGAGTAGAAATAATCTTAATGACTTTAGTTGGATTTTTTCTTTTATCTTCAGTTATGAACTACTCTATAGCTTGGCTTAGATGTGTATATAGTCCTAGGGTTACTAAAATTAGATGTGACTATATGACCATGATAAGTGAGAAAATAATGAAAATGGATTTTAAAAATACTGAAGATCCTGAGGTTCTAAATAAAATAAAAAGTGTTATGAATGCAGTTATGAGTAACAATACAGGAGTTGAAGGAGTATATCACACAATTTTAGGGCTCTTTGGAAAGTTAACTGCCTTTGTGGGATATATATCTATAGTATTATTTTTAAGTCCATGGATTTTATTATTTTTAATAATAAATGTTTTAATAAGCTATGCTTTAACTATGAGGGTTAAAAAGTATGAGTATAGCCAAAAAGAAAAGGCTGCTGATAAGGATAGAAGAACTTTCTATGTCTTTGATACAATGTATGATTTTGCCTATGGTAAAGACATAAGAATATATGACTTAAAAAATATACTTATTGATAAATTTAAGAAATTTAGGGGAGAGAGAATAGATATATCTAGGGATGTCCAAGGAAAACAATTAAATGTTAAGATTGTTGATGTAGTACTTCTTGTAATAAGAGAATGTGTAGTTTATGGGTATTTAATATATGATGTGCTTTTTAGAGGAATGGGTATAGGTAATTTCACAATGTATTTTTCAACAATAAATGGTTTTGGAGATTGGATGAAAGGTATATTAGATGATTTAGCCCATATTAAGGCTCAAAATATGTATTTAGATGATATGAGAGAGTTCTTAGAAATAAAGAGTGAGGATAAAGAAAAAACTAGGGATATACCTATTGATAGCTCTTATGAAATAGAATTTAAAAATGTATCATTTAAATATCCAAAAACAGATAAATATATTTATAAAAATCTTTCATTAAAGATTAAAAAGGGGCAAAGACTTGCTATTGTTGGAATTAATGGAGCAGGTAAAACAACCTTTGTTAAGCTTTTATGTAGACTTTATGAGCCAACAAGTGGGGAGATTTTGATAAATGGGATAAATATACAAAGCTTTTCTAAGGAAGAGTATTATAAAATCTTATCAGTAGTATTCCAAGATATTAAAACCTTTGCATTTACTGTGGCAGAAAATGTTTCTCTAGAGAATTTAGAAGATGTTGATAGGGAAAAAGTTTTACAATGCATAGAAAAGGCTGGAGTAGGAGATAAAATAAATTCTCTTCAAAAGGGAATAGATACCTCGCTTTTAAAAATTTTAGATGGAGAAGGGGTTGAATTATCAGGAGGAGAAAATCAAAAGTTAGCCCTAGCTAGAGCCTTATATAAGAATGGAAAAATAGTAATATTAGATGAACCAACCTCAGCTTTAGACGCTGTAGCTGAATATAATATTTATAAGGGATTTGATGAGCTAATTGGAGATAAAACAGCAATTTATATATCTCATAGATTAGCAAGTACAAAGTTCTGTGATGTTATAGCCTTCTTTGAAAATGGTGAAATTGTTGAGTATGGAACTCATGAGGAATTATTAAAGAAAAATGGCAAGTATAGTGATATGTTTAATATACAAGCACAATATTATAAAGAAGAAAGTGGGGCTTTAGCATAATGGAGAATAAAGAAAAGTACACAAGTGATTTATATATAATAAAGCATTTCTTAAAATTAGCTCATGGAATATCAAAGACCTATATACCAACATTATTCTTTTCATCTTTATTTGCAGCAGCAGTTCCTTTCTTAAATATAATAATGCCAAAGTATATTATAGATGAACTTTTAGGAGCTAGAAGAATAAAGGTTCTTATTATGTTAGTTTTATTAACTGTAATAGGTAATGGAGTATTAAACTTAATAAATAGAGTTTTAGAGAAAAAATGTAATATTAAAAATGAAGAGGTAGTAGCGGGTTTTGATTTGCTTATAGGAAAGAAAGTTATGGACTTGGATTTTGAAAATATTGAAGATCCAGAGATTTTAAACTTAAAGGAAAGAGCTTTATTTCCCATAAGAAATCAAGGAGCTATTTGGCAGCTTACCTACAATATATCTAAGGGATTAACAGAGATATTTAAAGTAATTGGATTAATAGGTCTTATTTTAACCCTAGATTGGATTATTATAGCCCTAATAATTTTAATTGTTCTCTTAAGTTCATTTATGTATAAGAAATCTCAAAGGTTACAGCATAAATTTTTTGATTCCTTAATTCCACTAAATAGGGAGTTTGGATATTATATTAATACAATAAATGATTTTTCAGCAGGTAAAGATATAAGACTTTATAATGTAGCCCCTTTATTTGTAAAGAAATTAGATCAGTTTAATATAAATAGCACCAATGCATTTATTAAGATATTTAGTAAAGTAGGTAAGTATGAAGGATTCAATGAAATAGTATTACAATTACAAATGGTTATAGTTTATGGATATATAACTTATAGAGTTTTAATAAATAGTATAGGAATTGGTGACTTTATTATGTACACTAATGCTGCAATAAATTTTAGTAACTCCATATCTAATCTTTTTAGAAGTTATGTAATGGTAAGACAAATGTGTAGATATCTTCAGGCTTTTATGGAATTTGAAAATATAGAATCTAAACACACTAAAGAAGGTAAGAAGATTGGAAATTTAGAAAAGGTTAATATTGAATTTAAAAATGTATCCTTTAAATATCCAAGAAGTAAAGAATTCACCTTAAAAAATGTTTCAATAAAAATAAATGAGGGTGAAAAGTTATCAGTAGTTGGATTAAATGGTGCTGGAAAAACCACTTTTATAAAGCTTTTAGCAAGGCTTTATGATCCAACAGAGGGTGAAATTCTATTAAATGGAGTTAATATAAATGAATATGATTATGATGAATATATGAAACTTCTATCAGTAGTATTTCAAGATTTTAAACTAATGTCCTTTTCAATTAAGGAAAATATAGCTTTAAATGATTTTAATAAGGTTAAGGATGAGGAAATAGAAGAGGTTCTAATAAAGAGTGGCTTTGGAAAAGACTTAGAAAAGTTACCAAAGGGAATAAATACTCCTGTATATAAAAACTTTGATGAAGGTGGAATAGAGTTTTCTGGGGGACAAGCACAGAAATTAGCCATAGCTAGGGCAGTTTATAAGGATGCACCAATAGTAATCCTTGATGAGCCAACGGCAGCTTTAGATCCAAAAGCTGAGTATGAAATATATAGTAAGTTTAATGAACTTATAGGTAAAAAGACAACAATATATATTTCTCACAGATTATCTAGTTGTAGATTTTGTGACAACATAGCAGTATTTAAAAAAGGAAAACTTATTCAATATGGAACTCATGATGAACTTGTAAAAGATAAAGGTAATGAGTATGAAACTATGTATAGTGCTCAAGCACAATATTATATTTAATATTTATATTTAGAAGACAAAAAGATAGAGTTTAATCACTTTCTTAGGTAGATAGAAGAAAAAAGCTTTTATTAAATACTTAGGAAGGTGATTTTTTATATTACAATAGATTCTTTCTTAAACTTTGCTTAATTCTTAGGTTTTAAATTGACTTAATAAGACTAGTTATGATATTTTAAGGAAAAGTTAACAGAAATTGAATGGGGGATGGATTAATGGAAAAAAAGCTAAGCAATAAAGCTATTAAGTCATGGATTTTAGGGAGAACAATAGGATTAATTGTATTAGTGGTTATTTACTTAGGAATTATATTTGTTTTACCTAAGATGGATATTCAATGGGCTGATTATATTTTGAATAATCACATGAGAATAGTTAATATTTTAAGCTTTATAATTATAGGGATAACAGTTTTAAGTGCTTATATTGAGCCTTTTTTTGAATACAAACAGTGGAGTTACAGAATAGATGAGGAAGAGATATTCTTCACTGAGGGAGTTTTTTTCAAAAGAAGTGTAACTATTCCTATAGTTAGAATTCAGAATATAAATTTAAGTGAAGGGCCAGTAAATAGAAAGTTTAATTTGGCAGATGTAAAGATAGGAACTGCTGGGGGAAGTTATAAGATTCCTAATCTTGATAAAGAGGAAGTTGAAAAGATTAGAGAATTTTTAAGAGTTAAGATTAATGAAAATGTTAGAGAGGAGCTTTAGGCATAATTATGAATGAAAAATTAGATAATAAAGAAATAAATCAATGTAATTATGAAAAAGAGAGCCTTAATAACAGTGAAATAAAAAATAGTGTAAGAAGTTTACTTTATAATATAGTTAAAGAAATAATAAGTGATTTTGGATTAGGTATTATATTTGTAGTATTTTTAAAACAATGGGTTTACATAGTCATAATAGGTGTAGTACTTTTGGCAATTATAGTTTCAATCCTTAAGTGGAAGAAGGAGTATATGCTTTTAAAAGGAGATGAAGCTCATTATCATAAGGGGATTTTTTCTAAAAATACTACAATAATTCCAAAGAAGAGCTTTAAATCTATGGATATTTCACAAAACTTAATAGAGAGGATTTTAGGATATAAGATTGTAAAAATTGAAAGTCCCTCTAGAGAGGTTGGAGAAGAAGATATTAAAATGAGCTTAAGTGATGAAGATATAGCTTTGCTTAAGAGTTTTGCTTTTGGAACTAATAAAGAATTTAATAAAGAACTTAATAACGAAGTAAGTGAAGGCTTTGACTTGAAGGAGAATATATTTAGGGAAAGTTTTGTAGATTCTGAATTTGAAAAGTTAAAAGAGGACTATGAGAGTAATTTAAATAATAGGAAAAATATAAATGAGAGTGAAAAGGTACATACAAATAATAGTAAAAAAGTAAATATTAAAGAAAAGAAAATAAGCAATAAAGATTTAATTTTATATGGATTTACAAGCTTTAATTTATTTATAGCTATTATTTTTATATTTAATGCTTGGGGTAAGATTGAAAAGTTTATAAATTCAGAGTATGTGGATAGTGTTATAAATGGGTATATTGCAAATGAGACCTCTAAAATAGGGATTATATTTGCAATAGTTGGATTATTCTTAGCTTTAATTATATTAAAAGCCATAGCTACAGTATATTATTTTGTGAAATATTATAATTTTACCCTTTTAAAAGAAGGAGAAAATATAAAAATAAAATATGGATTCTTTAGCACAAAGGAATTTTCTTTTAAGGAAAATAGCATAAAGCTTATAAAATTAAAATCAAATCCTTTAAGACAACTTTTAAGAAGATATGAAATAAATGTAGTTATAAAAGGCTATTCTGGAGAGGGAAAAGAGCAGATAATAATGTATCCCATAGGAAATTCTAAAGAAGTTCAAAATATAATAAGAGAATTTATACCTCAGTGGAGCATAGAAAATGAGGGAGAAGGAATAAGACATGGAAAGATATTTATGATTATAAAACCAGTTTTAATTGTGTTTATTATATCTTTAGTAGCCTATTTAATATTACAAATAAAATGGGTATGGCTTATTAATATAATTAGTTTTATAATAATTCCTTCATCAATTTTAAAAGGAAGAAATATAAATCTTAAGGTTGATGAAAATAAAGTTCGTGCAGTAACAGGAGGATTCTTTAGAACAATACATATTCTTAAGGGGAAGGACATACAAGCTGTAGGCTTTAATACAAATCCCATACAAGAAAAAAATAATATAGGTAAAATAGTAATTGATTATTATAGTGAAAATTCAGAGGAAATAAATTTACCTTATATGAATAAGAAGTATGTAGAAGTATTATTAAATAGTTCTAAAGGAATTATTCATAGAAGATAATAAAAAATGTAACTACAAAATAAGTAAATACCACTATAGGTAATGCTTCATAATCAAGTAAGACAAGTTCATTTATATTCAATAAATAAGGAAACAACAGTTTATATAATGCGTCAGAGATAACAATTCCTAGTAATCCTTTTTCTAAAAATTCCATAAAAGGAGAAATAAAAAGGTTGTATAAGTTAATTTAACTTTGCAACTTTTTTTAGTTTTTTTAAAATTGGAGATTTAAAAATGAAATAAAAACTATAAATATATTTTGAGGATTATCCCTAAGTTCAAAATATATAACATTGACAATTATCGATATATAATTATAATGAAATATAGTTATAAAAAGTTTTAGTATTAGGAAGTGAAGAAATATGGAGGATAAGTTTGAAATAAATTCAAGGGTTTTTAAAGCTTTAGGAGATTCGAATAGATTGAAAATAATAGATTTGTTATCAAGTGGAGAAAAGTGTGCTTGTGAAATATTGAAGTTTTTCGATATATCTCAATCCACCTTATCACATCACATGAAGATTTTAAGTGAATGTGGACTTGTTAAATGTAGAAAAGAAGGAACTTGGAATCATTATAGTTTAAATTTAAATAATGCAAATAAATCTATATTATTTTTTATGGAAATAATAACATGCTTAGATTAGTATGAATTATTTAGGAAATATGATAAATGGTGAAATTTAGTTTAAGTTAATTAGAATTGAAATGTTTAAAAAGATATTAGTTTATTATGAAAAATAGTTTAGTAAAAGGGGAAGAAATATGAAGAAAGTAGCTTTTATATGTGTACATAATTCTTGTAGATCACAAATGGCAGAAGCCTTTGGAAAAATACTAGGATTAAATGTTTTTGAAAGTTATTCCGCAGGTACTGAGGAAAGAGATAAAATAAATCAAGATGCTGTTAGAATAATGAAAGAAATTGGAGTAGATATGGAATTAACTCAAAGACCAAAATTATTAAGAGAAATTCCAGAGGTAGATATAGTTATAACTATGGGATGTAATGTTTCTTGTCCAACCTTACCATGCAAGCATAGGGAAGATTGGGGCTTAGAGGATCCAAGTGGAAAGAGTGATAAAGAGTTTATATACACAAGAGATAAAATAAAAGAAAAGGTAGAGGATTTAGTAAGTCGTATAAAAAATGGGCAAATTTAAATAGGAGAAAGGGTAAATGAAGAAAATAGATTTAACCAAGGGTAAGGTACTAAGTGTACTTACCACCCTAGCTCTTCCTATTATGGGAAGTTCATTCCTTCAGTTTGCTTATGGACTTATAGATATGTTTTGGGTTGGAGGGCTTGGAAGTAGTGCAGTGGCTAGCATTGGATCTTCAAGCTTCTTTTTAGGACTAGGATATTCTATAAATGCCTTAGTGGTTACGGGAACTGGAATTAAGGTTTCTCATGAAGTAGGGAGAAAAAATGAAATAGAGACAGAGGATTATATAAGAAATGGTCTTATAATGAATTTTGTTATAGGGCTAATATATGCATTAGTATTAGTGTTTTTTGGAAAAGGATTCATAGGATTTTTAAATTTAAATGATCCCTTAGTTGAAAGAGATTCTTATATATATTTAGCTGTAAGTGCCCCAGTATTATTCTTTAGCTTTTTTAATTATCTTTTTACTAGAATATTAGCTAGCTTTGGTAATAATAAATTAGCTTTAAAAATAAGTGCTACAGGTATAATTTTAAATATGATATTAGATCCAATATTAATATATATCTTTAAACTTGGTGTTTTTGGAGCTGCAGTGGCAACCTTACTTGCCAATATACTTATGTTTTTTATGTATATATATTATGGAAAAGGAATATTTAAAATAGATTTAAAAAAGAAAGTAAACTATGAAAAAGTAAGAGAAATAGCAAGATTAGGATTTCCTATGGCATCTCAAAGGGTACTTTTTACCTTAGTGAATATTATATTAGCTAGAATTATAGCTAGTTTTGGAGCAGATGCTATAGCAGCTCAGAAAATAGGTCTTCAAATAGAATCTGTAAGCTTTATGGTAATTGGAGGATTAAATGGGGCTATAGCAGGATTTACAGGACAAAATTATGGAGCAAAGAAACTAAATAGAGTAAATGAAGGGTATAAGAAAGCCTTGTTTTTAGGAGCTATCTATTCAATACTTGTTTCAGCCTTATTTATTTGTATTCCAGGATTATTAGTAGGATTATTTGTTAAGGATGAGGCTACAATAATAATTGGAAGCAGTTATTTAAGAGTACTTGGAATAGTTCAGATATTTAGTAGTTTTGAGATGATATCAAATGGAGTATTCTCAGGATTAGGACTTCCTAAAATACCATCAGCTATAAGTATAATCTTTACTATGTTAAGAATTCCTATGGCCTTAGTTTTAGTAAAGTTTTTGGGCATAAATGGAGTTTGGTGGAGCATTGCAATATCAAACATATTAAAAGGAAGCACATCTTGTATAATTTATAGATTAAAAATTTATAGAAACTATATTGTGTAATTAATAGTATTTTTCATTATAACTGTATTATGGAACTTAAATTAAAAAGTGCTTTAATACAGTTTTTTTTATATAATAAATTAAAGACAATAAAATCGTAATACTAAAATTTTATCTGTTAAGGATATTATAAAATTAATTATAATGGAAGGAATGGTTATTATGAAGAGAATTCTTATAATTGAAGACACAGATACCATAAGGGAAGAGCTTACAAAACTTCTTACTAGATATGGATATGAAGTTCTAGCTCCAACAGATTTTGAAAATATATTAGAGTATGTTAAAGAAAATAATTCAGATTTAATCCTATTAGATATAAACTTACCTTATTTTGATGGATATCATATTTGTAGAGAAATAAGAAAAGATTCTAATGTACCTATAATAATAGTTACAAGTAGAGATAGTGATATGGATGAAATTATGAGTATGAATTTAGGAGCTGATGATTTTATAACAAAGCCTTATAATACTCAAGTTTTATTAGCTAGAATAGCCTCATTACTTAGAAGAACCTATTCTTTATCAGAGCAAGAAGTTTTAACATATGGTGATTTAAAGCTTAATTTATCTAATGGAACAATTTCTTGCAGAGGAAAAGAGGAAGAGTTAACTAAAAATGAACTTAAGATATTATCACATCTTTTAAAAAATAAAGGAAATGTTGTTTCAAGGGAAGATCTTATGGATTATATGTGGAACTCTGATATTTTTGTAGATGATAATACTCTTTCAGTAAATGTAACTAGACTTAGAAAAAAATTAGAAGAGGTTGGAGTAAAAGGAGCTATAGAAACTAGAAGAGGATTAGGGTATATTATGCCATGAAACTAAGGGATTACTTTGAGGATAAAATATTCTTTTTAATTGTAAACTGTATAATTTTTGCTACTATAGCAGTTTTATTGTTCATAGGCAATATTGGTTCAGGAATAATATTCTTAATAGGATGCTTTTGGTTTATTCCTCTTTTTACATATATAATTTTAGATTTTTACAAGAGTAAAAAATTTTATGATAACATAAGTGGTATTTTAGATAATTTAGATAAAAAGTATTTATTACCTGAGTTAATAGAAGAGCCCAATTTCTATCATGGTAAATTTTTATATGAGGTTTTAAAAGAAACTGACAAAGATATGCATGAGCATGTTAAAAAATATATACTGGAGCAAAAAGAATATAGAGAATATATAGAAACATGGGTTCATGAGATAAAAACTCCAATAGCTTCCACTAGGCTTATTTTAGAAAATAATGAGAGTGAGTCTAGTGAAAATATCAAAAAGGAAATAAAGAAAATTGAAGAATATATAGATCAAGCTTTATATTATGCTAGAAGTACAGATGTTAGCAAAGATTATATTGTAAAAGAATTTTCCTTAGGGAAAAGTGTAAGAAATGTAATTAAGAAAAATTCTAGGGATTTCATAAACAAAAGAATAGCTATAGACTTAGAAGATTTAGATTACAAGGTTTATAGTGATGAAAAATGGGTTGAATTTATAATAAATCAAGTTATAAATAATGCAATAAAATATAGTTCTAAAAATAGTAGAGTTAAAATATTTGCAAATAAATCTAAAAATAGCATAACTCTTAAAATAAAAGATAGTGGTGTTGGAATACCTAATAAAGATTTAGGTAGAGTTTTTGAAAAAGGCTTTACTGGAGAAAATGGAAGAAGATTTACCAAGTCTACAGGTATGGGGTTATACCTATGCAAAAATCTTTGTGATAAGTTAGGCTTAGGCTTAAAAATAACTTCAGAAGAAAATGAGGGAACAGAAGTTAGCATAATTTTCCCAATAGGAGATGCTATAATAGCGAATTAATGAAATAAATTTGAATTTAAAAATACAATTAGTTTAAATAATGAAAACTAATTGTATTTTTAGATTAACTATATGATATTTAGTGTTGTTAAACCTAAAAATAAAGAGTCAGAAATACTATAAATAAAATATAATATTTAGATATTAGAAACTTAGATATTTTTAAGAGTTTAGTAAAAGTAATTGAGTAAGATAATAGCATTATAATAATTAATGGATGTATTATAAACTTTAAAATTAAAGAACATATGAGAATTTAGTTAATGGAGGTCTAGTGATTAAAATGAATAATGAACATTATGAGAAATTTCTAAAAATATTAAAGAAAACTAAGGGAATTCATAATTCATTAAATGAGATATTAAAATATGATTTTATTTATAATTCTAATAAAATAGAAGGAAGTACATTTACAAAAGAAGCTTTACAAATGCTTATGGAAAAAAATATAGTTACAGGAACTCATACATTAGATGATGTACAGGAAACTGTTAATTCATTTTATACATTTGATTTAGTTATTGATAGTTTAGATAAACCTTTAACTTTAGAAATGCTAAAAGAGTGGCATGCTAGTTTAATGTATAAAACTAGATTATATGATTTAGGATTAGCAGGAGTTTTAAAAAAATATGCTAATAAAATATTAGGAGCTAATTTTGAAACTGCGAATCCTTGGGAAGTTGAAGATAAACTTAATGTTTTAATAAATGGATTTAATAATTTAAAAGAAGCAACTTTAGAAGAAATAGCAAAATTTCATTTGGTATTTGAAAGAATACATCCATTTCAAAATGGAAATGGGAGAATTGGTAGATTTATATTCTTAAAACAATTGCTTGATAATAGATTACCACTTAAATATATGAATGGCGAAAGTTCAACTGAATATAAAAAAGCTTTAGGTGAATCTACAAATGATAATGTAAGACCATTAATCGAATATTTGAATAAACAAAAAGATTTTATTGAAGATAATAGGAATATGTTTTAATAAATCAAGAATTATTTATACCGTACTATTCAAAAATGTAAAAGTAATAATTGGAGTTGCAGAGTTATATGATAGGTATGAGCCTTCTCCTGACTAAAGCAGAATTAGGTACGTAAAAATGGTGAAAGACTTCCATTACGCAAAATAGAAGGAAACTATGCTTTATGTACTTAATTTGCAGGAGAAGGCTATAAGACAGAATGGTTTACATAGAAAATATTTTTAATTTATTTTGAAAGTATATTTTTTATTATTTAAGATTAATCAAAAACATATTTATAAGAAACTGAGAACAATACAATTAGTAATATAGATTTGAATAATCCTATTAACAAATTTCCTTCAAATAACGAATTTATCGAACTAACGAACATTATTCCTATTGCAAAGAAAACTCCAGCAATCATTTTTTTAGACATATAAATTACCTCTTTTGAACAACTAATTTATATCTACACATACCTGAATCTTGTAAATTAGTTGCTGATTCTACTCTAAATAATAATTTATCATAAGAATTCATTTTATATACAGCATTTTGAACTTCACCTTTAAATTTACCTATAGATTTATATGCAACGAATGATGTTACTAATATGATATTGCCACCCCAACTTCCGTATTTAGTAATGAAATTCTTTGCATTTCTATACCTAGAACTTTTAGAGATGCTTGCTACTAAAGTTGAACCACCTATTGTAAATCCTAAATTATCTATCATACCAGTTACTTTATCATAGGCACTTATTATTTGAATAGCTTCAGACTTTGAAACTGATTTTTGAACATATGTATTATAATCGCTTGAAAAGCTCCTGCCTAATGAATTTTTCTCTTCTACTAATGCATTTTGTTTAAATAATTCCAACTGTTCTTTATCTAAATAAATTTCTTCATCCAAAAGAACAATTTCATCTTGGTACTTACCTTCATTTTTTAAATCATTTGCATAAACATTTTTATCAATGGGTAACGTAAATAAAGCACCTGATAAAATAGAAATAGATAAACTTAAAGCGATTAATTTTCTTTTCATAAATATTCCCCCTTAAACATATATGTTTTAAATAGATTATATAGCAATGTTACAAACGTTTTTAATAGGGTGTGCATAACTGGTCATTTTTTATGTTAAACTGGGTCAATTAAAAATTTTTTATTCTTTTTCTTTCAATATATTTATATTGATTTAAACTTATAATAGTATTGAAGTTAGTATTTATGTAATTTTTTTGCTATTCATAATATCCCCAAAAATTAAATGCTTTTTGTATATTTATAAACTTAAATAATAGATTATTATAACCAGTTATGCATAAATTTTGACCAGTTATGCAAATTGTATTGAAAATTTCATATATTAAATTAATATTAAATTAGTATTAACTTAATGTTAACTTAATGTTAATTTTCAGAGGGGGATGTATATGTTTAAGAAAAAGTTATCATTATTGATGGCTACCATTACCATTGGTAGCGTTCTATTAGGAGGAGCTTCAACAGTAAGTGCTGCTCCAAGACAAAAGCATAAAACTGTATCAGAGAAAATTAAAGAGGCCGAAAAGACTGAAGGTGATAAAAAACTAACGGTTATGGTATATGCTGATTGTGATAATAACCTAGAAGAGTACATACTTAATGATATTGAAGAAATGAAAGAGGGTTATAAAAATAATCCTAATCTAAATATTATAGTATTAGTTGATAGAATTCCTGGTTATTCTAATGATTCAAAAGTGTTAGGTTCTAATTTTGAAGACACAAGACTTTATAAAATAGGTGAAAATTCTGCTGAAAGAATTAGTGGGAAAAGTGAATTTCCAGAGATAACTACTACAAGTAATTATGAAGCTAACATGGGAGATGCAAATACTTTAAAAAAATTCGTTAAATTTTGTAAAAAGAACTATGAAGCTGATAAGTATATGTTAATCATGTCTAACCATGGTGGTGGGGCTAAGGATGATAAAGATAGAGCTAGTACTGTAAATAAGGCAATATGCTGGGATGATAGTAACAACAAAGATTGTCTTTATACTGGAGAAATTTCAGATGTTTTAACTAAGGATGAATCTGTTGATGTTTTAGTATTTGATGCTTGTTTAATGGGAACTTCAGAGGTAGCTTATCAATATAGACCTAATAATGGAAGTTTTGAAGCTAAAACACTTGTAGCATCAGCACCCGTTGTTTGGGGAAATGGATATCCATATGACAAAATATTTTCTCGTTTAAGATCTACTAAAGGTGACAATGGAGAAGTTGATTCTACTTTAGGAGGAAAAGAAAAAATATTTGATCCATCACTTGTTACAAATAATGAACTTGGTGCCTTGTTTGTAGAAGAGCAGCGTGATTCTGTAAATAGCTATGGAGTAACTAGTCAACAACTAAGTTGCTACGATCTTTCAAAAATTGAAAAAGTTAAAAAATCAGTTGATGCTTTAGCTAGAAATTTAAGTAAAAATAATAAAAAAGATGCTATTGAAAGCTTAAGAGGTACAGGAAAAAATGCACCAGTAATGCATTATTTTAAGGCACATGATGAATATGAATGGATTGAATATCCATATTTTGATTTATATGATTTATGTGAAAAAATTAGCTTAAGTGATGAATTTAATGAAACTACTAAAAAATTATCAAAGAATGTTATGAAAAATGTTGACCAATTAATTTTATATTCATTTGGAGGAAAAGAGTTTAAAAATTTCAAAGAAGGTAAAAATGGTATAAGTATTTTCCTTCCTGATGGTAATAGAGATTATTATGATCCATATTCAGGACAAGCAATACCACATTGGGCTATTCAAAGATGGTACAATCCTTTAGACACTAATGCTTATAGATTAAGAAGTGGTTATGGAAAACTAGCATGGTGTAAAGATGGATTAGATCCAAAAATAAATAAAGTTGGTAACTGGTTTGAACTTTTAGATTCTTGGTTCGATAAAGATAATACTTCACTTGGTGGATATAATAGATATAGATATTAAAAGATGATTTCTTAAGATTATATAAAAGAAATTAAGTTAAGAAATAACTCTACTTAAACCTTATAAGTAGAGTTATTTCTTTTTGTGTAATTTTTATAATATCTTGAATATCACAATGATTTTCTCATTTGAACTTCTATTATTTATTAAACATTTTTTTCTAAGGAAATCTTACAACATTGTAAGGTTTATGAAAGATAAATAAATATGTGATTTCTCTTAAAGAGGATAAAATAATATTGTAAGATGAAACGAGGAGGAACAAAATATGAAAAATATTTTAAGTGTAGAAAATATAGAAAAGTATTATGGAAACAAAGATAACATAACAAAAGCAATAGACAATATTAACTTTAAGGTTGATAAGGGAGAGTTTGTTGGAATAATGGGACCATCAGGAAGTGGTAAGACAACATTGCTTAATTGTATATCAACTATAGATAATGTTACTACAGGAAGTATAGTTATTAATGGAAAAGATATTACAAAATTAAAAGCAAAGCAATTAGAGAAATTTAGAAGAGATGAATTAGGATTTATATTCCAAGATTTTAATTTATTAGATACCTTAACAGCTTATGAAAATATAGCTTTAGCATTAACAATACAAGGTAAAAAGCCTAAGGAAATAGATTCTCTTATTAAAAAGGTTGCAAAGAGTTTAGGGATAGATGGAATATTAAATAAGTTTCCATATCAAATATCAGGTGGACAAAAACAAAGGGTTGCTTCAGCTAGAGCAATTGTTACTAATCCATCATTAATCTTAGCTGATGAGCCAACAGGAGCTTTAGATTCAAAATCAGCTAGAATGCTTTTAGATTCTTTTGAAAGTTTAAATAAAGATTTAGAAGCTACAATACTTATGGTAACTCATGATGCTTTCACAGCAAGCTATGCTCATAGAATTTTATTTATAAAAGATGGAAAAATATTTAATGAATTAGTAAGAGGAACAGATTCAAGAAAAGAATTTTTTGATAGAATTATTGAGGTTATAACACTTCTTGGAGGGGATGATAGGGATGTATTTTAAGATTGCTTTAAACAATGTTAGAAAGAGCTTTAAAGATTATTCAATATACTTTCTAACATTAACTCTTGGAGTATGTATATTCTATGCATTTAACTCCGTAGGAGATCAAAAAGCCTTTTTAGAACTTGGAAAAAGACAGGCTGAATATATAAACATATTACAAAGGTTAATATCTGGAATATCTGTATTTATATCTTGTGTTTTAGGTGGATTAATTCTTTATGCAAACAACTTTTTAGTTAAAAAGCGTAAAAAAGAATTAGGTATATATATGACCCTTGGTATGGGAAAAAACAAAATTTCAAAAATACTTACATATGAAACAGCTCTAGTAGGAATTATATCATTAGTTGTAGGTTTAGGAGCAGGGATAATAGTTTCTCAAGGAATATCTGCCTTTGCAGCTAAATTATTTGAGGTATCTCTAAGCAATTATAAATTCTTATTATCAACTGATGCTATTTTAAAAACTATTTTATACTTTGGTATAATTTTTATTTTAGTTATGCTTTTTAATACTTTTGTAATTTCAAAGTATAAACTTATAGATATGTTAACAGCTGCTAAGAAAAATGAGGATATAAAAATAAAAAATCCTATATTAACAGCAATAATCTTCTTTATATCTTTAGGATTATTAGGAGTTGCGTATAAATTAGTAATTAAAGTTGGATTAGATCCTACAAATAGTATGTTCTTAGGGTCAATAGTATTAGGAGTTTTAGGAACATTACTTTTATTCTTTAGTTTAGCAGGATTTGTTTTATATGTTTTACAAAAAAATAAGAATGTTTACTTAAAAGGATTAAATATTTTTGTATTAAGACAAATGAATAGTAAAATAAATACTAACTTTTTATCAATGACAGTAATATGTCTTATGTTATTCTTAACAATAAGTACATTAGCAACTGGTTTAAGTTTTAAAAATGCCTTAGAAAAAGGATTAGAATCTACAACTCCATTTGACGCATCTGCTACTTATTATGTTGATGAGGATAATAAAATAAAAACTGCTGAAGAGTCAATAAAAGAGTTAGGCTTTAAATTTAATCCAGAGGATAAAATTGTTTCATATAATGAATATAAATTAGAAAAAACTAATTTAGAAAGCTTATTAAACAAAAATTCAGAAGGTAAAAATATAAAAGATATAGTAGAAGCAATGACTTACAAGGGAACAAATGCCATAAGTATAAGTTCATATAATGATATAAGAGCTTTAAGTGGTGAAAAATCAGTAAGTTTATCTAATAACGAAGTATTAATTTCATCTAACTTAGGTGAAGTAGAGAATACTTTAAAAAATATTATTAAAAATAATGACAAAATAGAAATTGATGGTAAGGAATATAAGATTGCCAATAATGCCTTAATTGGAGAGGGAAAAGTTATAAAAGAGGCATTTGAAAGTACTGGAATGACAAATAACTTTTTCACTTTAATAGTGCCAGATAATATTGTTTCTAATTTAAAGCCTATTGCAAATAAAATCAATATAAACTTCCCTAAAAATTCAAAGGAAGAAGAACAAAGAGTACAAAAATTATTCAATGACTATAGAGATGGAATTGTTGATTTAAGTAAATATGGTTTTGTAAATGGATATACAAGAGCACGTATTTATGAAGATAATAATGGAATGACAAATACAGTATTATTTATAGGAATATATTTAGGAGTTATATTCTTAATATCAAGTACTGCAGTACTTGCTCTTCAACAATTATCAGAAGCTAGTGATAGTATTGATAGATATAAATCTTTAAGAAGAATTGGTGTATCTCAAAAGATGATAAATAAATCAATATTTACACAGGTAAGTATTTATTTTGGATTACCATTAGTTGTAGCTTTAGTTCACTCAGTGGTTGCAATAAAGGTTGTGAATGGATTCCTAACTATGTTTAATAAACCAGATATAGGAGCCTCATCCTTAGTAACTGCCTTAATAATGGTAATTGTTTATGGTGGATATTTCTATGCAACATATACTGGATATAAATCAACAGTAAAAAATGCTTTAAAGCAAAAATAATATAATAAAAATAGTTAAGGAGCTTGAATTTAATCAAGCTCCTTAAATTATATTCTATTTAAAATATAATTTATATTTACCCTATTATTTATATTAAACTTCTTGTATAAATTAATCAAAAGTAACATTAATATCTAGAAAATATAAAGTTATTTAAAATGAAAAGAAAAGCTAAAATATAATTATTGATAAATCTTACAAATTATGTTTTTATAAAGGTATAATTCAATAAATTGAGAGGGTAGGTTATATGGGAAAGTTAAAAAGTTATATTTTTAAAATGTATGAAAGTGAATATTGGTATGGACCTGTAGTTAACGATGGCATAAAATATCCACTTAATTTTAATTCTAAATATGAAGTGGATGTATATCCAAATAAGAGTCCTAATCAGGTTAATACAATATTGCTTTCTAATAAAGGAAGATATATATGGTGTGATTCAGTATTTGTTTTAAAAGTTTATAGTGGAGTTATAGAAATATTAAGTGAAAAATCTGTTCCACAATTGTATGAAAAGGGAGAAACTTTAAAAGAAGCTTTTTTACATGCAGCAAATAAATTTTTTAAGCCTAATGGTAAAGTACCACCTAAGAGTTTTTTCACTAAACCACAATATAATACTTGGATTGAACTTTTATATGATCAAAGAGAGGAAAAAATATTAGAGTATGCTAATTCTATAGTAGAAAATGGTATGCCTGAGGGAATAATAATGATTGATGATGGATGGAGTGACTATTATGGAAGATGGAAATTTAATGGGGAAAAGTTTAAAAATCCTAAGGGGATGATAAATAAATTACATGAGTTAGGTTTTAAAGTAATGTTATGGACATGTCCCTTTATTACTCCTGATACACAAGAATTTAGATATTTAAGAGATAGAGAGTGTTTAGTAAAAAATAAAGATGGCTCTGTTTCAATAAAAAAATGGTGGAATGGTTATTCAGCAGCACTAGACTTAACAAATCCTGAGGCAGTTAAATGGTACTTAGATCAAAATGATTTTTTAATTGAAGAATATGGAGTTGATGGATTTAAATTTGATGCTGGAGATGCTAGTTTTTATAGTAATGATGACTTAACATATAAGAAAATAGAGGCTAATGAACATAGTAAACTTTGGGATTTATTAGGACTGAACTATGAATTTAATGAGTTTAGAGCTTGCTTTCAATGTGCAGGATTACCTTTAGTACAAAGGTTAGCAGATAAAAATCATAGTTGGGAATATAATGGTGTTTCATCTCTTATTCCTAATCAGTTAGCACAGGGGATTTTAGGATATTCATATACTTGTCCAGATATGATTGGAGGGGGAGAATATCTTAACTTTTTAGAAAATAGTTCTAATTTAGATGAAGAATTATTTGTACGATATGCTCAATGTGCAGCCCTTATGCCAATGATGCAATTTTCAGCAGCACCTTGGAGAGTATTATCTAAAGAAAATTTTGAAATTTGTAAAAAAGCAGCTTGGGAGCATGTTAAATACTCAGAATATATTTATGATTTAGCAAAAGAATCTAGTAGAAGTGGGGAGCCAATAGTTAGATATATGGAGTATGAATTTCCTAATGAGAATTTAGAAGAAATTAAAGATCAATTTATGTTAGGAGAAAAATATATGATAGCACCTAATATAAAAAAGGGAGCTAGAAAAAGAATGGTGAACTTTCCAAGGGGAAAATGGAAATATAAAAATGATGAATTTATTATAGGGCCAAGGATTAAAGAATTTAATTCACCATTAGAAGAGATTTTAATTTTTGAAAGAGTAAATTAATAAATAAAGTGAATTAAAATAACTTTTTATAAAGCTTACAAACAATATGAAAAGAATATCTAGATGAGTTTTAGAATTTAAATTCTTAGTGAAATCTAGTAATTCTCGAAATATGTTTGTAAGCTTTATTATTATGTTTTGAACTTAAAATTCGTAATCTACAACAACTCTTGATGATGCTACTTTTTTTACAAAGGAACCAGCTTTAACATGGTCAGGATTCTTTTGATATGAATCTAAATCTTCTAAAGAATTAAATATTGAATATAAAACTACATCATAAGCTTGCTCTGACTTATTAACATCTATTCCTACTTCAATATGAACTATTTCATTAATTTTTCCTTTTAAATCTTCTAGTGAGTTTTTTATTATTTTAGCGTTTTCGGCTTTAGAATTTCCTTCAGCTTCATCTTTTAATTTCCACATTACTATATGTTTTATCATAAAAATCATCTCCTAGTTTACATGTATTTCTATAAATCAATTATATAATAATATTTTCTAGAATAAAAATATATAGGAAGTTTTTTCATTATTAACTTATCAATAATGTTCTAAAACATCATAGGGGGTATAAAAGATGAATAAAAAGAAAATAGGAGCTTTGCTCTGTGGGATTTTTATTGCAAATTTCATAGGAAGCTCTGCTACGATTACAGTTAAGGCAAAGGATAAAGTTGATGATTTAAGGGGAGAATATGTGAACTTGGCTTTAGAAAAGGATGTAAAGGTTTCGGGTTTAGAATCTACTAATAGTTGGAAAGGAGATAAGGCAGTAGATGGAGATTATATTACGGAAGATTCTAGATGGTCAAGTGGAGAGGTAACTTCAACAAATCCACAATGGTTATCTGTGGACTTAGGAGATGAATATGTTATAGATCATTTAAATATAAGATGGCAGAATTTTGCTTATGCAACTGAGTTTAAGATTCAAAAATCTTCTGATAATGAGAATTGGACTGATATAACAGGCACTTTAACTAATCCTTTAGGCAAAAATGAAGCGGATAGAAACAAAGTTAATAGAATAGATTTAGAAAAGGAAGAAACAACAAGATATATAAGAGTATTAATAACTAAGAAAAATCAATGGAATAGTGTTAGTATTAGAGAATTTGAAGTTATGGGTTATAAACTTTTTAAGGGAAACGTAGCTGAAGGTAAGGAAACAAAGGCATCTGCTGTAGAAAATAATAATACAAACTGGGGCGCTAATAAGGTAGTAGATGGAGATAAAACAAGTGATGACTCTAGATGGTCAAGTCCTACAATGCCAGTTATACCTAATAATGATAGCCACCAATGGGTTTATATTGATTTTGGGAAAAGTCTAGATATTGAAAGTGCAAAGATTCATTGGTATAAAAAGGCCTTTGCAGAGGACTATAGCATTGAAGTTTCTGATGATGGTAAGGAATGGAGAGAAGTTAAAAAGGTAACTCATGATTCAGGAAACGATATGAATATGATTGATGAGATAAATTTTGACAACAAAGAAAATGCTAGATATTTAAGAGTTTATATAAGAGAGAGAAATGCTAATGCATATAATAATGTCTCTATACGTGAGATAGAAGTTTTGGGAGAGGAAAAAATAGTACCGGATTTTACTCCTTCTTTAGAACAAATTGCAAATGGAATAACCTCTCTTCCAGAAGTGACTATAAGTGACGAAATGATTAAATTGCCAGAAGTGCCTGAGGGATTTGGAATTGAATTAAAAGGAAGTGAATTTGAAAATGTAATAACTCACGGAGGAGAAATTAATGATTCCAATATAGTTGATAGAGATGTCAGTTTATTATTTGAAATATATAAGGAAGATGAGCCAGAAAAGACTGTGGAAAAAAGTTTAACACTAACTGTACCAGAAAAAACATCTTTAAATGAGGAATTTTTCCCTAAGGTAGATAATGGGAATGGAGAGCCGAAGGTTATTCCAAGCCTTCAAGAATGGTATGGCTTAGAAGGAAACTTTAATTTAACAGAAGGGTCAAGGATTTTAATTAATGATAAAAATAATGTTGACTTAATGAAAGTTGCTAAGCTTTTTAATGAAAGTTTAAAGGATTTTAAGGGAATTGAATTAGAAATAGTGGAAGTTTCTTCAGATGAATCAGTTAAAGAAGGTGATATTTATATAGAGTCTCAGCTAGAAGATAAATATGAGGTTGGTAAAGAAGGGTACTTTACACAAGTTCAAGATTCTATAAAGATTTATTCAAGTTATTATACTGGCGCCTTATATGGTACAACCACTTTACTTCAAATATTATGGCAAGATGAAAATCACAGTTCTATTCCATGTGGAGTTATAAGAGATTTCCCTAAGTATGAGATTAGGGGGGCTATGCTTGATGTGGCTAGGATGCCAATGAGAATGGAGTTTTTAGAGGACTATTCAAAGATATTATCTTGGTATAAGATAAATGAATTCCATATTCATTTAAATGATAATCAGTGGGCTCCACAAGGTACTAATTTTAATAAACCTGAAAATTGGGATTCAGTTTATAGTGCATTTAGACTAGAAAGTAAAAATCATCCTGGACTAAAGCCTAGTAATGATGATTTGAATGATCCATATTACACTCAAGAAGAATTTGTGAACTTGCAAAAAGATGCAATGAATAGGGGAATGGAGGTTGTTCCAGAAATAGATACTCCTGCACATTCACTTCCTTTTACAAAATATAATAGGGAAAAAGGAACACCAATAAACTCAGAAAAGTATTGGTTTGATCATATTGATATAGATAATCCAGAGGGAGCTAAATTTATAAAAGGATTATTTGATGAATTTTTAGATGAAGAAAATCCTATTTTCTTGGGAGATACAGTTCATTTAGGAATAGATGAATATGATACTAGAGTTGGAGACAAGTTTAGAAAATATGCAGCAGATATGTCTCAATATTTAATAGATAAAGGTAAAACACCTAGAGTTTGGGGTTCTTTAAAACCATTTGGTGGAGAAACAATGCTACCAAAGGATACAATTATAGATGTTTGGAGCTTAGGATGGGAAGATCCAAAAGCCAGAATTGATGAAGGATATAAATTAGTAAATGTTCCTCAACCATATACCTATATAACACCATCAAGATGGCATAAGGATTTTATGGATACTCAATATGTATATAATAATTGGGAGCCAGTTCAGTTCAATGGAAATACATCTTTACCTTTAGGAGAGCCTAATCTTTTAGGAGGAAAAATGGCAATTTGGGGAGATGAATCAATGGAAGGAATAGTCGAAATGGACTTACATGAAAGATTGCTTCCAGCTGTTGCAACTATTGGTGAAAAAACATGGAGAGGAAATAGAGAAGATAAAGATTACACTGAGTTTATAAAAACATTTAACTCTCTTGATGAAGGACCTAATACTGAAGTTTCAAGAGAAGTCGAAAGTAAGAGTGATATTGTTTTAGAATATGATTTTAAAACTTCAGATGGAAGAGATACTAGTGGTAATGCATATGATGGAACAATTAAAAATGGAGAGTTTAAAGAAGAAGAGGCAAATAAATATTTAAGTTTAAATGGAGAAACAGTAATTGAAACTCCTTTAAAAGCAATAACTTATCCGTATACAGTTTCATTTGATCTTAAGGTTGAGGAATTAGGTAATGTAATGAATATTTTCTCAGGTTATGAGGGAGAGTTAAAAGTTTTAGAAGATGGAACTTTATCAATAAGAAGAAGTTTTTATGAACAAAATTTTGATTACAAAATACAAAAAGATAAGTGGACAAATATAACCTTAGTTGGTACTTTTGAAAACTTAGCTTTATATGTTGATGGAGAGTTTGTTCAGCAACTTCATAGTAATAGAAAGCATGATAATTCTATAATAAGTGGGCAAGAATTTTATACTACTTTCGTTCTTCCACTAGAAAAGATAGGAGAAGGACTAAAGGGAGGAATAGACAACATCAAACTATATAATAGAGTATTATCTGATGAAGCTATAGGAGGAGAAAAGAATTCTAAAGTCAATTTGGCTTGTGGAAAGGATGCATATTCTTCTTCAAATGATTTATTATACACAAATGAGTGGAGAGCAACAGATGGTAATATTAAAAATGAAGGCTCTAAATGGGTATCAAAAAATTCTGATAATCAATGGCTTATGGTTGACTTAGGAAAAGTTACTGATATAAATGAAGTTTTAGTAAGATGGAGTAATCCAGCAAGTGAATTTTCAATTGAAATATCAGAAGATGGAGAGAACTGGAATAAGATTTCAAGTGTAACTAATAATTTAGAAAAAATCAATAGTATAGAGTTTGGAAATGAAAAAGCAAGATATGTAAGAGTAAATTGTATTAAGAGAACTAATAATTCTCCATATTCAATTCTTGAATTAGAGGTATATGGAGAACAGAAAAAAGTTGAGAGTTTACAAGGAGATTTTAATGAAAATGGAAATGTAGATTTAGGAGACTTGGCATTAGCATCTAAGTATTATGGAAAAGAAAAAGAAGAATGGGATTTAGATGGAGATAAGGTTATAGGTGAATATGAGATTAACTTTATATCTGAAAGAGTTTTAGATTAAATTAAAAAGAGTTAAATTAAGAGTTGGGATGTATTAAAGATAAATATGAAAACTTATAAAAGTGTTTATTTATGAGTTTTATTGAAAGTTTGCTTTTATATACATCCCTTTTTAATTTTTGTATTGTATCGATTCTATTGGTGATTTTGAATAGTTGTGTTATTTTTTATACAAGAGAAAAATGAGAGTGTTTGGAGGAATGAATTATGAATTGTAATAAAACTATTTATACACCAGGGCCTACTAATTTAAGGGAGAATGTAAGAGGAGCAAGGGCTTTAAAAACTACAAATCCAGATGTTGATATGGATTTTGTTGAGTTTTATAAGGAAACTTGTGATAGATTTGGAGAGATTATAAATACTAAAAATGATTGCTATATACTTTCTGGAGAAGGAATTTTAGGATTAGAAGCTGCTTGTGCATCCTTAACTGAAAAAGGAGATAAGGTTTTAGTAATTGACAATGGCTTATATGGAAGATGGTTTGATGGCTTTGTAACCATGTATGGAGGAGAGGTAACTTATTTTTCAGGAGATTATACTAAAGAGATTGATGTTGAAGCTTTATCTAAGTTTTTAGAGAATAATAATGATTTTAAATATGCCACAGTTGTTCATTGTGATACTCCAACGGGAGTATTAAATCCTGTTGATAAAATTTGTCCATTACTTAAGTGTTATGGAATTTTGACAGTTGTTGATTCTGTATCAGCTATGGTAGGAGAAGAATTTAAGGTGGATAAATGGCAAATTGATATAGCCCTAGGTGGTTCTCAAAAGGCATTTTCAGCAGAACCAGGACTTACTATGGTTAGTATAAGTGATGATGCAAGAAAGGTTATGGAAAATAGAGAAACACCTATTATAGGTTTTTATTGCAATCTGAATATATGGAAAAATTATTATGAAGATAAGTGGTTCCCATATACAATGCCAATAAGTGATATTATTTCTCTTAGGGTTGCTATAGACAATATTCTAGAGGAAGGAAAGGAAAAAGTTATTGAAAGACATAGAAAAATTGGAGAAGCAACTAGAAAGGCAGTAAAAGAATATGGATTAGATTTATTCTTAAAAAGTGGATATTCAAATACAGTTACAGCTGTGGAAATACCAGAAGAAATAGGTGCTTTAAACTTAAGAAATCATCTAAATAAAAAATATAATGTATTAATGTCAACATCTTTAGATAAATATGAAGATAAATTATTAAGAATTGGACATATGGGAGAAAATGCAAATATAGAAGATATAACCTATGTCCTAAATGCTATAGACAAGGCTTTAAAAGATTTAGGCTTTTCAAGTGAAAAACAATTAAATAAATTATTTATAGAAAATATTTAATAGGTTTTACTAAAACAATTAATTTGTATTTAAGTGCTTAATAAAGGAAATAGCAACTCTTTATTAAGCACTTTTTATGTTTGTATAAATTTAACAGTGGATTTAAAATTACGATATAAAAAAATGATATTATGTAGAAAATGAAATAGTAAGGAGAGTTTTCAATGAAATCAAAGAAATTAATAGTATATTTATTAATTGGAATAGTTTTATTTTCTATAGTTATTTTTATTGGATTTAGATTAGAAGATGAATCAAAGAAAAAAACAAGTAAATTTGAAAAATTTTTAGAGGCAAATAGAAAGTTAGAAAAAGAAAATGAATTAAGTGGAGGCTTTCCATACACATTAGAATTTCTAGATTATAATATAACTATAAATTCAGTAAAAGTATTTAAAGATTATGCATTATTTGATTATTCAGTAAAAAAGATTGATGGAGGATATATAAATCTTACGGATGTCAATATTACTGGAAATGTGAATTTTAAAGGGAGAGAATTTTATATATCTTCAAATGATGTTGAAAGAAGATGGGAATATTCTACTGTACGTATTATTTCAACTGGAGAAATAATTGCTAAAGAAAATACGGATTCACCTGCAAACTTAAGCTTTTCAATTAATGCTAGATCAGCTGATGGTAGTTATATAGCAAAGGATGTATCCATAAAAGAAGAAGTTTGTTTAACAGAAGAAGATTATTTAAGTTTAAATAAAAAAATTACTTTTGATAATGTTGATTTTGAAATTCGTAGTTTATCAAATTTTGAATTTGGCTCATTACTGTATATTTTTGTTGGTAATAAAGATGAAGAAGAATGTAAAAGAATTGCTAATCAGTATGCTGTGAAGTTAATAAGTGGAGGTTATGAAAGAAGCTTTGATTTAGAAAAATGGGTTGGGTTTACTGAGTTAGCCATAAGAAAATATAGTAGTATTGATGAAAGATATGATAAGGATTCAAAGCATGATCAGTTTTATATGTCAAGAATATTCTATAACTTAAATGAAGTTGATAGAGATAATATGGAAGTTTATTTAATTAACAATATAACCAAAGAGGAAATACGTATTATATAACAACTTAATAAATTGAAATTATTTATGAGGTTTATTTATAAATTGTTTAGGCGAATTTTATTATGGTTGTATTAATAAGAACTTTGTTTTATTTTAGCTAAAAATTTTAACTTTAAATTTAGAATATAAAACCTCAAAAAGGGAAAAATTAAATTGTACTTATATTTTTAGAAATAAGAGTAGATAGACTATAAAATTAAATTTTGAGGTGGAGTTCATGGATTTAAAAGGAAGTAAAACAGAAAAGAATCTTTTAACAGCCTTTGCTGGAGAGTCACAAGCTAGAAATAAATATACTTTCTATGCAGAGAAAGCTAGACTAGAAGGATATAACAAGATAGCTGATATCTTTGAAGAAACTGCTCATAATGAGATGGCTCATGCAAAGATTTGGTTTAAGTTTTTAAATGATGGTACAGTTGGAGAAACTGTAGATAATTTAAAAGATGCAGCTGGTGGAGAAAACTATGAATGGACAGATATGTATGCTGAGTTTGCTAGGGAAGCAAGAGAAGAAGGTTTTAATGAAATAGCATTCATATTAGAAAAAGTAGGAGAAATAGAAAAGCACCATGAAGAAAGATATTTAGAATTATATAATCTATTGAAGAATGGTGAAATATTTAAAAAAGATGAAAAACAATTATGGAGATGTCAAAACTGTGGATTTATTTTAGAATCAACAGTAGTACCAGAAAAGTGCCCTGTTTGTCATCATCCAAAAGCATACTTTGAACTAGTTTGCGATAAATTCTAATTATAGTATTTAATAAGGATTAAATTATATTGTTTTATAGAATTAACTTCTTCCGCAAATTAGCATATTACCTATAAAAAGATTTATTTTAATCCTTTTTAAATAAATTGAGATCAAGGCTTAGGTTTTAAGATTTCTTCCTAGCCTTGGTCTTATTTATTTTACTCCATTTTTTCATTCATAAGATAAAAGTTCAAAATATAGAAGTTAAAAGCTTTCTTATTTGAAGTTAACTTAGGTTATAGAAAATACCTAAATTCAACATCTATAAAAGATAACCTGAATTTAAAAGTTAAAATTATAATTTAAGAGATTTTAAATTGAATTTAAATTATTAAAAATATGAACTATAAAACTAATATTTGTCCACTTTACACTTAATTGCTTATAAGATATCTTTAAAATATAGAATTTAGATGAATCGAAAGAAAAGAAGCCCATTAATTTGATTATTAAGGTATGATTCTAAGATTTATTTTATGATTTTTAAATTTATCAAGGGGTGAGATGAATGTTATTTCAGATAAATGAACGTAAGAATATTGTAAACGGTTTGTGTGAAAAGCTAGAAAAGGCAATATACAATGTAGTTGCGCCTTTAGAAATAGATATGTATATAACTAAGGAGCCAGTAAGTTATGAAAATAGACTAATTGGAGAGTACAAAAAAGGAATTATAGGAGAGTCTTGGGGAGAACTTTGGGACTGTGGTTGGTTTAACTTCAAGGGAGAAGTACCTAAAAGTTATGAAGGAGAAAATATTGTCCTTCTAATAGATATAAGTGGAGAAGCCTTTGTGGTAGATAAGAATGGAAATCCTATGAGAGGGCTTACAACTTTAAACTCAGAGTTTGATTTAAGCTTAGGAATGCCAGGTAAGAGAGAAGTTCCTATGTTTGAGAGAGCTGAAGGTGGAGAAGTTATAGATATATGGGCAGATTGTGCATGTAACGATTTATTTGGTAAATATAGAGATAATGGAATTATAAAAGATGCGTATATTGCAACTTGTAATGAAGAAGTAAAGGCTCTTTATTATGATGTAGAAGTTTTACATGAACTTATGAATCAATTACCAGAAGATAGTGCTAGATATCATACTATATTAAATGCACTTTATGAAGCATCAAAGGTATTAAGTGTTAAAACTGGAATGAGTGGATGTGATTTCTTAAAGGACGGAGTTGTTACTCAACAAGAAGTTACAATCTTAAATGAAGAAGAAGTTAAAAAAGCCAGAGAAATTTTAAAGAAAGAATTAGATAAAAAAGGTGGGGATCCTTCACTTTCAGTTTCAGCTATTGGACATGCTCATATAGATTTAGCTTGGTTATGGCCAATAAGGGAAACTATAAGAAAAGGAGCTAGAACATATTCAACAGTTTTAGCTAATATGGAAAAATATCCTGAGTATGTATTTGGAGCAAGTCAACCTCAACTTTATCAATGGATGAAAGAATACTATCCAGATTTATATGAAAGAATTAAAGAAAAAATAGAAGAAGGAAGATGGGAAGCTCAAGGAGGTATGTGGGTTGAACCAGATACTAATGTTCCATCAGGAGAATCTTTAGTAAGACAATTATTATATGGAAAGAGATACTTTAGAGAAGAATTTAAAAAAGAGATGGATACTTTATGGCTTCCAGATGTATTTGGATATTCAGCAGCTCTTCCACAAATTCTTAAAAAGAGTGGTGTAGATTATTTCATGACAATTAAATTATCATGGAACAATCATAACCAATTCCCACATCATACCTTTGTCTGGGAAGGATTAGATGGAAGTAGAGTATTATCACACATGCCACCAGAGGGAACTTATAATAGTTCAGCAGCACCAAGAGCCGTTGCTAAGTCAGAGAAAGCTTTCTTAGATAAAGGCTTATCAGATGAATGTTTAATGCTATTTGGAATTGGTGATGGAGGCGGTGGCCCAGGAGAAGAGCATTTAGAGAGATTAAGAAGAGAAAGAAATATAAATGGAATATCTCCTGTTAAGCAAGAACCTTCAAGTAATTTCTTTAAGAGAATAGAAAAAGATATAGATAAATACAGTGTGTGGAGTGGAGAGTTATACTTAGAGAAACACCAAGGAACTTACACTACACATGGTAAGAATAAAAAATATAATAGAAAGATGGAAATAGCTCTTAAGAACTTAGAGTTAGCAGCAATGCAAGCTAAAGTTTTAGGAAAGGGAGAATATCCTCAAGATGAAATAGAAAAAGTTTGGAAGGAAGTTCTTTTATATCAATTCCATGATATTTTACCAGGATCATCCATAGGCAGAGTTTATGATGAGTCAGTGGAAGCCTATGAAAAGATGCTTGCTAAGGTAGAAGGAATGACTGAAAAGTTATATAGAGATATTTTAGAAAGTGCAGATAGCAAAGAAGAGGGAGCTATATTAGTAAACTCTTTATCATGGAGTAGAGAGCAATGGATTAAGCTTTATGATAGATGGACAAGAGTTAACTTAAACTCTTTAAGTGGAGAAATAATTAAAAAAGAAGAAATTGAGCCATATTGTGAAATTTCAACTTTAAAAGTTTCAGAAAATAACTTAGAAAATGGATTGGTTAAAGTTGAGTTTAATGAAAATGGAACAATTGCAAGAATTTTTGATAAAGAATTAAATAAAGAAGTCTTAAGAGATGAAAAAGGAAATGAATTTAGAGTTTATGAAGATAATGGAGATGCTTGGGACTTCTCAGGAGTTTATGAAGATAGACCATCTGAAATTTTTGAGTTAGTAAAATCAGAAGTTATTGTAGATGGACCAAAGGCAACTATTAAGCAAAACTATAAATATGGAGATTCTACTTTAGTACAAGAAATAAGCATTTTAGAAGGTAGTAAGAGAATCGACTTTAAAACAAAGGTTGATTGGAAAGAAAATGGTAAGATGCTTAGAACCTCTTTCAATACTAATGTTTATACTAGAGAGGCAGATTGCGAAATACAATTTGGTACAATAAAGAGACCTACTCATGGAAATACTTCATGGGATATGGCTAAGGGTGAAATATGTGCTCAAAGATGGATAGATTTATCACAAAGGGATTATGGAGTTGCTTTAATAAATGATTCTAAGTATGGACACAATGTTTCAGAAACTAAGATAGACTTAAATCTATTAAGAAGTCCAGGATATCCAGATCCAAATGCTGATAGAGGAGAGCATGAATTTACTTATTGCTTATTCCCACACAGAGGAGACTATATTGAAGGAAATGTTGTTCATGAAGCTCATGAAGTTAATGTTCCAATACAAGTAATTTATAGTGAAAATTTAGGTGAAAACCTAGTTAAAGAAGCAATGGCTTCAATAGATTGTGAAAATGTAATAATTGATACAATTAAAAAAGCTGAAGATGGTGACCAAATGATAATCAGATTATATGAGTGTCATGGAGAAGATGCTAAGGCCAAAGTTAATATAAATGTTCCATATGAAAAGGTAGAAATGGTTAACTTAATAGAAGATAGCATAGATGGAAAAGAATTAAACAAAGAAACAATGCACCTTACATTTAAACCATTTGAGGTTCATACTTTAAAAGTAACATTAAAGTAGTTAAGAATTTAAAGAGTATTAAAACCTTTAAAGAACTTTAAGCTTTAAATTATAATTAAGAATTTAAGTAATATTTATATAGAAGGATAATACTAACAGATAATAAGGGAATTAAAAGAAACACTTCTAATTACTTAAAGAAAATGGTAAGCATAGCTTGCCAAGGGGGAAATTAGGTATAAGGAAAAGGCAACCTTTGAGGGAGGGTTGTCTTTTTTGTTTGATTAAAAATTGTATTACTGAAATTTTATAGTACTTACTCTAAATCTGTTTTTAATAGAGCATATTGAGCTATATCAAAAAATTCACCTTTATTATCTTTTCTAGCTTTTCTAAGTACACCCTCAAACTTCATGCCACATTTTTTCATAACTTGTCCAGAAGCAGGATTAAGAACATGGTGTACTGCTTCTATTCTTGTGAAACCACATTGGAATAAATAAGAAAGAACCTCTTTTAAAGATTCACTTACTATTCCTTTATTCCAATATTTTTTGCTAAGACAATAACCTATGTGAGCTTGTTCTAAATAATTGTCAATAAATACTGCACCAATACTTCCAATAACTTCATTTGGATTTTCTTTTAAGGTTATTGCCCAGTGATAGTTTTCATCAGATTCATAGGCTTTAATCCAATTATCTAAGCATTCCTTAGTCACATTTAAATTTCCGTGAGGAGTCCAAGATAGATATTTTGTAACTTCAGGATCGTTTACCCAGTTTTTAAACATATTTTCAGCATCATCATAACAAAAAGGTCTAAGAGTTATTCTTTCCGTTGTAATGCATTTTGTTCCTTTATGATTTATCAAATTAATCACCTCTCATAAGAATAATTTAAATATATTATATACTTTAAAATGTATATTTCAATATTTTCCTATTATATTGTTGGTTTTTATTTTAAATTTATATGAATATACATATTTTAAACATAATTAGAGTTTTAAAATATATTTATATAATCTTTTACTTAGAATTAAAAGTGATATATAATATTGTAAACGTAATTAATTTAAATAATATGGAAAAAAAGAGAAAGGGTGAGTTAAATGAATAATTTTACTTTTTATAATCCTACTAAAATTAACTTTGGTAGAGGAGTTGAATCCTCTGTTGGAGAAGAAATTAAAAGCTTAGGAGCTAGTAAAGTACTTTTTCATTATGGTGGAGGAAGTATTAGAAAAAATGGGTTATATGATAGAATTTTAGATTCTTTAAATAAAGCAGGATTACATGTAATAGAACTTGGAGGAGTTAAGCCTAATCCTAGATTAAGTTTAGTTAAAAAGGGAATCGAGCTTTGTAAAAATAGTAAAGTTGACTTTATACTTGCTGTTGGGGGAGGAAGTGTTATTGACTCAGCTAAAGCCATAGCTCTTGGTGTTCCTTATGATGGAGATGTATGGGATTTCTTTACTAAAAATATTAAAATAGAAAAAGCTTTACCATTAGGTACAGTATTAACAATACCAGCGGCAGGAAGTGAATCAAGTTCAGGAACTGTTATAACTAATGAAGATGGATGGTATAAGAGATCAACAGGATCACCACTTTTATATCCTAAATTTTCAATGTTAAATCCAGAACTATGCTTTACTTTACCAGAATATCAAATAGCAGCTGGAAGTGCAGATATTTTAGCACATTTAATGGAAAGATATTTCACAAACACAAAGAATGTTGAACTTATAGATAGATTAATCGAGGGAACAATGAAAACAGTAATAAATAATGTTCCTAAGGTATTAAAAAATAAGGAAGACTATGATAGCTTTGCAGAGGTTATGTGGGCTGGAACAATAGCACATAATAATCTTTTAAGCACAGGAAGAGAAACAGATTGGGCATCACATAATATAGAGCATGAATTAAGTGGAATATATGATGTTACTCACGGAGCAGGATTAGCTGTTATATTCCCAGCTTGGATGAAGTTTGTTTATAAACATGATTTAGATAGATTCAATCAATTTGCTACTAGAGTATTTGATGTTAAAGTTGAAGATAAAACTAAGGAAGAGGTTGCCTTAGAAGGAATTAAGAAACTTGAAGAATTCTTCAAATCAATAAATCTTCCAGTAACTTTAAAAGAGTTAGAAATAGGTGAAGATAGATTAGAAGAAATGGCTAAAAAATGCACAGATAATGATGAGCATACAGTAGGTCATTTTGTAGAATTAAACACAGAGGACATCCTTGAAATATACAAATTAGCTTTATAGGATATTTTACCCTTAAGAAAATAAATAATAGCAAGTAGGAAAATAACTATATGTAAAATAGTATGGTATGTATCAAAATAACTTTTAATAAAACTTTTAACTATATTATGAGAATTAATAGATTATATTTTTTATAAGTTTTATTATTTAGTTTTGATACATATCCTTTTTTATTTTAAGTATTGTAAATGTTTAAATATTTTGCTAGTATCAGTTTATCTAAGCTTTTATAATTGTGGGAGGTTCAAAGAGAGGAGGAGTTAAGTATAAATAGGGAATATACTTAGCGCAATATAATGTTAAATAGGGAACTAGCTCAAAATATAGTTAATAAAATGATGGAGGTTATTCCTTACAATGTAAACATAATGAATCATAAGGGAGTAATAATAGGTAGTGGTGATTCAAGTAGAATAGGAATGATACATAATGGTGCTTTAGAAGCCTTAAGGGTAAAAAAGGTGGTTGAAATATCTAAGGATGTGGATAAGGTGAAATCTGGAGTTAATTCACCTATATTTTTTAGAGAAAAAGCTATAGGGGTTATTGGTATAACAGGGAATCCTAAAAATGTTAGGCAATTTACACAACTTGTAACTGTTACTGCTGAACTTTTAATAAATCAAGAATACACTTTGAATAAACATATAGTTAAAGAAAGATTGAAAGAGGAATTTATTTATGAGTGGCTGTATTCAAAAGAGGCCTATGACTTAGAATTCATTCAAAGGGGAGCCAATGTAGGTATTGATATTTCCTTAGATAGAATAATACTTGTATTGGAGTTTCAGAAAGATCAATTTAAGGAAATAATTAAAAAAATAAAAAGGTTCATAAAAGAAGAGGAGTATTATATAAATTTAACTTCAAATAGAATAGTTGTAATTTTGTTAGATAATAATTTGCTTTATAAAAGGTTAAAAGAATTAAAGGAAATTATGATGGATACAAATTCGAAGATAGGATTAAGCTCAAAACATAAAATTATATCAAAATCTATGAATGAGGCAGTGGAAGCAGTAGACATAGGAACTAAATTATATAAAAATGAGTTCTTTTATGATTATAAAAAAGTAAAGGTTTTTAGTTACTTAGATAATTTTTTAGATGAAGAGGAATGGAAAATTATTAAAAACAAGATATTACAGGAAAATATGGGAGAAGAATTATTAGAAACCTTTATATCTTATATGAAGCATAGTGGAGAGAGAAAAAAGACCGCAGAATCCTTACATATACATAGAAATACATTGAATTATAGACTAGAGAGAATTGAGGAAATAACAGGCTTAAGCTTTGATAATTATTTAGATTTATTTCAATTTTTGATTGCATATATAGTAAGTCAATTAAAATAAAAAAGGTTTTCTTTATGCGTTTGCATAAAGAAAACCTTTTTATTTTAGTAATATTAGATAATGATTTTGAATATGAAAACTTATACAATGAAAATCGTCAATATAAATAATAATAAATGAGTTTAATAAGAAGGAGGAATTTATTGTGAATGTAACAGTTACAGCTTTAGGTGCAGTAATTGCATTAGTTATTGCAATCACTCTTATCATAAAAAAGGTTCATCCAGCATACGGACTTATACTAGGAGCTTTAATAGGTGGACTTGTTGGTGGAGCAGGACTAACAGGGACAGTTAATTTAATGATGGATGGAGCCAAAAATATGATGCCTGCTATCCTTAGAATACTTACAGCAGGGGTACTAGCTGGGGTTTTAATTGAATCAGGAGCGGCAGCCAAGATTGCAGAGACAATAGTTGAGAAGATTGGAGAATCAAGAGCTCTTATAGCCTTAGCAATAGCTACTATGGTTTTAACAATGGTTGGAGTTTTTGTAGACGTTTCAGTAATAACAGTATCTCCAATAGCTTTAGCAATAGCTCACAAATCAGGTTTAAGTAAACCAGCTATATTATTAGCCATGGTTGGTGGAGGTAAGGCAGGAAATATAATGTCTCCAAACCCAAATACCATTGCGGCAGCAGATAATTTAGGAGTTTCATTAACTAATGTTATGATAGCAGGTATAGTACCAGCTATATTTGGAGTTATAATTACATGTATATTAGCAAGTAGAATAAAACAAAAAGGTTCTTTAGTAGAATCTGATGAACATATGAAAGAGTTAACAGATATGCCTGGATTTTTACCAGCGATGGTTGGACCATTAGTAGCAATAATATTATTAATGTTAAGACCAATAGCTGGCATTGCTATAGATCCATTAATAGCTTTACCAGTAGGTGGTATATGTGGAATACTAGCTATGGGAAAAATTAAGCATATTAATAAATATGCAACATATGGACTAGCTAAGATGAGTGGAGTGGCTATACTTTTAATAGGTACAGGTACTTTAGCAGGAATAATCGCTAACTCAGGATTAAAAGATGTTATTATAAGTGGAATAAATGCTTTAGGATTACCAAGCTTTATGTTAGCACCAGTTTCAGGAATACTTATGTCAGCGGCAACTGCCTCTACTACTTCAGGAACAGCGGTGGCTACATCAGTCTTTGGACCAACAATTGTTCAATTAGGAGTGGCACCACTTGCTACAGCAGCTATGATACATGCTGGGGCTACAGTTTTAGATCACTTACCTCATGGAAGCTTCTTCCACTCTACTGGTGGAAGCGTTTCAATGGATATGAAAGAGAGACTTAAACTTATACCATATGAATCTTTAGTTGGATTAACAATGACAATTGTATCAACTATAATATTTGGAATAATATTAAAATAGTTATTTAATAAATAAAGAAAAGTTTTAACTATATGCTTATTATCACTAAGTTATAAATATTTTGTTACTTTATAATAAAGAAAATTTTTAATAAGGTTTAATTTAAACTTAGTATGAATTTTATTAACTTTTAAGAATTATGATTTAAAATAGAGTTTTTAGTAAAAGCACAGTGGATTTTAAAATCAAAGGTTAAGATAAAATCTAGTAGGAGGAAATAAAGATGAAATTTGTATTAGCACCAGATTCATTTAAGGAAAGTATGACTTCAATGGAAGCCTGTAATGCTATGGAAAGAGGAATTAAAAAGGTCTTTAAAGATGCAGAATGCATAAAGGTTCCAATGGCTGACGGTGGAGAGGGAACTGTAGAAGCCTTAGTTCATGCTACCTTTGGAAGAATTGAAAGAGTAAATGTTACTGGACCTTTAGGAAACAAGGTGGAAGCTTTTTATGGAGTTTTAGGTAATGGAAAGACTGCTGTCATAGAAATGGCTAGTGCTTCTGGGATTCAACTTGTTAAGAGAGAAGAAAGAAATCCTTTAATAACAACAACTTTTGGAACTGGAGAGCTTATAAAGGCTGCATTAGATCAAGGAATAAAACATTTAGTTATAGGAATAGGTGGAAGTGCCACTAATGATGGAGGATGTGGAATGCTTCAAGCTTTAGGTGGAAAACTTTTAGACAAGGATGGAAATCAAATAGCCTTTGGTGGAGGAGCATTAAAGGATATAGAAAGTATTGATTTAAGTTCTTTAGATGAAAGATTAAAGGAAGTATCAATAGAAGTAGCTTGTGATGTAACTAATCCATTGGTAGGGGAAAAAGGAGCCTCAGCAGTATTTGGTCCTCAAAAGGGAGCAACTAAAGAGATTGTTAAAGAATTAGATAATAATTTAGCTCATTACGCTTCAGTAATAAAAAAAGACCTAGGAAAAGAAGTTTCACACATAGAAGGTTCTGGTGCTGCTGGAGGATTAGGTGCCGCTTTATTACTATTAGGTGGAGAATTAAAAAGAGGTATAGAGCTTGTAATAAAACATACAGAGTTAGCTGAAAAGGTAAAGGGAGCAGACTTTGTATTCACTGGTGAAGGAAGTATAGATGATCAAACTATATACGGAAAAACACCAATGGGAGTTGCTACTGTGGCTAAGGAGAATGGAGTTTCTACAATTGCCTTTTCAGGAAAAGTTGGAGAGGGAATAGAAGGCCTTTATGAAATAGGTATAAAGAGTATATTTAGTATAATGACTGGAGTTTCAACTTTAGATGAAGCTTTAAAAGAAGGAAGTAGAAATTTAGAATTAACAACTGAAAATGTAGTTAGACTTTTAAAATAAATTTTATGATTTAGAAGCTATTTATGAGATGATCAAGTGAAGATAAAGAATTAACTAAATTTAATACTTGCTTACAATAGATAGTTTAAAGTGAATATAAGCAATAAAAAATATATTGTTTGTGTTCACTTTTTTATTTTAGGCTATGTTTTAAATAAATGTTGAAAATTAATATTTTAAAATACATAGGTTATAACATAGATACATCAATATTTCGGAGGTTATAGTATGCCAATTATTAAGTATATATTAATAGATATGCAAACTTTAACATTAAAGCAAGTGGAGAAATTGATGTGATATTTAGAAGAATTTCCTGCATTAGGTTCTCAAGTAGGATAAATTCGTGAAGAGATTAAAGAGTTTAGATTTTTAAAGGGTAAAGTGTTTCCTCATTGCAATTCTGAATCGATATGAAGAAATGGTAAATATAATTGTAAACAGCGATATATCTGTAAAACTTGTAGAAAGACTTTTACTGATTTTACAAACTCCGCAACATATAGAAGTAAGAAATCCTTATACAAGTGGCTTAAATATGATAAATACATGATTATTGGAGTATAAATAAGAAAATCTGCTAAAATAGTAGGTATAAATATAGCAATAAGTTTCTTTTGGAGACATAAAATATTAGATTGTATAAGATATTTTTTAGGAACAGGTCATGTGGATGGTGTAATATAAGCAGATAAAGTATTTTTTACTGAAAGTTTTAAAGGTACAAGAACTGGTAATATGCTAAGAAAATCTCATAAAAAAGGTAAAGAGATTAAAAAGAGGTATATATCTAAGAAGTAAATTTGGTCGCTACAGCTTTAGATAGATATGGAAATTTAATAATAGAGTCTTTATGTAAAGGTAGAATGATACATAAAGAACTTGAAAGACTTTATAAAGGGCATATAGGAGAAAGTGCTATATTATGTACAGACTGTCACAAGTCATATATTAAATTTGTGTAACTGTTAATAAATTGGTAAAAGGAATGCTATAATAAAAATAAGTATGAGATTGTCATATAATATGAATTGGATAGGGGGATAACATGAGTAAGTTACTTTTAGATATGGTAGGCAAGGAATGTAAAATTACTTTTTTAGGTATTAATGAAATCAAGGGAAGTATCATTAGTGTAGATGACGATTGGATTAAATTTAAATATGCAAAAAGTAGTAAGGTAAAGATTGTTAAAACCTGTTTTGTATCAAGTATCTTAGAATTATAAATATAATACTAAGTTAGATAAATTGTAAAAATCGGATAAGATTTAATGTGACAATATTAATATAATGCAACAAAAAAGTAGGGGGTATACTATATTTAGTAATTGGTATACTCCTACTTTTTTATTATTAAAATTGTTCCTAATACCAATATTGTATTAAAACATAGCAAAGAATAAAGGAAAAAATATAATATAATCTCATTTTATTAGGATTTTAAAAATTAAAATTAGTAGAAAAAATGAATATATGGTATAACTATAAGAAGACTAATAAAGTTTTAAAAAAGGAGATAAACATAATATATGAAATTTAATGAATTAAATTTAAGTGAGAATATTATTAAAGCACTTAATAATTTAGGATATAAAAATCCATCAGAGGTTCAGGAAGCTTCTATTCCAAAATTATTAAAGGGTGAAGATATAATAGTTAAATCTCAAACTGGTAGTGGTAAAACTGCAAGTTTTGGAATACCTGTTTGTGAAAAGATAAATATTGAAGAAAAAAAGGTTCAGTGTCTAGTTTTAACACCAACTAGAGAGTTAGCAATTCAAGTTAAAGATGAACTTTCTAATATAGGAAGAATAAAAAAGGTTAGATGTGCGGCTATATTTGGGAAACAACCTTTTAATGAGCAAATTAGAGAGCTTAAACAAAGAGTACATATAGTAGTAGGAACTCCAGGAAGAGTATTTGATCATATGGAAAGAGGCACTTTAGACTTAAGTGAGGTTAACTATGTAGTCATAGATGAAGCTGATAAAATGCTTTCAATGGGATTTATTGATCAAATAAAGGACATATTAGGAGAATTAAGATTAAATAAAACCACTGCATTATTTTCTGCTACATTTTCTAAGGAAATAGAGGAAATATGTGAAGAGTATATGAGAAATCCTATGCTTTTAGAGGTTAAATCAAAAGTATTCAATAGAGATAGAATAGAAGAAAGTGCAATTGAAATAGAGGAGAAAAATAAGGGGAAAGCTTTATGGAAATGCCTTTATGCTTATCATCCAGAGAGTGCTATAGTATTTTGTAATACAAGAAATAAGGTTAAGTCTGTTTATAAAATGCTTAAGGATGAGGGAATAACTTGTAATGAACTTCATGGAGATATGGAGCAAAAGAAGCGTATTGAGGTTATGGAAAACTTTAGAGATAAGCACTTTAAAGTTTTAGTTTGTACTGATATAGCTGCTAGGGGAATTCATGTAGATAGCATAGAGCTTGTTATAAACTATGAGGTTCCAATGGAAACAGAAAGCTATGTTCATAGAATAGGAAGAACTGGTAGAGCAGGAAGAGAAGGAAAGGCTATTACCTTTGTAAATCATTATGAGAAGAAATATTTAGAGAATGTTGAAGAATATATTGGTTATGAAATAAGAAAAGCAAGTCTTCCTTCTGATGAAGAAGTTAAAGCTGGAAGAAAAATATTTAAGGAAAGTCAAAAGGTTCAATTAAAAGAGAGTAAAAAACCTAAGAAAGAAGTTCATGGTGATATAGTTAAAATACATGTTAATGGCGGAAAGAAAAAGAAAATAAGAGCCTTTGACATTGTTGGATGTTTTAGTAATTTACCAGGTTTAACAGGGGAAGATATTGGAATAATAGATGTTCAAGATGGTTTTTCTTATGTTGACATATTAAATGGAAAAGGTGATAAAGTTTTAAAGAGCTTTAAGGAAGTTACTATAAAGGGTAAAAAAGTGAAAATACAAAAAGCAAGAAAATAAAATTATTATTAATTTAAGTATAAAATTAGTTATAATATTAAATTATTTTGAAGTATATAATGATTATGTAATATGTGGTAAAATTAAAGTAAGATATAGTAAAATATATCTTACTTTTTTTAAAGGAAATTTTATTTTTGAGAGGTGGTCTGTATGAAGAAAAAGGTTACTATCTCTATTACAACTTTAGTAATAATATTTTTAATATCTATAGTATATCTAGGGTTGTATCATAATGACTATGTTGGAGAAAATAAGTCATTAAACAAAGAAGTTATAAGTATTATAGAAGGTGAAGATGATAAAAAGCTAGACTTAATTTCTTTAAATAAAAATATAGCTTTTGAATGGGATGAGGTTTATTTAATAGCTCCATACCAAGATGTAAGCGATTTTTTAAAAGAGATGAATACTTACGCACCAGAAAAAACATACACCTCAGAAATAAATGATGTGTACATGCTAGCTTTTACTAAGTATTCTGACAAGCTAGGAAAAAACAAACTAATAGAATATACTTATATACCAGGAACTTATATTGATTCTGAAAAATTAAAAGATATGGAAGTTATAAATGGAAATTATTATTATGCAAATGATAATTTAGTTTAGATTTTAAAGCTCTAAGTTTAAAACTTAGGGCTTTTTTAAATTAAGAATTAATTTAAAAATAAAAATATTAATAATTTTACTTTAATATTCATATATTATTAAATTTAAACACGTATTATAAGTCAATACAGAATGCTATAATGTACATTGACTTTTGTAAGAATATATTTTTATTAAGGGGGCTAATTATGATTATAACGAGAGACAGAAGATTTTACAGATTACTTTTTAGTATTGCTTTGCCAATAGCAGTACAAAATTTAATAACCTTTATGGTAAGTATGGTAGATACTTTGATGGTTGGAGCTTTGGGGGAGATTCAACTATCAGCAGTTTCTATAGCTAACAATTTATTTTTTGTACTTACAATTTTAATGTTTGGACTAGCTGGGGGGTCTAATATCATGATTTCTCAGTATTGGGGAAAGGGAAATGTTAAAACAATTCATAAGATTTTGGCCATAATGTATAGGGTATGTTTGTTAATAACTGGTATTTTCATATTTATAGCATTATTTTTACCAAAATACTTTATGGGGATTTTCACAACTGATAAGGCTGTTATAGATTTTGGAGCAAGTTATTTAAGAATTGTGTGCATAGGATATTTGTTCTATTCTATTACAAACTGTACAATAATGATGCTTCGTTCAGTAAAAACTGTGAGTATATCAATTATAGTTTATACTGCTTCTTTAGTAGTAAATTCAATATTAAACTGGATTCTTATATTTGGAAATTTAGGTGCTCCTGAACTTGGAATAAGAGGAGCTGCCATAGCTACTGTCTGTGCTAGAATAACTGAGTTCTCAATAGTTTTAGTATTTATGTTTATATATGAAAGAAAGATTGGTCTTAAGCTAGAACATTTATTAAAGCTTGATAAAGAGATTTTAAAAGATTATGTTGGATTATGTACTCCTGTCTTATGTAACGAGTTACTTTGGGCAATTGGAGCTTCTATGATATCTGTAATAGTTGGTAGAATGGGAACAGAGGTTGTGGCTGCTAATAGCATAAATGGAGTTGCTCATCAATTTGTAACAGTTTTTATATTTGGTATGTCTAATGCAACAGCAGTAATTATAGGAAATACCATAGGAGAAGGTAAAAAAGAAAAAGCAAAGGAATATGCCTATAGTATAGGGATTTTCAGTGTTGTTATGGGATGTATATCAGGACTTATGATTTTACTTATAAAACCATTTGTGGTTGATTTCTATAATGTATCTTATTCAACAAAATTAATAGCTATGGAAATAATGACTGTAACTTCAGGAATAATAGTATTTCAATCTCTTGCAAGTAATTTTATGATGGGTGTACTTAGAGGTGGTGGAGATGCTAAGTTTGTCTTGATAAATGATCTTATTTTTATGTGGCTTGTTGCTATTCCAGGTGGATTTTTTGTAGCCTTTGTTTTAGAACTTCCAGTTGCCTTAGTATTCTTAGTTATAAAATGTGATGAAATATTAAAATCTCTTACCAGTGTATATAGGGTAATTAGTGGAAAATGGGTAAATGATGTAACTAAGGATTATGAATTTGAGGAAATAAAGTGTTAGTGGTTTTTAGGAAATACTCAACAGTTTTGGAAAGTTGTTTTAAGGATATATGAGTTATTAAAGTTAAATACTAATTAAGAACTTAAATTGAAAGGAGTGTTTAACTTTGTCTCATAAAAATAATAAAAACAGCAAAGATAACAAAAAGACTAGTCAAAAAACTAAAAAAGAAGTAGAGAAAATGAAAAATGAAACTGCTAATGAAATAGGATACTCTAAGGAATCAAGAAAACTTGGAAAAGATAAAACTAGAAATAATCCATATATGGGACCACAATAATTAAAAAATAATAAAATATTTTAATTTAAGTAGTTAGGGCTTGTAGCTAATTTTAATAAGTTTAAAGTTAGCTATAAGCTTTAATTTTTGCTATTAATTCTAATTAAGTGATAGTGATTAAAAATTTAGTTTTTATCAAAAATTTTAGTACTATGGATTAAAAAAATTTTTTGTTTATTTTGGTTAAGATGAAAATTAAATATTTAGTTGTTTTTTGTAGGAACATCTAGTTTTTTGTAATAACATACATTTTTTTATTTTACTAAACATATTAATATAATAGTAAAACACAACAAAAAGTAGTTTTATTAAATATATTATAGTGAAGGGTGATTTTAAATTGTTTAGTAAAAGGTTTAAAAAACAAATGGCTTATGTTTTAGCAAGTACTTTTGTATTTGGATTAGTTAATCCAATTTCAATTAAGGTAATGGCATCAACTGGTGTTGAGATTACAGAAGGGATTAATGTAACTGCAAAGGGAAATACTGATGGTAACACAGCTAATTTAGTCATAGATGGTGATTTATCTACCTATTGGGAATCTTCAAATGATTATAAATGGATAGAAGTTGACTTAGGTGGAATTTACGAATTATCAAAGATTGAAATATTTAATAAGGATGAAGCTGTGTATAAATATAATATATATGCTTCAGAGGATGGAGAGAATTTTAATAAAATAGCATATAAAAATAATGATAATGCATCAGACAACAGCGGTAATATACATACTATTGATAATGTAAGGGCAGGAAAGATTAGAATTGATGTAGTTCAAAATAGTAATAGTGATAGGGTGAATATAGCTGAAATAAATGTATTTGGTAAAAATACAGGAGAGAGTTTACCAGAAGTTAAGAAAATTACTACAAGTAATTTTAGTGAAACGCCTTGGGCTACAGAATATGAGAAGTTTAATAGTGATAGTGCCTATGCCAATGAAAAGACTTTAAATGAAATAAAGAATTTAGTTGGTAGAGTAATAGGAGAAGAATTTAAGGACAAGTTTATTTTTGAAATAAGAGATCAATTAAATGGAAATGATGTTTTTGAGGTTTCTGATTCAGGAGATGGAAAGGTTTTAATAAAGGGGAATAATGGTGTTTCTTTAGCATCAGGATTTAACTATTATTTAAAAAATTATTGTAATGTAAGTTACAATCCAATAATGGGGTCTAATTTAAAAATGCCTGAAACAATGCCTTCTGTTGGGGAGAGAGTAGTTATAGATACTCCATATGAGCATAGATATGCATTAAACTTTTGTACTTACTCTTATACAATGGCTTTCTGGGATTGGGATCAATATGAAGAATTCCTAGATTGGTGTGCTATGAATGGGGTTAACTTAGTATTAGATATAATTGGACAAGAGGAGGTTTTAAGAAGAACCTTAAATGAATTTGGATATAGTGATGAAGAGGTTAAAGAATTTATTTCAGGACCTGCATATTTTGCTTGGTTTTATATGCAAAATATGACTGGATTTGGAGGTCCACTTCCTAACGATTGGTTTGAGCAAAGAGCAGAGCTTGGAAGAAAAATGCATGATAGAATGCAAAGTTTTGGAATAAATCCTGTTCTTCAAGGATACTCAGGTATGGTACCTAGAGACTTTAAGGAAAAAAATCCAGAAGCACAAACTATTTCACAAGGGGGATGGTGTGGCTTTGATAGACCAGATATGCTTAAAACATATGTAAATGAAGGGGAGGTAGATTATTTCCAAAAGGTTGCAGATGTTTTCTATGAAAAGCAAAAAGAAGTGTTTGGAGAGGTAACTAACTTCTATGGAGTAGATCCATTCCATGAGGGAGGAAATACTGGTGATTTAGATAATGGAAAGATATATGAAATAATTCAAAATAAGATGATAGAGCATGATAATGATGCAGTTTGGGTTATACAAAACTGGCAAGGAAATCCTAGTAATAATAAGTTAGAAGGATTAACTAAAAAAGACCAAGCTATGGTATTAGATCTTTTCTCAGAGGTAAGTCCAGACTGGAATAGATTAGAGGAAAGAGATTTACCGTGGATTTGGAATATGCTTCATAACTTTGGGGGAAGAATGGGAATGGATGCAGCACCAGAAAAACTTGCAACAGAAATTCCTAAAGCCTTAGCTAATTCAGAGCATATGGTTGGTATAGGTATTACACCAGAGGCTATAAATACAAATCCTTTAGCGTATGAACTTTTATTTGACATGGCTTGGACTAGAGATCAAATAAACTTTAGAACATGGACTGAAGATTATATTGAAAGAAGATATGGTAAGACTAATAAAGAGATTTTAGATGCTTGGAATATTATATTAGATACTGCTTACAAAAAGAGAAATGATTATTACCAAGGTGCTGCTGAGTCTATTATAAATGCAAGACCTGGCTTTGGAATAAAAAGTGCTTCAACTTGGGGACATTCAAAAATAGTTTATGATAAGAGTGAATTTGAAAAAGCTATTGAAATATTTGCAAAGAACTATGATGAATTCAAAGATAGTGATGCATTCCTTTATGATTTCGCTGATATATTAAAACAATTATTAGCTAACTCAGCTCAAGAATATTATGAGATTATGTGTAATGCTTATAATAATGGAAATGGAGAGAAATTTAAATTCGTTTCAGGAAAGTTTTTAGAACTTATAAAGCTTCAAGAGAGAGTATTATCAACTAGACCTGAATTCTTAATAGGAAATTGGATTGAAGATTCTAGAACTATGCTTAAGAATGCTGATGATTGGACTAAGGACTTATTTGAATTTAATGCTAGAGCTTTAGTAACAACTTGGGGTTCAAGAAATAATGCTGACGGTGGGGGTCTTAAAGATTATTCTAATAGACAATGGTCAGGATTAACTGAGGATTATTATTATGCTAGATGGGAAAAATGGATAAATGGATTACAAACTGAATTAGATGGAGGAGCTAAAGCGCCTAATATAGATTGGTTTAAGATGGAGTATGACTGGGTAAACAAGAAGAGTGATACAGATAAGCTTTATCCTACAGAAGCTTCTAATGAAAACTTAGGAGAACTTGCTAAGATAGCCATGGAAAGTTATTCAGTAACTAATATGGATAAAATATTAGGTGAAAATGAATCAGTTGAAAGAGTTAATATTGCTTTAGGAAAGCCTGTAAGTAGTGAAACTCATGGGGAAAGTGAAGCTAATTCTTTAAGTAACATTACAGATGGAAATACAGGAACTATGTGGGTTGCTGATAGAGAGGGATATCCTGCAAGTGTAACTGTAGATTTACAAGGGGTTAAAAGTGTAGATGGAATAGAATTTGCTTTTAGAAATCAGGCTGGTGATAGGGCAGTAGCATATAAAGTAGAAGTTATGGATGAAAGTGGACAGTGGAAAACAGTATCAGATAAATCTGAGGATTATTCTAGTAAGAGAGTCATTGAAAAGGTTGACTTTACTGGAAAGGCTCAAAAGGTTAGGGTTTCATTAATTAATGTAGATTTAAACCTAAGTCCATCATATAAAATACCAGAATTAGCAGAAATAATGGTATATGGAGGAAAAGAAAAGGAAGATGAGTATACTAACGTTGCTTTAGGAAAACCAGTTACTGGAGCAGAGGCTGAAAATGGGAAACCATTATCTAATATTACAGATGGAGATTTAAATTCTCTTTGGGTTAGTAATAATGGACAAACTCCAGCAACTACATCTATTGATTTACAAGGTACAGAAAATGTTGAATTTTTGGAGCTTCACTTTGAAAAGCCAGGACTTAGATTCAAATTTAAAGTAGAAGTAGAAGATGCAAATGGAAATAAAGAAACTGTATTAGATATGACTTCAAATAAAGAAGATAATGAAAAATCATATAAAATACCTGTAGGAAAAGAAATAAATAAAGTACATGTTACTATGACAGGAAAAGCAGAAGGTGGACAACATCCAGGGGCTTGGGCAGCTATTGCAGAAGTAAAGGCCATGTCAAAAGAAAAACCAGCTAACTATGTAAATATAGCAGAGAATAAAAATGTAAGTGGTTCTAATTCTCAAAGTGGAAATCCTTTATCTAATATTACAGATGGAGATTTAAGCTCACTTTGGATAAGTGATAATGGAGCTATACCAGCTAATGCTACAATTGACTTAGAAGGAAATAATTTTGTAGACTTCTTAGAACTTCATTTTGAAAAGGAAGGATTTAGATTCCAATTTAAAGTGGAAGTTGAAGATGAGAGTGGAAATAGAGAAACAGTATTGGATATGACTTCTAATACAGAGGATAATAAAAAGTCATATAATATTCCTGTAAAAAAAGAAATAAGTAAAATACATGCTACTATTACAGGAAAAGCTGATGGTGGACAATATCCTTTAGCGTGGGCAGCTATTGCAGAAATTAAAGCTATGAGCAAAGAGGCTATAAATAAAGTTGAACAAGCTTCCATAGCATTACCTCAAGGAAATATGAAAGCTACAGCAACATCAGAGCATTCTGATGTAGGGAATGAAGGTTTAGCTAAGTTTGCTATTGATGGAAAAGAAAATACTATATGGCATACAAAATATGATCCCGTAGAAGAGTTACCACAAAGTATTACTTTAGAACTTGGAGGAAGTTATGAAATTAATAAGTTTACTTACTTACCAAGAAGTGGTGCTAAAAATGGAAATATAACTAAATATGAGCTTCATGTAAGTGAGGATGGAAATGATTTTAGAAAAATATCTGAAGGAAATTGGGATGATAGTGGAAGTTTAAAAACATTAAAATTTAATAGTACAAAGGCAACTCATGTTAAACTTGTAGCTTTAGAAGGAGTTGGAGGATTTGCTTCAGCTGCTGAATTAAATGTATTTGCAATTCCAGAAAACCTAGCTATGAAAGATGAGACTAAGGTTGAGACTACTTCAAATAATTCTGAAGCAAATAATTTAAGAGATGGAAATGAAAATACTCTTTGGGTTCCAGGACAAGAAGAGGAAAAGTCTGTAACTTTTGATTTAAGTAAGGAAAAGGATATATCCGCAATAGATATAATAAGTAAAGGAAATTCTCCATTAAAATACTCTATAGAGATTTCTAATGATGGAACAGAATGGATGAGCTTAGTTGATGAGAGTAAAAATGAAGAAAATAAAGCTGTATATTCTAATATATTAAAGTCATGCAAAATAGGAAGATTTGTAAGAGTTAATCTTAATAGTGAGAATGTTAAAATTGGAGAAATCAAAATTTATAAAGGAGATTCTACTTCAAGTCTTGCTTCTTATATAAGAGTAGTTGAAGATATATATAATAGTGCAGTAGTTGGGGATATGGCTGGAAACTATACTGAAGAGGCTAAGGAATCCCTTGGAAATGCTATAAATGAGGCAAAATTAGCTTTAGGAAATGATATAAATTCAAAAGAGGCTAATGAAGTTATGAGTACTTTAAAATCAGCTTTAAATGAATTCTATAAGGGATTTGTTCAAATAAACAGAACTAAACTTGCAGCTTTAATAAGTGATGTTGATATTTTACTAAACGAAATATTACCAAGTCTTATGAATAGCATGAACTATAATGAAAAAGCTATAGTAAATGCAGAAATTCAAAAGCTAAAGTTAGAAAATAATGAGGCTAAAGAAGTTTACAATAAAAAGCAAGTTTCACAAAGTGAAATAGATACAGCTTATGATGAGTTAAAAAATACATTAGATTCATACTATGATGCTGTAAGTGTTGAAACTGCATATAAATCAATGGTACTTTTAGCTAAGGAAAAAGTAGAAAATGCAGTAGTGGGAAATGGAAATGGACAATATTCTCAAGAGTCTGTAGATGCTTTAAATGAAGCTATAAGAATTGCTGAGGAAGGTTTTGAAAGTTCTACAACCTTAGAAGAAATTAGAAATGTAACAAAGACTTTAAAAGAAGCTATAGATACTTTCGTTGAATCAGTCAATGTAATTGATAAAGCACAATTAGAAGAGATAATATCTTCAATAGAAAGTAAATTAGAAAATGCAGAAGGAGTATATATTCCTAATGCTATAGAAGAACTTAGAAAAGCTTTAGATAAAGCTAAGGAAGTATTAAACAATGAAGGTGCAAATCAAGAGAATATAAATAATGCTATTTCCGATTTAACTGAAGCAGAAGCTAATTTTGAACTTTCAAAAGTCCCTAATAAAGATGAATTAAATTCTGAGATAGAAAGAGCCTATGGTGTTTTAGAAAAACTTAAAGGTGAAGGAATAAAAATAAAGTTAGAAGATGCTATTTTAGAGGCTGAAAGAGTTAAAAATGATGAAAATTCATTAAAAGTAGATGTGGATAAAGTTTTAGGTGAATTAAAGATTGTAATAGAAGAAGCTTTAAAATCTATTGATTCCTCAGAAGTTATAGTAAGTCCAGTTAGAGATTTTAAAGCAACTAATATTTCAAAGAAAAATGTAACTGTTCAGTGGAGCACACCTGAAAATTCATTTGGATTAGAAGGATACGTACTATATAAAGATGGTAAAAAAGTAGCTGAATTAGGAAAAGATGAGACTGCCTATAAGTTTAAAGGATTAAATAGACATACTATATATAACTTTAAAATTGCAGCAAAATATAATAATGGAGAGATTTCTTCAAAAGAATCCATAACTTTAAGAACTGAAAGATAAAATAAAAATTAAATAATTATATTTTTTTATATGAAAAGGAGCTGTATTAAAAAGCTAAGTAGAATTAAGTTTAATTTATTTAACTGTATTTATACAGCTTCTTTTGTTTTTTATTAGAATTTTATTTTGTAAGGGAGCATATATATAATAGGGGAGGTTTAGTTAAATAGAAATTAATTATTTTAAAGATATAATAAAAAGAAAAAACTTGTTTAATAATAGATTTTTAGAAAAATATGTTTAATTATAGGAGAGGATTAATGGGGTATATTATAATTTTATTAAGTCCAATTTTAGGATTAATTTTTTCAGAAATATATGTTTTTTTAGCTTCATTTATGTCATGGATATCTGCAGATGGTTTTGTTACATCCACTAGTGTGATGTTTGCTATTTTAGGGTTAATAATAGTGTTAAATGATAAGGAAAAAACAAAATAAAAATTAGTGCTATAAATAATTACGATTAAATTAGGTTAGGGTTTATTTAAATTTTAATGATTAAATTAAGAGAGTGTATTAAAATAACTTTTAATACACTCATATTTTTATTAAATATAGTTTCTTACCTTAACTATTTCATTATTCTTTTTATATATTCTAGGAACTCTGTGGCTGATCATACAAAGTATTTCGTAGTTTATTGTTCCCATAATTTCAGCCATATCATTAGCATCAAATTTTAATCCATTTTCTTCCCCTAAAAGAATTACTTCATCACCAATTTTAACATCTTCTATATGAGTTACATCAATCATACATTGATCCATACAAACTCTTCCTATAACATTAGCAAATTGACCCTTTATTATAACTTTGGCTTTTCCACTAAGAAGTCTTGAATATCCATCAGCATATCCTATTGGAAGAGTGGCAATTTTACTTTTCTTTTCAGTTTTATAAGTTCTTCCGTAGCTTACATACATATCTTCATCTAACTCTTTAACAAAGGCTACATTAGTTTTTAATGTAAGTGCTGGTTTAAGTTTTAAGTTTTCTTTTTTTACTTCTTCAGATGGATAGTATCCATAAGAAATAATTCCACATCTAACTCCGTCTAAATAAGTTTCTGGTAAATCCATAATAGCCCCACTATTAGAAGCATGTTTTAAAGGAATGTGGATTCCATTGTCTTCTAAAGCTTTATTAAAAGCAGTTAATTTTGAAAATTGTTCATAAGTATAAGTTTTATCTTTTTCATCTGATGTTGAGAAGTGAGTAAACAAGCCTATTACCTCAACTCCAGGTAAAGAGCAGATTTCTAAAACTTTATTTAATCCCTCTTCATTTGGAAGGAAACCTATTCTACCCATTCCTGTATCTATTGCAATGTGTATTTTAGCTTTTTTGCCAAGTTTTAAGGCAAAATCAGATAATTCCTTAGCATATTCCACATCATAAACTGTTTGTTCAATTTCATTATTGATTAAATTTTCAGCGAAGTTTATAGGAGTATAGCCTAAAATCATAATAGGCGCAGTTATTCCAGCATCCCTAAGTTCATCAGCCTCTGTGATTATAGCTACTGCCAATCTAGAAGCACCATTTTCTAAAAGAGTAGAAGCTATGTCTAAAGCTCCATGACCATAAGCATTAGCCTTAACAACGGCTATTATTTCCTTTTCACCAACTAGGTTTCTTATTTCTTTCATATTATTTGCTATTATATCTAAATCTATTTCAGCCCATACAGGTCTAACACATATATCCATTTTAAAACACCTCAAATTAATTACAGCTTTTGTGATTTTTATTTAATACTTAAATCATTAAATAAAGAAGTTGTAGCTAAATTATTATGTTCATATAAACTATTAAGTATAAATAATTATATTTTTTATTTTAAAAACTCAACTACATAATACTATTATAAGATATTGTAACATAAAGTGAAGAACCACCATTATTGTAATTTTTATATGGAGTGGTTTCAATAAATACTATTTATATAGAATGACAAAAGTATTTTGGTGCTAGAGCTATAAGTTTAATGATAAAATTAAATATAGAAAGGTATAAGAAGTTACTTATAGTCTTATTAATAAGTATCTCTAATGCTAAAATTAAGTTTAAATAGGTTATATGGTTTATTTGGAGGAGATAAAATGTTAGATAAAAGTATAGAATTTTTTAAAATAATTTTGAAAAGAGAAAAGGGAAGAGAATTAAAATGTGAAACTTTACCAGATGCTTTTAGATTTGTTAAGTTTAAAAAAGGTGATGAAAAAGCTTGGGCGGAAATAGAAAAATCTGTACTGGAATTTGAAAATGCTAAAGATGGAGAAGAATATTTTAAAAACAAATATTTACCTTATATAGATGAGTTAGAAAGAAGAACTATATTTATAGAAAATAATAATGGAGAAAAAATTGCTACATTTACAGCTTGGTGGAGATATACAGGAGAAAGAAGACATCCATTTATGGAGTGGGTTGCTGTGAAGCCTGAATATCAAGGAAAAGGATTAGGAAAAGCCCTTATCTCAGAAGGAGTTAAACTTATGATAGCTATTGAAGGAGATTGTGATATGTACATACCAACTCAGACTTGGAGTTATAAAGCAATTAGGTTATACAGATGGGCGGGTTTTGAGTTTGAAACAGAAGAAAAGTTTCCAGGTGGAATTAAAAATGAAACTTTAGAAGGTATTAAAGTAATAAAAAACTTAATATAAATTTTATGTATATTATAAATAAAGTAAAAAAGAAACAGAATATAGAACTCTGTTTCTTACCTTACTTTATTGTAGGTAAGTATATTGTAAATTCAGTGAATTCATCAGTACTACTTACTTGAATTTTTCCATTATATGATTCTACCAACTCTTTTACTATAGCTAGTCCAAATCCATTACTACTTTCTTTATTTTCTTTTGTGGTAAATCCAGTATCAAATATTTTATTTAATATTTTATCTGGAATTTTAGGACCATTATTTCTAATTTTTAATACAAAATAATTAAAGCTATAATAAGTACTAATTTTTATTGAACCACTACCATCTAAAGCTTCAACAGAATTTCTTAATATATTAGAAACTATACGTTGAAAGTCTAATTCGTTTACATTAGTCTCTAATAAATCAGCATTTTCATCTATCAACACAGTAATATCTTTTAAATTAATAGTATTTACTATCATTGATATAATTGAAGTGTCATGAGACATAACAATATTATTAATAATATTGTCATTTCCATCAATTATGTTTTTTAATAATTCTCCTAATTTCTCATAGTTCCCCATAAGATGCAACCCATATAGGTAAGATATTTGAGAACCATAATCATGTTTTAATTTTCTTAATGAGCTAATATTCTGTTCTAAATTTGAATTTAGTAGCTCAATTTCTTTTGATTTTTTCTCTATATTAGAAAAATATATTATTATAAATATTATGAATACAAACAATAATAGTAATATTATTTCTGTAAATATAGGATTATCCTTTGCGTTAATAATAGCATTAAATGAAACTATAAAGTCTAGCACTATTGTAAGAAGTAATAAGTATATAATTGAGCTATTTCTAGACTTTATAGTTTTGTAAATATAGTATATAGTTTTCTTCTTATATATAGCTAAAAAGGAAATTATATACTGAGGAAAATACATTATAGTTATGAAAAATATATTACTTTCATTTATTAATGATATATTTTGGGATAAGACATTATACATAAAAGATGAAATTATTAAAGTTATAGCAATAAATGAATAAACCAAGCTAAATCCAATAGCTGCGGCTAAAAAATCTTTTTTATATATTAGTCCTCCAATGATTAACATTACTAAGTGAAGAATTAGTGTTGCAACACTGGAATTTCCCATAAAAAAAGTTGTTAAAGATATCATTGTCCACAAAAGAAATATATAAAATAACATCTTCGACTTTGGTTTTTTGCAATCTTCTTTACTACATAAATTTATTGTATTTATAAACAATACACATTGTAAAAAAGTGTTTATCGTATCAGCTAAAAATATTGATGTATGCATTTTTTATCTAGATTTTTTCATAGATTCAGGCATTTCTTCTAATCCTATAGTAGCAAAAGAAGTTGTTGAAGCGTTGATAGTTAATGTAGTTAGTAATGCTAACATTGATAATATTGTTTTTTTCATTTTAAGAATCCTCCCTTTTATACTTATTAAATAATAGTAATGTTTGTATCAATAAAGTCCAAGTTATTGTTTGAGAAACCCATGGAATTTTGAAAAATATTAAGGTTAATAAAAAAAGAATACTTGAGTTTGTAACACTTAATATTTTATTTTTTTTAATTAAATGTTCTTTAGTCAATGGGAATCTACTATCTATTACTGGAGCTTTATTATAAATACTAAAAATACTAAACAAATTTAAAATAACAATGCTAAATAGATTTAGATTGTTAAAAGTAACAAGTATGATTATACTTGTTGTAATAATTAATGTTGCAATAAAACATTTTAATTGGCTATCTTCATGATATCCACCAATAAATGGCTTTATAAAGCACATGCTAAGAATTACTATTAAGCTTTCTTTGAAATATCCAAGTATTCCAGCAATTAGAATTACAGAAATACATTTAATAAATTCAAAGGTCAATACAATTACAACATATTGAATTTGCTCTAATAATTCTTTATCAAAGTTAAGATCTTTTGCTAAATATTCTATAGCAGATTTTAAAAATTTTCTCATAAAGAAATCTCTCTTATATATTTTTTATAAACATTAAAATAAATGTAATATGCTTACATTATAATAAAAAAATGATTGATTTACATAGAATACTTCCTTTTTTAAAGGTATATTTACAATTTTTTCATACTGTAGTCAATATATATGTTTTATATTGTAATTTTATGAGGTAATATGTAATTTTTTAATATAACTTATTAATAGTATTAATAAGTTATATTTATAAAGTTAATTAATTTTTGCCAATTGGTATTTTTAGGAGAATATTTTTATGTTACTATTATTGAAAGTATAAAATTAAATTGAGGTTTAAGAATTAAAATTAAATTAGCAATTTAGATTAAAAAATAGGGGGCTATAATTATGAAGGTGACTGAAAGATTAGAAAAATTAAGAAAAATCATGAAAGATAAAGGAATTGATTATTATATAATTCCTAGTGAAGATGCTCATCAAAGTGAGTATGTGTGTGAACATTACAGGGGTAGAGCATATATGTCAGGTTTTACAGGGTCAGCAGGAACTTTACTTGTTGGTTTAGAAAATGCTATTTTGTGGACTGACGGTAGATATTTCATACAAGCTTTAGATGAGTTAAAGGGTTCTGGAATTGAAATGTTTAAAATGAGAATTCCAGGATGGCCAAGCTTATTAGATTGGCTTAAAGAAAATGCAAAGGCAGGAGAAACTATTGCTTTTGATGGAAAGGTATTTTCAATAGGAGAGTATAAAGATTTTAAAAAATTAGAGAAAGGAAATAAGCTTAATATAAAAATAGATGAGGATCTTTTAGAGGAGGTTTGGAAAGAGAGACCATCTCTTCCTAAGGAAAAGGCATTTTTACATGAAGTTAAGTACTGTGGAAAAAGTGCGAAAGAAAAATTAAGAGAAGTTAGAGAGGAAATGAAAAAGCTAGGCGCTAATAATTATATTATAGCTTCTTTAGATGATATAGCTTGGCTTTATAATATTAGAGGAAATGATGTTAAATGCAATCCTGTAGTTTTAAGCTATGTCTTAGTTAAAGAAAATGAAGCATATCTTTATGTAGATAAATCAAAGTTCACTCCTAAAATGGAGGAAGAACTTTTAAATGAAGGGGTTACTTTAAAATCATATGAGGAAATTGGAGAGGATATTAGTAATTTAGAAGGAAAGATTTTAATTGATCCAAATAAGATAAGTGCTTATTTATACGAGTGCATCAAGGATAAAAATAATATTGTGGAATTTGGAAACATAACAACTAAGTTTAAGGCTATTAAGAATGAAGTTGAATTAGATAACTTAAGAAAGTGTCAAGTTAGAGATGGAGTAGCCATGGTTAAGTTTATGAAATGGCTTAAGGATAACATTGGAAAGATAGAAATAAGTGAAATATCAGCTTCAGATAAGTTAGAAGAGCTTAGAAGTTTAGATGAGTTATTTAAAGGAATTAGTTTTGAAACCATAGCAGGTCATAAAGAACATGGCGCTATGATGCATTATTCAGCAACTCCAGAAAGTGATTACACTTTAGAACCAAGAGGATTTTTATTAATAGATTCAGGTGGACAATACTTAGATGGAACTACAGATATAACAAGAACTTTTGTTTTAGGAGAATTAACTGAGGAAGAGAGAAAAGATTATACTTTAGTTTTAAAAGGACATATAGGACTTATGAGAGCTAAATTTTTAAAAGGCACTACTGGATCAGCCCTTGATATAAAAGCTAGAGAGCCATTATGGAATGAAGGAATTGATTATAAATGTGGAACAGGTCATGGAGTTGGATTTTTCTTAAATGTTCATGAAGGACCACAAAGCATAAGTCCAGTACCAAATAAAGTAGCTTTAGAGCCAGGAATGATTATAACTAACGAACCTGGAGTTTATAGAGAAGGAAAACATGGAATAAGAACAGAGAATACAATGGTAGTTGTTAAAGATACTTCTTCAGAAGAATTTGGAGAATTTTATAAGTTTGACACTATTTCACTTTGTTCAATAGACTTAGCAGGATTAGATATAAGTTTATTAAATGAAGAGGAAAAGGCTTGGCTAAATAATTATCATAAAAAGGTTTATGATTTATTATCTCCATATTTATATGAAGAGGAAAAAGAATTCTTAAAGAATGAAACAAGACAAATATAAGTAAATAAGTTTTTTGGGGCTGTATCAAAATATAACAAATAAAAGTTAATTTGATACACGCCCTATTTTAACTTTTAGTTAATATGTATTTATTAGATAATAGGGAAATATTAAATAAAACTGTATAAGGGAGTAAGTGATTAATTTATGACAGGAATAAAAGAAACAGGAAAAATATTATTAATTTATTTTATTTCAACTATATCTTATTGGCTTGGAATTATTATGACATCTGAGATAAAAGGGTTTACAACAGATTCAGAGCTAAGGAAATATTGGATAGCAGTATTAATGTTTAGTTTTGTATTTCTGCTTCTAATAAGGGTATTAAAAGTTAGGTTTGAAACAGTTGTTATATTTTTAGTAATAATAATGTTTCTTCTTTTGTTTTTAATATTAAATAGGGAGTTTTTTGCATCTTATCTAGGTAGTACTCCAGATGAGCTGAAATTTCCAATTATGAGTTTCATTGCAATATATACTACTATACCATTTGAAGGAATTATATGGACATTGGTTGGATTTAATGTGGTAAAAATAGCAGATGTTATAGTACCTTTATATGTAGCAGTATTAGGAACTTTAAGTTACTTTATAATAAATTTAAAAAAAAGAATGTGAAATAATAATTCTAGCTTATTTTAGGTTGATATGTTTTTCAATTTTTTACAGGAGTATAATAAAATTAATAGATAAAACTTATAAGATGGACATAACTGGAGGACGTTTTATTGAGAGAGAAAAAGATTAGGCGAAAATTAGAAAAATAGTTTTAAAAATTTATTGTTATTAATAAAAAATAGTAAGTTAAAATAGAGTTCAAAAATTAAAATATATAAATTTGTATGTTTAGGAGGGATATATATGGCAGATCAAAGATTAAATAAATTAGCTAAACTGCTTGTAAATTATTCAACAGGAGTTAAGGAAGGAGACTTTGTTTTTGTGTCTTGTAATGAGGTTGCAAATCCTTGGCTTACTGAGATAGTAAAGGAGGCTACTAAGGCAGGAGCTCATGTTGAGTATATTTTAGAATCAGAAGAGGCTAAGGAGGCAAGACTTAAATTTTCTACAAAGGATCAATTATTATCAGGGAATTTAATAATGGAAACTATGCTTGAAAAGGCAGATGTTTGGTTAAGTGCATGGGGAGCTAGGAATACTAGAGCTTTTAGCAATATAGATTCAGAAAAAATAAAAGATAGCAGAGCTGGAGAAAAGGGATGGAGAAAATTCTATTCAGGAAGAATGGGAGATGGCTCTTTAAGATGGTGTGGAACTCAATTTCCTACATATGCAGATGCACAGGAAGCTTCAATGAGTTTTAGTGAATATGAAGATTTTGTTTATGGAGCAGGACTTTTAGACCATGAAGATCCTGTAGCAGAATGGAATAGAGTAAGCAAAGAGCAAGAAAGATGGGTTAAATATTTAGATACTAAAAAAGAACTTCATATTTTAGCAGAAGGAACTGATATTAAGGTTTCAGTAGAGAGAAGAAAGTGGATAAATTGTGATGGTAGAGTAAACTTCCCAGATGGCGAAATATTTACATCACCAGTTGAAAATAAGATAAATGGACACATAACTTTTTCATTCCCAGGTATTTATGCAGGAAAGGAAATAGAAGGTATAGAGCTTGAAGTTAAAGATGGTAAAGTTGTTTCATATAAAGCTAAAAAAGGAGAAGATTTATTAAAGGCTTTATTAGAAACTGATGAAGGAGCAAGCCACTTTGGAGAAGTAGCTATAGGTACAAACTATGGAATTAAGAAGTTTACTAGAAATATGCTATTTGATGAGAAAATAGGAGGAACAGTTCATATGGCTATAGGAGATTCTATGCCAGAGGCTGGTGGTAAGAATAGATCATCACTTCATTGGGATATGCTTTGTGACATGAGAAATGGTGGAAGAATATATGCAGATGGAGAACTTTTCTATGAAAATGGAGAGTTTAAAAAAGAAATATTAGAAAAATATAATCTTTAATATTATATATAAATTATAGAATAATAATTAAATTAGGGGATGAAGAGACTCATCTCCTAATTTAATTCTAGTTGAATTTTAAAATAATGGGAGTATAAGAATTATGAGTAATATATATGAGTTTAAAAAAGAATATTTAAATGAATGTGCTGAGCTTTTTGTTAAAACTTTTAGTCAGGAACCATGGAATGAACCTTGGAACTTTGAAAGTGCTAAAAAAAGACTTAATGATGTGGTTTTAACTCCAGGATTTAGGGGTGCTGTTTTAAGAAATGATGAAAAAATAGAAGGTGTTATCTTAGGAAATTTAGAGCAATGGTATGATGGAGAGCATTTTTGTGTTAAGGAATTCTTTGTGGACTCAAGTTCCCAGGGAAAGGGAACAGGAAAGAAACTTTTAAATGCCTTAGAGAATATACTTATGGAAAAGGAAGTTGGAGTAGTTCACTTTTGGACTATGAAAGGAAGCACAGCTGAAGCCTTTTATAATAAGAGAGGGTATGAAATTCCAAAAGAATTAATAATGATGAGAAAAAAATTGAAATAATAGATTCTTTAATAATGAAGTTCTAGTGGACAATTAAGAGTATTTTAATATACCTAGAAATTAAAAATATTTAAAATAAAACTATATATTAAAAATTAATATATAAAATATAAAAGAGCATGTATTAAGTTTAAAACATTAATACATGCTCTTTTTACTATTTAATTTAAATTCTATATATTATTAAACTGTAAGAGAACCATTTTTCTCTAAAACTTCAGCTTCTTTATTTTCATCTTTAGTATCAATACCATCATTTTTGTATTCATAAATTACGCTTATTAGTTTACCACTTATACATACTGCTATTATTGAGAAGAATATTTGCTTAAAGTCTAAATAAACTAAAGACATTAATAAAACAATGGCATCTGTTAACATGTAGACATGTTGTACCTTAAGAGGAGTAAATTTATTACCTAATAAGGCTATTACATCATCTCCACCAGAAGCACCACCACCACGTAATACTATTCCAGCACCAACACCAACTCCAATACCTGCTAAAACACTAGCAACTAGCATATTATTAGTAAAGTTAGGTGTTAAAAATCCTATGCTTTCCCAGAATCTATAGGATACTGAGAAGCAAAAAGTTGCAAATAATGAACATGCTAAGAATTTTTTACCAAAGAATTTAGAACCTATTGCAAATAATGAAAAGTCAATGATTAAGTTTGTTATAGATGGAGATACATCAAAAACATTTTTTACTAAAAGTAATAAGCCTAAGACTCCACCTTCTGTTACATTATTTTGATAGTTAAAGTTATAGCTACCAAAGGCTAAGATACTTGAACCTAGTGCTATTAATAAAACACTTCTCAAGATCTTCTTTTTCGATTCCAAAATATCACTCTCCTAAAATTAAGGTAATTTAGCTATAAAGAAAATAGCAGACCTCATATGTCTACTATATAGAAATAAAAAATTATGAATTTTAAATTATATTTTATAGTAAATTACTGTATATTTTAATTATAATCTTAATAAATATTAAGAGCAAACTATATAAAATAAGAGTAATGAGGATTAAAGGGGCAATTCTTTAATAGAAATAAATAGCCTCTGTGGTCATCTGTTTTTCTTTAAAGTGTTCATTTTTACAAGGTTTTCTGAAAGGTTAAAATATTGTTGTTAATAGAGAGAAAACTTCACATGAATAAATGGTTAATATATATAAATTTATTTTTATTTGAAATACTATAAGAGAGAGGAAATACATAGAGTATTCTTAAATTTAAAAGTGAATATTTTACAAAAAATATATTTGATTTTTAAATTTAAGAATAAAACATATGAGAAGGGATGTTATATTTATGAAAATAATTGTTAGAAAAGAGTCAGAACAAGATCATAAAACAGTAGAGCTTTTAGTAGAAGAAGCCTTTAAAAATGCTGAATATAGTGATCATATGGAACATGTTTTAGTTAGTAAACTTAGAAAGGGAGAAAACTTTATTGATGGTTTATCTTTAGTAGCTGAAAAAGAAGGGGAAATAGTAGGGCACATATTATTAACTAAAGCTAATATAGAAAATGAAACAGAAAAATATGAAACTTTAGCTTTAGCACCAGTTTCAGTATTACCTAAATATCAAGGTATTGGAATTGGAGGAGAACTTATAAGAGAAGGAATGAGAATGGCTAAGGAGCTTGGCTATGATTCTATAATAGTTTTAGGTCATGATAAATATTATCCTAAATTTGGATTTAAAAAAGCTGGGGATTTTGGAATAAAAGCTCCTTTTGAAGTGCCAGAAGAAAACTTTATGGCAATAGAATTAAATGAAGAAGCTTTAAAAAATATAAGCGGAGTTGTAAGATATGCTAATGAATTTTTAGCAGATAACAATAAGTAATAAATTTGATATATTTATTTAAATATTAATTAAATATTAAGATTCTAGTTGTATTAATTTAAGGTAAAATAATAAGGTGGTTGTATAAAAAATTTATAAGTTTTATAATTTTTTATCAATCACCTTGTTGTTTTTTATATTAAAGTTTTAAATTTTTGTTGTTTTTTATATAGGTATGGGAGAACACATCAATATAATTAGGGCTTAAATATCTATATAATCATAAATATTTAAAATAGGATCTATTTATAATATCTAAAAAGTATTTCTATTTTTATTTAAATAATTTATTCCAAAGTAAACATATAGTATTGATACTAAAAAGCTTAGGGGAAGAGTAATAAGCATATTTAAGCTTACTAAATTTAGTAATGCTAATAATACTAAGCATGGAGTTATTCCATAAGTACTTAGTTTTATTATTTCCAAAAATCCAATAGGGTTATTTCTTATACTAAATATAATTTTAGTTATTATGGCTAATATTAAGGTTGCAATGTATGAGAAAGCAATAAATGTAATAACCATTAAGGATAAATAGGTATTTCCAAAGGTTCTCTCTAAACTATTTATAGAATTTTTTAAGTCATTATCATTTAAAGATAGATTCATACTAGAATAATTAGCTTCAGTAATTTTATTATTGTTATATTTAATTATTAAAGATTCATTTCCAAAGGCAATTCCTGATTCATAATCTTTTAGTAAGTCCTTTGCAGGTTCCTTATCATTTAACACAAAGGTCCAATTTTCTTCCTGAAAAACTACAAAGTTAGAATCTTTTAGGTCTAAAACTCCATCTTTGATTTCAAAGGGAGGAATTTTATCTTCAAAGGCAGCTTTTCTAGAAATTAAAAATCTATTAAGTTCAGTGTAATTTCTACTAAAAGATAAAAGTCCTAATAAAAGAGAAAAAATAAGTAAATAAAAGAAAGTGCTTATTCCAGAAGTTTTAATAAGTTCTTTATATCTTTTAGGAGTAAATAAACTTATATAAAATCTTTTAAATAGATTCATATAATCACCCTTTCTATTTTTTATTAGTTTGTTCATTAAATAGAAATTTATTAATACTGTTAACTTTTGTTTAATTAATTTGAAAACGATTTTAAAAGAATGTGTCGTATGATATCATAAAAATGTATTAAATGTAAAATAAATAATAAAAAGTATTTTATAGGAATTAATATAATTAAATATTAAATGAAATATTGGGGGATTTTTATGATTAAAAGGGATTTTAGAAGAAAGTTAACTATGTGTTTAGCATCTGTTATGGCTTTAAACCTAGGTATAAGTGTATCGGTAAAAGCTGATGAGGGATTAAAAAATGAGATGAAGAATAATGATATTACTAAAGATATAAGCATATATCCAACTCCTAAGGATATGACTGTAGGAAATAGTGAATTTACCTTAGAAGATTCAGTTAATATAGTTGGAGGAGATTTAGCAGATACATATGCCTTTGAACTTTTGAAAAATATGTTAACTGAATTTGGCATAAAAATTAATGAATCAGAAATTGAGGGGTCTACTACTATTTATATAGGAGAGAGCGATGACAATATTGAAGAGATGGAAAATACATTAGAAGAAATGAATGTAGACACATCTTCAATAAGTAAAGATGAGGGCTATGTATTAGTAACTGATGAAAATACAGAAGGAAATAAAATAGTTATAAGAGGAAATGATGAAACAGGAACTTTTTATGGAGTAAAAAGTTTAAAGCAATTAATTAAAAAGGAAGATAATAAGGTTATCTTAGATGAAGTTATTATAAAAGATGAGCCGAGTTTTAAAATGAGAGCTGTAGTTGAAGGTTTCTATGGAACACCATGGTCTCAAGAGGAAAGATTGGATCAAATAAAAATGTATGGAGAATATAAAATGAATGCTTATATATATGCTCCAAAGTCAGATCCATATCATAGAGAAAAGTGGAGAGAGCCTTATCCAGCTTCTGAATTAGATAGAATGAAAGAACTTATAAAAACAGCTAATGAAAATAAGGTTGATTTTGTTTTTGCAATATCACCAGGTTTAGATATAAAGTTTGAGGGAGAAGCAGATTTTAAAGCTTTAATAAATAAAGCGGAGACTTTATATGATATGGGAGTTAGAAGCTTTGCAATTCTTTGGGACGACATAGAGAATCGTAGTGGAGTTCAACAAGCAGAAGTTTTAAATAGATTTAATAAAGAATTTATAAAAAATAAAGAAGGAGTTAAGCCATTAATAACTGTTCCAGTAGAATATTGGGGAAGCTCAATGTTTAATGGAGAAGAGGTAAAAACTTATACTAAAGAATTTGCAGAAACTTTGGATAAGGATATTGAAGTAATGTGGACAGGAAATGATGTTATTCCTCCAAATGGAGTTAGCTTAGAGGATGCAAAGAAGGTTTCAAATGTATACAATAGAAAAATGATGTTATGGTGGAATTATCCTGTTAATGATTATAAAGAGGATAAAATGGCTTTAGGACCAATATATGATTTAGATAGAAATTTAGATGAGGAAGTGTCAGGATTCATAGTCAATCCTATGAGATTTTCTGATGCATCAAAGGTTTCCACATTAACAGGATCTGATTATGGATGGAATTCAGTTTCATATGAAGCAGAAAAATCATGGGATAAAGCTATTGAAATTATTGCAGGAGAAATGAAAGAAGAATTTAAGATTTTTGCTAATCATTCAACTAGATTAGATACAGGAAGACCAGACTCACCAGAGATTAAAAATACTATAGATAGCTTATGGGAAAAGTGGGAAGCAGGTTCTGATATTAGTTTAGAATTAAGCAATTTACAAAATGAGTTTTCTAAAATGGTTCAGGTGCCAAATAAATTAAGAAGTAATTTAGAAAATAAAGCTTTATTAAATCAATTAGATTCACACTTATCAAAGTTTGAGATTTATGGAAATGCTGGACTTAAATCTATAGAAATATTACAAGATATAGTAAATAAGGATATGTCAGAGTTCTGGAGTGATAGTTTTGAAGGAATAAAACTTCTTAGAAATTTAGATGGAATAAAAGCTACAATTGCTAACAATGTGGTAGATCCATTTATAAGAAAAGTCCATGAAGTTGGAAATGAATATTTCAATAAGGAAACTACTGTTTTAGAGGAGAAGGAATATTCTTATACATCAATTGGAAATATTGCTGATCATAAATATTCAGAATGGTTTATTTCTGAAGAAACGCACGTTCCAAATTATATGTTTGATGATAAAGATAATACAGGCTTTTGGTCAGCAGCGCCAGTACAAAAGGATGAGTTCATAGGATTTGATTTAGGAGAAGCTGAAGAGATTAAAGACATATATCTTCTTATGGGAAGAAATAATAATGATACAGATGTTTTAACAAATGGAGTAATAGAGTATTCATTAGATGGAGAAAATTGGACAGAGTTAGAGGTTAATAAGGGAGAGAGGGAATTACTAGTTGAAACAGGAATAAAGGCTAGATTTATAAGATATAGAGCTCTTTCAGACTCTGAAAATAAGTTATATGTTAGAGATTTTAAAGTTAATACTGGAAAGAGTAAGGAAAAATTAATAGGAAGTATAGAAGTTAAAGACTCAAATATTAATAAGTCTTCAGAGGGAGAAAATGAAATTATATCTGCAAGCAATATAAATAAGGTTTCCTTTGAAGAGGGAGATTCTATAGGACTTGCTATAAATGATGTTAAAAATGTAGTTGGATTTGAAGTCTTAGGAGATGTAGAAAGCAATAAATTTGTGTTAGAAAGTTCCTTTGATAATATAGAGTGGGAAGAAGTTTGCAATGGAACTAGCTTTAATGATGAGACTCCTTTAGTAGGAAAGTTCTTTAGAATAAGAGCGAAGGAAAAAACTGAAGCTAATATTAATGAAATTAAGATTTCATTAGAAGGATATTCTAATGGAATAGTTTCAACAAATAGAAGAATAAGCTCAAACGCAAATATACATCCTGATTTTGTTGCTGATAATGATTATGGTACATCTTTTGTATGCTCAGATACTATTAAAAAAGGTGACTTTGTACAATTAGATCTTGGGGTAGAAAAGAAAATTAGAGATATAAGCTTAGTTCAAGGACCAGGCGGAGATTATATGGATGGAGATATTGAGTATTCTTTAGATGGAGAAAATTGGACAAAGTTAGGTGTTGTAGAAGGAACTGATACCTTAATAAAAGATTTAGATGTAAAAGCTAGATATGTTAGAGTTATTTCAACTGGATATAAGGATCGTTGGTCTAGAGTTAGAGAATTTACTGTAAACAAAACAGTAAAAGAATTCGAGACTAAGGCTACTTCAGAGGGAACTTATACAGATAGAAGTGAGAATATAAGAGATAATAATTTAAATTCTGCATATATACCAGAAGGTGAAATTAACAGTGGAGATTATCTTCTACGTAGAATTTTTAATGAGAGACTAGTTTCAAAAGTTACAGTTGCTCAGAGTACAGATAATTTATCAGGAGCGAAAGTTATTGGAAAGACTGTAAATGGAGAAACTTTAGACCTTGGAGTATTAGATAAGGGATTAAATGAGCTTGTTCTTAAGAATCCAAGACAATTAGTATCTGTAAAGTTAGTGTGGGAAAAAGATGCTGGAAAGGTGGAAATCTTTGAAGTAAAACCTACCTTTGTATCTTTAGATTCTATAATTGAAGATATTAAAAATGAAATTCAGCGTGGAAAAGATGTTTTAGTTGAGAATAAAGATAAAAAAAATGAAGAAAGAACTCAGTTAGAAGAAGCATTAAAAAATATTGAGAATTTATTAAATAATAAAGCTTCAGATGATGAGATTGTAAGAGCATATGAGGATTTAACAAATAAAATAAATAACTTTATTGATTCAGAGCCAAATAAAGAAGAGGAGAATAAGCCAAGTAAACCAGAAGGTGGAGAAAATGGTTCTGAAGGTGAAGGAGACAAAGAAGACTCTGGAGATAAGAATGAAAATGAAGACAATAAGGATGAGAATGGAAATCTTCCAAACACTGGATCACCTTTAGGAGCAGGTGAGTTAATGCTAGTAGGTGCAGCTTTAGCTACACTTGGAGGAGTAACTATTAAAAAGAGAAAGTAATTAAAAAGAAATAGAATTATTGTATAATATATTAGCTGTATCAAAAGTAAAACTTATTTTGATACAGCTATTTATTTAATAGAAATTTTTTATTATATTATTATATTAAAGAAAATCTTAAAAAACATATAAAGTCAGTATTGAACTAAAATATAAGTATACACCAAACTAAAATTAGTATTTTTTATATTTTTCGTGATCAATTTTTTCACGTTTTTTTTCTTTAAGTCTACTCCTAATTGCCCAAATAATTAAAATTATAGATCCTAGAATCATAGAGCCATAAAATAGGGCAATTAATCCTAATATAATCATAAAAACACTTCCTATCTAGGCATCTTCATAAATAACTGCTGTACCATAAGCAACCATTTCAGCAGCGCCAGCAGTAAGAGAAGAAGAAACAAGTCTCATTCCTATGATAGCATTTGCACCTAAAGATTCAGCTTCATCAACCATTCTTCCTATAGCAATTTGTCTAGCTTCTGTAAGCATTTCTGTATAAGAAGTCATTTCACCACCAACCAAGTTTTTAAAACTTGCAGTAATATCCTTACCTATATTTTTACATCTCACAGTACTTCCTTTAACAAGTCCTTTAACTTCTTTTATTCCTTTGCCTGGTATTGTTTCAGTTGTTAATACTAACATAATTTATACCTCCTGAAAGTATTTTTATATTTATATTTTAAATTAAAATATATCCTAAATATAAACTTAGTTAATAAGATAATAAATTGAAAAATAAACCAACTAAATTGTTAGATAAATCATATCATAAGTTAAAACACAATTCAATATATAGTATTAAAAAACTTATTAAAAGATAACCATAAGTTTATAGGTTTCTAAATTTTGTTAATGATAATTGAAGTATTAATATTGTGTGAATAAGAATGGTGGTGTAAAATAATGCTATAATGTAAAATTTTACTTTAAAAGTTATTTGTTTCAGTTGGTTTTAGTGTATTTAAATAGGCTTTAAAATTGAAAAAGAATTTAGAAATTTATTTAGAAAACTTCATTAACAATTACTTACTAGGTTTGGTTTTACATTAAATAATATTAGAAAAGAGGATAATAAGATGAAAAATATTGATGCTTACACAAGTAATAAAGAGGCTAGAAATAATGCTATTAGAGAAGGTTCTAAAATTTTTGTAGATGAAATGAGACAATTACAAGAACAAGAGGATGAGAAAAAAAGAGAAGAGGGTATAAAAGAAACTTCTGAAAAGTTAGCTAATTATATGAGAGAGCTAGAAGAAAAATAATTTTTAAAAATAAGGTGGATAATTAGTAAGGGTTTTTAGGGACAAAAATTATAAAATGGGGGAAGTATTAGTGGCTTTAGAAAATTCTAATGAGTTAATTATAAAAATAAGAGATTTGAAGATGAATTTTGGAACAAAAGAGGTTTTAAAAGGAATAAATTTAGATATACACAAGGGAGAAATAATAGGATATATTGGAACAAATGGTGCTGGAAAAAGTACAACAGTTAAAATAATGTTAGGCATTATAAGTGGATATACAGGAACAGTTGAAATTTTTGGAGAAAATATTTTAAAGGGCGATGGAAGTTATAAAAGGAAGATAGGATATGTTCCAGAAATGGCAGACATATATGATACTTTAACTGCTAAGGAATATTTAACTTTTATGGGACAATTATATGGTATGGAATATAAAGATGTTTTATATAAAAGTAAGCAGCTTATGAAGATATTAGGCATAGCAGATGTTTATAATTCAAGAATTTCAAGCTTTTCTAAGGGAATGAGACAGAAAGTTCTTTTAATATCAAGTCTTATACATAATCCAGATATATTATTTTTAGATGAACCTTTAAATGGCTTAGATGCAAATAGCGTTATGGTTATAAAGGAAATATTATCTGAGCTAGCTAAAAATGGGAAAACCATATTCTATTCATCACACATAATTGATGTTGTTGAAAAAATAAGTCATAGAATAATTCTTTTAAACAATGGAGTAGTTGCTGCTGATGGTAGTTTTGAAGAACTTAAGAAAAATTCTAATGAAGACTCATTAGAAGAAATATTCAATGACTTAACTGGTTTTAATGATCATAAAAGATTAGCAGAGGAATTTACTGCACTTATAAAGGGGTGTAGTTTATGAGAAAGGATAAATCTTTAGCTGTAGTTCATAGATTAAGAGGATTTTATGAAAAGCTTGGTGTTGATTATGAAATGATGAGATTAATATTAGAGACTAAGCTTACAATGGACAAAAGAAGAGAACATACAATAACTATGAATAATAAAAATAGTGATGAGAAAGATAATAATTTTGGCAAGGCATTAATTCTTTATGGAGTAATGGGAGCATTTATGTCTATTCTTATAATTATTAAGCATAATATAATGATTCAAATGGCTGTTTATTTTGGATTTTTTATGTTTGTAATAGGTACTAGTTTTATAGCTGATTTTGCTTATGTTCTTTTAGATGTTAGGGATAAAAATCTACTTGGAATTACTGGTGTAAGTTCTAAAACTATAAATGCAGCTAAGATTACTAATATTTTAATTTATATGACTAAGCTAAGTTTAGCTTATGGGGGAGTAGGGATACTTGTTTCTTTAAGACATGGTATATTATTTACTCTTGTTTTTATACTTGAGATTATACTTATTAATTTATTTATGATACTTATAACAGCATTTATTTATTATTTAGTTCTTAAGTTTTTTAATGGAGAAAAGCTTAAAGACATAATAAATGGAGTTCAAATAGTTCTCACTGTTGGAATAATGATTATGTATCAACTTGTAGGAAGACTTTTTGATTTTCTAGATGTAGGTAGTAGATTTGCCATAACAAGTTGGTGGCAAGGATTTATAGCTCCTTTATGGTTTGCTGCCCCTCTTGAAATAATAGAAAGTGGAGTAATAGATAAGACATTAATAATATTTGCATTATTAGCAATTTTAGCACCAATAGTATCAATACTTATTTATTTTAAAATAGCTAAAAAGTTTGAAGATTACATTCAAAAGTTAAATGATAATACTTATAAAGGTAAAGATAGAATTCCATTTTCCTTTAAGATTGGAAATTTGGTGTGTAGAAGTAGTACTGAGAAAAGTTTCTTTAATTTTACTGTAAATATAATAAAAAGTGAGAGAAATTTTAAGTTAAAAACATATCCCAATATAGCTATGTCTTTAGTTTTCCCTTTCATATTCTTATTTAACTTTATTAGAAGGTATGAAAGTTTTGCAGATTGGAAAAATCATATGGCTAATTCAAATGAATTTTTCACTTTGTATATATGTATATTAATGTTGACTCCTGTAATCCTTATGGTTAAATATTCAGATCAGTTTAAAGCCTCTTGGATTTATAAAGCTGTTCCTATAGATGATATGGCTTCAATATTTAAAGGGGTATATAAAGGTGTGTTTTATAAAATGGTTCTACCTGTATATACAATATTAGCTTTAAGTATATTTATGGGTATTTGGATTAAGAATTATTCCTCAAATTATAGCAATATTATTTGTAATAATTATATTAAACCTAATAACAGTTAAGTTGATGGATAAACATCTTCCATTTTCAATAAGTTTTAAAGATGGTGAAAAGATGGATGATTTAGGAATAACCTTATTTATTTTTATGTTAAGTGGAATATTTGGAGTAGTTCATTATATAATTAATAGACTTAATTATGGAGTATATATCTTTATCCTTATAGAGTTAATATTAATAGGAATTTTATGGACAATAATAAGTAAGAGCAAATATCATAAAATTAATTAAATAAAAACAAATTAGAGTTTAATAGTTATAGAATATATGAAATAGAGTTAAATAAAATTAAACTTAACTTTATATATAAAAATAAATTTAAAAATCTTAACCTTATTTTGAAAAAAGGTTAAGATTTTTATTTATATATTTAAGTGGTAAGATATTTAAATATTAGGTAAGAATATATCTTCACCTAATGGAAGAATATCATTTTTAAATGGGTTTATATCCATAAGGAAATCTATAACTACCTCATGATTATATTTAGGGTAGTGTTTTCTAGCTATGCTATACCAAGTATCCCCTTCTTTTACAGAGTATTTTTTCCCATCTTGAAAAGCGTTAACAGGAACTAATACTGTATCCCCTGATTCTAGTGATGAAGTATTGCTTATTTGATTGAGAGATTTTATAATATTCAAACTAGAATTAACAGTACAAGTATCCTTAAACTTTTTAGCCACGTCACTTAATTTTTCATCCTCTTTAAGAGTATATTTTTCTGTTTCTAAATCTTTTAAGTAAGAAGAGTAGCTTATTGTATTTTTACTTTCTGATTTAGAGTTTTCAGATTTGTTTTTATCATTATTTAATGTTTCTTTTGAATTAGTATTTTTATCAGAAGTATTTTTTTTATTTTCATTAGTAGAATTATTTGATTTATCATTAGCAGATTTATTTTCTGAATTATTAGCAGTTTTTTCTGATTTCTTTTCATCAGTATTGTCTTTATTTTCTTCCTTCTTATCGTCAGTTTCTTTTAGTCTTTCACTTAAGTCATCTTGTGAGTTTTTATCTTTATTCTCAGAGGAGGTATCTTCAGTAACAGTAACCTCTTGAGAAACGGATTTAGATTTCATTAATGTAGAAACCGTTGAATATGTAAAATAACCTAATAAAGCTACACATGTCAATGATCCTACAAGTACTAAAATATTTTTTTTATTCATTTAATAGCCCTCCTAATATGAATTTATACTGAGATTATTGACAGCTATAAGAAAAATATACATAAAAAAGAATCTTAAAAAATATTAAATATTATTTCTAAGATTCTTTATAATCAATAAATTTAAGAGGGGGAGAAATATTATATTTAAAGTTTTCCTCTTTATTATGGATAAAAATAACTATTTTTTTTAAAAAAGCTTGATTTGGTCTAAAATTAGAATTATAATGTAAACGTATTAAGATATTGGTTTATATATGTATAGATTTAGTTATATAATTTATTTTTAGCCTTCCAGAGCGGTTAAAGGAAGGCTCTTTTTTTATCTTTCTCCAATTAGACATAGTAGTTCATTTGAAAGCAATACCTCTTCAATAGGAGAAAAGGCAGCTTCTTTCATATCTGATATAATAGAATCCTTACTTAAGGCTTCTTTATGCATACCTTCTTTCCAATCAGCAATGAAAATTTTCCCATATTCCTTTAATACTCTATAAGCATCTTTTAAAAGTTCCTTAGGAGATAATAGCTCATGGTGAAGGTTTATCATGACTATTAAGTCAATAGAGTTATCTTTTAATGGAATATGAGTTTCTTGCATCTTTCCAATTTTTAATCTATCACCATAATAGTCTTGAAGATTTATATCCATATAGTTTAGAAACTCATCTGAAATATCAAGGGCATACAAGGTGCAATTAGGAATCTTTTCTAAAAATGCACGTGAAAATAGTCCAGTGCCTGCTCCCACATCAGCAATTTTTGGACAATCATTTAAGTCTAAAATTTTTAAAAGTTCTCTTAAATCTATTAAGTTTAATCTTTCTGGATTATTAAGTTTTTCTAAGTTATCAGGATTAAATTTTTCACTCATAATTTTTATACCTTTCTTATAAGATTTATATACTCTATATTATTATCAAAGTAGTTCAATCTTATTATTTATAATATTGTCTAAAATAAATTTTATATATTTTAATGTAAACATTAAAATAATATTGTGATTTTATCATATTATGATAAAATAATTGAAGTTAGATTAATAGAGTTAATTTTATAGTTAAGTTTATTAGAAGTTTCTTAAACCAATAAATAAAATAACAAAACTTAATGTAATAAAAATAAATTTAATTTTATAATATTGATAATAAGTATTGAAAATACATTAGTGGTATTAAGAGGTGAATTATATTATGAATAATATTGAGAATATAAAAGATATCTTTAGAGATTATAAAATAGGAATAAATGGGGAAGAGGACATGAAAAGATGTTCCGTTTTAATCCCCGTTGTAAATATAGATGGAGAAGATAATATTATTTTTGAAATAAGAAACAATAAATTAAATAGTAATCCAGGAGAAATATGTTTTCCTGGTGGTGCCATAGAAGAGGGAGAGACTCCTAAAGAAGCTGCCTTAAGAGAATGCTTTGAGGAAATTGGTTTAGGAGAAGAAAATTTGGAAATCATAAGCCAATTAGATTTTTATGTTTCACCTAACAACATATTAATCTATCCTTTTTTAGGAGTTCAAAAAAATCAAAAAGAAGATATAAAAAATCTCATTTCAATTAACAAAGAAGAAGTATCTGATATATTATTAGTTTCTTTAAAATATTTATTAAATTATGAACCTGAAATTACCTACAGCAAAATTATAAATATGCCAAAGGAAGATTTCCCTTTTCATAATATAATAGGTGGTAAAGGTTATAAATTTAGAGAGGGAAAATATAAGGTTATGTTCTATAAATATAATAATTTTGTAATTTGGGGAATAACAGCTAGAATATTAGAAAATTTCTTAAATGTATATAAGGAGCATTATAATAAAAAATATTTAACATATTAATTTGGAAATAAACTAAAACTTGTATTAAAACGGGTTGGGGATAAATTTTATAAATATATAGACAGTTTAAAGGAGCGATTAAGTGGACCAAAGAAGTTTAGAGAAAAAGTGTAAGTTCAATAAAAGGGTTATTCTATTTACATTTTTACTTACAATTGCTACATTAATAGCAATTTGGATTTCTACATTTAATTATTATTACAATGAAATTAAATGCAATAATGTTACTATGGAAAAGTTACCCATAGGAAGCTTTCAAGAAGAGTATAAATCTCCAAACAAAAAATATACTATTAATTATTATATATGTAGTTCTGGAGGAATACCTGATTGGGCTGTAAGGTGTGAAGTAGTTAATAATATGAGTGGAGAAGTAAGAAATATATATTGGGATTATAAGATAAAATTAATTGATATAAAATGGATTAATGAGAATATTGTCTCAATAAATGGACATAAGATAGATGTTAAAAATGAGGTTTATGATTGGAGAAAAATATAATTAGAATAAAAAAGACAAATACTCTTAGTATTTGTCTTTTTTAATCACATTCAATAATACGTAAATAACACAAAAGTGCATTAAAAATGAAAAAATAATTGCTTTTATCGATGATAAATTAAGAAAAGAGGGTCTCATCGATAAAACCTTTACATTAATTATAATACATTGTTTTTTAAAATGCAAGAAAATGTTTTCAGAAATAAGAAACTTTTTAGTAATAAATTAAAAAGAATAATTTGTTATTATTATGTATGTAGTATGATCATAAAAATAACTTAAAAAATATTGGTTATTTAGATGTAAAATACATATTTAAGAATTAGTTTACAAATTAATACAACATATGGGAAGGAAAATAGTTTATGGGGTTTTTAGAGAGCTTTGTTAGCTTTATAGTTTATTTAGCTAGCACTTGTGGATACATAGGAATATTTATATTAAACATGCTTGAATATGCTTGTTTACCATTTCCAAGTGAAATTGTATTACCTGCAATTGGAGCTAGTGTAGCAAGTGGTAAATATAGCATGATATATGTTTTACCTATAGCTGTCATAGGAGGAGTAGTTGGTACCCTAATAAGCTATTCAGTGGGAATGTATGCAGGACAAAAAGTAATTTCATTTGTTGAGAGAAAGCATAAAAAAAGTAAATCAATATTTGAAAAAATAGAGAGATTATTTTCTAGGTATGGCAAAATAACAGTTTTTCTAGCTAGATTATTACCTTTTACAAGAACATATATATCACTTTTTGCTGGAGCTGAAAAGGTTAATAAAATTATGTTTGTTATATTTTCAGCTTTAGGTATAACAATAATGGATAGTTTCTATCTTTTATTGGGGTATTTTGCATATGATAATAAATCATTTATAGAAAAAGCTTTAAGACATTATTCAATAGCATTAATAATTATAATAGTAATAGCTATTTTTTCATATTATATTTATAAAAATATAAAATTAAAGAAACTTAAAAAAGAGAATTAAGTTTTATTGACAAGTTTTTTTAAAAAGAGTATATTAAAAATAACACAATGTGGTGTTTAGAGAGCAAAGAAGCTCCATAGGAAATTCCTATGGAGCTTCTTATTTTTTTATAAGTATATTTTTAGAAATAGATAAATTTTATTTATAATTAAAAATTCACCTTAATTATATTAAACATGAAAGATTAACAAGAAATTACTAGTAAGCTAAAAATATATTTATAAACAAGCTCTTACCCATAATTAATAAGAAGAGGGGAGCTAAAAATGAAGAGGTTTAAGATTAAGACAGAAATACTTTTTGGAGAAGGAGCCTTAGATTACCTAAAGGAACTTAAGAATAAAAAAGTTTTTATAGTGACAGATCCTTTTATGGTTAAGTCAGGGACTATAGAAAAATTAACTAATAACCTTACATCATCTGAGGTTTTTGTATTTAGTGAAATAGTTCCAGATCCACCTATTGAGTTAGTTGTAAGTGGAATAGAAATGCTTAAAGATTTTAATCCTGATGTTGTTATTGCTTTAGGGGGAGGGTCTGCTATAGATGCAACTAAGGCAATAATAGATTTTTCTAAAAAATTAGTTAAATTAAATGATATTAAATTTATAGCTATACCAACAACAAGTGGTACAGGCTCAGAGGTTACTTCATTTTCAGTAATAACAGACAAGCAAAAAGGAGTTAAATATCCTTTAGTATCAGATGAATTATTACCAGACATAGCAATTTTAGATCCAGAACTTGTTAAAACAGTTCCAAATTTTATAACTGCCGATACAGGAATGGATGTACTTACTCATGCATTAGAAGCATATGTTTCTAAGAATGCCACAGACTTTTCAGATGCCTTAGCTGAAAAAGCAGCTACTTTAGTGTTTAAATATTTATTAAAAGCTTATGAAAATGGAAACGATATAGAAGCAAGAGAAAAAATGCATAATGCTTCATGTTTGGCTGGTTTAGCTTTTAACGAGGCTTCTTTAGGGGTAAACCATGGTATTGCACATGTTTTAGGAGGAAAATTCCATGTTCCTCATGGAAGAACTAACTCAATATTATTACCACATGTAATAGAATATAATGCTAACATAACAAGTTATAATTCTAAGGAATTTAGTGAAGCAGCAGAAAAATATGCTAAAATAGCTAAAATAGTTGGATTACAAGGATCGAATACTAGAGGATTAGTAAAAAATCTTGTAAATGAAATTAAAAAGATGCAAAAGGCAATGAATATGCCTACAACTTTAAGGGAGTGTAAAGTTGATGGTGATGAACTAAAAAAATTAGAAAGTGAAATAGCTAAATTAGCATTAAAAGATGCGTGTACAGAAAGTAATCCAAGAGTACCAGATGAAAAGGATATAATATCTATTTTAAATAAAATTAAATAGTTTTTTTAAAAGCTTAAAAGTAGGATAAGTATAGTAGAATTTGTCCTTTTTTGGAGCTTATTTTAAAGGGTTTATAAATATATAATTAGTAAAGAATCAATTAAAAGACAAGAAATTTGTTAATTTGACAAAATAATATAAAAAATATGTGAATACATTGACAATTGTATGATTAAATTTTATAATAAAGATATCACAAAGGTGTGATTAAGTTTTAGAGCAAAGTAGCTTCTTAAAGGTATTTCATTTACTTAAAGGTAGGAATGAAACTTTAAGGAGCTTTTTTACTAAATAGTTGTGAAAAGGATTTAAGTAGTTAACAATTTAACGTGGGAAAGTAAGGTGAGAAATATATGGGAGAAGAGTCAAAACAAAGAATTATACAAGAATATGTACCAGGAAAACAAGTTACACTTGCTCATATAATTGCAAATCCTAATGAGGACATATATAAAAAATTAGGTCTTATAGTGGACAAGAAGGATGCCATAGGAATACTAACTATAACACCAAGTGAAGCCTCTATTATTGCGGCAGACGTTGCTACAAAGGCTTCAGGAGTTTCGTTAGGTTTTATAGATAGATTTAGTGGGTCTTTAGTAGTAACTGGTGATATAAGTTCTGTTGAGTCAGCCTTAAATGAAGTTTTAGATGTTTTAGGTAACATTCTAAATTTCTCATCAACTAAGATTACGAGGACTTAATATATGGGAAGAGTAATATTTATGGGGAAGACAGGATGTGGGAAAACAACATTGTGTCAAGCCTTAAACAATCTAGAAATAAAATATAAGAAAACTCAAGCCATAGAACTTTATGATAATGCCATAGATACTCCAGGAGAATATATGGAAAATAGAGGATACTATACTGCTTTAATAGTTACAGCAGCAGATGCTGATATTATAGCTTTAGTCTATGACTGTACTTCAGAAGAAAATTATATTGCTCCAGGCTTTGCAAGTATATTTTGTAAAGAAGTTATAGGTATTATCACAAAGATAAATTTAGCTAAGGATAAGTCAGAAATAGAAGTAGCAGAAGAAAGGTTAAATTTAGCTGGAGTAGGCAAAATATTTAAAGTTGATACAGTAGATGATGTGGGAGTTAAAGAGTTATTTAATTACCTAAACAAATTTTAATTTGAGGTGAACTGTTAATGAAAAGAACTATAGTAATAGTCGATGATGAGCCTATTACAAGAATGGATACAAGGGAAATTTTAGAGGCTAATGGATACGATGTTGTAGGAGAGGCTTCTGATGGTTTTGAAGCAATTGAAGTTTGTAAAAAGTATAATCCTAGCTTAGTTTTAATGGACATAGATATGCCTTTATTAGATGGAATAAAAGCTAGTAAGGTGTTAACTAAGGAAAAATTAGTTGGGGGCATAATATTATTAACAGCATTTGAAGACAAAAAGTATATTGAGATGGCTAAAGAAGTAGGAGCCTTTGGATATATGATTAAGCCTGTAAATGAGAAGGTATTTATTCCTACTGTAGAAATGTGCTTATCAAAGGCAGAAGAATTTGATGAACTTAAAAAAGATTATGATAAAATAAACAATAAATTAAATGATAGAAAGTTAATAGAGAAGGCAAAAGGAATACTTGTTAAGCAATTGAACTCAAATGAGAACGATGCTTATAACAGAATAAGAAAATTAAGTATGGATAGAAGAACTACCATGGCTGAAATAGCAAAAATAATCATTGTTGGTTATGAGGGATAATAATGATTGGAACATTATGTAAAGAATACGCAATTTTAAGTGAAGATGAGATAAATAAGATAAGGGAAGTTTCAAAGTCATTACAGATTATGGCAGACTTTTATGAAAGTGATGCATTTATAGATGTTTTAGATAAAGATGGAAACTTTGCTATTGTAGTAGACCATGCTATTCCAGAAGACAAGCCTTCCTTATATAAAGAAAAAGTAGTTGGAAAAAAAGCTTTAAAAGAAAATGAGCCAGGTGTTATAGAAACTTTAAAAAATGGAACAGTTAATAAAGACATAAAAGCACTAACTCAAGAAAATAAGTTTGTAAAGCAAAGAATACATCCAATTCTTAATGAAGAAAAGGTTGTAGGAGTTGTTATATTAGAAAAAGATATTAGTAATGAGCTTGAAAGTGATTTCAAAATTGATATAAGTTCTGCGAATGAAAGTTCAGAATCAAAAGGTTTTTTAAATCTTCTAAGAGAAGGTACTTTAATAACAAACAATCTTCATGACGGAATACTTGTTTTTGATAAAAGAGGAAAGCTTGTTATAAAAAATACTAAAGCAGATAATATATATAGTAGTTTAGGATATAAAAGTATAGACTATGGAGATGATTTTAATAAATTGTCTTTAGATAATGCTAAGTTTGAAGATATTTCAAATGTTATTGGTGAAAAGAGTGACTTAAAACAAATAATAGAAGTTCAAGTGAAAAATTCTTATTTTGAATTAAGTAGAACTTTTATAGACAAAGAAAACCTAAGAATAATTGAGATAATAAAAGATATAAGTGATGTTAAAAATAAAGAAGCTGAGTTAGTTTTAAAATCAGTGGCATTAAGAGAAGCTCATCATAGGGTTAAAAATAGTTTGCAAACAGCAGCTGCATTACTTAGAAGTCAAAGTAGAAGATGCAAAAGTGATGAAGCTAAGGAATATTTACAAGAGAGTGTAAACAGAATACTTGCTATTGCAACTACTCACGATTTATTATCTAAATCTCAAGGCAGTAATGTTAAGGTTAGAGATGCTCTTGAGGTACTAACAGAAAACATAAAGAAAAGTTGGTATGGATCTAACATAAATATCTATATAACAGGAAATAATTTCTATATAGATGGAGAAAAGCTAACTGGATTACTCTTAATAATGAATGAACTTATACAAAATTGTTTTGATCATGCATTTATTAATAAAGATGAAGGCACAATACAGGTTCTTATACAAAGTGATGGAGAAGATAAAGCCATAGCTGTTGTAGATAATGGTTGTGGATTTGACTTAGGTTTGATTAACAATAATAATTTAGGATTATTCATAGTTAATAGTTACATAAAGGATCAACTAAAAGGAACTATGAATATAACTTCTAATAAAGAAGGAACAAAGGTACTATTAAATTTTAAAATTGAAGAAGATAAAGAATGTAAATAACTATGAACTGCGAAGTAGTGGTTTGAATTGAGCAATGAGGCTTAAGGTTATAGAAGATAAAACTTAGATTTTTAAATCAGGTTTATTTCTGTAGCTTTAAGCCTTTTTAGTTCTTTAAAATAATTATCTAAGTTAAAGAATTTAATTATAAGTTGATATGAAAAATAACAGCTTATGAATTTTTAAAAATATTAAGGAGGTGAAAGGATGAGAGAAGAACTTTTAAGTGTTGGAATAGATATAGGCACAAGTACAACTCAGCTTATATTTTCTAAGTTAATAGTTGAAAATGAAGCATCAGCTTTTACCGTTCCAAGAATAAGCATTGTAGATAAGGAAATTATCTATAGGAGTGAGGTTTATTTTACACCACTTATTTCAAATACTGAAATAGATGGAAGAAAAATAAAAGAAATTATTGAAGAAGAATATAAAAAGGCTGGAATAAATAAGGATGATATTCAAACTGGTGCAGTAATAATAACAGGGGAAACAGCTAGAAAAGAAAATGCAAACGATGTATTACATACATTGAGTGGATTTGCTGGAGATTTTGTTGTGGCAACAGCTGGACCGGATTTAGAAAGTATCATAGCTGGAAAGGGTGCTGGAGCACATATTTATTCTAAGGAACATTCAACCAGTGTTATAAATATTGACATTGGAGGAGGTACAAGTAATCTTGCACTTTTTTTAAGAGGTGAAGTTAAGGACACTGGATGTCTAGATGTAGGAGGAAGACTTATAAAGATTAATCCAAATACAAGAGAGATAATATATATTTCACCTAAAATAGAAAAAATAATAAAAGAAAAGAACTTAGGTCTAGAAATAGGGACTAAGGCAACACTAGAGAATATTCAACCAGTTGTCAATATGATGGTTGCTTGGTTAGAGGAAAGTGTTGGCTTAAGACCTAAGGATGAATACTTTGATTACATAGTGACTAATAAAAATATAGACTTAGAAACTGAGATAAAATGCATATCCTTCTCAGGAGGTGTTGCAGATTATATATACTATGAGGGAGAAATCCAAGACTATTTTAAATATGGAGATATAGGAATAATACTAGGACAAGCTATTAAAAATTCAGATTTATGCAAGAAGCTTAAAGTAGTAAAATCTATTGAAACCATAAGAGCAACTGTTGTGGGAGCTGGCTCTCATACAACAGAAATAAGTGGAAGTACAATTACTTACACAAAGGATAGTTTCCCAATAAAGAATTTACCAATATTAAAGCTTAGTTTAGAAGATGAAAGTCAAGGAGCTTATGAATTAGAAACAGCCCTTAAGAAAAAAATAGAGTGGTTCAGACTAGAAAATGACTTTCAAAAGATAGCAATAGCTATTAATGGTAAAAAGAATCCGTCCTTTAAAGAGATACAGGAATATGCAAAAGGTCTTGTAAATGGAATGAAGGATTTGATTGAGAAAGAGGGACAACTAATAGTAGTTGTTGAAAATGATATGGCTAAGGTTTTAGGACAAGCAATATATTCCTTACTTAATTTCCAAAAAGAAATTATATGTATTGATGGCATTAAGGTTGAAAATGGAGATTACATAGACCTTGGAACACCAATTGCAGATGGGAAAGTATTACCTGTTGTTATAAAAACATTAGTTTTCAACTAGTTGGAAGGAGGATAAGAAATGATTTTAAAAACAAAATTATTTGGAAAAGTCTATGCTTTCAAATCTTTAAATGAGGTTATGGCTAAGGCAAACGAAGAGAAATCAGGAGATAGATTAGCTGGATTAGCAGCAGAGTCTTCAGAAGAAAGAGTAGCAGCAAAGGTTGTATTATCAAATATAACTTTAGAGGATTTAAGAAATAACCCAGCAGTTCCTTATGAAATAGATGAGGTAACTAGAATAATTCAAGATGATGTAAATGAAAAAATATACAATGAAATAAAACATTGGACAGTATCTGAATTTAGAGAATGGATACTAGATGAAAATACAACAGGTGCTGATATAAGAAGAATTTCAAGAGGTTTAACTTCTGAAATGGTAGCAGCTGTAGCAAAATTAATGTCTAATATGGACTTAATATATGGAGCAAGAAAGATAAAGGTAACGGCTCACTGTAATACAACAATAGGTGAAAAAGGAACTTTATCTGCAAGACTTCAACCAAACCATCCAACAGATGATCCAGATGGAATAATGGCTTCATTATTAGAAGGATTAACTTTTGGAGTTGGAGATGCAGTTTTAGGATTAAACCCAGTTGATGACTCTGTTGAGAGTGTTACTAAAGTATTAAAGAGATTTGATGAAATAAAAAGAAAATTTAAAATACCAACTCAAACTTGTGTACTAGCCCACGTAACAACTCAAATGGAAGCTATAAGACAAGGGGCACCGACAGACCTAATATTCCAATCAATAGCAGGTTCTGAAAAGGGAAATGAAGCTTTTGGATTTAATGCAGCAACTATAGAAGAAGCTAGACAATTAGCTTTAAAACAAGGAACAGCTACAGGTCCAAATGTAATGTATTTTGAAACTGGACAAGGTTCAGAACTTTCATCAGATGCTCACCATGGAGTTGACCAAGTAACTATGGAAGCTAGATGTTATGGATTCGCTAAGAGATTCCAACCATTCTTAGTTAACACAGTTGTTGGATTCATAGGACCAGAGTATTTATATGATTCAAAACAAGTAATAAGAGCAGGTCTTGAAGATCACTTTATGGGTAAATTAACAGGAATACCAATGGGATGTGATGCATGTTATACAAACCACATGAAAGCAGACCAAAATGATATAGAAAACTTAGCTGTATTATTAACAACAGCAGGATGTACTTATTTTATGGGAATTCCACATGGAGATGACGTAATGCTTAACTATCAAACTACAGGATATCATGAGACTGCTGCTTTAAGAGAAATGTTTGGATTAACAGCTATTAAAGAGTTCCAAGATTGGTTAGTTGAAATGGGATTCGTAGATGAAAATGGAAAACTTACTAAAAAAGCAGGAGATGCATCTGTACTTTTAGGATAGGAGGGAGAAGAGAGTTATGAACGAAAAAGATTTAAAACTAATGGTTGAGCAATTAGTTAGCCAAATGGTTGGACAAGTTGATATGCAATCAGTAGAAAAAGTGGTTAAGGAAGTTTCAAAAAATCAATCTCAAGTGGAAAGTGATGAGTTTATACCAGATATTACAGATATAGATATAAAGAAACAACTTTTAGTTGATAATCCAGCTGATAGAGAGGCTTACTTAGAAATGAAAGCTAAAACACCAGCTAGATTAGGTTTAGGAAGAGCAGGAGCTAGATATAAAACTATAACAGCTTTAAGAATGAGAGCTGACCATGCTGCTGCACAAGACTCAGTATTCTCAGATGTTTCAGAGGAGTTTATAAAGAAAAATAATTTAATACCTGTGAAAACTATGTGTACTGATAAGGATGAATATGTAACTCGTCCAGACCTTGGAAGAAAATTCTCACCAGAAACAATAGAGGTTATAAAAGAAAAATGCGATAAAAACCCTAAGGTTCAAATTATGGTTGGGGATGGTTTAAGTTCAGCTGCAATAGAAGCTAACTTAGAAGATATTCTTCCTTCAATAGAACAAGGATTAAAAATGTATGGTTTAAACGTTGGGCCTATATTATTCGTTAAATATTGTAGAGTTCCAGCTATGGATGCTGTAGGAGAAGCAACTGGAGCAGATGTTGTTTGCTTACTAGTTGGAGAAAGACCAGGTCTTGTAACTGCTGAGTCAATGTCAGCATATATAGCATATAAACCAAAGGTTGGAATGCCAGAAGCGAAGAGAACTGTTATATCAAATATTCATAAAGGTGGAACAACTGCCGTTGAAGCAGGTGCTCACATTGCAGAGTTAATAAAAACAATGTTAGATAAAAAAGCTTCAGGAATAGATCTTAAATAATAAGTTTGGAGGGAATTAAGCATGAAAAATGATTTAATACGTCCTAATGTTTTAAGCGTTAAGATAATATCAAATGTTAGTCGAGAAATGGCTAAAAAATTAGAATTAGAACCACATCACAAGAGTTTAGGTTTAATCACAGCAGATTGTGATGATGTAACTTATACAGCTTTAGATGAGGCTACAAAAGCAGCAGAGGTAGATGTAGTTTATGCTAGATCAATGTATGCTGGAGCTGGAAATGCTTCAACAAAATTAGCTGGAGAAGTAATTGGTATCTTAGCTGGACCAAGTCCTGCTGAAGTTAGAAGTGGATTAAATGCTACTTTAGATTTCATTGATAGTGGAGTTGGATTTGTAAGTGCAAATGAAGATGATTCAATTTGTTACTATGCTCAATGTGTATCAAGAACTGGATCATATCTTTCAAAAACAGCAGGAATAAGAGAAGGTGAAGCTTTAGCTTACTTAGTAGCTCCTCCATTAGAAGCAATGTATGCTTTAGATGCAGCATTAAAGGCTGCAGATGTTGAAATGTGTGAATTCTTTGCACCTCCAACAGAAACAAACTTTGCAGGAGCCTTACTTACAGGATCACAATCAGCATGTAAAGCAGCATGTGATGCCTTTGCAGAGGCAGTACAATCAGTAGCTAGTAATCCATTAGGATTCTAATAGGCTAAAGATATGGGAAAAGCTTTAGGATTAATAGAATTTATAGGATATGTACCAGCCATATGTGCTGCAGATACAGCCTTAAAAGCTGCAAGTGTTGATTTGATTGGAATAGAAAAGGTTACTGGAGGAATTGTAACTGTAAAGATTACAGGAGATGTAGATGCTGTACAAGCTGCGGTGGAATCTGCTGAAAATTATGCAAGTAGAATTGGAAGTTTAAGAAGTGCTCATGTAATTCCAAGACTTGATGATGAGGTAGAGAATCTTTTAATGAATAGTAAAAGTTCAGAAGAAGAAATTCAAGAGTTGGAAGAAGATATTAAAGAGGTTTGTGAAGAGATAAGAGAGGAAATTACAGAAACTATTATAGAGGAAACAGAATCTAAAGAAGAAAGCCTACAAGAAGATGTTGTTGAATATGTTAAAAATGTTAATGATGAAGTAGAAGAAATTTCTGAAAAAATAGAAGGTGAATCTCACTTAGATGAAATAGAAGTTTTTGAAATCTCTCAAAATAAAGAAAGCTCAAAAGAATCTTTAGAAGAAGTTATTATAAAACCTGAACTGATAGAAGATAAGGAAGAATATTCAGAGGATAAGACCACAGAGAATAAAGAAGCTGATTCTATAGATATAAAAGAAATATCTAAAATGAGTGTTAAGGAATTAAGAAAGAAAATAAAATCCTTAAATATCAACATAACTTCTAATAAACTTAAGTCTCTAAAGAAGAAAGATTTAGTAGATATATTACTAAAATATAATGAAGAAGGTGACAGTTAATGGAGTTTTTAGATAAAGACTTAGTTTCCATACAGGAAACTAGAGGGCTTATAAGAAAGGCTAAAGAAGCTCAAAGCAAGTTAGCCCGTATGAGTCAACAAGACATAGACAGAATCGTTAAAGCTATATCTGATGCTGCTTATGAAAATTCTGAAAAACTTGCTAAGATGGCAAATGAGGAAACAGGATTTGGTAAATGGGAAGATAAAGTATTAAAAAATGTTTTTGCTGCAAGAACAGTTTATGAATCAATAAAGGATACAAAAACTGTTGGAATAGTAGAGGAAAATGTTGAAAAAAGAGCATTTAAAATTATGGTGCCAGTAGGAGTAGTTGCAGGGCTTATACCATCAACAAATCCAACTTCAACAGCAATCTACAAAGCTATGATTTCAATAAAGGCTAGAAATGCAATTGTTTTATCACCACATCCAAGTGCGAAGAAATGTATTATTGAAACAGCTAAGATAATAGCTAAGGCTGCTGAGAGAGCAGGCTGTCCAGAAGGAGCTATAGGATGCATTACAGTACCTTCAATAGAAGGAACTAATGAACTTATGAAGAATAAAGATACTTCATTAATCCTAGCAACAGGTGGAGAAGCAATGGTTAGAGCTGCTTATTCATCAGGAACACCGGCTATAGGTGTTGGACCAGGAAATGGACCAGCCTTCATAGATAAGAGTGCAGATGTTAAGTTAGCAGTTAAGAGAATATTAGATTCTAAAACTTTTGATAATGGAACAATATGTGCTTCAGAACAATCAATAGTAGTTGAAAAAGCTATGGAAGATGAAGTTGTTAGAGAATTAAAAGAACAAGGAGCTTACTTCTTAACTGAAGAACAAGCAAATCAACTATCTAAATTTGTAATGAGAGCAAATGGAACTATGAATCCACAAATAGTTGGAAAAACTCCTCAAGACATAGCTAAATTAGCTGGTTTAGAAGGAATTCCATCTTGGGCAAGAGTTTTAATTCCAAGAGAGTGCCATGTTGGACATAAGTATCCATTCTCAAGAGAAAAGTTAACAACTATTTTAACTTTCTTTGTAGAAGAGAATGTAGATGCTGTATTAAATAGATGTAGAGAAATATTACTAAATGAAGGAGCTGGACATACATTCTGTATGCATGCAAATAATGAGGAGCTTGTTAAGAGATTCGCATTAGAAATGCCAGTTTCAAGAATGGTAGTAAATTCACCAGGAGCTCTTGGTGGAATAGGAGCTACAATCAACTTAGTACCTGCCTTAACATTAGGATGCGGTGCAGTTGGAGGAAGTTCTACATCACACAATATAGGACCATTAGATTTAATGAACACAAGAAATGTAGCTTATGGAGTTAGAGAACTTGAAGATATTAGAGAGTTAGCTGTAGGAGCTACAAAGGAAGTTGCTGCAAGTTTAGACTTAGGTGACAAGGAAGAGTTAATAAACTTATTAGTTAAGAAGATTATTGAGGAGCTTAAGTAAGTTTTAAGATAATTTGATTCTAATATAAATTAAAGACTTATTTAATATTATAGATAATTTTCATTACATAGAAATGAAAAGATATAAAAATGATTAATATGTTTTAGTCTTAGGAAAATTAGATCTTAGGACTAAAGCGATATTAAAAGTCTAGAGGAATTTCTTTAGGCTAATAGATAAATATAAAATTTAAATGATTCAAATTAATAAAGACGTAAAAATACTATAATACTAAAGACTTTTTAGTTAAAAGCAATATGTGAAATATTAACTAAAAAGGTTTAAAATTAAATTAAAGACAAATTAAAGTCTAAATTAAAAAATTAAGAAGGATATTTTGAGGAGGAATTTGTTATGGCAAACGCAAACGCATTAGGAATGATCGAAACTAGAGGATTAGTAGGAGCAATAGAAGCTGCTGACGCAATGGTTAAGGCTGCAAATGTTCAATTAGTAGGAAAAGAACAAGTTGGTGGAGGATTAGTAACTGTTATGGTTAGAGGAGATGTTGGAGCTGTTAAAGCTGCTACTGACGCTGGAGCTGCTGCTGCTGAAAGAGTTGGAGATTTAATATCAGTACATGTAATCCCAAGACCACACTTTGAAGTGGATGCTATATTACCAAAGGCACCAAAAGCTGAATAATAAAAAGTTGTAATTAGGGGTTGCATAAAGAGTCTTTTATGCACTCCTTTTATACATCTAATAGGGGATGTGATAAAATGGCTGTTTTGACAGAAGGTGAGGTAAGAAAAAGATTAAGTAGAGAAGACCTAAAAGCTTTAAAAGAATTTAAGGTTGTAAAGGGAGAAATAATAACTCCATCTGCAAAGTCTTATTTAGCTGAACATAATATAAATTTAGTTTATGTTAATTCTGAAGAAGAAAAATTAAATAAAGAAACAGAACCTAAAGAGATAATAAGAGAAGTCGTTAGGGAAAAAGAATACAAGTATGAAACTGTTTTTGGAGCCAAGTTAGATGAAAAGCCAGAGCATATGACACAGCTAACTGGAAATCTTCTTGTATTTAAAGATCATAAGAGAATAATATTCAGAGGTAAGATAGATTCTCTTGAAGCAAGAATTGTTGAAACACAAATTCTTTGTCATAAGCAAGGAATGAATAAACTTGTAGAAGATCTTCAAGAAATACTAACTCTTATAGGAAGAATATTGAGATGCGAGGTTTTAAGTGAGCCTTTAGAAGGTTTTTCTCTTCAAGGAATGACAGAAAAGGATCTTAGAGAAAAATCACATAACCCTAAAAAATACTTTGGTATAGGACATGAAATGCCAACTTATGAAATGGGTGAAATAGTGGCTGCACTAAATATTTTAAGAACTTTAACTAGAGAAACAGAGCTTTCAGCTTATGAAGCTTTTAAAGGTGAATATGGACAAGTTGAGAGAGAAGATTTAATTAGAGCTTTAAATAGACTATCCTCAGTATTTTGGATTATGATCTTTAAAGTTAGAACAGGAAAGTACGAGAAATAGGAGGAAGCTATGGACAATCTATTACAGGACATTATAGAGGAAGTAGTCAGAAGGGTTAAGGATGAAGCTTTTATAGAAGTTGAAGCTTCAGGTAGACATGTTCATTTAACTAGGGAGCATATAGACATATTATTTGGAGAAGGACATGAGCTTACTAGAATAAAAGATTTATCTCAACCAGGTCAGTATGCTTGTAAAGAAAGAGTTACTATATCAGGGCCTAGAGGTAAGATAGATAATGTTGTGGTTTTAGGACCACCTAGAAATGAAACTCAAGTGGAAGTTTCATTTACAGATGCTCTAGTACTAGGATCTATACCTCCAGTTAAATTAAGTGGAGATTTAGAGAATACTCCAGAAATAACAATTTCAACAGAGAGAGCTTCTATAGCCTTAAATAGAGGGCTAATGGTTGCTAAAAGACATATACACATGACACCAGAGGATGCAATAAAATTTGGTGTTAGTAACAATGAAAGCGTAAAAGTTAAGGTTTTAGGGAAAAGACCTTTAATATTTGATGATGTAATTGTAAGAGTTAGCAAGGATTACAGAACATTTATGCATATTGATTACGATGAAGCAAATGCCTGCGGATTTTCAAAGGGAACCTTTGCCTTAATTGTTGGAAAAGATGAAAAATAATAATTTAAGATAATAAGCTTATATATTAAGTTAAAAGTTAATTATGCTTTAGAAAGCTTCGTACTAATTTAATGATATAAAAGGTTTTAAAGAGTTATCTTAATTTAGTATAAAAAGCTTTTGTAAAGGATTATATAGTTTAACAATCTAAAATCTTAGGAGCATTTAAATAATATTTTAGGTGATGTAAGTGAGAGGAAGCCTCTAAATGAAAGGGGGTAAGGATAATATGGACTATGAAAAGTTAGTTGAATTTTTAGTAGATGAAATATACAAGAGAATTCAAGAGGAAAATAATAAAAGCAATTCTTTAGAAAAGAGAAAATCCATTGTTGTAATTGGAGAGAGTAATGTAAGTTTCTACAGAGAAGCCTTAAAAGGATTTGATATTAATCCATTAACATCAGAATGCAAAGATTGCGACATACTACTTATATCAAAGCTTTGTATTAAGGGACTTAGCAACATAGCTCAAGGAACATGTACAACAAAGGCAGAAAATTTTGCTTTAGAAATGCTTTTAAAAGGTAAGAAAGTTTATATTCTTGAGGATGGTATTGAGTACAGAAAGTACAGAAATACAGCTCCAAAAGTTTTATACAATAAATATATTAAGTTTGAGGAAGAGCTTCTAGCTTATGGCATAGAGGTTATAGATGATTTAAATAGGATTTCAATAGAAAGCAAGGATGAAAAAGTTTCTTTTAGTGGGATTAAAGAAGAAATAAGTAAAAATCTTTGTTTATGCAGTGAAAATAAGGTTGAAGGAAAGTTGGACTTAGAGACTACTGTTATTGCAGATGAGTTCACCATAAATCTTTCAAATAAGAAATTAGTATCAGAAAGTGATTTAAGAAAGCCTCACATAAATGGAGTAAGAACCTTAATAGTTGATAAAAAGGCTATAATTACTCCCTTAGCAAAGGATTATATTCGTATAAATAATTTAAAAGTTGTGCTTTCTTAAAGTAGCTTACTCTTTAAAATATGGATGATTTTTGTTTATGAAGATAATTAAACTTAAGAGTCATCCATATTTAAAATAATGAACTTATTACTTATTGTTATTTGTGAAAATAAGTTTATGTGTGTAAATTTTTTAGATATCTTAAATTTTATTTAGAACATCTAGTATTCAAATATATTTTTAGTTATAAGTTCAAGCTATCAAATCAGAGATTTTAAGTCTAATTAAGAAACTCATTAATTAAGAGAGGTTAATAAGATTAAATTTAACATGCTAAATTAAAGGTATTATAAAAATAAGTGGAGTTTATAATGAATTTTTAAGAGTAGGTTTAACGCGTTAAATTAATGATTTGAGACTATTTTTAGGAAAGTGGTAATAAGAGGATTGGGAGTGAATTATTATGGAAATAGGAAGAGTAGTAGGAAATGTGTGGGCAACTAGAAAAGACGAAAAACTAAATGGACAAAAGTTTTTAATAGTTAAGCTTCTTATAAGTAAAGATAAGGAAAAAGAAGGCTTATTTGTGGCTGCTGATAATGCTGGTGCTGGAATTGGAGATACTGTTCTTATAACTAAGGGTGGTGCTGCAAGACAATCAATTGGAAATAGAGAAGTTCCTATAGATGCTGCCATAGTAGGTATTGTAGATTCTATAGATATTGAAGAGGATTAATATGAAAAAAAGTATAGGAGCTTTAGAATTTAGAAGTATCAGCAAAGGCATTGAGGTTTCAAATGAGGTTGTTAAAAAAGCTTTTGTAGAGGTTTCTTACCTTAAAAGTATTTGTCCTGGAAAATTCTTCTTAATTGTTAATGGAGATGCTGGAGAGGTTAAGGAAGCTATAGAATTTGGAGAAAGACTTGGAGAGAAATATTTAGTTGGAAGCTTTATTATAAACTCTATTCACCATGACATAATAAATGCTCTTAAGGGAAAATATTCTCAAAAAAACATAGAGGATAAAGCAATTGGAATAATGGAAACAGGAAAGGTTTCTTCCGGTATATTAGCCCTAGATAAAACATTAAAAAGCAGTGAGGTTAATTTAGTTAAGCTTCAATTAGCTTTTGGAATTGGTGGAAAGCTTGTATATATAGTCTCAGGAGATTTAAGCAGTGTAGAAAATGGAATGAGAGAAGGACAAGCTATTTTACAAGAAAAGGACATTATAAATGTTTCTATAATTCCTTTTGTACATAGTGAGATAGCAAAAAATTTAATTAAATAAATCTATGAAAATAATTAAGTCCATATTTTGAGAATAAGGGGGAAGAGAAATGAGTAGTATAAACCAAGTTATAATTTATATAATGGTTGTATGTATGGCTTTAGGAGCTATAGACAAATGCCTAGGAAACAAATTTGGAATAGGTGAAAAGTTTGAAGAAGGTATTATGGCAATGGGTTCACTAGCTTTAGCTATGGTTGGAGTTATATGTTTAGCACCAGTACTAGCTAATGTTTTAGGACCAATAGTAACACCTGTATTTAATGCTTTAGGAGCAGATCCAGCAATGTTTGCAGGTTCAATACTTGCAAATGATATGGGAGGAGCACCACTTGCAGCTAGTTTAGCACAAGATCCTCAAGCAGGAATGTTTAGTGGTTTAATAATAGGAGCTATGATGGGAGCTACTATAGTATTTACAATACCTGTATCTTTAGGAATTATAGAAAAGAAAGATCATAAATTCTTAGCAACAGGAATTTTAGCAGGAATAATAACTATACCAGTAGGAGCCTTTGTTGGAGGATTAGTTGCAGGATTCCCAGCAATGATGATTCTTAAAAATTTAGTTCCAATAATTATATTTGCAATTTTAATAGCTATAGGTTTAATGAAAGCTGAAAATGCTATGATTAAAGGATTTACTTACTTTGGTAAAGGTGTTGTTATAGTTATAACCTTAGCTTTGGCAGCTGCTATTATAGAAGCTTTAACAGGAATAGTAATAATACCAGGAATGAATCCTATAAGTGAAGGTATAGAAATAGTTGGAGATATTGCTATAGTTTTAGCAGGAGCATTTCCACTAGTTTATATAATCACTAAAGTATTCAAGAAACCTTTAATGGGACTTGGAAAAATATTAGGAATGAATGAAATAGCTGCAGCAGGTATGGTTGCAAGTTTAGCAAACAATATTCCAATGTTTGGAATGCTAAAAGACATGGATGACAGAGGAAAAATAATAAACATTGCCTTTGCAGTATCAGCTTCATTTGTATTTGGTGATCATTTAGGATTTACAGCTGGATTTAATGCAGATATGATATTTCCTATGATAATTGCTAAATTAGTAGGAGGAATCACAGCGGTTCTTCTTGCAATGTTCATAGCAAATAAAACTTTAGTAAAAATAGAGGAGGCTAAATAATTATGGAAAACATAAGTAAAGAATTATTAGAAAAACTAGTAAGACAAATAATTGAAGAAAAGCTTGCTGGAGCATGTAATAATGATTCAGTTGACTTTATAAGAAATAAAGATAAAAGTGGAATAATGTCAATTAAGCTTCCAACAGTTAAGGTTGATGAATCTAATAGATTAGATACTGGAAATCCAAGAGATATAGTTTATACTAAGGATTTATTTACATTAGAAGAAAGTCCAAGACTAGGGGCTGGAATAATGGAAATGAAAGAAACTACTTTTGACTGGACTTTAAACTATGATGAAATTGATTATGTTATAGAAGGTCATTTAGACATAATAATAGACGGAAGAAAAATTTCAGCAGATGCTGGGGAAATTATTTTAATACCTAAAGGATCAAAAATTCAATTCTCAGTTCCAGATTATGCTAGATTCATTTATGTAACTTATCCTGCAGATTGGGCAAGTCAAGCGTAAAATTTAAAAATAAATAAGATTGAAGTATAAAAACATAGAGCTTACTTTTTAATAAAAGTAAGCTCTATTTTGGTATTAGGTTAGGTAAATATTAAGATTTTATTTGATGTAGAGTTTGGCGAATATTGTACTGTGAGAAGTTTTTTTTGCATAATTTATGAAGAAGCAGACAAATTAGTACATTATCAAAAAACTCCCCTACTATGATATTTATATGCAGAGAATTTCAAAATTATTACTAAAAAATGGAAGAATATTATTTTTAGATTAATGCAAATGTATATTGACATATTAAGGGTATAGAATTAAAATAGTTGTATAAAATTAAATTTTAAAAAATACAATTTAAAATATATGGGGTGAGTAGTATGGAAATTTATGATATTAGTGTAAAAGATATTAATGGAGAAAACGTAAGTTTAGAAAGATATAGAGGAAAGGTTCTTTTAATAGTTAATACTGCTAGTAAATGTGGTTTTACAAAACAGTTTGATGGATTAGAGGAGCTTTATGAAAAATATAAGGATGAAGGCTTTGAGGTTTTAGGATTTCCTTGTAATCAATTTAAGGAACAAGATCCAGGAAGTAATTCAGAAATAATGAACTTTTGTAAATTAAATTTTGGAGTAACATTCCCTATGTTTGAAAAAATTGATGTTAATGGAGAAAATGAATCTCTATTATATTCATACCTAAAAGAACAGAAAAGTGGAATGTTTGGAAGTAAAATTAAGTGGAATTTTACTAAGTTTTTAGTGGATAGAGAAGGAAATGTAATAAAGAGATTTTCACCACAAACAACTCCAAAATCAATAGAAAAAGATATTGAGGAACTTTTAGCTTAAGGTTACATATTAATTTAATATTACTTTTAAGCAATCGTTATTTTTTAGGTGCACAAACCATCTTTTATTTTGGTATTGCAATAGATACTTTTAAACAATATTTGTTTTTTAGGTGATAGCAGCTTTTTAGTAGTTACTATTAATAGAATATTGATTTTAGGCCAAAAATTTTAATCACATATAAATCCTTAAATGAGAACATAGTATGACATTGTTTAAGTATTAGGGGAGAGGGTATAATTAACATTAGATGAAAGAGATAAGCTTTAAAAAGGCAAGATTTTCTCTTTTATATAGGTATAATTAACCTTATATGAAAAATACCTGTAAGATTTAGTGATTTATTTGAAGGTAGGAGGAGTTTAAAATGAATCTTAAAAGAATAAATTCAAATGATAATTGCTTTAATAAGGCAATGGAAATATACAATGGAAGCTTCCCAATATTTGAAAGAAGAACAATGGATGATCAAATAAAGGCCTTAGAGGATGAAAACTATCATTTTGAGGTTATATATGATAAAGAGGAAATAGTAGGAATATTACTTTATTGGGATATGGGGAGGTATAAGTATATAGAGCACTTTGCCATAGATTCTAAGTTAAGAGGAAAAAACTACGGATCTAGAGTGTTAAAAGAGTTTTGTGACCATAATAAAAATGTAATTTTAGAGATAGATCCTCCAATAGATGAGATATCAATAAAAAGATTGAATTTTTATTTGAAATTAGGTTTTAAATTACAAGATTTTGATTATACACATCCATCCTACAGAAAAGGTTGTAAGAGACATAGTTTGAAGATTATGACTTTTAATCATAATATGCTTAAAGAGGATTATGATACTTTCAATATATTGTTGAAAAGAGATGTTATGAAGTATTCTGAATTTAAGGATAGATTAAATAATTAAGTTTAAAGTATATTTTTTATAAAAACTAAAAACATGAATTGATTTAAGTATATAATACAATGGCATTAAGTTTAAGGTCATTGTATTTTGTTTTTTAGAGCAATAAAACTTTATAAGACTTTGAAAAATTATAAACATAATAGAATTATGAGATAGATTTTAGAGTAACAAAATTTTAGAATGATTAGTATAAAAGCTTTTTAAATTTATAGAAAAAAAGGTTTTTTTTATTTATAATAAAAAAGATGTAGATTTTAGAGTATTAATATAAATTACTAATAGCAAAGGAGCAAAATATGAAGAAGGTTTTAATTGGAGTTTTAGTGTTTTTAATTTGTATTATTTCAGTATTTTTGTTTTTTGATAGAGAAGAGGAAAGCATAGTTACTGATGTAGTTGAAAAGGCTCAATATGGTCTCCTAGTTAATTACGAAGATGGACTTATTGCTGTGGATATTGGCGACGCTGAAATAATTGATAGAGATGGAAAAGAAAACACTTTAGATTGTATAAATGAGGGAGATAGGATAGAAATTATTTATGATGGAAAAATAGAAGAAACTTATCCTGCTCAGATTAGTAATGTTTACAAGATAATAATTTTTTAGTTTATATGAAATTTTTATAATAAATATAGATTTTTATTTTATTGAAAGCTTTATAAGAAAAAGTACTAAATTTATTTAATAGATTTAGTACTTTTTTATAAATATTTATATTGTTTAAATTTTAATATAGTTTTATATTTATTTATTAATTTAGATAAAGAAAAATTAGTTAATTACTTTAATTTCAAAAAAGAAGCGATAAAAATATTAATTGATTAAATTAAGCCCATTAGAAAATTATGTTAATATTTAAATATAGTAAAATTTTATTTATAGACAAGGTTATGTGAGAGGTTAGGGAAGTGTTACTTTATGAAAAAAAGGGTATTCTTGATAAGCATAATATTTTTAATAATTACAACTGCTTTAGGTATTATAATTAAATTTCATAGTAAAAAAATTAATTGTGATAGAAAAACAATTAAAGTAGGTTTTTATGAATATTATCCTTATTATTATCTTAATAAAAACTCTATACCAGATGGATATTATAATGAGATACTAGAACTAATATGCAATAAGTTAAATTTAAATTATAAGTATGTAGATTGTAATGTAACAGATGCTTTAGAAAAGCTTAAATCTGGAGAGATAGATTTAGTATTTGGAATAAGTAAGACTCCTGATAGAGAAAAGGAGTTTGAATTTACTGACCATTATCTTAATAATGATAACTTCGCCATATATACTAATAAAAATATAAAAAATGGTGATTTAAAAGCTTTAAATGGATTAAAAATGGGATTTTTAAAAGGGGAAGAAAATAATGAGTGGATTTTAAGATTTTTAAATGATAAAGGTATAAATGTGAAGCCTATATATGTTTCTAATTATCCTGAAGATGAGGAATATTTGTATAATAATAAAGTAGATTTTGTAGTAGAAAATACAAGAAGTAATTTGAATTATGAAAATAAAAATATTAAAAAAATTTTTGAATTTTCTTCTGGACCAGTTTATATAGCTAGTAGAAAAGGTAATGAAAATTTAATTGAAGGAATAGACTCTGTGCTTGGAGACCTTGAAGAAAATGATGAACAAAAAGGTGCTAACTTATATTCTAAGTATTTTAATGAGTATTTAGATAAATTAAAAAATGAAAAGTTATTAATAGGAATATTTTTAATTATAGTATTAGTGTTTTTTTATAAAAGAAGAAAAGATAAAATATTTAGAATTAGAACTAAAAGAAAAATTAGAGAATATATGAAAAATGATAAATATATATTATATTATCAACCCATAGTAGATCCAAAGACAGATAGCGTAAAGGGATTTGAGTCTCTTTTGAGATTAAATAAGGATGGAAAGATTTTAACTCCCTATAGCTTTATAAAAGAAATTGAAGATAATAACATGTCTTTAGAGATGTCTTTATGGCTTTTAAAGAAAATTATTTCAGATTATAGAATAATAAAAGATTATAAGATGGTTAAAGGAAATGATTTTTATATATCCTTAAATGTTTCATTTAAAGAAATAGAAAATCCTAAGTTTTTAAGATCCTTAATGAAAATTGCAAAAGATTATAAGATGGATGATTGCAATATTTGTTTAGAGATAGTAGAAAAGTTTGGTATGGAGGATATAGGAAGAATACAAAGTGCAATAAGAATAATAAAGGAATATGGGTTTTCAATAGCTATAGACGATTTTGGAGTGGAATATTCTAATTTAGATTTATTAAACAAAATTGATTCTGATATAGTAAAGTTAGACAAGTATTTTGTTGATAACTTAGACAAGTCTATTATAAATGAAAAAACAGTACAATTTATATCAGAAATATGTAGTATATCAAATAGAACTATAGTATTTGAAGGAGTAGAGGAAAAATATCAGGTTGATATTATTAAGGCGTTTCCATATGAAAAAATATATATTCAGGGATATTTCTATTCAAAGCCAGTGGATATTGAGACTTTAAAGGATTTTGAAGTTAAGGATAGTTAATCTTCAAAGGATAGAAATAGTAAGAATTAAGCAGAAGAATTTATAGTATAATAAAGTGGTTATAATTAGGAGGTACAAAAAAATGAAAGTATTATTAGTTAATGGAAGTCCCAATAGAGAGGGATGTACTTATACAGCATTAAAGGAAGTAAGTAAAACTCTAGAGGAGAATGGAATAGATACTGAAATATTTCAAGTGGGGAATAAGCCTATAGGTGGATGCATAGGATGTGGTTCTTGTAAAAAAACAGGGGAATGTTTTATGAAGGATAGTGTAAATGAATTTGTAGAAAAAGCTAAGGAAGCAGATGGATTTGTATTTGGTTCACCAGTTTATTATGCAGCAGCTTCAGGCTCAATAACTTCATTCTTAGATAGAGCATTTTATTCTGGGGGTAAACATATGGCCTTTAAGCCAGGAGCAGTTATATGTAGTGCAAGACGTGCTGGGACAACCTCTACTTTAGATCAATTAAGTAAGTATCTTACAATATGTAATATGCCAGTTGTAAGTTCACAATATTGGACTATGGTTCATGGGAATACTCCAGAGGAAGTTAAAAAAGACCTAGAAGGTATGCAAACAATGAGAGTGCTAGGAAGAAATATGGCATGGCTTATTAAGTGCATAGAATTAGGTAAGAAGAATAACATTCTTAAACCAGAATTAGAAGAGAGAGAAAGAACTAATTTCATCAGATAATATGAATATTTAAAAATAGTTTTTAGAAATATACTTTGTTAGTGAAGAGAGAAAATAAAAGTGGAATGTATCAAAAGTAATTTTAATGTTTGATATATTTCACTTTTATTTATTTACTTAAAAATATTGATTAGAAGAAATAACATGGTTAATCAATTGAAATATTTTATTTATAAAAAATATTTTAGTGAAATAATTTAAATTTGTATGAAAAAAATGAACTTTATATAAAATATTATCTTAAATGTTATTTTTAGGGAAAAACGTTTGTATAATAGTAATATAGATATTTAACTAATTAACTAAATATCTATATATTGTAGAAAGGATATATTTTATGAGTAAGGTATTTAAAGCTTTAAGCGATGAAACAAGAAGAGAAATATTAAAACTGCTTAGTAAGAAAGACATGAGTGCTGGTGAAATTTCTGATCATTTTAATATGTCTAAACCATCTATATCAAAGCATTTAGAAATATTAAGAGAATCTGAGCTTATAAGTTCTGAAAGAAAAGGTCAATTTATAATTTATTCTATTAACACATCAGTAATACAAGAAGTTCTTGGGAATTTTTTGAGCTTGTTTACAAAATAAGGGGGAGAATATTTATGAAGAAATTTGATTTTACAAGAATATTATTTTTTATAACATCATTACTAATAATAATTGGAGGTTTTTTAGTTAAAGAAAGTAATTTAATAGTTTCTATTATTGGAGGATTGTTGATTTTTGCTTTAATTATATTTGATATAAAGGCACCTAAAATTGCAAATTTATCAGAAGAGAATGTTAAAATTAAAACTATGAGAACTTTAAATAGACTTACAATTTTTATTATAATAATTGGTTGTATATTTTCTATATTATCTCCAATTAAAAGTTCATTAAACTCTAAAACTAATGAAATCTTAGTTGTTGGTTTATGTTCAATATTTATTATGTTCTTTGGAAATATAGCTCCTAAAATACCTTTCAATAGGTATATGGGATTAAGATTACCTTGGACAATAAGGGATGAGAGCACTTGGAAGATAGCCCATAGAATATTAGGATATGTATCTTTTCCTATTGGAATAGGGATGTTTGCTTTATCATTTTTCTTTAACATTGAAGTTATTGTAATCACTGGTATTTTGATTTGGATTATAATACCAGGTATATATTCATTATTTTTTTATTATAAGAAATTTAAAGGGGTAAATATGTAAATCTAGTGGAATATAAATTGCTTGTCATATAGATAAGCAATTTTTTATATAACAGAAATAATTTATATAAATTTGATTTGATATTTTAATATTTAGAAAATATACAAATATTTTAACTTTAGTTAATTTTATAATGTAATTTATATGTGATAAAATGTAGCTAAGAAAATGATTACAAAATATATATTTATTTAAAGGTATTTTTGAAGCTTTAGATTATATAACAAGGAAATTTATAAGTAAAAATAATACTTCTATAATGTAGATTTTAACTAGAAAGTGGGGAACTAATTATGGAATCAAAGGAAATGAGATTAGCTAAAAAAGCAAAAAAACTTATAGATGAATTTGAAAGGGTTCAATCAGTTCTTTTAAATGGAGAATTACCAGAGCAAGAAGTGGAAATAAGAGATGATGGAGCTACTATTGTTCTTAAAAATATAATGCCAGGATATAGTGGAGAAGCTATGTTTAAGTTAACTCATATATCTGATGTGGTTAAGGCTTATATTGATGATATGGATGAGGAAAATGATAAAATGATTAAGAGTTACGAAGTTGAAAATACTAATTGGCATGAAAGTGACTTGGGGGATATTTACAGAGAATCTGCTATGGAACATTTAGAAAAAGTTGAAGTAGTACAAGATAAAGTTAAGCATACATATAAGGAACTTAAGAAAATAGAAGAAAAAGCTAGAGAAATTGAAGGACTATAGGATTTAGTTTTTATTTGTAAAGTAAGGTTATATATTAAATAAACCTTACTTTATTTTTATTTATAAATAAAATAACAATATTAATTAAATACATATTTAGGAGATATATTTGTTTGGATTCTATACAGTAAATAAAAGAATAATGAGAGTTAAGTACTTTAAAATAAGGAGAAGATAATTTTGAGAGGGATAGTTTTAGATAAAGGACAAGAATATTACACAAACTTAAGAACGGTTTTTAAAGATTTTAATAACATTCATCTTAAGTATAACTGGCTTATTACAGATTGTTGTGCTTATCCAGAGGATGAAGATATAGAGGAGCTATTATCAAGAGAATATTGTTTTATATCTGGAGAAGAACTAAATAGCATAATTAAAAAAGAAGATTTTCAATTGATTTGGGGTGTTTTAAGTGGTTTCAATAAGAAAATCACTTTAGAAGAGATTATGAAATATAATTTACCATACGCAGAAGATAATAAAGATATTTGGGAGAATCCAGTTTGCATTCAACATCCTCTTTCAGAGATAGAGATAATTTCATGGGATAGCGATAAAACAGTTTTAATAAGCAAAGATGAAAATTTATTAGGTAGTTTTAAAAGTAATTTTCCCTTAAGTGAAGATTTAGAATTTTACAATACAAAGTTAAAAAATAGATTATAAAACTTTAATAAAAAAAAGAAATTATTAAAAATTTTATGTTTTTTAGAAAGTAGGAAAATACAATGTTTCATTTGGTTTTTAATAGTTTAACTAAAATTTTCTTTGAGTTTTTTGAAAAAAGTTAAGAGGTTCAAAGAACTTAGATTATAAGAGACATTAAGAGTATTTCCATAAAAAACAAATAGTTAATTGATTATAAACATATAGGTATATGAGTATTTATTATAATACTTTGAACTGATGTATAATGTCAGTATAAATAAAAGGGATGTAAAAAAGGATGTGAAAAATATGTTATCTAGTAAGAAAATAATAGATGATTATATTAAAAAAATAGATTGGAGAGTCAATGAAAATTCCAATTCACCATATAGTTTTGGTAGTCTCAATAAACATATAATAGCTGAGGTTTCTAAAGATTACTGGCTTAATGAAGTTTATAAGGATAAAAGAATAATAGATGCTTATAAAAATGGAGATATGCATATTCATGATCTAGGAGGATTAACACTTTATTGTTGTGGATATTCCTTAAGAAACATAATTTTAATGGGAGTACAGGGAATTCCTAATATTCCAACTAGTAGTCCTGCAAAACATTTTGATGCTATATTAAATCAAATAGCTAATTTGGTTACAATATATCAAAATGAGATTATGGGTGCTGTTGCTTTTAACTCATTTGATACATTATTAGCACCTTATATAAAGAATGATAATTTAACATATGAAGAGGTTAAACAAAACCTACAAAACTTTATATTTAGTATAAATAGTAATAGTAGGGCAGGGGCTGAACCAGCTTTCACTAATATTACCTTTGATCTTTTTCCACCAAAAGACTTAGAAAATGACCCTGCTTTAATTGGAGATAAAATTCAAGAGTTCACATATAAAGAATGTCAAAAAGAAATGGACATGTTAAATAAGGCATTTTATGAACTTATGAATGAGGGAGATTATAATGGAAGACCATTTTCTTATCCAATACCAACTTATAATATAAACAGTAATTTTGATTTTGATAACCCTAATAATGATATGTTATTTGAGATGACAGGGAAGTTTGGGTATCCTTACTTTGCAAACTTTGTTAATTCAGATATGGATCAAAGTGATGTAAGATCAATGTGTTGTAGATTAAATCTTGATTTAAGAGAGCTTAGAAAGAGAAATGGTGGTCTTTTTGGTAGTGGAGATAGTACAGGAAGTATAGGTGTTGTTACAATAAACTTACCAAGATTGGCATATAAACACAAAAATAATGAAAAAGAGTTTTTTAATGCTTTAAAAGAAATATTGATTATAGCAAAAGATAGCTTGGAAAAGAAGAGAAAATGGTTAAATGACAATATTATAAATAAAGATATGTTGCCGGCATTTTCAACTTATGTAGGGACTTTAAAAAATCATTTTAGTACTATAGGAATAGTTGGATTAAATGAGATGTGTGAAAACTTTAATGGAAATAATATATTAACTGAAGAAGGAATGGAGTTTTCAATAAAGGTTTGTAATTTCATAAGAGAAGAATTAATAAATTTTCAAGAAGAAACAGGAAATCTTTATAATTTTGAGGCTACTCCAGCTGAATCAACTTGTTATAGGTTAGCTAAAAAGGATGTAGAGGACTTTGAGGATATTATAGTTAGAGGGGGAAGAGAATATCCATACTATACAAACTCATGTCATATGCCACCTAATGAAGTTAAAAACTTAAAGCAATTATTTGATCACCAAGAGAAGCTTCAAGTGTTATTCACAGGAGGAACTGTGGTGCATATTTATTGCGATGGAGCTATAAGTGGAGAAAAGGCAAAACACATAGTAAAGACAGTTTGTAAGGAATATAGAACACCTTATGTAAGTATTTCTCCTTTAAATAGATATTGTGAAGAGCATGGATATGTAAAGGAAAGGGTAGAAGAGTGTCCTATATGTGGCAAAAAGCTAGATTTATATCAAAGAATAACAGGCTACTTAAGAAAAGTTGAATTCTTTAATGATGGTAAAAAATCAGAGTTTAAGGATAGAAATCAGCTAAGCCTATGATTATAAAAACAAAGGGCATTGTTCATGAGAGAGTAGAGGATGCGCCTTTTATGGGAGCATTAATAAGTGCAGTAGATTGTAATTTAAACTGTAAAGGATGCTTTAATCAACATTTAAAGGATTTACCAAACATAGAGATGGATTCAGAAGATATATTAGATGAAGTGACAAATGATCCTTTTAATGAAGGAATTATACTTGCAGGACTTGAATGGTCACTCCAACCTAAGGAGTTAAGGGAAATGGTTAATTCGGCAAGGAAGAGAAAACTTAAGGTTATAGTTTATTCAGGACTAAGTGAAGAAGATTTTAAGAAAAAATTCCCTGATATATATGGTTTAAAAGGAGAGATGTACTTTAAGTTTGGAAAGTATGATGAAAAATTAAAGGTGAATAATAATATTCAATATGATGTTAAGTTAGCCACATCAAATCAAAAGATATTAAAGAAATAAAGATAAAGAACTGTACTAAGTATTATATAGGTTTTGTATACTTTGGTATAGTTCTTTTATTTTGTAAAAATTATTTGGAATAATATTGTTAATTTACGTATTATAATACTAAAAAGTAATAAATAAAATACAACTATGGTTAAGGAAAGGGTGAGAATAAGTGAAAAAATATTTTTTAGTATTTACAGTGATTTTAATATGTATAATCATAGTAGGATGTAGTAATAATAAAGTAACTAAAATGGTTTATCAGGGAGAAAGTTTAAATTGGGAATCAACAATGAAATTTGTTAGCGATGATAAGTTTATGGTAAATATCAAGTATATAGGGGAAGAAGAGTTGCCTTTATATGTTACTTTCAATATTGAATACTTAGGGGATAATACTAGTGGAGGAGTTATGGAGTATGGTGAGTTAACTGAAAAAATAGGTGGATTTACTTTAGAAGAGAATTATGATAAAGAGGTACATGGTGATATATCAAAATATAAAAATAGAGATAAGTTAAATATAGTAATGAAATGGAATGACAAAGAAGAAACTATTGAGTTAAAGAAATTTTTAGATTAGATAATTATTTTAATATTATAAAAACTCAGCTATTACTGAGTTTTTTGTATTTTATAAAGAAATCTTTTAGTAGGTTTCTATAATATTATATCAATATAAATTTTTTAATTATCTTTATTTCTAGTTTTTCCTTTGATGAAATTTATTAAGCTAGATATAACTAATACTAAAAATAAAAAATACATTGTTAGGTAATTAAAGGATAATAGATCACCATTTCTATCAAAACCGAATCGGTATAATAAAAATGATATTGTTACTAATATGATAAAAATTAAATTAACTTTATTTTGGTATTTTATATTAATCTTTTCGTCTTTCATATAAAAGCTCCTTTTTTTAAGATTATTAAATATATTCTTGCATTAATTTTTAAAATTTTCAATTACATGTGTAAAACTGGCAATATTTTATGAATAATTGGGCAAATATAGAGTTTTATAGTGATTAAAAGTATGACATTGCTTACAACATATCTTTCAAATATGTAAGAATGATATTTCGCTATAAATGGCTAGAAATAAAGGATTTATATTGAATCGTCAAAAGTTTCGTCAAAAATAAATTTAAAAAATATTTTCTATAATAGAATGTGCTTTATTAAACATATCATTATTGACATGAGAGTATACTTTCATAGTTTGTTCTACTGAATGACCTAATATTTTTGCAGCAGTTTTAAAATCAACTCCATTAGCAATTAATTTAGTAGCGTATGTGTGTCTTAATTCATGAAGAGAAATGTTGAAACCATATTCTTTTAAAAGTATGTTTACTCTTGAAAGAATAGTGTTTTTACTTTTAAAATTGAAAACTCTATTATCTATATTTATTATAGTTTTATATTTTAATAGTTCTTCAGAAACTGAATTAGAAATGGGAATAATTCTAATTGAATTTTTACTTTTAACACTACCTAATCCCCATGAATTATCTTTTAGTATTTTCCATTGTTTATTAACACTTATTAGACAGTTATTAAAATCTATATCATTCCATGTTAGACCTAGAATTTCACCGATTCTCATACCTGTATTAACAGCTAAATATACTACTAGATAATATTTATTATTTTTAAATTTTAATAATAAATCGTTAATTTCATCATCATTCAGTGCCTTTTTCTTAGTTGGTATTGGTTTACCTATTTTTATATATTTACTTGGAACTTCATCTAGTATATTGTATTTAAATTTTGCACATAAAAATATGCTATTTAATATTTTTAAATAATATCTTATTGTATTATTATTAAGATGTTCCTTAGTCATATTATCTATTAATTTTTGTATATCTAAGTTAGTTATTTTGCAAAGTTCTTTGTCATTTAAATCTTGAAACCTATGAAGTACTGTTACTAAGCCGTCTATTGTCTTAGGTTCTTTATATAGCTTTTCGTGCTCTAGGTACATATCTGAAAAAGCTTTAAAAGTTATTTTCCCAAAACTATTATTGCTTGTTTTTATATTTTTCTTTAAATCTTGTAGCATCTTTTCAGCAATAGGTTTAGCTTCTTTTTTTGTCTTAAATCCTTGTTTAGATTTTTGCCTCCATTTTCCATTGTAATCCTTATAGCTTATTATAAATTGCCATCCTTTATCTTTTTGCCTATAAGTTACGTTATACTCCATATCTAACACCTCTTTAAAATTAAAATAAAATTTTTGAATGCGAATATATGTTCTATAAAATCTATAAAATAAACAGTTGAAAATCAACTGGTTAAAACATTTTACATATTCCTAATGATGGAATAAAGTATATTATGTAATTATCAATTTTATACATAACGCCATATTTAGCTCTGTAATAATCAATTGCTTCATCAAAGTATTCTTTAGTTACACCTAAAAAATCAGCTATTTCAAAAGCAGTTCTACAATTATTTTCAAAAGCGTTAATTAATCCAACTAAACCAACAGCTTTATCAAACCCCCAGCGCCTGGCAACTAATTCTTGTTTTTTATTACATATTTCAGTTTGATCAGTAATATCACCTAAATTTTTAATATAGTGTCCAAGTTCTTCAGCTAAAATACATGTTTTTTCTTTGGTATTTATATTACTATTAATAACTATTATATTATCAACACATTTTCCACAAGGTTTATCTGTGCCAAGATCAATTTCAATGACCTTAGCACCATGACATTCGGCTTCATACATTAATCTTTCGTATTTAGTCATATAAACCCACCTAACTTATTTGAGATTTTTTAAAGCTTCATTTATTTTTTCATTCATTAAAGCTTTTTCTTCATCAGTTAAATTGTCATCATGACAAGCTACTAAATAAGGAGTTTTTTGATTTTCTATTAGAGTAGCAGCAAATTCAGTATCTAAAGAATACTTAGGCATTTCTAATAAATCTTTAGTATATGAAAAAACTTTATCTTTTCCTAAATCATTAAGTTTTCTTAAGTCTTCTATATGTTGTTTTTCCTCTGTTGATAAATTAATTTCTGATGAATTAATTGAGTTTTCAGTTCTCTCTAGAGGAACATCATATCCCATTAACCAAGCTTCATTTACATTTAATGCTTTTGCTATCTTATATATATTTCTTTGTTTAGGTTCATATGTTCCAGATATATATGAACTTAAAGCTCCTTTAGATATTCCACTTATATTTACTAAATCAGCTTGCTTCATTTCTCTTAAAGCTAAACCTTCTTTGATTCTTTCTGATATTTTTTTCATATAAAAAACCTCCTTGTTTAAATATAATATATCAATTTTGTTCAGATAACGCAACAAAATAATTGAAATTTAATACAAAAAGTTTAGAAAACTAAAAAAGAGTATTGACAATAATTTCTGGTGAAGTTAAAATTGAGTTAAGAAAACTGAACAAAGGGGGTGAACAGATATGGCTTTTGATTATAGTAAGCTTAAAGGTAAAATAAAAGAAGTGTTTAATACTCAAGATAAGTTTGCAAATGCTTTAGGTATTGGAAGAGTGTCTTTAAGCCAACGTTTAAATAATTACTTAGATTTTTCACAGGCAGAAATATACAAATCTTGTGAAATATTAGGTATAGAGGAGAATAAAATTCCTGAATATTTTTTTACATTAAAAGTTCAGAAAACTAAACAAAATTAGTGGGGAGGTTAATAAATGAATAATTTAATGATTTTTGAAAACAAAGAAATAGAATGTGTGAAACTTTCTAATCAAAATGGACAAGTTGTTGTAAGCAGTAGACTTATAGCCAAAGATTTTGAAAAACAGCATAAACATGTGCTGGACTCAATAGAAGAAATTAAAAAAGGGCTAGCCGAAAAATCGGCAGACCTGTTTATAGAAAGTCAATACCAACATCCACAAAATAAACAGTGGTATAAAGAGTACTTAATGACTAGAGATGGATTTACATTATTAGCAATGGGTTTCAATGGAACTAAAGCTCTTCAATGGAAATTAAAATATATTGAAGCTTTTAATAAAATGGAACAAGCATTAAAAGAACAAAGTAAACCAACAAGTGCAGTTGATTTATTTGAAGCACAAGTACAAGCTTTCAAGGAAGTTAGAGGAGAAGTTCAAGAGGTTAAAAATGAACTTAAAGAATTTCAAGATGATTTACCTTTAATAGGTGCTGAACCAGAGGAGCTTCAAAAAGTAGTAAAAAAAGTAGGAACAAATGCTTTAGGTGGATATGGTAGTCCAGCATATAAAGATAAATCAATTTCCAATAAAGTTTATAAGAATGTGTGGAAGTTTGTAAAAGACCAGTTTAATGTTAGTACTTACAAAGCTATAAAAAGAAAGCATTTAAGCAAAGCTAAAGAGATAGCCGAGAATTATAAAGCACCATTTTATTTACAAGAAAAAATAGACATGCTTAACAATCAAAGTCAATTAAATATTTAGATATATTAGTAAGATTAACAAAATGGAAGGAGAGATTAGAATGGATAAATTAAATTGCCCAAGATGTAAGAATGAAGAGTTAAGGGGAAATGAAAATTATTGTCCTATATGTGGTTTGAATTTAAAAGAAGGAACTGCTCGAGAAGCATCAGTTCAAGAGCAGTTAATAAGTTTAATTGAAGGAATGTCTTTATATAAATGGGAGCAGTTAAAAAGCTGTATAGATAGAGAATTTAAAAGTCAAGCTAATAAAACTGCTTTCAAAAAAAGCAATACCTTCAAGAAAACTTTAGATTTGGAATTTACTCACTAACAACTTGAATTAATGATGGATGAATTCTGTAGTTTTTGTTATCATATTGTACATTTATGTAATCATATTCAAACATATCTTGAATTTCTTCATTAATATAAGTTAAGGGATTACGGTTGTGAAGTAAACCTTCATTAGTGATATCAATCCAATTTCCAAGTAAACATGCATATACACGTTTCATAAAACCACCACCTTTCATAATCTATTTCGACTTGGCAGAGCCGATACTTAAATTATAAAGGTTGGAAATATATAGGACAAGTATCAGTAAATAACACATCTTTCTGATACTAAGGGAATGAATAGTACAAGCTTTAATTAAAATCTCATTAAAGCTAAGGGTAAATAGTTTAAGGAGGAAATAGATATGGCACAACTATTAACACAAAAAGACTTAGCAGAACGTTGGCAAATGAGTGTTAAGTCTATTGAGGAATATAGAAAAGCAGGAATTATCCCTACTGTAGAAGGGATTCCTGCAATAAGATTTAATTTACAAACTATTTTGGAGCTAGAAGGAACTAAATTAGAAAGATTTAGTCCATTAGAACGTAGACGTATGGAAATGGAGTTAGATGAAGTAAAAGAAGAGAACCAAAAGTTAAAAGATATCTTAAGTAATGTACTAAGTAATTTAGCTCCAGTAATAAGTCTTGGAAAGGAGGTTTGATATGTTCACACCAGGAGGAAAAATAGTCTTTGGAATAATAACAACAGCAACAACTTTATTTTTAAGTGTTTATTTTTTAGATAAATCTATAAATGAGAAAGAGCCTAAAAAAAGTTTTAAGTATTTAATGTTATTTGTTGGATGTACTTTAAGTTTTATCTTTTCAATAAATGTATGTTAGGGGTGAGATTGTGAACTTTAAAGATATACAGAGTTTAAAGGCTAGACATAGTAAAGAAGAGTTTGAAAATATCTTATTAGCTGTAGAGCAGGATTTAAAATTTAATAATCTTAGATTTAAGAAACGTATATCAAAGAAAAAGTTTTTAGAGGTTCTTAACATAACAGAAAGTTTGTTTAGGAGGATTATATGAAGAAAGTAAATATAGGATGTTTAGTAACTGTAATAGGTTTAGTTATTATATGGTGTTTCTTTTACTATTTATCTTATAAGGTTTGGTGTTGGTTATGGACTTAGTAAAAGTATCAAAGAACATAGCTGATAGAGTACAAGAAAGGTTTAGCGATTTAAAAGTAGACAAGCCTTTAAGTAATTTAATAGAGGAAGAAATAAAAAGAGAGTGCATTGGCACCGACCAAAGTAACCAATGTACTCATAAAAAATAAATTTCAAAGAAAGTTTAACATAATAAATTTAAGGAGGCAAGTTATGATTAATATACCAGATTATTGTTATGAATACGGAAATGATGAAAAAGAGCCAAAAGTAGCTTTTGAGTGTAGTTGGTGTGGTGAGTGTATATATGTTGGAGATGATTATTACGATATAGGGGATATAAAAATGTGCTGTGAATGTAATGATGAATGTAAGTCAGTAGCAGAGGAGGGATTCTAATGGAAGAGAGATTAGAGTGGCTTAGAGAAAGACAGAAAGGAATAGGAGGCTCCGATATAGGAGCTATACTAGGATTAAATAAATATAAAACAGCTTTTGAAGTTTATTTAGAAAAAACAGAACCTATTTTAGAAGTAGGAGAGCAATCAGAATCAGCCTATTGGGGAGATCAATTTGAAGAAGTAGTTGCTAAAGAATTTGAAAAGAGAACTGGTAAGAAAGTAAGAAGAGATAGAAGGCACTTTCAAAATAAAGATTATCCATTTATGGTTGCTAACATAGATAGAAGAATTGTAGGAGAAAATTCAATTTTAGAATGTAAAACAGCTAATCAGTATTTAGCTAAGGAATGGGAAGAGGAAGAGGTACCTGCTAGTTATTTAGTACAAGTTCAACACTACTTAGCAGTTACAGGAGCAACTAAAGGATATATAGCAGTTTTGATTGGTGGACAAAAGTTTATTTGGAAAGAAGTTGAGCGTGATGATGAACTTATAGAATACATTATTGAAGCTGAAAAAGATTTTTGGAAAATGGTCAAAGACAAAACACCACCTGCATTAGATGGTTCAAGCGCTGCTGAGAAATGGGTTAATGAAAGATATAAAAAAGTTAATGAAGGTGAAGTTATAAACCTAGATTCATCATGGAAAGAGTTACTTAATAAAAGAAAAGAACTCAAAGAATATAAAGATAATGTAGAGCAAGAAATTAAAGAGATAGAGAACCAATTAAAGCAAAATATAGGACATGCAGAGTATGCTAATGCTCCTGGATATAGTATTAGTTTAAAACAATCCGTAAGAAAAAATTTAGATAGTTTAAAAATTAAAGAATTACTTAAGGATGATTATGAAAAATATTTAAAAGAAAGTATAAGCAGAAGATTAGTAATTAAGGAGGAAAAATAATATGGCAACAGCATCAAGTTTAAAAAATCAATTAGCAAAGAAGGGAACTGGTAATAGTTTATCAGTTGGAAATACAGTTAAAGGATTAATGGATAGTCCAACTATAAAGAAAAGGTTTGAAGAGGTATTAAATGAAAAGGCACCTCAATATATGAGTTCAATAGTTAACTTAGTTAATTCAGATACTAACTTACAAAAATGTGAAGGAATGAGTGTAATAGCAAGTTGTATGGTAGCAGCTACAATGGATTTACCTGTAGACAAGAATTTAGGATATGCATGGGTAGTTCCATATGGGAATAGAGCACAATTTCAAATGGGATATAAAGGGTATATTCAATTAGCATTAAGAACAGGTCAATATAAGTCTATAAATGTAGTTGAAATAAGAGAAGGTGAGTTGGTCTCATGGAATCCATTAACAGAAGAAATTGAGGTTGACTTTAGCAAACGTGAGAGCGATGCAGTAATTGGATATGCAGGATATTTTAAATTAATAAATGGATTTGAAAAGACAGTATTCTGGACCAAAGAAGAAGTTAATAATCATGCTAATAAATTTTCAAAGACAGTTAATTCAAAGAATTCAGTTTGGAAGAGTAATTTTGATGCAATGGCTAAGAAAACAGTTTTAAGAAATCTATTATCTAAATGGGGAATTTTAAGTATAGAAATGCAAAAGGCATATATAGCAGATGAAAATCTAATAAATAAAAATCTAATTGATGATATAGAGAATGTACAAGCTAATATTGATGATATTCAAGAAAATAATGAGAATGAGGGTGTTATTGAAGCTGATTATACAGTTGATAGTAACAATGAAGTTCTTGAAGGGCAACAAGATATATTTGAAGGAACACCATTATAAGATAGGAGGGGTTAGTTATGGCAGAAGGATGGATAAAGCTTTATAGAAATATTCAAGAACATTGGATATGGCAAGATCCACAAAAGTTAAAATGGTGGTTAGACATTCTTCTTCTAGCTAACCATAAGGAAAATAAATTCCTATTAGGGAATGAATTAATGGAAGTTGAGAGAGGGGAACATCACACATCAGAGTTAAAATTAGCCGAAAGATGGGGTGTATCAAAAACAACAGTAAGAAAGTTTTTAAAGTTACTTGAAAGTGAACAAATGATTGAACTTAAAAAATCAAAAAAGGGTACCACCTTGAAAGTAAGTAATTACAACGATTATCAAGATTTTTTAGAAGGTGAAAAAACCATAAAAAAACCACAAAAAAACCATAGCGTATACCATAAAGAAACCATAGAAAAACCATATTGTATACCACAAAAAAACCATGAGGTATACACAAACAATAATGAAAAGAATGAGAATAATGAAAAGAATGAGAAAGAAGAAAAAGTATCAACTTCAACTCCTCCTCGCTTCTATCCTTCTCCTACTCATGAATTATTAGCTAATTATTTAACAGATGCATGTTATAGAACTTTCTTTAACAATGCAGATATTAAAGAAGATGATGGAGTTATAAAAATTAAGCCAGAGAATGATTTTTCTAGAGGAGCTATTGAGAAGTATGTTCCAACACTAGAAATTCAAACTCATAAAAAAATAGAGGTGATTTAAGTGAAAGTTAATTTACTAGAAGTTTATTCAGTACATGAACTAGCATTAAAGCCCTATAGAGATTTAGCTAAAAGAAAAATAGAAAGAAATAGAGAAGTAGCTGCTTATTTAAAAGTTAGAGAAATAAGTGGAAGAAAGAAATGGAATGTTAGATTTGGAGGATATAGGTGGTAGTAGTTACAGGAAAGATAAGAGGAAAGGCTAGACCTAGAGTGTGTAGAGGTTAGCCTTTACTCCTAAAGATACTGTTCAATATGAAAAGTTAGTAAGAGAGTGTTACCAGGAGCAAGATGGAAGATACTTAGAAGGTTCTGTAAGAGCTATACGGAAGATGAAGAAAGAGTGGAATTTGAATTAAATTAATAAAATATGAATAAAAATGCTCTTTTAAAATCGAATAATACGGTATAAAATCACTTGATTTTTATAAAAGTCTATATTATTGTTAGTTATTTTGATAATATATATTAAAGGAATTGAGGTGGACTTATGGATATTTTATCAATGGTAACAGCAGGTGTTTCAATAGGCACATTTGGAATGATTATAGTAAAATTTTTTTGGGATTCAAAACAAAAGAAAATAGATAGAGAAATAAGTATTATGGTTGCTGAAAATAGAAGAAAGCAACAAGAATTATTTAAAAATATTATCGGTATTCTTGAGGTTTATCGACAAGTGGAATATGAAAATTTATTAAAAGAAGAGAGCATTCTTTTTCATGAAATACTAAATTATAAAGTAGGCGTTTGGATAAATTTAAATTATGAAAATAAATTTAAAGATGATCTAAGAGATAATTGCAATAAATTAGTAACTCTTGTTGCTAGTGCATTAGAATGCAACGATACTACGAAGCAAATAAATTATATTAATAGTGATAATAAAAATAGACTTGAAATATGGAATTTGATAGATAAATATATTGAGGAAGAAGAAAAAATAATCAAGTCAATGTTAATTGGGAAAAAATAAATCATTATGATAATTAAATAATAAGATGAAAATACCGTATCATTCAATAATGAATATGCGGTATTTTTTATATAAATTTAGAGGTTAAGAGAAGTGATATATATGATAAATAAACAAATAAGTTTCTTTGATAAACCTAAAATAAAGTTAGTTGAGGATTGGACAAGGCTTCATCCTCTATTAACTAAAAATAGCATTCATGAGGTTTTTATGGAGAAAGAGGATAGTTATATTGTCTTAATAGATAAAACGTTCTATGGAGTTTATAAGAAGGATACGGAGAGGTGTTAAACATGGAAGTATTACAAGGTCAAATTAGTGCATTTGATATACTTCAGAACAAGGTAATCAAAAAGACAAAGGAATATGAGATTATCAAGTGTGGAGAAGTATATAAAATACATTTTTATGATAAGAAAGATAGAGATAAATGCAGAGTAACTAAGAACTTTGATTATGTGAAGAGATATTTATAAGGAGGAGCAAATGGATAAAACATTATTTAAAAAGACAGAAAATTTACTTAGAAATTATAATACATTAGAAACAGAAATAAAGTTAATAGAATCAGAAATTAAAGATATTCAAGAATCTTATACTGGTTGTGGAGCTATAGGATATAATGAAAAGAGTGGTCCAACAAATAAGTTTAGCAGCATGGTTGAAGATGAAGTAATAAGAAAAGAGAAAAATCTATTCTATCTTAAGAGAGATTTAGATTATAAGGTTAGATTAAAGAGAAGAATAGATTTAGCTATACAAACTCTTGGAACAAAAGAGGAGAAGGATTTAGTTAAATTAAGATATATCAATCAACCAAAAGTTAGTTGGGGAACAGTTGCTAGACATTTAAAGTATAATAAGGATTATTGCAGAAAAGAATTAAGACCTAAAGTTATAAAGCAAATTGCAGATTTTGTTTTCTATAATCCAGGAGTTCAAGAAAGTTTTATTATATAAAATATACCCCCTATTTATACCCGTTTAATACCCACCATACCCCCTTTTTATTATGTTATTATGTAATTGTGCTAATGAACCTTTTGGATGGGTTTCATTTAAAACCTCCTTTGATATGTGAATTAAAATTTAACTATGAGCAAACGGAAAGTAAGGTGTAAAAGCCTTGCATCGTGGAAGGAAGAGTGTTAATAAAGGTGCAACTCCTTTACCTTCCTCTTTTATAAATTTTTAATCACAATTGCTAATTTAAAAGTTCTTATTTAAAAATCTTATTTCCCTTACTGCAGGATTAAGTTCCTGCTTTATGGAGATATAGCTTAGTTGGTAGAGCGGTAGACTGTTAATCTATTTGTCGAGAGTTCAAGTCTCTCTATCTCCACCATTAAAATTATGATAAAATTAAAGTATTCTCTGGAAGGGATTACAGAAGATGATGTGTTTTAAAGAATTTAGTTTAGGCTAGGTTCTTTTTATTTTATATAAAATATGGTATAATTTTCTTGGATTTTATAAGCAGAAGAAAATGAAAAATATAGAACATAAAATTAAGAAATAAAAGTGCATTATTACTAAATTTGAATTATCATATATTTTAAAGTGAATAAAAAATTTTTAATGCATTGTGTGTACATATTAGAAATGGGTTGAATATATGAATTTTTTATTTTGGAATACTAATAAAAAAAATGTGAATAATATTTTAAAAGACATTATTATTGAAAATTCTTGTGATATTGTTGCGCTTGCGGAATATAATGATGATATTAACTCTTTAATTTATAGTTTAGATAAAGAGAATATAGATATGTATAACTTTCAAATGATTGTTTGTGAAAGAATAACTTTACTAACTAAATATAAATCTAGTTTTATTAAAAGATTTAGTGATGATAGTCATTATGTGATATTGAGAATCCCGCATAAAAATCCTAATTTGCAAAATCTTTTAATGGCTATTGTACATTTGCCAAGCAAATTGAACGCTAATAATACAGATTTATTGTTTAAAATAAATGATTTAATAAGTGATTTAGAGAGTGATGAAGAAAAATGTGGATGTAACAATAGTATTATTTTAGGCGATTTTAATCTAAATCCTTTTGAATCACCTATGATAACAGCGAGATGCGCTCATGCTTTATCGTGTAAAATAGTTGCCAGTAGACAACAAAGGAAAATTGGAAAGAGAGAACATAAAATGTTTTATAATCCAATGTGGAATCTATTTGGAGATAATGAAGGTGTTCCAGGGACATATTATTATTCCAATTCGGGACAAGAATCATACTATTGGAATATGTTTGATCAAGTTATAATTAGACCAGAAATAATTGATTTCTTTAAGTCGAGTTCATTAAAAATAATAACAGAAACAAAAAATATTAGCTTGATTAAAGAAAAAAATAAAAGACCTAACAAAAAAATAAGTGATCATTTACCTATATTTTTTACTATCAGTTAAGGAGGAATATTATTATGGAAAATTTATGGGGAGATTTTAAACCGACATTAATTAATACTCCAAATTCTATATTAGATACTTCAATTAAGCAATTGAAAACTATATCTAATAATTTTATTTATGCAGAATTGGCTCAATCTCATGGTAATGAGATTGTAAATATAACTTCAGGAAGGTTTTATAAATTTAATTTTGCTTTTTTAATAAAAAGTAAGTACTTAGAAAATTATTCTTTTAAAGCATTTTCAATTCATTATGATTTAATTTCTTATCCATTACAATTAAAAATTGACGAAACAATTAAGAAAAGCATAAGATCTCAAATTATGAGTTTGGGTAAAGATCCTAACCAAAGTCAAATAACTATAAGTAATGAGAATGAATTTATAGCAATACTTAAGTTTATATTACAATCTGAAAAAATGAAAGAAATAATTAATACTTTATATAGTATATCTAAAGAAAACTTAACATTTTAGTTTTTATAATAGGTAAGAAATAAAAATACAAGAAGTTTATAGACTATATAAGCATCTTTTAGATATTTTATATTTAGAAAAATAATTTGATTTTATAGATAGAGTTTTCGATTGAAAGCTCTATTTTTATTTATATAGACAGGTGGTGTTGTTGTGAAGATTACACCAAAAAATAATTAACCAACATATAAATAAATTTATTTAATATATTTGAAATTTATAAAATAATTACCTTATAATGTATTATGAGGTGATTTAATGGAAAAGAGATATCAAGTATTTATAAGTTCCACATTTGCAGATTTACAAGATGAAAGAAAAGCTATAATGGAATCTATAATGGATTTAGATTGTTTTCCAGCAGGAATGGAGATGTTTCCTGCAAATGATAGTGAGCAGTTTGAATATATAAAGACTATTATAGATGCTAGTGATTATTATGTTCTTATAATAGCTGGAAGATATGGTTCACTAGCTGATGATGGAAAGAGTTATACAGAAAAAGAATTTGATTATGCTAAGGAAAAAGGGATACCAGTATTAGTATTTGTAAAAAAAGATTTAGAGAATATACCATTAAGTAAAACCGATGGTAGTGAAGAAAAAATGAAAAAGCTTAAGAATTTTATTGAAAAAGCAATGAAAAATAGGTTAGCTAAGTATTGGGGAGATTCTAAAGAACTTAAGTATGAAGTTCATAGTAGTTTATCAAAAGCATTTAAGACACACCCTAGAACTGGTTGGGTTAGAGGGAATATTGCTAATAATGAAAATTTATTAAATCAAATTAATGATTTAAGAATTGAAAATGAAAGATTGAGGAAGTCAATAAATGAATATGAAAACGAATGTTGTGTTGCAACAAATGAGCTGGCAGAATATAATGATATATTTAAATTACTAATTCGTGTAGAGCCGGAAGATGGATATGAATATGAAGAAGAGTTAGATATAACATGGGATGAAATTATAGGAATAATAGGTCCAGGTTTATTTACAAGTAAAATAGATAGCGAGCTAAAATCATATTTAGAGGAAACTTTGATATCAAAAACTTTTGATAAAAATGGAATATTAACAATAAGTGAATATAACTATAATAGAATAAAAATGCAACTTATAGCATTAAATATTATAGAACAAAATGGTAGTTTTTTAAAACTAACAAATAAAGGGAAAAATTTTCTTCTTTCAAATAAAACTCAAAAAAAGTAATTTAATAAAGAGCTCTTATGAGTTCTTTTTATTTTATATAGAAAGGTAGTGGCATTGTGGCAAAATTAACTGAAAAACAGCAAAAATTTGTAGAAGAATATTTAATTGACCTTAATGCCACACAAGCGGCAATTAGAGCAGGTTATAGTACAAAAAGTGCAAGGGATATTGGATGTGAAAACCTAGCAAAACCCAACATTCGCACATGTATAGATCAAGCAATGGCAGAAAGGTCGAAAAGAACTGGAATAAATGCTGATAGGGTACTTCAAGAATTGGCAAGAATAGGATTTGTTAATCCTAAAAATGTTATTGATTTTAATAAAGCTTCAATACAAGAAGATGCCAGTGTAGATGATTTAGCAGCCATTCAATCAGTTAAGGTTAAAAGTATGCAATCAGAAAATGGAGATATGTTTGAAAGAGAAGTTAAGCTTAATGATAAGTTAAAAGCTTTAGAACTTATTGGTAAGCATCTAGGTATGTTTAAGGAAAATGTAAATATAAAGGCTAACATTAATAATACTAAAAAGCTAGATTCGATATTAAGCCAATTAAAGGGTGATGATAATGAGTGATGAATACAAGTTATCAGATAAATATTTATCTTTTTTAAAGCATAGAGCACCAGTAGAAGCATTGGAGGGAACAACAGCAGCAGGAAAAACTACAGTAGGAATATTAAAGTTTATGCTAATGGTTGCAGAATCTCCTAAGAAAATGCATGTTATTGCTGCTAAAACAACTGGAGTTGCTGAAAAAAACTTAATACAAAAGGAATATGGGATTACTGATGTATTTGGTGACTTAGTTAAATACAATGGTAATGGTGATAAAGATAATAAAATACCTCATATAAGATATATAACGCCTAATGGTGAGAAAATAATATACATACTAGGTTATGATAACGTAGATAAATGGAAGATGGCCTTAGGTTCTCAATTTGGTTGTGTACTTATAGATGAGGTTAACACAGCTAGTATCGAATTTGTTAGAGAGATATGTACTAGAAATGATTATCTCATGATGACACTTAATCCAGATGATCCTAACTTACCTATATATTCAGAGTTTATTAATTGTTGTAGGCCATTAGAAAAATATAAGAAAGATGTACCAGTAGAAATATTAGGGGAACTCAATTCAGAAGAGAAACCTAATTGGACCTACTGGTTTTTTACTTTCTATGATAATGCATCATTAAGTGATGAAGCTATTGAAAAGAAAAAGACGAGTGCTCCTAAAGGAACTAAGCTATATAAGAATAAGATACTAGGTTTAAGAGGTAGAGCAACAGGCCTTATATTCAGTAATTTTGAAAGAAAGAACAATGTATTATCTAAAGATTATGTTATTAAACAAATAAAAGAAAAGAAATTAAAGTTTGTTCAATTTACAGCAGGATTAGATACAGCATATTCTCAAAATAGTCCAGATACTTTTGCATTTACTTTCTTAGGTATTACAAATAAGAAAGAGTTATTTGTATTAGATGAAGAGGTATATAACAATAAAGACTTAGAAACTCCATTAGCTCCTAGTGATATAGCTCCTAAATATTTTAAGTTCTTAGAAAAGAATAGAAAAGAATGGGGATTTGCTAGAGATGTATTTGTAGATTCAGCAGACCAAGCAACTATAATGGAGCTTAAGAAGTTTAAAAGAACTAATCCGTGTATGTATAACTTTATTAACTCTTATAAGAAAGTAACTATATTGGATAGAATACATTTAATGCTTGGTTGGATTAATGCTAATAGTGAAATATTTTATTATGTCTTAGATACTTGTAAAGAGCATATAAGGGAATTAGAGTGCTATTCATGGAAAGAAGATAAGTATGAGCCAGAGGATGCAAATGACCATACAATTAACTCTAGTCAGTATGCATGGATACCTTTTAGAAAAATGATAGGAGATTATACCATATAGATACTTCCTTTAATTATGTATTTATTGTAAACTTATATCTGAATGGAGGGAGTATTTTGAATAAAATAAAAGAAAAAGGAATTTTAAAAAATTTAACAGTATCAATTTTAATAGGAATAATTTTATTGAGCGTTATATATTTAATTATAGCATTTGTAAATTTAATACCTATTGGCATGCAATTTCTAAAAGGTGAGTATAGTGTTACTACTGATATAATGCCAAATTATTCAACAGTTTTTGAATCAATATTTACATTAGTTAGTATATTAACATCATTATTAGTTAGTTTTTTATTATATAAATTAACTAAACAACAAGTTACGACAGAATATAATAAAGAAATAGTAGGTCCTGCTAATCTAGTTTATTTTAAAATAAAGCATTATTTAATATATTATTTAATTGAAAATTTAAATAATAATTATTATAGAATAAATACTGAAGAAGCTACTCAAACTCGTACTAGATATGAGATTGAGTCTATAATTTATCGTAATTTCCCTGAAATTAATACTGATAATTTAGAAGAGAATATATATAAAATTTTAGGGGAAATAGAAAATGAAGAAAGTGTGCGTAAATTATTAATAATAAATGAAGACATATTAGGATGTAATTTAAGAATAAATGAAGATATAGTAAGACATAATCCAATAATAAGTATGTTAAGACCAGGGCTAATGGTAAATGGTATTGCAATAGAAACTAGTGGAGAAGTTTGGGCAAATATTATAATAAGTCTATACAATAATAATTTTGATTATTTAAATGATAAGCATAGAAATATGATGTATGATTTATTATCTTTAAGTAAGAGTAGAAAATAAACCGATAATTTTTTATCGGTTTATTTTTTTATAAGGAGGAATAGAAATGGGGTGGTTTAAGAGTATGTTAACTAAAGCAGCAATTAAATATTTAAATGTTCAACCAGCATTAACTAATCCTATTACTATACAAGAAGCTTATACATTTGAAACTAATGTAATTAGAAATAAGCTTTGGTATAGGGGAGAACCATACGAACTGGACCAATTCTTTAAAAATATATCAAGTGATCCAGTAAATAAAGCTAGGTTTTGGAGTGCTGTTCCAAGTGAAGATTTAAGTATAAGAAAAATACATAGTGGATTACCTGCAATGATAGCTGATAAGTTAAGTGATATAGTTGTAGCTGACTTAGATAGTATAGAGGTTACAGGAGAGGCTGATAATACATTATGGGAAGAAATAAGAAAAGATAATAAGTTTGATGATCTGTTAGGTGATATAATTGCTACTACATTAGTTAGTGGTGATGGAGCTTTTAAACTATCTATAGATACAGAGATAAGCAAATATCCAATAATAGAGTTTTTCGATGGTGATAAGGTTGAATATATAACTCAAAGAGGAAGATTAAAAGAAATAAAGTTCTATACTTTTTATACTAAAAATAATAGACAATATAAATTAAGTGAAACTTATGGAAAAGGATATATCAACTATAATTTATATGATAGTAATGGTAATGAGGTTTCTTTAAATACACTTTATGAAACTAGAGAACTTGCAGATGTAACATATAAAGATGATTTTATAATGGCAATACCATTAATGTTCTTTAAATCTCCTAAGTTTGAAGGAAGAGGGAAGAGTATATTTGATAATAAATCAGATGCCTTTGATGCATTAGATGAAGTTATATCTCAATGGATAGATGCCATAAGAGATGGAAGAGTTCAAAAGTATATACCAGAGGATTTAGTTCCAAAAGATATTAATGGTAACTTAATGAAACCTAATCCATTTGATAATAGATTCTTAAAAGTAGGTTCTAGCCTTGCAGAAGACGCAAAAAATGAGATAGATATGAAACAAGCTAATATAAATTATGAGGCTTATGTTGAGAGTTATTCAAATGCTATTGATATGTGTTTACAAGGAATAATAAGTCCTAGCACATTAGGTATAGACCTTAAGAAAACAGATAATGCAGAAGCTCAAAGGGAGAAAGAAAAGACTACTCTATATACTAGAGGAAAAATGGTTGATATATTAACAGAGGTTATACCAGAGTTAGTTAATATAATCTTAAAGACCAATGATGTATTAAATAAAAAGAATACTGGAGAATATGAAGTAAGTATTGTATTTGGAGAATATGCAAGTCCTAGCTTTGATACAGTAGTAGAAACTGTAGGGAAAGCTAAAACCTATGGAGTAATGTCTATAGAGCAATGTATTGAGGAAATGTATGGAGATACATGGACAGATGAAGAAAAGAAAGAAGAGATACAAAGAATAAAGGAACAGAATGGCTACCTTGTGGCTGAAGAACCTAAGACAGTAGATGATTATGATATGTCATATACTGATGATAATGAGGTTGAAACAGATGGACAAGAGGGATAAGGATATACAATTACTAGCTGATATACTTAGAGGAATTACTGAAAATAAAATAAAAGAAAGTGCTAAAAAAGAAAGAGATAAGTCTTATGATATTAGAAATATATTCGAGCAAATGGAGCTTGATTTAATTTCTAGTATGCATAGGGCTTTTTATTTTCACCAAGCCGAGCAGAGTAAAGAAGGATTTCAATGGGAGCAATGGCAAAAAACTAAGCTTAGAGAAATTGAAAAGTATAGAAAGAGAAATAAGAATATAGTTGAGGAATATAACAAGCCTATCCAAGAAGCTATAAACAGAGAGATTCAAGGGAAGTTTACTAAAGGTCAAGAAAATACAGAAAAGTTAATAGATGAAGTAAAGATACAGTTTCCAGAGGATATAAAAGAACATCAAACAGTTAGAGAGTATATTGCTAAAGAATTAGGTAAAAAGGCTACACCACAAGTTGAAGAAAACTTCTTTGGTGTTAATGAAAAGAAACTTAATGCATTGCAAGAAACTGTTACAAATGATTTAAAGAAAGCTCAAATGTCAGTCTTAAGAAAGATGGACGATTTATATAGACAAACTATATTTAAAACTCATGTGTATTTACAAAGTGGTACTAAAACTATTAAGCAAGCTATAGATATGGCTACTAGGGATTTTCTTGAGAAAGGTATAAATAGTATAACTTATAAAGATGGTAAACAAGTTAATATTGCTAGTTATGCAGAGATGTGTTTAAGAACAGCAAGCCAAAGAGCTACATTTTTAGGTGAAGGAAAGAAAAGAGATGAATATGGAATACATTTAGTAGTTGTTACGGCTCATGCTAATACTTGTAAAATGTGTGAACCATGGCAAGGAAAAGTATTAATTGATGATATATTTTCTCATGGTACTAAAGAGGATGGAGATTATCCATTGTTAAGTGAGGCTGTAGGAAAAGGATTCTTACATCCTAACTGTAGGCATACATTAGCAACGTACTTTCCTGGTATAACAAGATTGCCAGTAGTTCCAGATGGGAAAGAAGCTATTAAAACATATGAAGCAGAGCAAAAACAAAGAGCATTAGAAAGGCAAATAAGAAAGTGGAAAAGATTTGAGGTCGGTACTTGTGATGAAGAAAATAAAAAATATTATGTAACAAAATTAAATCAATATATGAGAAATATAGATGAGTTAATTAAAGATAATTAAATATTGAATTTGACTTAATTATTTGGTAGAATATGTAAGAGGTGATTTGATGAATTCTAAAAAAGAGGAAATAATTAAATATATGGAGGAGATGCTTGAGGATAGAAAGAAGATGAAAATTCAAACAGAAAAAAGAATAGAAGAAAGATTGGATTTTTATAAAAAATGTGGTTTAGATATTTATAATGCATATGTTAAAAAAGCAATTGACTCAGAAAAGGAACTTTTGGATAATATACAGAAACAGTGTGATGGGTATCAAATAATAATAGATGGAATTAATAAAGGCACAATAAGAGTTGGAGATTCAGAATAAATAAATTTAATGCAATGTAATCTTAATTATAAAAAAATTATAATTAATTAAATAATGCAAAGGTTATAATTATTTAAGAAGTGAAGATGAAAACTAACATTTATATAATAAAAAAGTCTTAGAAATAAGGCTTTTTTATTTTGTCCAAAACTTGCTTAAGACTTTAAACTGTGCATGGAATTAACAGCCGATAGGCTATAAATGGAGGTATTTATGTCTATATCAAATTTTAATTTAAGAAAAAGATTAGGTATGAAACTAGCACAAGATGATGGAGCAGGTAATGGAGGTGCAGGTTCAGAACCTAATTCAACTAATAATTTGGATGGAGAAGGTGAGGGAACAGAAGAAACTAATCCAAAAGAAGAAAAGACTTTTACTCAAGAAGAAGTAAATAGGATGATTAAGGATAGGATAGCAAGAGAAAAGAAAGGCCAACTATCTAAAGAAGAACTTAAGGCTTATCAAGAGTGGAAAGAAAGTCAAAAGACAGAAGCAGAAAAGCAAAGTGAAGCTTTAACTAATGCAGAAGCTAAGGCCAAAGCAGAAGCAGAGAGAGCTAATACATTAGAGGCTAAAGTAACTTGCTTATCCAAAGGTGTTTTAGCTGATAACGTTGATGATGTTGTTATATTAGCTAAAGCTATGATAAGTGATGATGTTACTATGGATCAAGCAGTAGATAAAGTTTTAGAAAAATATCCAAGCTTTAAAGGAGTGCAGCAACAAGATGAAAACAAAGGCTTTAAAATAGGTGCTGATGGTGGAAAACAAAAAGGAAATGTTGAAGATGCACTAGCAAGAGCCTTTGGAAATAAATAATAAAAAGATTAGGAGTGATATAAATGGCAGTATATAGTTATGCTGAACAATTTGAAAGAGAATTACAACAAAAGTATGCTAGAGAATTAACTTCTTATGATTTAGAGAAATCTAATCCACAAGTTAAATTCATTAATGCACAAACTATTAAATTACCTAATATAACAGTAAGTGGATACAAGGATCACAATAGAGGTAATATGGGTTTCAATACAGGAACAATATCTAATGAATGGGAACCAAAAAAATTAGCTCATGACAGAGATATAGAATTTGCTTTAGATCCTATGGATATAGATGAAACTAATTTAACTTTAGAAGTAGCAAATGTTCAGAATGTATTTGAAACAGAACAAGCTATTCCAGAGAGAGATTCTTATAGATACTCTAAGCTTTACGCAGAGGCTAAAACATATAAATCAAATGGAGCTGTTATAGACAATACAACTTTGACTACAGAAAATGTATTAGATTGGTTTGATGAAAAGATGGAGAAAATGGATGATGAGGGAGTACCATCAGAAGGAAGAATCCTTTATGTTACACCAGCAGTGAACAAAATAATTAAGAATGCACAAAATATCCAAAGAAGCTTAGATGTTAATAGTAATAATGGAAAGATAGATAGAAGAGTATATTCTTTAGATGATGTTACAATCAAAAAAGTACCATCATCAAGAATGAAAACAAAGTATGATTTCACTAATGGATGTGTTCCAGCAGGTGATGCAAAACAAATCAATATGATCCTTATACATCCATCTTGCCAAGTAACTAGAAGTAAATATGCTTATATGAAGTTGTTTACTCCTGGTACTGATTCAAGAACAGCTGATAAATATGTGTATCAGACTAGGGAGTATGGAGATACTTTCTTAATAAAAAATAAAGCATGTGGTATAGCTATTAATGCAGAGGTAGAGGGCTAGAAAGGAGTAATAATATATGAAGGCTATTAAAGAAAATAAAGTTTATACAATAACTGAATCTGAACAGAACTTTTATAAACAACAAGGATATGACATAGTTAATGATGAAGGGGAAGTTATAGAACGTGGAGCAGGGAAATCTATTTCTTATGAGGAATATATAAAGTTAAAAGATGAATTAGATCCATTAAAAGATGAAAACTATACTTTAAAGCAAGAAAATGAGAAATTAAAAGAAGAAAATAAAAAGCTTAAAGCAGAAAATAAAGAGTTAAAGAAGTCTTAGTTAAGGCTTCTTTTTCTTTATAAGGATGTGAGTATATGTCTTATGTAGATATTTCATATTATAAAGATAATTTCAAAGGTAATATCATTAATGATGATACTTTAGAAAATAGATTAGAAAGAGCAGCGGATCAAATAGATGTTTTAACCTATAACAGAATAATAGGAATAGGATTTGAAAATTTATCTCCATTTCAACAAGATAAAATAAAAAAAGCAGTTTGTTTACAAGCTGAATTTATAGAGCAATATGGTGAGTTTATTAATATGCCTTTAAGTGGTTATTCAGCAGGGAGTACATCTGTTAGTTTTAATGGAAGTATTGTAAATGGGATAACTACAACTAAAGAAGTTATCAATTATATATCTCAAACTGGTTTAAATAGTAGGAGGTTATAGTTATGGGGGTTAAGTTACCGTTTCCTAAGTGGATATTGAATACTCCAATAAAAGTCTATCAAACATTTATTAATGATGATGGAGAGCCTGAACCAACCTTAATTTATGATGGATTATGTAATTATAATGAAAAGAGCAGACAAACCCTTGATTCAGAACGTAAGCTTGTAACATTAAGTGGAAAAGTTATTATTGAGGGTGATATTTATCCTAATAAGTTAATTGAAGGATATATAGAGATTGGAGAAATAAAAAAAGATATATTTAAGTCATCAAGACCAAGAAATCCAGACGGTTCTGTTTTTAGTACTGAATTGGAGCTTATATAATGAAAGCTAAAGTAACAATAAAATTAGATAGAACTAAGATAAACACTTTAATAAATGCTAGGAATAAAGCTTTAGAAGAAACTACAGAGGCTATATTAAGTGATATTAAAACAAGTGCTGTAGTTCCTAAGGATACTGGAGAACTTGAAAGAAGTGGTTTTGTTGATCTATCAAGAATAGATTCTGGAGTAACATCCATAATTTTTGATACACCATATGCGAGAAGGTTGTACTGGCATCCGGAATATAACTTTAGGCATGATAAGAATATAAATGCACAAGGTAAATGGATGCAATCTTATATTGATGGAGATAATAAAGAATTTGTGACAGATACTTATTTTAAATTCTTAAAAATGTTTAGCAAAGGATTGATTAAATAATGTTGCTAAGTGAAGTAAGAGAATATTTAAAAACTAAAATAAAATGTCCTCAATGGTATATAGGAAAGATAGATGCAACTAAAGAGCAATGTATAGGTATCTATAGTATAAGAGGACCAAGAAATAATATAGCCTTAGGTGGATTAGAAAATACAAGCTATTCTACTAAGGCTATTTCTATACTAATACATTGGGGTAAAAATGCTAATATAGCAGAACAAAAAGCTCAAGAAGTATTTAATGGTTTATTTGGACAAGATGCTGTTATAGGTGGGAAAAGAGTTATAGATTTTAAAATGATAACTACTGAACCTATAGGAGTTGGAACAGATAAAAATAACATATATGAATATGTAATAGAAGTAAATATAATACATGAAAGGTAGTGAATAATTATGGCATTTACAGGAGTTTTTCCAGTATATAATCTTAAATTTAAGATAGGAACAAAAGGAAAAGCAAGTCAATCTCAAGATATGCAGACTATAGCTGATATGGAGAACTTTGGTATAAAGATTGATGGTAAGGTAGAAGATTGGACACCAATGGATACAGCAGGTTGGGCAAGAAGTTTAATGACAGGAAAAAGTTTCTCAATATCTTTAAAAGGCAAAAGAAATGTAGGTGATCCAGGAAATGATTATGTTGCAGCAACTGCATGGAAGGATGGATTAGATTGTAGTACAAAAGGAGAAATAGAGTTCCCAGATGGGGCTAAGCTTACATTTAATTGTGTAATTGATGTTAAAAATGTAGGTGGAGATGATAGTACAAAGGTTGCTCCGTTAGAATTTGACTTAAAAGGTGACGGAAAACCAGAATATACAGCAGCACCATCAAGCTTAGGACATTAGGGGGTATAAACAATGGCAAAAGTATATGACATAATGAATAAGTTAGTTAATGTAAAACCAACAGTAAAGATAGATGAAGATCACGAATACAAAATTAATAATACGAAGAATAATGCTATATATATTCAATCATTAGTTAAAGAAAATAAGAAAAAAGATGATAAAAAACAGGATGAGATGGAGCTTATTAATAAAATAATAAAAGCTTCCCTAGGTAAAGAAGCTTTTGAATATATAGATAGTAAAGGTGATGAATGGAGCATGTCAGCATATAATGCAATAATAAATGTAATAATGGCTGCTATATCTAATGTTGAATTAGAAGAAATTGAAGAAATGAGTGAGAAAGAGGCAAAGCGATTTCAAGAAAGTAAAGAATAATCAATGGTATGATTTATTTGAAGATTGGGAGCTTATAGAAGCTTCTTTTACAGCTCAATACGGAATTAGATTAAGAAATGAATCGGATATGACTTGGGATGAATTCTGTACATTGCTTAGTGGAATAATGCCTAAAACACCACTAGGTCAAATTGTTTCAATAAGAAGTGAAGAAGATGAAAATATGCTTAAGAACTTTACAGAAGAACAACATAGGATTCGTAATGAATGGAGAAGTAGACAAGTAGAGCAAATGACAGATGAAGAAAAAGAGGAACAAATAAAAGAAATACAAGAAATTCTTAAAAAGGCGTTTAGTTAAAACTAAATGTCTTTTTTATTTTAAGAAAGGTGGTGAGGTAATGGCAGATGCAGATTCAGTAGGGAAAATTGGTCTTGATTTAGAGATACAAGATGGTGATATAGGAAAACAAATAGAAAAGATGGCTAGTGCTATAGGTAGTCAAATAAGTAAGTCGCTAGAAGGAATAACAGGAAAATTTGATTTTAATTCAATAACAAAAGGAATTTCTGAATCTTTAAATAAAGGAATGAATAATATTGATGAAACTATAAAATCTAGTGTTGAGAAAAGTAAAGCTAATATTCTTAAGACAATAGAAGAAATAAAATCAAAAGCTTTAGATGCTATAAGAAGTATAATAGCTAAATCTAAAGAAATAAAAATTCCTATTCAGTTTTCTCCAGTTAGTAATATTGCAATGCCTAGTAGCAAGGTAGCAACGCAACCAATAAGTAGAAGAGGATCACCAAAAAGTAATGTTGGAGATTTAGAATCTATAAAATCTAAGATTGAAAATCTTTCTAATAGTTTAGAGATAACTAATAGATCAATAGAGCAGCAACAAGAAAAATTATCAGGATTGAAGGCTGCTTATAATTCTACGTTTAATCAAGCTAGAAAAAACAAATTACAGGAGCAAATATTAAAAACAGAAGCTGTTATAAATAAACTTATAGCTAAATCTGATGCAACAGGGTTTAAATTAGCTGATTTAGATAGGCAGTTTGAGAAATTAGGTAATTCAGCTAAGAATTCTACTTTAGGATTAAATGAAGCAAGTAATAGTATGAAGAGGCTTGAAAATACTACAAGTAGAACAAATAGAAATTTAAGAAATGCTAATAACTCTACTAGACGATATAGAGAAAATATGAATGGTGCTAGAAGTGCAACAGGGATGTTTATTGATAGTATGTTTAGGTGGGGAATAGTATTCCCTTTAGTAATGAAGGGGATAAATACTGTTGCTAGTTATATAGGAAGTGCTTTAATGACTAATGCTCAGTTTGCAAACAGTTTAGCACAAATTAGAACTAATCTTATGGTTGCATTTATGCCAATCTATCAAGCAGTTCTACCAGCACTTAATGCTCTTATGAGTGCATTAGCAACAGTAACCGCATATATTGCAGCTTTTATAAGTGCTATATTTGGTAAAACATATCAAGCTAGTTTTGGTTCTGCTAAAAGTATGAATGCTTCTATAGCTTCAATGAAGAATATGGAAAAGCAAGGTAAAAAAACATCTGGAGCAGTAGATAAAATAGGAGATTCGGCAGAAAAGACAAAAAAGAAAATACAAAGGTCCTTAGCTGGATTTGATGAAATAAATAAATTAAGTATTCCAGATGATTCTGATAAAGCTCCAAAGGCTCCAAAAGGAGGAGGCGGTGGTGGAGGAATAGATCCGATACCAATGGTTGCTCCAGATATAGATTTAAGTCCAACAAGTGTAGCAATGCAAAAAATAAATGCTATGGTAGAAAAGCTAAAAGACATTATATCTAAAATATTTCAACCTTTTAAAAATGCATGGGCAAGAGAAGGAGCTGCAACAATTGCAAGTATTAAATATGCATTACATGGAGTTTGGGAGCTTATAAAAGCTATAGGTATTAGTTTTTTAGAAGTATGGACTAATGGAACGGGAGAAAAAATACTTGTAGTTATTCTACAAATTTTACAAAACATATTTAATATAGTTGGAGATATAGCAATTACATTTGCAGATGCTTGGAATGCTGGAGGAATAGGAACAGCTATAGTTCAATCTTTAGCAAATGCTCTTTTAAATGCACTTACATTAATTAAGCATATGGGAGATTCTTTAAGGCAAGTTTGGGGAGAAATTGGTCCTGGATTAGCAACTACATTCATGCAAATATTAAATGCAACATCAGGAGTATTAGAAAATTTAACTCAAAAATTAATTTATGTTTGGGATAATGGAGGTAGTCATTTATTCCAGGGATTTATAAGGCTAGGTGCAAAAATATTTGAATTAGCTGGGTATATTTATACTAATTTTGTTGCTCCTATGGTTAATTGGTTTGTAAACATGATAGCTCCAGTTCTAGCTAAATTAGCAGATATATTAGGAATTGTTTTAGATGCGTTTAGCAAATTAATAAATTGGTTAATGGGTAGTGGAAAGCCAGTATTAGATACAATTATTATTGTTTTAGGAAGTCTTGGTGCTTCTATACTAATAGTTAAAGGAGCATTAACTTTATGGACAATAGCTCAAACAATTTGGACAACTGTAGCAAAAATAAGTACTACAGCAACAACATTACTAGGTGGAGCAATAGCATTTTTAACAAGTCCAATAGGAATTGCAATAGTTGCTATAACAGCAATAATAGCTATTGGAGTAGCTTTATATAAAAATTGGGACTTTGTAAAAGCTAAAGCTATAGAAATATGGGGAAAAATAAAAGACATATTTAATAGCTTTAAAGAATGGTTAAGGAATGTTTTCAAAACAGATTGGTCAAATTGTTTTGGAGTATTAGGGAATCTATTAAATCTTTTCTTAAAAAATGTAGATAATGTTTTTCAATCTATCAAAAAAATATTTGGTGGAATAATAGACTTTGTAACCGGAGTATTTACTGGAAACTGGAGCAGAGCTTGGCATGGTGTTGTAGATGTTTTCAAAGGTATAATGAGTGGATTAGGTTCTGTAATTAAAGCGCCTCTAAACTCCGTTATTGGGCTAATTAATATGGCTATAGATGGTTTAAACAAAATTAGTTTTACTACTCCAGATTGGATCCCTGGTATTGGTGGTAAGCACTTTGGAGTTAACATAGCTAAAATGCCTTATTTGGCTAAAGGAGGTATAGTAGATAAACCAACACAAGCCGTAATAGGAGAGGCTGGAACAGAGGCAGTAGTACCACTAGAAAATAATACTGGTGGATTAAATTTACTTGCTATTAAACTTTCAGAAAGAATTAATAATATGTTATTACTTTCTAATAATGCATTAAAACAACCTGATTTAACAATGTTAGGTCAAAATATTAATAGTAATGAAAAGAAGAGTATTAATGATCCAGAGTTCATAGAAAAAATAAAAGAAGTTATAATAGAAGCTATTTTAGAAGCGATGAAGAATAAAAAAGATAATAGCTATAATAATTCAGGACCTCAAGAGAGTGGTGATTTAATATTAAGAATAAAAGATACTGATTTAGGTAGAATTGCAATAGAAGCTATAAATAAAGTGAATAGACAAGCTGGAGAGCAATTATTAAATCTTTAGGAGGTGGCAACTATAGGAATTAATATAAATGGAGTAGCAGTTGCTTCTCCAAAGAGTTTTAAGGTTAACATAATGGATTTAGATGGAGAAAATACAGGAAGAAATTTATTAGGTATAATGCTTAGAGATAGGATAAGAGTTACTAGAAAACTTGAGTGTGAATGGGGGCCTTTAACATCTAATGAGATTAAAACAATATTACAATCAGTAAGTGGAACAGAGTTTCCAGTTACTTATCCTGATCCAATGGAAGGAGTTACAACTAAAAATTTTTATGTAGGAGATAGAAGTACACCAGCTGTTGATTTTAATAAGAATGTATGGCAAGGTCTGTCTATGAATTTAATAGAAATATAAATAAAAGAAAGAAGGAATTGAAATGTCAGAAGAAAATATAAAAGTAACAAGCACAATAACAGAATCTACTAACTTAAATGGAACAGTAAATATAGAAAAGGATGGAATGAAGCAAACAGTATTAACAATGAGTTGTAGTTTAACTCAAAATACTATCGCAAATATTCAAACATATCCTACTAATATGGAGTTGTTCTTAGCAAATTCTCAATTAGTTCAAGCTGAGGTTCAAAAATTTAGAACAAAGGCTACGGAAGTTGGCAAAAGCTTAAATTGTTTTATACTTTAGTTTATAAGAGCTTACAAAATGTAGGCTCTTTTTTAATAAAATTTTTAAAAAAAGAGGTGTTCAAAATGGTTAAAATGACAAATAAAGAAATATTAGAAAAAGTTAATGTATTAGGAGAAATAAGTTCAAGAAAGTTACCAGTTAAAGTTTCTTATGCTATAGGCAAGAATATATCTAAAGTTGAAAGAGAATTAAAACACTATAATAAAGAAAGGCAAAAATTAATAGAAGAATATTGTTTAAAAGAAGATGATGGAACTCTAAAAATAACAGAGGGAAATTATGATATTGATCCAGAAAGATTAGAGTATTTTAATAAAGAAATTAATGAATTAAAAGAAATTGAAGTTGAAATGGATATACATAAATTTAATATTGAATTATTAAATGGTTATGAAATGAGTCCAGGAGAGTTAATGTGTATTGACTTTATGATAGAGGAATAATATAAATATTAATCTTTAAGAAAGGGGGTTAGTATTTGTTTAAAGTATCAGAAGCATTTAATAAAGAAATAAATAAGTTACAAGGAAGAAAATTTAATGCTAAGGTTATTATAAGAGATAAAGAATATAGTGGAAATCAAATATATGAAATGAATTTAGAGGAATCAGTTAATCCTAGTGATAGTTTTTCTATAGGATCAATTTGTTCTAACAGTTTCGATATAAAACTAATTAATACAGGAGATATATTTGATAATGCTATTGTAAAACCATATGTAGGATTGTATATAGGAGATGATATAGAATATATCCCTTTAGGTGTATTTACTGTAATTAAGACTAGTGTAAAAGGAAAGTTTATAAATCTTGAGTGTGTAGATAATATGCTAGGATTAGAAAAAGTATATTTTTCAGATTTATCTTATCCAGCAGATATAAACGATATTACTAAAGAAATATGTAAAAAGGCAGGCGTTAATTTAGCCAGTAAATTACCTAATTATAGAGTTAATAAAATAGAGGGATATTCATTAAGGGAAGCTATAGGATTTATAGCTTCCCTTTGTGGTTCATTTGCTAGATTTAATAGGATAGGTGACTTAGAAGTTAGAGATTATGAGGTAGTAAAGCAGGAAATGACACCTCATAATTTATTTAAATTAGATATTGAAGCTAATGAGTGTATTATAAAAAAAGTAATAGCAAAAAAAGGTGAAGAAGAATTAAGTACTGGTACAGATGATGGAAATAAAATTGTATTCAATAATCCAATAATAACTAAAGAAATTTTAAGTGATATATATACTAAATATAATGGGTTTAAATATATACCATATACAGCTAAGTGGAAAGGTAACCCAGCTATAATGGCTGGAGATATATTAAATTTAACTGATTTAAATGGGAATAAATATAATGCTTTAATAATGGAGCAAAAGTTTACCTATAAGAATGGTATTTCATCAGAAGTAAAGGCTAAAGGAAAAACTAGACAAGATTCTAGCTTTGATAATAAAGGATCAGTTGCTCAATCAATGGAGAGATATTCTATTGAACAAGCAAATATAAAAAAGGCTTTAATAGATAAGGCTAGTATAAATGATTTAACAGCTGTTGATGCTAAAATACAGAGGTTATATACAGAGGATTTAACAGCTATAAGAGCAGATATAGTTACTTTAAATTCTCAAAAAGCTAATATTATCGAATTAAATTCTGTAAGAGCAGATTTACAACAAGCTATAATTGGTAAAGCTAATATAACAGATTTAAACTCAGCAGTTGGAAAAATAAATGTATTAGAATCTAAAACAGCTAGTATAGAAAATGCACTTAATAAAAATCTTACAGCAGAAAATATAGCGACAGGAGCAATAACAGCTGGTTCGGGAATAATAGCAGAGGGAGCTATAGGAGATGCAGAAATAAGTTCTTTATCTGTAAATAAGTTAAAAGTTGGAGATATAACAACTAGCAAACATAGAATTGTTAGTGCAGATGGAACCATAGAAATTGTAGGAAATCAAATTCTTATTAATAGAAATAATGTTAATAGAGTTATATTAGGAGAGTATAGGAAAATAGATAGTACTACAGATTATGGACTACTTATCAGAGGTAAAGATGGTAAAACCATAATGCTTGATTCAGACGGAGTTCATAATGCAGGGATAACTAATGGAGCTATAGATAATAATAAAGTAGCTGACAACGCTAATATAAGTGGTAATAAGCTAGATATAAATAGTGTTATTAGAGAAGTAAACAATAATGGTACTGAAACTATTAAGGGTACTAAGGTTACTGTAGGTGATAGAACTTTAGATGTAGAATTATCTACACAAAATAATACTATTACAGAGCATAGCAAAGAACTATCTAGTCAAAAAGCTTCCTTAACCGCTTTAGATAATGCATTAAAGTTTAAAGTAGATTCACAAACTTTTACTCAGAGTACAACTACTATAAATAATAATATTAATAGAGCTAAGGAAGAAGCTATAAATAGTTCTAATTCTCATGCTGATAGTAAAGCTAATGAAGCTCTTAATAATGCTAAAGCTTTTGTTAATTCAGAAATTACTAATGTTAATACTCATTTGAATAAAAACACTAGCGAGATAAATATTCTAAAAGATCAGATAGAAAGTAAAGTATCTCAATCAGATATAGATAAATCTATTCAAAATATTGAGTTTGGTGGAAGAAATCTATTTTTAAAAAGTAAAGGTCCATTTAAAAGCTCTAATGAATATGTAGGAATTTCAATAACTTCTGTTGTAGAAAAATATTTAAATAAAAAAATTACAATATCAGCAGATGTAAAAGCTAATAAAGTTGGGAAAATTAGATTTTATTCTCTTGGTGGATATTCTGTAGGATTTTGGGTTGAGAGAGATGTAACTACAGAATGGACAAGAATAAAAGCTACTGGAAAGTTTACACTTAATGATGAAAAACAAAAGTGGTGTGATTTAAGTTTTTATGGTACTTATGGAAGTGGACTATTTACTGAAGTTAGAAATGTAAAAATAGAATTAGGAGAATTGGCTAGTGATTATACAGAGGCTCCAGAAGACGCTGACAAGCTAATTATAGACAATATAAAAACAGTAACAGATAAAATATCTACAGTAGAAAGTAAACTTACACAAGAAAATAATAGTATAAAAGCTAGTGTTCAAGATTTAAATTCTACAACTCAAAGTATTACAACTAATGTAAGTAATATAAATAGAGATTTAATAAGTAAAATAAATTCTAATTTAGCTGTAGCTAAAAGTTTTGCTACAGATATAGCTATAGTAAAAGCTAATCTTGCAAGAGAACAAGCTATAGCTTCAGCTGATGGCAAGATTACAGAAGAAGAAAGAAAGAGAATACAACAAGCACAGGAAAATCTTGATACGGCTATAGCAAGAGCAGATAAAGCTAAACAAGATGCAATTAATGCAGCAAGTACAGATGCAACTAATAAAGCTAATAATGCTTTAAATAGTGCTAAAGCTTTTGTTAATGCAGAAATAACAACAGTTAATAATAAAGTGCATAACGTAGAAAGTAATATTGATATATTAAAAAATAAAATTGCTTTTAAAGTTGAACAATCAGACATAGATAAAACAAAAACAGAGTTAATTAATAAGATAAATGTTGTAGATAATTTAGCTAATAACGCTAAAGATTTAGCTAGTGCCATGAGCTTAGGTAAAATGTTATTTAGTGATCCGACATTTAAAAATAGTTCTAACAATATTAAAACTTACAATAACAATGGAAATGGAACAGTAACAACTTCAAGAATTTCTAAAATAAATGGATGTCCAACTGATTCACAATATTGTATAGAAGTAAAAACTGTTGGAAGTGCAAGTCCTAACCATGGTGGATTTTATTTTGGAAATATGACTAGAGCAAATGCAATATTTGTAACGAAAATTATTGCTAAAATTCCAGTTGGATTAAGAATAGGGTGGTATTCAAATTCAACAGGGAATAATGGGAGTTCTAAATGGTTAACATCAGTAAATGGAACAGGTAAGTGGGAAGAGTATATACATTTATTAAAATGTGGTGATACAGGAAGTTTTTCTAGTACCAGTTTCTTTGCATTAGATGGAGGGGGAACTCCAACATCTAGCAATCCAATAATTTGGCATATAGCTTATGCAACTGTTTTTGATATAACTGAAAATGATGAATCAGTTAATGTATTAAAAACTGAAATGTCAACAGCTAAGAATAAGGTGGCAATAATAGAAACTAATTTAGACAGTATAACTCAAAGAATAAGTTCTACTGAAAGTAAAACACATTCTATAGAAACTACATTAGGTGGAAAAGCATCTAAACAAGAAGTTGCAGAAGTTAATAATAGAGTTGCAACTATAAAAGCCAGTTTAGATGGAATTACACAGAGAGTAAGTGCTACAGAAAGTAAAACACAAACTTTAGAAATTAACATTAATGGTAAGGCTAGTAAGGAAGAAATAGTCAGTATTAACAGTAAAGTAGCAAGTATAGAAACAAGTTTAAGTGGTATAACTAATCGAGTTTCTTCTACTGAAAGTAAGACAAGTTCTTTAGAATTTAGTATTAACAGTACAAATTCAGAACTTAACATTTTAAAAAATAGTATAAGTACTAAATTAGAAAAAATAGATAGTCATATTAAGTATGGTAGTACAAATTTATTAATTAATACAGAATTCTTAAATAACTTTTACAACTGGAATAAGAATCAATATGTTGGACTTGATAAGTACCAGGAGAAAGATTATGTAGGAGTTATGATCCAAAATAATAGAATTGGTACAGAAGGAACCTTTTGGCAAAGAGCTACATTGAAAACAGAAGTAACATATACATTAAGTTTTGAAGAATATACAGATGATATAAGTCGTTGGTGGGTAGGAATTTACTATAAACTAAATGGAGCAACTAAATATATAACTTTATTTGATTCTTCAGTAAATAAACATAGCTGGCAAAAAAGAGTATTTCAATTTAAACTACCTTCAGGAGCTACAGAAACAGATGTAAGTTTTTATAATTATGGTGGTTCAGTAGGAAGAGTTTGGGTTTGTAATCTACAATTAGAAGAAGGGGAATTTGCAACACCTTATAAATCTAATCCTTTAGATTTTTCTAAATTTAGCTCAGCAATAACTCAAACAGTAGAAGGAATAAATACAGAAGTTTCTAAAAAGGTTAATGGAAGAGATATAATATCAACTATTAATCAAAGTGCCGAATCTGTGAAAATCAATGCTAGTAGAATAAATTTACAAGGTTATGTTACAGTTGGAGATTTAGGAAGTACTAATGTTACTACTATAAATAATGCACACATAACTTCAGGAACAATAGAAGGTAGAACTATGATAGCTCTTAATGGAACTGGTAAGCAAAATGGTGTTCTTACAGTAAACAATGGAGAATCATACCTAGAATATTTTAGGTGTAGAGAAGCGTGGATGATGTCGCCATATGCTAACGGGTGGAGAGTTCCTTTATTACACTCAAAGTATGGGATTAAAGACAATGAATCTTCTTCTGATATGATAGATGAAATTGCATTTTATAGAGGAACTGATGGAAGAAATTATCTACAAATAACAAATACAAAAACAGGTCGTGTAGAGTATATAGAATTGTATCGAAGTGCTTTTGATACAGTAACTATACTTAATAGACTAGATAGAATAGATGCGAAATTAGCAGGGTTATAGAGAACAGAAAGGACAAAAGAATGGAAAATATATTTAATTATTTAAAGATAGGTATTGTAACAATAGGAACTTTATTTACATGGCTATTAGGAGCATGGGACACCCCTTTAGTTATACTTATAGTCTTAATGGCTTTAGATTATATTACTGGCATTACTAAAGGCTATGTTAATAAAGATTTAAGCAGCAATATAGGACTTAAAGGAATAGCAAGAAAGGGAGTTATTTTCACTATTCTTATAGTAGCTGTAATGTTAGACAGACTTTTAAATACAGGAAATTGGATATTTAGAACTTTGGTATGCTATTTTTACATAGCCAATGAAGGCATAAGCATTATAGAAAATGCAAGTGAATTAGGTGTACCAGTACCAAGTAAATTAAAAAATGCATTAATACAACTTAAAGAAGATAAAGAGGATCATAAGAAATTATGATTCTTTTTTTATAAATAAAATTAAGAAAGAAGGAATTAAAATGTTAAAAACAATTTTAAAATTAGTAATTAAAGTATTAGAAGGTAAATTACAAAAAAGTGGGTTAGAAGAAAAGATAATAAAAAATAAACAGTATATAGATGTAGCAAAGCAAGTGTGGAATGTAGTTGAAGAAAACTTTCGTATCACAGAATCAGTAGAAAAGAAATTAAGTTCTAAAGCTTATGAATTTGACAAAATGATGATGGATAAGTTTCCAGAGTTATCACCAACAGATGTAAAAGAATTAAGACAAAGTATTGCTGGAGAAGTTAATAAAGGGAAAGAGGCTGTTTTAGAAAATTTAGAGATATTAAAGAAGTTACAAGAAGAAAACGAAGAGCTTAAGTCTAAGAATATTGATTTAGAAAGTAAACTAGCTGCAATATCAAACTATGTGCCAGTGGAAAACAAATAGTTTATTAAGGTAATAGATAGGACTAGAGATAGTCTTTTTTTATTGGATTTAATTATAGAAATTTAAAAGAAAGAAGGAATTAATAATGCAAAGTAGAAACAATAATAATTTAAAAGGAATTGATGTATCAAACTGGAAAGGAAATATAAATTTTAAAAGTGTAAAAAATGATGGTGTAGAAGTAGTTTATATTAAAGCTACAGAAGGTAATTACTTTAAGGATAAATATGCTAAACAAAATTATGAGGGAGCGAAAGAGCAAGGATTAAGTGTAGGATTTTATCATTTCTTTAGAGCTAATAAAGGAGCCAAGGATCAAGCAATTTTTTTCGTGAATTATTTAAATGAAATAGGAGCAATTAATTATGATTGTAAATTAGCTTTAGATATAGAAACTACTGAAGGTGTAGGAGCAAGAGATTTAACTTCTATGTGTATAGAATTCTTAGAAGAGGTAAAAAGACTTACTGGAAAAGAAGTTGTTGTATATACATATACAAGCTTTGCAAATAACAATTTAGATAGTAGACTAGGTAATTATCCAGTTTGGATTGCACATTATGGAGTATCTACTCCTGGAGCTAATAATATTTGGTCAAGCTGGGTTGGATTCCAATATTCAGAGAATGGAAGTGTAGCTGGTGTAAGTGGTGGATGTGATATGAATGAGTTCACTAATGGAATATTCATTGATTCAAATAATTTTACTTTAGACAATGCTACTACTAAAAATGTAAGTATTAAATTAAATATAAGAGCTAAAGGAACTACTAATTCTAAAGTAATTGGCTCAATATCAGCTGGCGAAACATTTAAAATAAAATGGGTTGATGAAGATTATCTTGGTTGGTATTACGTTGAGTATAATGGAATAGTTGGCTATGTAAATGCAGATTATGTAGAAAAGCTACAAATGGCTACTACTCATAATGTAAGTACTTTTTTAAATGTAAGAGAAGAAGGATCATTAAATTCTAGAATAGTAGATAAGATAAATGCAGGTGATATTTTTAGAATAGATTGGGTGGATTCCGATTTTATAGGTTGGTATAGAGTAACAACTAAAAATGGTAAAGTAGGCTTTGTTAATGCTGAATTTGTTAAGAAACTTTAATAAAAATTGAATGTTATTTTTATTTTATGTTAATAAATAAAAATTTTATTGATAAAATAAATATAAAGTCTATATAATTAAGGCATACTCTACTTTAACTATTAGATAATTAAGAGGAGAGATAGGCATATAAATATATACGCCTATCTCTTCTCTTTTTAGTTTAAATAAGTATAAAAGCGTAAGTGATTTTAAACACCTTTATCAACGCTTTAATCATTTAACTATAACCCAATTATTAATATACTCAAATTTATAAATTATATTCATGAAAAATAATAACTTTATCCATTAACAAAAATGTTATATAATGTTAATGAATAATTCGAAGAGGTGTTTAATATGGGATTTCTTGATAGTTTAAACAATAAAAATAAACTTGGAAAATATTCACTAGAATCAGATAAAGTTGAAATAATAAAAATTAAAGAAGTATTAAAAGAGCAAGAAGAATGTTTGTGGTTTATTTCATCTTCTGTTTTTAATAGAATATGGATTGTTTCTGTAACAAATATGAGATTAATTTTAGTTAGAAAAAAACTAAATAAAGAATTGGAAATAAAGAGTTTTTTTATTGATGAAATAAATGAAATTGATGTTCAAAAAGGATCATTACTTAGTAAATTAGTATTAAAAATGAATAATGCTAATATAGAATTTAGTAATGTAGAAAATTTATATTTGGATAAATTTTTAGAACTATTAAATACACAGATAAATTCTAGACCTAAAGAGTTATCTAAAAGACAAGCTGAAAAGCAATATGAAAAAGAAAGATTAGAACAGTTAAAAAGAGATAAAATTCCTTATTGTCCTAAATGTCATAGTACATCATTAACATATCAAAATAAGAAGTTAAGTATTGGTAGAGCTGTTACTGGTGGAGTATTATTAGGAGGCGTAGGAGCTGTAGTAGGCGGATTAAGTAGTAAAAAAGGTTATGTCAAGTGCTTAAATTGTGGTCATAAGTGGAAGTTATAAAATATTATATTGTGGGAAGTATTAAGATGAAAAAAAGTTAAATTTATATTAATTGTTTGTGTAGTTTTATTTTTAATATTCTGACTAGATGATGCTATTAGAGGTTTTAAAGATGGATTTATGAGTGGAAATCCATTTTAAGATAATATAAATATATATGGAGATTTAAATGAAAGAAAAAACTATTGATGAAATTCATGAAGAGCATATGAATGATAAGAATGGAAGAGATACAATAAATGATTTATATAAAAAAGTGTATTTAAAGTATATAAGTTTAATAGAAAATTATGAGTTAGATATAAGAGAAGAAATGGTGTTTGTTGAGTCAAAATTAAATAAGTATAACAATGAACTTCTTAATTATTATATGAATTTTTTTGCGAGTATATTATCTGGTGTGTGTGTTGCAATAATTACAGTATTTATAACTAGCAATGATATAAAAAAGCTAATCTTTGGATTTATATTACTATTTTTATTTGTATATTTAATAATTATGAAGAATTCAAAATGTGATATCAAGGAAATTTCTAATGAAAAAAAATACTATTCAATATGTTTGTTAGTTTTAAATGATTTAGAAGAAGAGTTACTTTAAAATGGTATGTTTAATTACATACTATTTTTTATATTTACATGCGAACATATGTTCTGTATAATTGTAGTAAAGCTAGATGAAAAGAGGTTTTATTATGGTTAAAAATACTATGCTTAAACCACCAATAGTAAGAATGGGGGGAAAGTCACGATTAAGAAAAACAATAATAGACATGCTACCAGAACATACTTGTTACGTGGAGCTTTTCTTTGGAGCAGGTTGGGTTTACTTTGGTAAGGAACCTTCTAAAGTAGAAGTTGTAAATGATGTTGATAAAGAGCTTATAAACCTATTTAAAATGATTAAATATCATGGTCCAGAAGTTGAAAGAATGTTAGAATATGAGTTTTCTGGTAGAGATGTTTTTGAAGAATATAAAAATTGTACTGTTGAAAGATTAACTGAGATTCAAAGAGCTGTTAGATTTCTATATATGATAACTTTAAGTTTTGCAGGTAAAAGTGGTAATTATGGTTATGGAACAACTAGAAAGCCAGCACAACAAATATTTACATTAGAAACATTAAAAGATATTAGAAAAAGATTATCTAATACATATGTTGAGAATTTGTCATTTGAAAAAGTAATAGATAAATATGATAGGGAGTATAGTCTTTTCTTTATAGATCCACCTTATTTTGAAACTACAGGATATCAAGCTAAATTTGGAGAAGAAGAACACTTATTATTATTAGAGAAATTAAAAGAATTAAAAGGTAAATTTATATTAACAATAAATGATCATCCAAGAGTAAGAGAATGGTACAAAGACTTTAATATTAAAGAAACAGAAGTATTGTATTCAGTTTCAAGAGAAGCTCAGGCAAGAAAAAAGAATAAAGAATTGATAATAAGTAATTTCTAAAAAATATATTTTATGGGAACTTGTCCATTTTTTTAAAATATAATAAAATAAAAAAGAACCTGTTCGCAACTGAGGTTCTTTTTTAAAATAAAGTCTAAAGATGTTATGATTTATTATAACATATTTCTTTAGAAATAAATAGGAAGTATGGTGAAGTTTTAAAGATGGATAAAGAAAAAACAAATGTAAAGAAAAAGACTTATGCATATAATATTAATGCAGAGAGAGACTTATTAGAAATTTTTACACTTGTAAAAGAAAAAATTAATAATAACTATACCAATTTAGATGAAAGAAATTTAATTTTTACAGATGGAAAGAATGGTTTAAAATATTTTTTAGATGTAAAAAATATAGAGGAATATGAAAAAATTAATGATAATAATAAGATACATATATGCAAATGTATTTTATATAAGTTGAGAAGTGATGATTTCCCATATTTATTTGATATACTAACTGGTCAAAAAACAGAGATTAATTCTAATAATTCAGATACAATTATGGAACAAACACATTTTATTATGATTCCAGAATTAAAGGTTATTATAAGTGAATACAATCACTTTGGAGCACAACCAACCAAAATACCAGCAGTTATTCAAAAAGTTTTAGGAGAAGCATATGTAAATAAATTAGAGGTTAAGCACATGTTAAACACTGAAACAGCTTATAGATTAAGAAATTTAAAAGATGTAGAAACTATTTCTATAAAGTGTGGACATCAAGGACTTAAAACAGTCAATCATTATTTTAATGTCAATTTTTTAGATGTAATGGAAAAAGGGTTTAGGAATACAGAAGATTTAGAATTTAAGTTTACTATAAGCGGTAAGGGCAGAGGAGCAAATAAAAAAAGTATTGAATTAGAAGATGAGAGCAAATTCAAAAGATTTTGTAATTTACTTTTTAATTCTAAAAATAAAAAAAACTTAGATATACATAGTGCTAAAATTAATGAGCGTAGAACAAAAGGAAAATTAGAAATTAAAGAACTTCCTATAGACTTATTTTCCGATTATTTTGTTGAAGAGGTAACAGCAGTAAGACTATCTAAAAAAAGTAAGTATATTGATTCAGATGATATGTTTAAGAAACTTTTAGAATTATATAATGAAAATAAATTTGAGTTTAGTGATTATGGTAAGATTAAATTGGAATAGTAGATTAAATACTATTAATTGATAGGAGTGATATTATGAAAGAATTGTTTAGAAATTTAAAATTATCACTTTATTCTAAGAAGGGTTATAAAATATGGGGATATAGTATTTTCTTTATTCTATTAATATTATTTATTATATTTAATAATAAAGTAAATATAGAAGTATTAAATAAATTAGTGTCAAGTGATATGTTTAATATTTCTGGTGTATTGGCAGGATTCATTTTTACAGGGTTAGGAATGATTATTACCTCAAATTCTAAAATGATAACTGAATTAAAAGAGACCGGTAATTTATGTGTAATAAAAAATTATTATGGTGGAACTATATTTTGCTTTATATTAACAATATTGTTATATTTATTCAAAACTATATTTAGTACTTTTGTTTCAAATACTTTTTTTATCAAGATATATTTATTTATAACTATTGAAACATTTATTCTAGCATTAATATTTTTTACAATATCATTAAAAATATTAAGTGCAATAATAAATGATTAGTAGAGATCATAGTAGTTATTTTATTTATAATGAAAAGTTTTTATTTTTTAATATAAATAGTATATTATAATACAAAAAGCATAATTGAGAAAAATAAAGGACTAGGATTTCTCCTAGTCTTTTATTTCGTCAAAAAAACGTCAAAAATTAATTTCTTTTTCTTTCGATATATTTATAGTTATTTAAGTTTATAATAGTGTTCAAAGTTAGTATTTATGGGATTTCTAACATCAATATCTATTTTATTCTAATATAGAAAACTTACAAATATGTAATATAAGTGTAATCTAATTAAATATGAGATTTTTACTTAAGAATATATAATTAAGTCAAGGGTTGAGAGAAAACAAATTAAGATATACAAAAGGAGAGAATAGATTATGAAAAAAGCAATGGATTTAGTAAGAATATTAGTTAAGGTAACATTTTTAGGATATAACGAAAAGGAAGATTTAAGATAATATAAAAAGTGTACAAGCTAATAAAATAGTTGAAACTTAAGAAAAGAAATAAAAACTTAAAATTAAAGAATTAAAAGGAGAGATAACATTATGAAAAAGGCCATGGATTTAGTGAGAGTATTAGTTAAAGTAACATTTTTAGGATATGATGAAAAAGAGGACTTAAAATAATAAAGACAGATGGACAATATAAATAGGATTAGAAAAGAGAATTATTATGTATATGTTAGAATGAAAAAGATTTAGAGCAGAGTAAGCTTTAAATCTTTTTTTGCTTAAATATTTGTTTAGTTTATAAGAATTCATTTTAAGTGAGTTTTGATTTTAACTAAGGAATAATTAATTTTAAAGTATGTTGTATATGATTTGAGGAATGATTTCATTTCTGACTTTTTTTCTATATTTTAGTTCACTTTCAGTTTTCCCATTATATATTGATTTATTTTTTATTGAATTATCAGAGACATTAAAAATAGCTGCTATTGGTATATTGCAAATTGAACAAGCTTTAAAAGCAGCAGCAGTCTCCATTTCAATACTTTTACAACCTAATTTCATTATATAATCTAAATGTGCAAATTGAGCAAATATAGTATCTACACTAAAATTGGGTACTATATGATAGCTAACATTATTATCTTTGCATATTTTTTCTGTATTCTTAATTAGAATTTTATTAAGCTTAGTATCTGGATAGTATTTATCACCAAAACAATCTTTTGTTAAGTCTTTTTCTAGGTATCTGCATACCCCATCACCACATACTGATAAGGTAGGTATAATAATATCACCAATATTTATTTTCTCATCTAAAGCACCAACAGAACCAATAAATATAATCTTTTTACAATTAGAGTTTCCTAAGGCTAATATTACATCAGTACAGACACTTGCCCCAATTCCAGTTTTTATATATGTAATATTTTTATCAAATAACTTACAATTCCATATCTTAATAGAAGTATCCACAATCAATTCAGATTTAATGTCTTTGAATATAGTTGGCTCCCACCAAGGAGCTATAATAACATTTTCTTTAATTGCTTCATCGTCACATCTTAATACAGATTTACAAAGCGTATCTTTCTTTAAACCATACTTTGTATGTCCATCTATTAGAAAATTATACATATTACCCTCCAAATATATATTTCTATAATATTATCTTATCATAAATTGGGATGATTGCTTATATTAGTGAAAAAGATAATTAACATTTAAATTAATTATTTACAGTATTTTGTAGGTTGTATATAATAGTTTTTAATTACTTAATTTCAAATATTTTCATTAAGGTTAAAGAATTATTTGATTTTGAGTAATTAGTAGTGAATAAAAGTTTGTAAGGCATAAATTGTTTTAGATCTTAGTTTATTTTAAAGAAAATTATGAGAAGAGTTTTATTTGTACTTTTGTTAAGGTGAGAATAAGTTATGTTTTATAGGATAAAGTAAGAAAATTTATGGTGTAAGATAGGGGGAAATACAATGAATAGATGTGAATTGTTATTAATTGTAGATGGGGACACAATTGAAGTAGAAGCAAAAGTGACATTAGAAAAAGAAATGAAGCTTAGTTTTGCATTAAAAGACTCTTTTAATATGTTATATTCTTCTGCTAAATATGAAACAGAATCTACAGAGCCTAATTTTATTGGCAAGTGCAATAAATATATTTTAAAGGAAGAAACTGATAATTTTACTTTAAGATACAGGGGAAAACCCTATGGATTTTGTACTGAATGCAGTGATGAAAAAGTTTTATTATCATTTTATTGTGCTTGGTATCCAATTTTAGATGATTTTTTATTTGATGATATTAAAGTAATTATAAAAGGTTTAGAGAATTTTATAGTATTAGATGCAGTAAAAGAAAAGGATTTCTGGATATTTAATAATAAAATACCTTTTGATTGCAATATAAGAGCCTTTAATAAGGATAAAGTATTTTCCTCAGAATGTGATTTTATAAAAATATATTCTGGAAAGGAAAGCGAATTAGGATATATAAATAAAATAGTTGGAGAGTTACATAAGATAAATGAATATTATAGCAGAATATTAGGAGAAAAGGAAAATAATAAGCTACAATTAATTTCTATTGGTATAGAAAATAGTGGTGGTTATTTTAGAGAGGGATTTATTGTATTACCATGCTTAGAGGATAATGATAAGTTTATATATTCATTTTTAGGACATGAATTGGCTCATGCATGGCATATGGGATATTCTGTTACAACATATGATGATTGGCTTAATGAAACTGGAGCTGAATGGAGTAGTTTATCATATATATTAAGTATTGGTAAGAATGATTTATATAACAAACAAATTCAATATTCAAGAAAAGCCTTTGAGGAATATCCTATAATGAAACCAGAGGATGGGTCAAGACCTAGAACAGCACACTTTGGAGGAGTTTTGTTATTTGATAAAATTTACGAAAAGTATGGGTTAGATACAATAAATAAGTTATTAAGGTTAGCCTATGAAACAACTCCTAAAAATACTGATGAATTTTTAAAAAGAGTAAAGGGTGATTTTCATACTGAAATTTATAATATATTAAGTGAGCCTTTTAGATAAATTTTGATTTATATAAAATAACTTAATAGTTTCAATAATGTTTGTAATAATCTATGCAAATATAAGTAATCGTTTCTAAATGAAATTTTAGGGGGATATAATATCAATTAAAATTAGAGTAATCTTATTAAGATTAAAGTTATTTGTGTATTAAACAACCAATCAATTAAATAAAATTTGTAAAGGTGGAGTTAGCATTGAGAACATATGAGAGTAAAGAAGAATTAAAAAAAGAAATTGACAAGTATTATAAAAAGTATATTGCTGAATTTGATAATATACCAAATGATTTAAAAGATTCAAGGTGTGAAGAGGTGGATAGAACACCTGCTGAAAATCTTGCATATCAAATTGGATGGACAACTTTAATTTTGAAGTGGGAAAAGGATGAAAAAGCTGGTTTAAAAGTAAAAACTCCATCGGATAAATTTAAGTGGAATCAATTAGGGGATTTATACAATTGGTTTAATGAAGAATATGCATTTCTTTCATTATTACAATTAAAGCTTCTTTTAGCTGAAAATATAGAAAATATATATAAAATGATAGATTCTATGACAAGTGATGAATTATTTAAACCACATCAAAGAATATGGGCAGATGAAGCCACAAAAACAGCAGTCTGGGAAGTATATAAGTTTATTCATGTCAATACAGTAGCTCCTTTTGGTACATTCAGAACAAAGATAAGAAAATGGAAAAAGTTAATGTTATAAATTTATTAATTATTTTGAGTAGGTGGAGTGAGAAATATGAAGTTTATAATAGTTGGAAGTGGAGGCTGCGTTTCATTACCTAAGCCATTATGTAATTGTGAGGTATGTAGAGAGGCAAGAAGTAAGGGAAGACCTTATTCAAGATGTGGTTGTAGCTTGTTTTTAGATGATATAAATCTTTTAGTTGATCTCCTGAAGATATTACTTATGGAATAAATTATTGTGATATAAAAGAGATTGATAGAGTTTTATTTAGTCATGTTGATCCAGATCATACTTTAGGAATGAGAGTTTTTGAACATCTTAGACTAAATTGGCTAGAATTATCTTGTGGTAAGAATTGTGAAAATCCAATAGAAGTATTTGCACTAGAAGATGTTATGAAAGATATAAATTCAATAGGATTTAAGTTTGGCTCTTATTTAGATTATTACGAAAATGTGAGAAATCTTATTAAGAGAAAAAGTGTAGATGACTATATCTCTATTAAAGATATAAAAGTGAGTTTTATTAAAGTAAATCATGCAACAGTATTTGTTTTTGAAAAGGAAGGAAAAAAATTAATATATGCACCTTGCGATGTTAAGCCATTTCCAGAAAGCAAACTTTTTCTGGATGCAGATTGTTTAATTATAGGAAATACCATTGTAGGGGAAGTATTAAAGGATGGTTTTATTTTGAAAGAAGATAATCCTTTAAGAGATGAATTATTTACTATAAGTGACATTGAATAGTTGAAAAATAAATATAATATTAAGAGGGTAATCATAACTCACTTAGAAGAGGATTGGGGAAAATCCTATGATGACTATGTTGAGCTTGAGAAAGAATTAGATGGTATAGAGTTTGCTTATGATGGAATGAAAATAGAAATCTAAATTATGAGGTGATTTTATGGTTGGGAAAATATTGATGATTGCTTTGTTTATTTTATTAGGAATAATGTTATCATTGGGTAAATGGTCATTTTTAATAGCTGGATTTAATACTATGACCAAGGAAGAAAAGGCAAAATATGATGTTATGTCTTTGTGTAAATTTATGGGTAAACTTATGTTTATAATTGCTTTCTGTATAACATTATTTACCTTAAGTGATATTTTTATGATGAAGATACTATTTAATATCGGAACTGTTATATTAATAGTTTCAATAATATTTGTAATAATATATGCTAATACAGGGAATCGTTTTGAAAGAAAAAATTGAAATTATATAGTAATATAAATTAAAATGGAGCAAAAAACTTTTGCTCCATTTTTGATTAGATTTTACTGGAATTTATGTTGGTATTTTCAATGTGAATTAATATTATATTAAATTAAGTTTAAATCAAAACAAGAACTTGGTGTATATTATGTACACTATGTTCTTGTTTTAAATAAGATAAATATGGTTTATTATTGATTTGGTGTATTAAGAAAGTTTTCGATTAAATTCTTAGAGCTTATTATATCTGAATCTTTATTTACTATTTCTAATACTATTTTTCCATTATATTTAGGTAACAACTTACTAAATATATATTGGAAGTCTATTTCTCCATGTCCTATAGGCAAATGTTCATGAATAACATCAAAATGTCTATCTGCAATATGAAGAATTTTAGGATATTTAATATCAATTAGCTCTTGTAAGTGATTAGTATTATCTATATGAGCAATATCTAATAAGAATTCTAAATCAGCATTTTGGCTAAATATCTTTTGAATTTCATCAGTAGTTGTAAAAATTGGATCAAGTTTACTATTGTTTTCTAGAAAAAGAGTAATTCCATGTGGTTTAAGTATATTTAAAGCGTATTTAATATTTAGGCTTAATTTGTTTAAGGTTTCTTCGTCTATATCTTCATTTTCACATATTGGATGGATTATTAGTTCCTTGTGATTTAATTTATTTAGGATATCTAATAGTTTGAGTATGTGCTCTTCAAATTCATTTATGTTTAAAACGGCATGAATAATAGTAGGAAAGTTATATTTATTTATAGTGTTAATAAAATCTTTATCATCCGCATGTAAGCATAATCCCCTATTGTCATACCATAATTGCATAAAGTCAAAATTATTTTCTTTTGCAAATTTAAATTCATCCTTATATCTATTGAAAAATCGTGCTAAACAACCTAGTTGTGGCATAAGTAATTTCTCCAATCATTTAAAGTAAGTTTTAAGTGTAAAACTTATATTTCTACATATAAAATATCTTCTGTTCCCATAGGAAGTTCATTTAGTATATCTCCATTTAAAAATTCAAAAGATCCTCCAAAAGCCTTGGATTCTTTTGATATGCTATTAATAAATAGCACTTTTGATTTTAATTTATTTGCTTGCTCTGCATATTCTTTTTTAAACTGAGATTCAAACTCTTGAATACTAAAATCTACAAATAGGGGCCATAAAACAATATCTTTTTTTATTTTTGATACCATATCAATATTTTTCTCATGCCAAAAGTCTCCGCATAAGCCCACTAAAAAAGTCAAATCTTTATATTTAAAAGTGGGGAATGTAGACCCTTCTTTGTAGTGAGTAGGATCAGCATAGGATTCTTTCCAACCAGGAGATACCCTTCTAAAATTATTTATTATTTCACCATTTTCATTAATTGTCATATAGCTACAATATAATAAACCTTTGTAATTTTCAATATAGCCAAATGAAACACAAATCCCTATCTTTTTTGCATAATTACATAGGATTTTAATAGGTAAAGAAGAGAGGGAAAGTGCCATTTCTTTATCTTTCTCATAGTTCCAAGATAAGGAATCAAATCCTTGAAGAAAAGCTTCACCAAAACAAATCATATGAGCATTATTTTCTTTTGCTTCTATCATGGATTTTATAATTGTATCAGTATTTTTTTCAATATCTTTATTTATAAATTCTTTAGATGCTAGTCCTATTTTCATGGTTATGCTCCTTTGATTTGTTTTAGTATAATGTAGTATTTAATTATTAATTAGTAAGTAATAAGGTGTTAAGTCTTGATATTCTATATTTCCATTGGCTTCATAAACAATGCCTAGATGTCCATTTTTAAAGGATAGACAAGAATAACCACCGCCTAATTTGTTACCATCTTTAGGATAAGGAAAACATATTTCCTGAACGCCTTTAGATAAATCATCAAAGTCAATCATATAAACAACAATGTTGTCTCTTATATATTCACCTTTAGTATTTTTAGGTGCTGAAATTAAGCCTATTCTATGTCCATTTGAAGTAGTAGCCTTAATAAAGGAACCTTGGCATCCAGATCCTTTACCAGTTAAAACTTTACCGTTTAAAGGTTCATATATTTCCCAAGTGGTTCCTAAATCGTGAGAGATGTATGCTGCTCTATAACCAGAGTAATCATATCTTGTACTCATAATTAAAGCTCCATCTAATTCTATTACCATATTTTCAGAGGTGTTTGAATTAGGAACTTTATTTCCCATTGTCCATGTTTCACCATTATCCTTTGAATAGATAATTAATGAATAATAGTTATTTTCATTATTTTCTCTTAAGGAAATTTGTGCTGGCATAACTATTGTTCCATCATCCATTACAATACCTGAGCCAACTCCCCCTAGCCATCCAATTGTATTACTTGGTTGATTCTTTACTTTTGATGAGTCCTTAGTTAAATCTATTTTGTTAGACCAAGTTAATCCATTATCATCAGAATAAATCATTTGGACAGACCAATCACCCCTTCTTGTGGAGGTAGTCATTGCCCAGTTTCCATTTGTATTCCATGAGCCTGCAATCAATATTATTCTACCTGTATTTGTAATAACTGTTGTGGAGTCCATTACACGAGAGTAGGTAGAGTCAATACGATTATTTTTCATTACTATGTCATAGCTCCATGTCTTTCCAAAATCAGTGCTGCGTGCAGAAGCTATGTCTATATAAGCATGGTCATCAGGACCATTATAACGAATATCTGAAAAAGTTAAAATTGTACCATCATTTAATAATTGTATATTGGGAATTCTAAAATACTTTGAATTCCATATGTTATTATCCTTGTTAAATAGTATTAGTGGTTCTGGTTTATGGCTTATATCTAGATTCTTTTCAAAGGTATTGTTTTTGTTACACATAAATATAATCTCCTCCATAAAATTCATATTTACCCATTCATTTAAAAGTTATTTTTTATATAGATAGGTTTAGAAACCTAATTATTAAAAACTCCTATCTTGAAAAATATAGAAGTTTTTCAAATAAATTATAACAGTATTTGAAATTCTTTACTATGGAATAATGTAAATATAATTGTTTTTGGAGTTTTCTATAAAATTTTAGTTTTTATAACTTTAAGAAGGTTTAAGTTTAATAGCTTTAATTCAAGGAGATTTTAATAAAACAATAGTTTTTAAAGAAAGGAAATAGGAGTAAAAAAGCTTTATATTTCACAGAAGTTTTAATAAAGTAATAATTTCTAAAGTAATAATTTCTAGAGAAGTTATTAAAGCTAATTAGCCTTCTTGTACTATAGTTATCCTCATTTTGTCCAGTCCTAAACTAATAAAAATCAAAATCTTTTATTAGCCTTTTATTATAGTTATTCACATTTAAGGAGAGAAAAATAAAATGAGAAGTAGACTAGAAAATTAGCTTTGTACTATTATGATCCTTACTTTAATCTTTTTTAGAGAGGAGATAAGAAGCTTAAAAATAAAATTTAAAGAGATAAATGTTAAGAGGAATATTAAAAATAAGATGTAAAAAGGCAAAGTGAATAGTGGGATTAAAAGTTATATATAGTCAAGATGATATAGCAGAATTGAGCTTAAAAGTTTTAAAATATAAGGGATTAGACAAAGGGCTTATATTTTTTGATATAATTAAAAGGTGAGACTTAGAATTATTATAAACTGTGAGGAAAAAGATGAAAGTAAGAGTACCAAATTATTTTAATGAGTTTAAATGTATAGCATCAGAGTGCGAAGATACTTGTTGTGCTGGATGGGAAATTGTTATTGATGATGAAACCCATAAGCGCTATGAAAATGTGGAGGGTGAATTTGGAGAAATCCTAAGAAGTAAGATAGTTAAAAGTGATGGGGAGAATATTTTCCTTTTAAATAATGGTAACTGTTCCTTCTTAAATGAAAAAAAGATGTGTGAGATTTATATTAATCTTGGAGAGGATCATCTTTGTTATACTTGTCAGCAATTTCCTAGATATACTGAAGAATTTTTAGATTTAAAAGAAGTAGGACTATCTTTATCATGTCCAGAGGCTGCAAGAATTATTTTAAGAAAGGCTGAAAACACTACTTTTAATTTAAGTGAAGAGGATAATTGTGAAAATGAGATGCAAGAAGATGATTTAAGCTTATCATGTGAAAATATAAATTCCTCAAACTGTGATTTATGTAAATCTTCCAACTTAAAGAATAGTGAAAATAGTAAGTGTTTTAACTTAAGTGAAAGTGAAAATAGAGAGTGTTTTGACTTGAAAAATAGTGAAGACAGTGAATGTAATAATAGTGAAGTGGAGAGCTTTACTGATGATGAAGATTGCTTTGATGAAGGAATTGATGAAGAGGTTCTTTCAGAGTTTTTAGAGTGTAGGAATATTGTTTTTAATATTATAGAACGCAATGATTTAGATTTAGGAATAAAGGCAGCCTTAGCTCTTGAATTTGTTAAAGAGGTTCAAAACAAGATAGATTTAGGTGATATGGATGAAATACCAGAGCTTATGGAAGAGTATAGGGATGAAAATTTCATAAATACACTTGTAAAGGGACTAGAAGGTTTTAAAGGAAAAGAAAGCATAAAACATAAAAATCTATGTGAATATTTAAAGATTTATAAGAGTATAAAACATATAAATTCAAATGATCCTTTAGGATTAGAAAAAGCATTAAAGTATTTTGAAGGAAATAAAGAGTTTTATTTAAGAAAGCATAAGGAATTTAATGAGTATTACAAAGAAAACTTATATAAGTTTAAAAATATACTTGTATACTTTGTATTTAGATATTTCATGAAAGCTATTTTTGACTATGATGTCTCTGCTAAGATAAAGTTAGCTATAATCAGTACATTAATGATTAAGGAACTTGCTGTAGTAAGATTTATAGAGAATAATAATGAATTTACAGAGGAAGATATGGTAGAAATTAGCCGTATTTACTCTAAAGATATTGAACATTTAGATGAAAATATAGAAAATCTACAAGAGATATTTGAAACAGAAGAAATATTTGAAGTGGATGAAATATTACCTATGTTAATGAATGACTTTTAAATTTACCTATAAATATTGAAAATTTAAGCATTAAAATATAAAAAAGAAAAGAGTATTTTAAGTTATATATTTATGTAATTTAAAACACTCTTTTTATTTTTAGTTTTGCTTAAAAGGTTATTTAAACCATTCATTTGGTGAGGAATTAAAATAGTGGGCGTTAAACTCTACGAATTTATAATCTTGTATTCCATAAAGTTTAAATGGTTCCTTTGATAAGTAGGCTTCTAATTTTTCTACAGATTCTGCTTTAATAACAAATATGCCTCCACTCATGTCTGATTTAAGTCCAGAGACTAAGATCATTCCTTCATCCATTGCCTTTTGAGTATAGGCCATATGTTCTTTCATTATATCTTCATTAATCTTATCTGAATCTTTTAATATACCTTCAACAATAAAATATTTCATTTCTTATCCTCCAAAATTAAGTACTATAAATATATTATTGTGTTAATTTAAGAATCTATATATAAGTCTTATTATTTTATTGCTAGTGCTTAAAATTTTTTAAAGAGTTGTATTTTTAGTAATTAAGGTTATTTAAAAAGTTTTTATTATTAATCGAGGAATTTTAATTGAGCATTAAATTAAGATGTTTTTATGCACACTTGAAAAACATCTTAAAAGTAATAATCATAAATATCCTTAAATTTATAATTATAAATAACCTTAAATTAAGATTAAGCTTAGCTTGTTAAAGAGCCTTTTTTGTATAGTCTATATAATAGATAGGCCATTGGAACTATGCTTATTATTTGAAAGCCATTAACAAACTGGAGTATTTCATGCTTAGCTAGTGGAGGTGGAAGGGTTGCAACTAGGTTATTTAGCATATGCATGAATATAACTAAAGGAAGAGAACGAGTTTTACTATATACAAATCCTAAAATAATTCCTAATATAGAGGCATAAACAACTTGGACAGGCTCTCTATGGAACAATCCAAATAAAAGACCAGAGAGAATTATAGGTGCTGCTCCTCCTTTTATCTTATCTATTTCGTTAAAGATTAATCCTCTAAAAAGTAATTCTTCAACAATTGGGCCAAATAAAATTACAGATAAAAATATAAATATATAGGCTTCATTATTTAAGCTTTCAGATATTTGAGAAAAATTTTGTAAGCTATTTTTTACAAGGGTAATAGAGGACAATATTGTATCTGCAAATATGAGCCATAGAGCAGAGAGTCCTCCCATACCAATAGAAATTAAGGCATATTTAGGAATGTCTTTTCTTGGAAGTTTATTAATAATTTTGTTCTTGTTGTATTTCTTACATTTATATATAAGAAGATAAACTAACATGGTTAAGAAACAAGCAAATCCATCAATCATAAAGAAATTTGAGTCAATAAAATTAGGAGGTAATAGTCTTAAGGGAGTCTTTGTTATAAAGCAGCAGAATAATAAAAATAAAAGAGAGCCTATAAAGGATAAAATGTAATATAGGGCTAGAAAAATAAATATGTTTAGTATGGCTTGAAATAGTTTAATGATTTTTTTCATGATTCACCTCAATTTATAAAAAATAGTCTAATGAGCTTTTGTGATAAATATTTCCTTGAATTTTCTTATTAAAGAAACTTACACAGCAAGGGTTAAGAAGATATTATGATAAATTTCCTTTTAAATGATGCTAATATATTAAGTGTAGAAAATAAGTTTAATAAGGTCTTATTATAAATTCTTACTTTTATTTTTTTAGTAGTGCTGCAAGTTCTATAATTTTTAGCTTGGGAAAGAACCTAGATGAGATAATATATGGAATATAAATTAATTATATGCATAATGTTTATGGGAAAATAGCTTAGCTATTTATAGAATTGATTAGGGAATAACTGATAATACCAAGGGGGTTACATATTATTTATATAAACTGTAATTTTTATGGTATTAGGAATAATGAATTTTATAAGGAGGCTTAGGGATAAAAGATAATTACTATTTATAATATATTTATTGATAATATGTTATAAGAAAATGGTTGTTTCAGAAGAGAAACTTGCAATAATCTATATTTATTGATAATTACTATTTTAAAATAAAGTTTTATGGTATATAATGTAAGAGTAGTAAATTTTATTGAGAGATTTAATTTTTAGGTAGCTTAATATTATCTGCCTAATACATACAAAATTATTACTCGACATAATAATTTTATGGGCTAACTAAAAGTTAATATTTTCAGAAAGAGAATTAAGCAGTTGTAGGATGAATTAAAAGTTTGTCTTATAACTGCTTATATTTTTTCGTTGTCTTAATTTTGTAATATTTTCTATCTAAAATATTAATAGAGATATATTTAGAGGGATAAATTGTTTTTTTAATTAATAACAGTAATAAAAAGGGATTGGCTTTTAAAATAATTATGAGTAATTAGATCTTAAGATGAGGTGGTAGTATGGATTCTATTAAGGAACAAATATTTCAGCTAGAGAATGATTTAATAAAGTCTGAAGTGAGAAAGTCAGCAGAGAAAATAAATGAAATATTATCAAATGATTTTGTTGAATTTAGTAGTTCAGGAAGTGAATATCATTATAAATGTGGAGATGTTTTTCAAGATGAAGAGGATGAGAGAACATTAGATTGGGAAATATTAAATTTTAAGGTGAAGAAGGTTGCAGAGAATTGTATTTTAGCCACTTACAGGGTAATAAAACATGATGAGTTAGATGAGAGAAAAAGATATTCCCTTCGTAGTTCTTTGTGGACAGAGGAAAATGGAAAGTGGAAGATGTCTTTTCATCAAGGAACACTACTAGCAGGTAAAGAAGGAAGAAGTATTTTTTAGCATAATTAAATAGAATATTTGATTAATATATCAAAGAGCTTGTATCAAAATTTAGTAAGTATAAGACTTTATTAATATGTTTTTAGAGGTTTTATAATTTAAATTTTGATAGAAGCTTTTTTATTTAGTATAAAAAATTTGTATTGATAAATTAGATAGTAAATTTATATAAAAATGTTAGAATATAGATAAGAAGGTGTGTTAAATGAAATTAAGAAAGCTTAATTATTTTTAAAATACTTTCTTAAAACTTTTATATAGACTTAATGGAATATTTGTAGGGAGAAGAGTTTGGGATTATTAAAAAATGCTTAAGTAAGGGGGAATTATGAAACATAAAAAAGAAGTGTTTATAGCTGCGCTTATAATAGTGTTTTTAATAGCTATAGGACCAAGTATTAAGAAGCAAGTGGGGATTTATACAAAAGGTAAAAATATTGAGAAGAGTTATTCTAAAGATTCATTATATGATATTTATATAGCTCATGGTGAGGGATTAGGATTAATTCAAATTAATAATATTGAAAAGGGAAATATAAATTACTCAAAGATAGATAATATCAATGTAAAGTATGATTCAGCTAACTTTTTATTTATTGAGAAGGATTCAGGAGGAAAGATATATGTTCCTTATTCCTCTGACATAGAAAATCCCAAGAATGCAAATAGACTCTTAATTTTTAATGAGGGAAAGTTAGAGGATGAAATAGAGTTTGATGATATAAGAAATCCACAGACTGTAATAAGTGATAGGGAAAATAATAGGATTTTACTTGAGCAGAATGTTACTGTTCAACCTGAAGATTCTCAAGGATTAAAGCTAAAGGTGATTGATACAAATAGCAAGGAAGTAATTAAGGAACTTTATTTAAAGGGATATATTAGAGATTATTATGTGGGGGAAAAAGAAATAGTTCTAAGCCTAGAAGGGGCTAATAAGTTAGGATTTTTAGATGCACAGGGCAGAAGTTTATATGCCATAAATAGAGAAACTTTAGGTGGAAGAGTAATTAGTAAAGAACCAATAGGCAATGTTGTTAATGCCCTATGTGAAGATTCTAAAGGGAATAATGTAATATTTACTAATATAACTTTAAAAGAAAGTGGAGATTTAGATAAAAATGAAATTATTGTCATGGATAGTCAGGGGGAGATCAAGGAGAGAAAAGAGGTTTCTTATGATATGAATGGTAGCTTTTATGGCAATGAGAAATATGAGTATGTATTAAATGGAAAAATTCATAATAAGAATAATGGTTTTCTTATTTTTAATAAGGAGACACTTGAGTTTGAAAAATTAGTTGATGATGTAAAGGATATAAGTTATATAGAGAGTTTGGATGGTTACTTATTTATATTAACTAGGGATTCAAAGTTATTTATATATGATGAAAATACTCTAGAGCAAATAGGAAGCATAGAGTTAGAGGGGGAGGTTTCACACAGAATGAAGGTTATTAATAGAAAGGTTAAATTGTCTTAAGAATATGATTAAATATATAGATGGGGGGAATTTCAAATGAATACTGCTCTTTGGATTTCAATAGTCGGTGCTATTTTTTGTGGAATTATAGCTGTATTTATTGAAAATAAAGAAAAATAATTATATTTATTATGGAGAAATTAGTAATGGGAAAAGGTAGCGTTGAAATAAATATTGATAGAGTAATATTTATAGGCTTAATAATAGAATTTATTTGTACAGCATTTATATTTTTTAACTTTACAACACTTTATGAGAATTTGAACTTAATAATAGATTGCTTAATGATTTTAAATGTAATTATATTTATACTTAGTATAATTTACTTTAAGTACAATAAGAAATTAGCTTTAAGATATATCATAATAAGTTTAATATTCTTTTTCTTTTCAGATAAATCAATGTATAGCTTAATACTAGTTATTATTTTAATAATGCAAGGTAAGGGAATGTACTAAAAACAGAAAATAATTTTAAAAGAGAATTGAATTTTTCATTCTCTTTTTTTATATTTATTTATAAGATAAGAATTTTTATTTGGGGTAAATTATTTATAAGATAAATATAGGATATAAAATTATGGAACATATAGATAGAATGTTGCATAGGTGGATTATTTACAAATTGAAAATTATATAGAAGGTGTTTTTATATGGATAAGATAAAGAATGAAGTTACTAAGGAAGTTAAGGGTCTTACAAAAGAGGATTATTTAAGCATATTGGAATTTTTAAAGAATCATGCAGGGGAAGAATATAGTAATCCTGAAAATGAGGAAAATATTGAGGAAAAGAATAAATATATAGCTTTGAGAGAAGAGGCACAGGAGACTTTAAGTAAATTTAGAGCTATTGGAGATTTATTTAAAGAAGAGGGATTAGTTTATGAAAAAAAGGGAGCTTCAAAGTGGTTAGTTGCTGCAAGGGTTACGAGGGTTAGAAACTATCTTTGGATTGAGCTTAAGGAATCAGAGAAGATTGGTTTTTCAACTAGCATATCCATATTTGCAGATAAGATTGAGGAGGGAAATAAGCTTAGATTTAGGGTGGTTTTAGAAACTAAAGATTTAAAAAGCGATGAAGGGGACTATGTTAGACATTTTAGATTTTTAGAGGAGTTAGATCCTGAGGAGGATAAGTTTGAGTACTGGGATAATTATAGTGATTATAGTTATTTAGAGAGAGGAAAAACAAGTGATATAAGGGCTTTAATACAGGATGTTAAGGAAAGAAAAGAGTTAAAACTTCAAATAGGAAGAACCTTGTATTATGAAGATGTTAAGAGAATTAGCAAAGATGAAATAAGAGAGTTTTTTGAAGATGCAGTTATGGAGCTTAAGCCTTATTATGACTTAGCTGTTGAAGGAGAGTATTCCTTATCAAGTGAGGAAGAGCTAGGAATTAATGAGGAGGGAGAAGAGTATTTAGAAGAACCAAAGATTCTTAAGGTGAAAAATCAAATTCTATATGGTCCTCCAGGAACAGGAAAAACTTATAATGCCATAAATAGAGCTTTAGAGATTATTGAGTTTAAAAAGTATAAAGATTTAATAGGGAATGAAGGGGAAAGAGAAAAAGTAATTAAAGTTTTTAATGAACTTTTAGAGGAAGGACAAATAGCCTTTTGTACATTTCATCAAAGTTATGGATATGAGGATTTTGTGGAAGGCCTAAGAAGCAATGAAAGTGGATCAGGATTTGTTCCTAAGGATGGAATTTTTAAAAAGCTTTGTAGAAAAGCTTCAAAAAGTCCTAAAAACTATGTGCTTATTATAGATGAAATTAACAGAGGAAATATTTCTAAAATCTTTGGAGAACTTATAACCTTAATAGAGGATGATAAGAGACTTGGGGAGAAAAATCAGCTTAAGGTTACTCTTCCATATTCTAATGAAAGCTTTGGAGTGCCAAAAAACTTGTACATATTAGGAACTATGAATACAGCAGATAGATCCATAGCCTTACTAGATACAGCCTTAAGAAGAAGATTTGAGTTTTTTGAATACATGCCTAAAGAAGAAATTTTACCAGAAGATGCTTGTGGGATTAATTTAAGAGAGTTTTTAAGGGTGATTAATGAGAGGATAGAATACTTATTTGATAGAGAACATACAATTGGACATTCTTACTTTTTAAAGGAAGAACTTACCTTTGAAGAGTTAGTTGCCATAATGAAAAACAAGATTATTCCTTTGGTGCAGGAGTATTTCTATGGAGATTGGGAAAAAGTAGAACTAGTCCTTGGAGGTACTTGTAAAAAGGGAAGAACTAATAGATTCATAGAAAAGAGCAGAATTGACACAAGGAAACTTTTTAAGGGAATGAGAGTAGATTCTTATGGAGAAGAGTATAAGTATTCCATAGTGGAAAATCCAGAAAAAGAGGCCTTTCTTAATATCTATGAAGATGAGGAATAGACCATGAGGCATATAATTATTAAGGAAAGCTATGAATCCCTTAGGATTGTAGATGATTTTTATGATTATGAAGAAGAAGATTTTTATGGGAATTATGGCTGTGAAAAGATAATAAGCATAAGAGAGGCTCATGAACTTTATAACTATGCTATTTCTAAAAAGTTAGATATGGATAATATCCTTTGGGAAAGGGATACCTTAAGGTTCATAAACTATGTTGGATACATAAGACTTTCAACAGTTTCCATAGAAATACTTCCTAAAATAAGTCTAAATGACAGTGCAGAGCTTGAAAGAAAAGCCCTTTTAAATATGCTTTCTAAGTGTGGAGTTTTGAAGGTTAATTATTCAGAAATTAGTTCATTGAAATTATATAAGCAAAGTTTGAATGAGATACTGGCATATTTATTTAGCAAAAAACTCCAGAAAGAACTTGGCAAAGGAGTCTATGGGGAGTATGTTTATATTGAGGAGAATATAAATTCCTTAAAGGGAAGCTTAAGAGTTCAGGAGCAGATTAAAAACTTGGCTTCCTATAGTTCAAAGGCTTTTTGTAGATTTGAGGAATTCTCTAGGGATAATAAATTAAATAAGATATTAAGCTTCTTTGTGAAAGAAGTCATGAAGAATGTGAAAAATAAAGAAACCTTAAAGCTTTTAAGAATTTCAGAGATGATTTTAGGAGAAGTTGATGAAAGAAGTATTACCTTAAATGAGGTGAATAATTTTAGTTTTAACAGGTTGAATAAACCCTTTGAGGATGCTTTTACCTTAGGAAAGATGATTGTTTTAGGAGAGTCAGCCCTTGGAAATTTAGGAGGAAATAAGGCTTATTCTATACTTTTTAAGATGAATGAAATCTTTGAAATTTATATAGGAAAGCTTTTAAGGGAACTTCTTTATGAAGAAACTGTTCATATGCAGCATTCAAAATACAAGCTTTTAATAAAGGAAGAAAGCAATAGAGGAGTGTTTAAACTTATTCCTGATATAGTAATTGAAAAGAATGGAATAGAGAGGGTAATAATAGATACAAAGTGGAAGAGTGTAGAGAGTAAGTTTAATAGGCATGGAGTTAAGAGAGAAGACCTTTATCAAATGTATGCTTATCTTACTAGATATAAGAATGCAAGTACAGTTATACTTCTTTATCCTTATAATGAAAGAATAGAAAGTGAAGATGGAGAATACTTAGAGTCTTGGTATTTAGAGGATGATCAGCATAAAAGGCTTAGAGTTTATGCAGTAAACCTTAAAAATGAGAAAGAAACTTTAAAATCCTTAGATAAAATAGTTAGAAAGTACCTTGAAGAATAAGTTAAGTTAAAAGTTTAGTCTTTTAAAGTGGTTTTAGATTTATTAGGATAAGTCCTTTAAGAAGAGGAGTTAAAAACTCTTTATTCTTTAGAAAAAGAAGAGAGTAAAGAAAAGTTAAAATACTTAGGGGTTTAGGAAAATAGGGGGAAATATCTTTAGGAATAATTAAGTTGAAAGTGTAGAATGTTAACTTAAGAGGATGTAAAATGAGTTTAGTGAATAAAGGTGATTAAAGGGGGAGATAGAAAATGGGATTTTGGATTTTTATGATGGTTATGGAATTATTAATACCACTTATAATGATTATTTTGGGTAAGCAATTTAGCAAAAAGGCACCAAAGGAAATTAATTATTTATTTGGGTACAGAACTTCAATGTCTATGAAAAATAAGGATACTTGGGAGTTTGCACATAAATATTGTGGAAAGCTATGGCTTAAAATAGGATGGATTATGTTTGTGGTATCTTTTATTATTATGTTATTTGTCTTTGGAAAAAGTGAACAGGTTATAGGAACCTGGGGCGGAGCACTTTGTATGGTACAGATGGTAGTTTTAGTTGCTTCAATATTTCCTACAGAGAGAGCTTTAAGGAAGAATTTTGATAAGTATGGCAATAGAAAAAATGTGTAGTTTTTTATTTATTGATTAGTCTTGATTCATTAAACAAATTATAGGTGGATTGTCCACCTATAATTTTTTATATAAGAACTTTGTAAATTACTATTTGATATTTTTTCCTATGTTAAAGGCATTTCCAATAAAGTCACCTATTTCCCAATAATTATTGTCCATAGAGTAAATAAGGGGATTTATCTTCTTTGTATCTGGAAAACCATTTGTGAGTAAGTCTTGGTTAACATAAGTTTCTATTATTTCCCCAATAAATACTTCCATATCATAAATTTCAATTACCTTTGTTACTTTACATTCCATATTTATTGGACATTCCTCAATTAGTGGAATTTTATCATTACTTTCATAAAAACACTTAAAAATATGTGATTTATCAATGTTATTTCCTGAAACAAGTCCGCAATAATCAACTTTTTCAACTAAATCTGCTGAAGGTATATTAATACTAAACACTTGATTTTCTCTTATGCCCTTATTTGTATAATGATTCTTTTCCATTGATATATAAAGAACAGCAGGGTTAACGCTTATTATTCCGCAGTTTCCTATAGTTGCAAAATTAGGCTTATCATTTATAACTGTGCCTATTAAAACTGATGGTATAGGATAAACTAAAGGAAGTTTATTAAATTTAACTTTTGACATTTTACCACTCTCCTAACCTTTTTATTCCATATAAATATATTAACTTATAATTGTTCTAAAAAGTAGTATTAATATATAAATTAGAACAGTTCCCCAAATAGTTCTGAAAAGTATTTTAGTTTTTTTTACACCTCTTTTTTGCAAACCCTTATCTTCATCAAAGGGAAATATTATATTCAAAGTAACATTTAATAATAGAAGTGCCATGAGAAAATGTCTTTCTATAAGAGTATTTGTAGAAAAGAAAGTGATATTAATGAATAGAAGTAAAAAAATTATTATATATAGAATTTTTAATGGAGTTTCAGTTTTTTCTCTTTGTTTCATATATTTTTAATATTTAATATTGCAAGGCTCAGAGCAGCAACAGCTTTCACTTGTTCCTTCATATGTTTTATCACAGTATTTGCATCTCTTAAGTATTAAATCATCCATAGATTAACTCCTTATAAACTAGAAGATTTCTGCTTTATAGATATTATAATTCTAAGAAACCATGAAGATTCCTTTTTATATTTGATATTACAGTTATTGTAAAGTTGATTTTTGATATATTGTAAAAAATATAAATAAAAAATAACTATTTTTAAGTATATGTTAATAATTGTTATAAATTAGAAAAAAATAGATTGGATTTAAGGTTAAATAGAAAATTAGAGTAAGAAATTAATATTTGTAATTGGTATATAATTGAAAAAGTAAAAGGAATAAATACATTTTAAAAGGAGTTATGATATGAAGAAGAGAAATTATTTAATTAGTTTATTAGCTGTGGTACTTAGTTTAGGCGTTTTAGTTGGCTGTGGAGATAAGACAAACACTTCTAATGAAGGGGCTTCTGTAAATAGTTCAGAAAATAGTGAGACTGCTAGTTCAAAAGATTCTGCTGATGTGGCAAAGGATAAGGGAGAAGCAGATAAAGCACAGGCTAAAGAAGATTCTAAGGCTAAAGAAGCTACAAATAAAGATGAGAATGAAAAGAAAGAAGAGAATAGTAATAATGATAGTACTACTAAGGAGAAAGAGACTTCTAAAGTAGATAATTCTAATAGCAAGGAAAGTAAAGGAGCAAGTAATTCTTCTAAGAATGATGAAAGTAAGAGTACTTCTTCTAAAAAGGAGAATACAAAGGCTGAAAGTAGCTTGTCTAAAGCAAAATCAGAATATCTTCAAAGGATGAAAAATATAGATAGTGAGTCTAAGAAGTTAGATAAAGAATATAAAACTGATGAGGGATCAACACAAGGAGGAATGAATATTATTAGCGGAAAGCAAGCTAAATTATATGATGATGAGTTAAATCAAATTTATGATTACTTAAAACAAAATTTAAGCAAAGAAAAGGCTAAGGAACTTGAGAAGAGTGAAATGGCTTGGATTAAAGAAAAAGAAAGTAATATAGCTGAAATAAAGAAACAATATAATGGTGGTTCAGTTCTTCCTCTTATGGTAAATTCAGAAGTTGCAAAGGAAAGCAAGGAAAGATGCTATTATTTAATAGATAATTATATGAATTAGAATGGATGGGGAAAGTTTTAAAGCTTTCCCCATTTTTCAGTTTCTATGAAATTATTATATACTTGGTTTGATAAGGAAACCACTTCATTATTAAAGTCCATTGCTTTAAGGAGTTTTAGAGCATTTTTTGTATTTGAAGGCCCTTTTTTCAGTTTGTAATCAAAGGTTACCCCATCCTCTGTAACAGTTTCACTGAAGTGAAAGTTTTCATAGGTTTCAAGGATTTGAGTTAGTTCCATATCATGAGTGGCTACTAGCAATATTCCATTGGTGCTTTCAGCATATTTTAATATGGAGGCTGAGGCAGAGATTCTCTCTATGGTGTTTGTCCCTTTTAATATTTCATCAACAAAGGCTAAAACTCTAATTTCTCCATTTAAAGAGTCAAGGAGCCTTTTTAGACTTTTTATTTCTGCAATGAAGTAGCTATCACCAGCTAGAATATTATCTTTTATTGCCATAGAGGTTACAACCCTAGAAAACTTGCATCTATATTTTGAACATAAAGCGGTGTTTAAACTTTGAGCAAGTATGCAGTTTAGAGCTACTGCTTTTATGAAAGTAGACTTACCAGAGGCATTTGACCCTGTAAAGAGAATATTATTCTTTATAAGTATGGAGTTTTTAACAGGATTATCAATAAGAGGATGGTATAGATTTTCTAGACTTATATCATCACTTTCAATAAATTCTGGGATAGTGTATTCACTTAGACTTTTTCTATAGTAAGCAAGGCTTAAGGCAAAATCTAACTTGGCCACTATATCATATATCTTATAAAGATTCTCCTTGTTTTTCTCTAAGATTTTAACTGAGTTTTGGTAAGCTATAATATCCACCATAAAAAACATCTTTATGTAATCAAAAATAATATCAATATCAGTAAAGGCATTTTCCTTCTTTTGAAAGCTATTACCATAAATTTTAACCATATTTAAAGCCTTGAAGTTATGAAGGGCAGAGCTTACTTCATTTTTAAAAAACTCAAAATCCTTATCCTTAATTTTAGAGAGACTTATACAAAGATTAATATTATTTAATAGATAAATCATAACTTTAAACCTATCTTCCAAAAATATTTTTTCACTTTGGTATGATAATATATTTATGCATAGAAAGATAAAGCTAAGTATAAGACCAACCTTTGTGTAAATAAAGGATAAGAATATTGAAAATATAAAACCTAAAGATAATAAGGGGTATTTATAATAACTAGGTATTTTGCTAAACTTAGGATTGTAAATGAAATTAGTTAAGTTAAGGTCATTTAACTTACCAACTTTCATTAGAAGTAGTGATACTTTATTTCTTAAATCTTCATTGATGGTGAAGAGATTTATAAGTTTTTCTAAGCTTGTCCACTCATCTTCATTGTAACTAATTTCTCTAAGTTTATAGTATAAATAGGCTTCTCCTAAGCTTGTCTTTGTGTAGTTTATACGCTTAAAAACTGTATCCATATCTAGATCATTCCAAATTAGTTCATCAATTGATTCACCAGAGGATTCATTTTTCTTACGAATTTTATAGTGATTTTTTAGAAAGGTCATATCAAAATCTTCAAGATAATCCTTAGGCTTGTGTCCAAAACTTTCATTTAAGCTTTTAATAAATTTACCTTTGGATTTCATGTTGTAATAAACCACAGATAAAATAACTATGATTATTCCAATAAAAATATATAACTGCATTTGTTTGTTTCTCGCTTTCTTTTTAATTTTCTTTAGTTAATGTAAAATCACTTACTATTCTATCATAATTTTCCATATAGAGTTGATTTTATTGTTTAAAAATGTATAAGTTGTAAATAAAATTTAAATATATTATAATTTGTTTAAAAGAAATGTTAGGAGCAGAGCTTATGAAAGAGTTTTTTTGGGATATTTTACCCGCTATATTACTTGTAATTGTTTTTTTTATAGTTTTAAATGATTTTAGGAATAATAAAAATTTAAAAAGGAATAAAAGATATTCTAAAGAATCAGACGATATAAATAAGAAAGAAGGAAAAAGAGTAGATTATATGTCTATTGGAATGTGTTTTGGAGTAGCAATAGGTATATTTTTTATAAGAAAATTTGGATCAATTGCGCTTACTTATGGAATTCTTTGTGGAATGTTACTTGGAAAGTTTGTGGGGGTAATAGTTAAAAGAAATTTTTAAGAGAGAGAGAATTGTACAAGTCTTATAAGGAAGATGTTGATGAATTGGTAGGAGAAGTAGGTATAAGAGGGGACAGACAAGCTTTAGAAGCAATCTATTAATTTAATAGGAATTTTATAGTATAGTTTATAAAGAAAAGAAGTGATTTAATTTTAGGTTAAGTCACTTCTTTTTTTATTTTAATAGTACTATTAAATGTTTTATCATAAGAAGCTCTTTTAATTGAGTTTTAATTTTTGAAGATATACTTTAGAAAATTTAATTTCATGATAGTTTTTATTATAAATTTTGCTTTAATTAAGTGTAAAAATCTTTGGAAATAAATCATTTTAATTTGATTATAAGGTAAAATTTTATGGTAAGAAGCTTAAGGGGTGAGGATTAAATTATGAGAAAAAATATTAAATCATTAATAGGAGAGAATTTTAAGAAAGGAATAATAGTAGGAGTTTGTACCTCAACTTTATTCCTTGTAGGTTGTGTAGAAGGAAATAAAGAAAGTTTAGATAAACATAAGGGAGACAAGGTAGAGGATACTTCAGGAAAAGAAAAGGAAAAAGATGATTTAAAGGAAGTATTGGTAAGTGAGGATGAAAAAAGAGAGTCTGATAAAAGAACTTTATCTTTAGTGTCAGAGATTATAAATGAGAGTTTAAATGAAATTAAGGTTATATCAAGGGATAATACTAGTGAAAAGTTGGAGGATATAGAATTTGAACTTGCAAGTGTTATGGAGAAGCAAAATGAAAGATTAGAGGATTTAGTAGAAAAAATATATGATGAAGATTTATTAAGTACTTTTAAGGAGTATATTAAGGGGAATGAGCTTAGAGCAAAATATTACAAGGGATGTAGTGAAAACTATATGGAGGTTATGGATTATGGTAGTGAAGTAGCTGAAATCATAGCTATAGCAATATGTAAAATGGTTGATGAATATGGGTTGGTTATAAATGAAGAGAATATGGACTTTTATGAGAATTTTAAAGAGAAAGTAGCTTATTTAGATAAAAAAGAGGATTATAAGAAGATTGCAGAGGAATTGATTTCTAAGGGGGAGTTTAAAGTTGATTTAGAAGAGGATGAAGTAATAAAATCATGTTTTGATGAGGATAAAGAGGTTTTTAAATATAGCAAGATTGTAGAAAATACAAGTGGAATTAACTTAGATTATATAGCCTTTAGCATTAATGGAAAATTAGAAAATGGAAAGATAGAAGAATTTCCAAGCGTTTTGATAGGATTTAATAGTGGTAAGAGCGATGAAATAAAATTTTATACTACAAATAAATATGAGTCAATGGAAGTTGAGGTAGAATGGGTTTCTTTTAATTAATGATTTTAAAATATAATAGTGAATAAATATTTTTGTGTAGATAGTAAGAAGATGTAAGGCTAGAGGAAGTTAAGGGTTTTTATAGGTAAGAGATTATTACAAAAATCTAACCTATAAAAACTTAATCTTTATTAATATTTTGTTTTAAAGAGAATTTAGAATATAGTTTTTATTTTGAATCCTTTGAAATTTAACTAGTAATATTGTCTTTTAGGGGCTTAGACTTTACTTTCTTTGTAGAGTTTTCTCAATAAATATATCATTGGAATTATGGAAAGTACTTGTATTATAGAAATAAATGTTGAAAGTGGCTCAGGGGCAAAGGTAAGCAAATTATTTAGCATATGTAAAAACATTACAATAGGAAGAGAATGAGTTTTACTATATACAAAAGCCCAAATAAGCCCACTAATAAAAGTATATACAATTTGTATTGGCTGCATATGAGCTAGTCCAAATAATAATGCAGATATAATTATTGGAAAGGCACCACCTTTATATTTAGCAACTTCGTTAAAGATTATTCCTCTAAAAATAATTTCCTCAACAATTGGAGCAAATATTACCACTGATATAAAAGCAAGAATAGTATTGCCAGTAAATATTTCGTTATGCTCAATAAAATCTTGTAAGCTACTTTTGATAAGAGGAGAGTACTTTGATATAAATTGTACAAGAAAAAGCCATAAAATTGATATACCGCTATCACCAAGAGAAATTAAAGCATATTTTCCAAAGGCGTTTAAGGACATAGGATTATTAATCTTTGGCACATTAAATTCCTTTTTTCTATAGGTTTTAGTAAAGAAATATATTCCTAAAATTTGAGTAATACAGTTTACTGTGAGCATTGTAGTGTCATTATGAAAATTTATCGAAATATCTGTTTTAAATACTAGATTTAATACTAGAGAAATTGGTACAAGGATAAAAATTGCTAAAAATTCTATTCCTATATAAATAAATATTAATGAGAAAATACTTTTCGTAAGTTCTAGTGTTTTATTTTCAGATAAAGTCACAAATAGCCCTCCTTTGAATTGTTTTATATGAAATATTTTAACATTATTTAACATAATATTCAAATATTATTAAAATATAGAATGTGGCTTTAAATTATTTTAAGTGTATTTTAGTTTTGTAACTTCATTGATCTTAAGTTAAATATTGTAAGAGAATTTTGGATGGATTATATTTAATATAGAACATATTAGATTATATTAAAAAAGTTAAGGATGAAATGGAAAAAGAGGATATATAAAATTATTAAGATTAAATATAATTTGAACTTAAGGGGATGGTAAAGTGAAGACACATGTTATGAATTTAAGTCCAGATTCATTTGAAATGATAGAAGTTGGAATAAAAACAATAGAAATGCGATTATATGATGAAAAGAGAAAGAAAATTTCAAAAGGTGATTACATAAAGTTTATAAGTACAATGAATGATAATAAACAGTTAGAGGTTAAGGTAATAGATATTTATAGGTACAATAATTTTGAAGAATTATATAAAGAATTCAATAAAGTAAAACTTGGCTATAGGGAAGATGAGATTGCACATTATACTGATATGGAACAATATTACTCAAAAGAAGATATAGATAAGTATGGTGTAATTGGAATTGAATTAGAAGTAGTTAATAAAAATCATAACTTGTTTTATAACAATATTGAATAATTTTAATTTAATAAAAGAGAGAAATAAAAATAATTAAGTGAGATTTTGATATTTAGCATGTTAAGTGTAAGGGAGAATATTATGTTGGAAAATGTAAGATTAATTTCAAAAGTTAATAAAGTTGAACGTAGAGAAGCTTTAATTAAAATACTTAAGAAAAATAATTTGAAATATAAAATACAGCATGAGAAGTTTGGGAATCATTTTGTTGACAACATAATTGTTACTTTCAATAGTGAAATAAAATTGCCTAAACTGGTTATTGGTGCACATTATGATAATATTGAAGGAAGTTGTGGGGCAAATGATAATGCTTCGGGAGTTAGTATTTTAATAGAGGTAGCTAAGTATCTTAAATTAAATAGAGCTAACATGCCTATTGATCTTGTATTTTTTGATAGAGAGGAATATGAGGATAGGGGAAGTGAACAGTATATTCTTAGTGCTGGGAGAGAAAACATATATGCAATGATTAATATTGATACTTGTGGGTTTGGAGATATGATGCTTATAGGGCCTGAAAAGAATTTAGGAGCAATGAAAGAGAAAAAAATAATAAGTGAAGGATTATTAGATAAAGAATATATTGAGATTATAAAAAGAACTCCAGGTTCTGATGATATAAGTTTTGAAGCTGAAAATATACATAACATATCTATTGGGGTAGTTCCTAAAGAGGATGTGGAGATAATACAAAAGCTTATTAAGTTAGAAATTGAAAATAGGATTCCAACAAAGGAGCTTATACCTAATCCTCCAAAGTTTATGAGTACAGTTCATAATGGAGATAAAGATTGTATTGAAATAGTTGAAGAGAGTTCTATGAAAATAGTATTAGATTTTATTATTAATATACTTGAGGAAGTAAGATTTTAATATATTATTGGGTTTAGTAATTTATCTAGGGGGTAATAGGTGAATAGGAGAGTTAATTTTTCGCGTGTGATATTTGTTTTAATCATAGTCAGTATATTAGTAGTATCTATAACTTTATCAAATAAAAGTGGGAAATACTTGATTATAAATGATGAAAGCTTAAAAGCAAAGATTGAGATTTTTTTTAAAAACTTTTTTAGGTTTGAAAACTTTGATAGGGAAATAGGTGATTCTATTGACACATCTAATGTTGGAATGTTCTTTACTATGACTGATGAGAGATTATTGTATATATATGAAAAAAGGTTTTGGGTAAACCTTAGAGAAAACTCTGAAAAAAAGAATATAAATTATGATATTGAGATTAAAGAAATTTATGAAGGTGATAAAGGTGAATTAAAAGTTTTGTTTGAGTATAGCAGAAGTTTTTATTCTCTTATTAGGAGTAAAGAATGCAAAGAACAAACTTTATATGAGGCAATTTTATTAAAAAATAAAGAGGATTTTAATATAGAAAGAATATATGAGGCTGAATCTTTAAATAGGGATAGTTTATTAGATCTTTTTTATAGTAAAGATAAGTTATATGAGAAATATATTGAAGATGAATTCATTAAATACAAAAATTTATCTAGGATGATGTCTTTATAATAAGATAAAGTTTAATAACATGAAATTATGAATCTTTGTAGTAAAAGAGATTGTAGGGAATTTTGTGTGAAAACAAAGTTCTCTACAATCTCTTGTAAAATTCTTATATTAAAATTTATTTATGGTCTTGAAGCCAACGCATTGCTGTGTAGGCGTAAACTGCACTACCACTAGATAAAACTTCTTCGTCGAATTTAACCATTGGGTGGTGTTGTGGGTATGGATATCCTTTGTCTGGGTTTCCAGCAGCTAAAACTAACATGATAGCAGGGATTTTTTGGCTTATGTAAGCAAAGTCTTCTGAGCCAGAGGTTTTAGCAGATTTTTGATTTCCAGCCATAGCATTTAGTTTGGCAACAGAGAATGTTTTATCTTCCCCTAAAAGTTCTTTTATGTATTTTTCAGAGCATATAGTTAAGTCTTTATCGTTAACTAAGGTTGGGCATCCGCTTCCCCAAATTACCTCAGCTGAAGCTCTAAAGGATTTTGCAGTATATTCTGTAATTTCTTCAATTCTTTCTTTTATAAATGAGCGTGTTTCTTCATCAAAAGTACGAATAGTTCCTCCCATAGTAGCTGTGTCAGGGATTACATTGGCAGCAATACCAGCATTCATTGTTCCAATTGTTAAAATTGCTTGATCGCTTATGGCAAGTTCTCTAGCATGAATTTCTTGTAATGCGATTAAAATGTGAGCAGCTACATTAAGTGGGTCAACTCCAGTGTTAGGCATAGAACCATGACATCCTTTTCCTTGAACCTTTATTTCAAAATAATCAGCAGCTGGAGCTCCAATTCCAGGTACAGGAACAATAACAGTACCTGCATTAAAAGGCATTCCTGCCATTACATGAATCATTAGTGCCTGATCAACCTTTGGATTTTCTAATACTCCTGCTTTAATCATATCCTTAGAACCTTCAAAAATTTCCTCAGCAGGTTGGAACATAAGTTTAACAGTTCCTTCAATTTCATCCTCATGTTTTTTTAATAATCTTGCAGCACCAAGCATCATAGATGTGTGCATATCATGGCCACAGGCATGCATTTTTCCACTTTGGCAAGAAAACTCAACATCTGATTCTTCTTTAATTGGTAAGGCATCCATGTCACCTCTGATTAAGAATACCTTTCCTTCCTTTTTTCCACCTGCTAAAGCAATAAGTCCTGCTTTTCCACATTCTATTGGCTCATATCCCATATCAATTAACTCTTTTTTTACAAAGGCAAGAGTGTTTTTTAAATCAAATCCTGTTTCAGCATGTGAGTGTAAATATCTTCTGTTTGAAACAATAGTTTCTTGAAGTAAATTAGCTTCTTTTAGTAATTCTTCTGGTGTCATTTTTGTTCTCCTTTCAAAGTTTTTTGTATATTATTATTATTTTATCATATTAATAAATTTAAATCATTTTCAAAAACTTTAGTAAGCTGGCTTAGTATCCCATTAATTAAGAATACAAGCATTATTAAAAATTGTATATTAAGAAAGTATAATTTAATTAAGGGAGATTTACAACTTTGACTATTATTAAAAACAAAATATTAAAAGAGCAAGCTTTTATAATTTAATGCTAGTTAAGCGTATCTGAAATACGTAATTAAAAATATTTATATTATTTTAAAATAGATAAATATTAAAATTTTTTAAATATTTTAAATATTTAATCTTATAAAAATTCACAAAAAATACATAATTGAGTCGTATTATTTTAAACAAAATATCAGCAATAAGAAATGGGGGCATTAAAATGCAAAAGAAAAAATTAATTATTACAATGTTGATGCTTGGGGTTACTGCATCATTATTTGTAGGCTGTGGAGGAAATAAATCCAATCAAGAATCAGTAGATAATGGGACATTGAGGTTAGTTAGCCAATCGATAAAAACAATGGATTCTGTTAAGACAGCTGATTTATATTCATCTAACATAGTCCAAAGTACTCAAGAAACATTACTAATATATAACAATAATAAACCGGTACCTGGGGCAGCAGAATCTTATGATAAAAGTGATGATGAGAAGACATACACATTTCATTTAAGAAAAGGATTAAAATGGAGTGATGGCAAGAATCTTACTGCAAAGGATTTTGAGTATGCATGGAAAAGACTGTTGAATCCTAAGGTTGGAGCAGAGTATTCCTTTTTTTTATTTGATGTAAAGAATGCTAAGGAATATTTTAATGGTAAGGTTAAGAGTGAAGATGTTGGAATAAAGGCAATAGATGATAATACACTAGTTGTTACCCTTGAAAATCCGGTACCATACTTTGATCAGTTGGTTGCAAACTCAGTTTTAGCACCTCAAAGAGAAGATGTGGTAGAGGCACAAGGAGATAAATATGGTAGTGATCCATCAAAACTGGTTTATAGTGGACCATTTACAGTAGCAACTTGGCAAAAGGGTTCTAAAATTGAATTAAAGAAAAATCCTAATTACTGGGATGCTAAAGATATAAAGTTAAATGAAGTAGATTTTATGGAAGTTAAAGAACCAAGTACTATATATCAAATGTTTGAGAATAATCAATTAGATGCAATTGGCGGAAGTGGAGAATATTTAGCTAAACTTCAACAAGGTACAAAGGATGGAAAGTGGAATGAGGTTACTGGAAGTTCACCAAATGTATCATATTCTTTATATAATTTAAATGGTGAAAATAAAGCTTTAAAAAATCCTAAGGTAAGACTTGCTTTATCAATTGCGTTTAATAGAGAAGGATATACTAAAGATATATTAAAGAGAGGAGTTCCAGCATATGGACTTATTCCACAAGGAATAACTTCTGAAGGAATTGATTATAGGGATAAGGTAGAACAACCTTTAAAAGAAGTTATAAACGAAAATCCAAAACAATTATTAATTGAAGGATTAAAAGAAGCTGGAGTAGATCCAGATCCATCAAAACATACTTTTAAGCTATTGTTATCATCTAGTGATTCAGCCTCAAAGAGTCAAGGTGAATTTATGCAAAATACATGGAAACAAAAGCTTGGAGTTAATATAGAATTAGTAACTTCAGCAGATTTCTCAGACTTTTTAACTAAAAAACAAAGTGGAGATTTTGAAATTACGGCTGAAGGATGGAACGCAGATTTTAATGATCCAATAACATTTCTTAATATATTTTATAAATCAAATCCAAATAATTCAGGAAAATATGATGATGCGAGAGTAAATGAATTATTAGAAAAATTAAAAACAGAAACAGATAATAAGAAGAGAATTGAGATGTATAAAGAAATCGAGCAAATAGAAGTAGTAAAGGATCCAGTTGGAGTTCCTATAAGCTATGGAGATGTTCATTCGTTCCAAAAGAAGAATGTAAAAGGGTTACAACTTCTTAAGTTTGGAGGAGTAGAGCAATTAAGATGGACATCAATTGAAAAGTAACATAAAAGCTTAAGGAGGAGAATCAAATGGTTAAGTATCTTTTAAAAAGACTGGCTTTAATGATAGTTACTCTATTTGTAATAATTACTGCAACATTTTTCTTAATGAACAGTATGCCAGGAAATCCAATAACATCTCAGGCAAAAAAATTACCTAAAGAAGTTGCTAAAAATATGGAAATTAAATATGGATTAGATAAACCTGTCAATGAAAGATATGTAATATACATGAAAAATCTTTTAAAAGGAGATTTAGGAGATTCATTTGTAACACCAGGAACTGGTGTAGAGGATAAATTAAAGGATAATTTTCCAGCATCAGCTAGAATAGGATTACAATCAGTAGCTTTTGGATTAGTTATTGGTGTATTACTTGGAATTTTAGCAGGGTTTAAAAAAGAAACTCCTGTAGATTATGTGGTTATGTTTATAGCAATACTTGGTGTATCAATACCAAGTTTTGTTTTAGCAACATTAATACAATTAACTATAGGAGGAACAGATGGAATACCTATTGCAGGATGGTATGATAGTTCAATGCAATTTATAGAACAATTTAAATTTACAATTTTACCTACAATAGCATTAAGTTTTGCAGGAATAGCAACATATGCAAGATATATGAGAGCATCAGTATTAGAGGTTATAAGTCAAGATTACATCTTAACAGCTAAGGCAAAGGGATTGTCTTCATTTGCTATTTCTATAAAACATATTTTAAGGAATGCTATATTGCCAATAATAACTATATTGGGTCCTCAAATAGCAACAATAATTACAGGAACAGTTGTAATTGAAAAAATATTTGCTATACCAGGTATAGGAAATGCTTTAATTGATGCAATATATGCTAAGGACTATAACATCATAATGGGCTTAACTGTTTTCTTTTCAGCCCTTTATATTCTTTCAATATTAATTGTTGATATTTTATATAGTGTTATAGATCCGCGTATTAAGATTGATGGAAAGTAGGGGATTTGTATGGTAGAAATAAGTAGAGATAAATTTAGATTTGTAGGTATAGATAAAACAAAGTCGGAACGTATTGTAAGACCTAATTTAACATATTGGCAAGATGCCTGGAGAAGACTTAAGAGAAATAAAGTAGCACTATTATCGTTAATAGTTTTAATAGTACTTGTATTGATGTGTGTAATTCAACCAATGATAGCAGGTCAAAATTATACTGTTCAAAATATTGGTGAGATGAATGAAGGGTCTTCAATAAAACATCTTTTTGGAACAGATAATCTTGGAAGAGATTTATTTGATAGATTATGGGTTGGTGGTAGAGTATCTTTAATTATTGCTTTTGTTGGTACAGTGATTGAATGTTTAATTGGAATAATCTATGGTAGTATAAGTGGATATTTTGATGGACCTGTAGATAGTGTAATGATGAGAATTGTTGAAATATTAAATAGTATTCCATATTTAATCATAGTTATATTAATTGCAGTAAGGCTTGGAAATGGGATACTTCCACTTTTGATTGCATTATGTATTACTGGATGGACTGGGATTGCAAGAATGGTTCGTGGACAAGTTATGCAGCTTAAGAAATCAGAATATGTAATGGCAGCAAAAACTTTAGGCGCAAGCCCACTTTGGATTATATTTAAACATATGATACCAAATTCACTTGGAATAATAATAGTTTATATAACTTTTGATATACCAAGCTATATATTTGCTGAGGCATTTTTAAGTTTTATAGGACTTGGAATTCAACCTCCAGAAACTAGTTGGGGTGCTATGGCATCAGCAGGGCAACAGGTTATGTTATTTTATCCAAATCAGCTTATATTCCCATCACTAGCTATTGCTATAACAATGTTAGCATTTAACTTATTAGGTGATGGATTAAGAGATGCACTAGATCCTAAATTAAGACAATAAATTGTTTAGGTATAGGAGGAAAAGAAATGTCAAAGATACTTGAAGTAAAAGACTTAAAAGTAATGTTTCACACTTATGCTGGAGAGATTAAAGCAGTCAGAGGAATTAGCTTTAATTTAGAGGCTGGAGAAACTTTAGCTATAGTTGGAGAATCAGGATGTGGTAAAAGTATAACAGCTAAATCATTAATGAGATTGCTACCAACTCCATCAGCTGAAATAGATAAAAATTCAAAGATTATATTTAATGGACAAGATGTATTAGCTTTAAATAAAAAGGAACTTCAAAAACTAAGAGGAGGGGAGATAAGTATGATTTTCCAAGATCCTATGACCTCTCTAAATCCAACAATGAAATTAGGAAAGCAGATAATTGAAGTTCTTAAAATACACAGGAATATGGATAAAAAAGAGGCTATAGAAGAGGCTATTAGATTATTGAAATTAGTTAATATTACTAATGCTGAAAGTAGGATTAATCAGTATCCATTTGAATTTTCAGGTGGAATGAGACAAAGAATGATGATTGCTATGGCGCTTGCTTGTAATCCTAAGATATTAATAGCAGATGAACCTACAACTGCTTTAGATGTAACTATTCAGGCACAAATTATGAATCTTATAGATGATTTAAAAGAAAAGCTTGAGACATCTGTAATTCTTATAACTCATGATTTAGGTATTGTTGCAGAGTTTTCAGATAAGATACAAGTAATGTATGCAGGAATAATAGTTGAAAGAGGATCAGTTGAAGATATATTTACTGATGCAAAGCACCCATACACTTGGGCGTTACTACAGTCTATGCCAACTTTGGATACTAAACATAAAGGAGAATTATATTCAATAAGTGGAACACCACCAGATTTATTAAATCCACCAGTTGGATGTCCATTTGCAGCAAGATGTGAATATGCAATGGAAATATGCAAGGAAAATATGCCGGAAGAAACAACTATTACAAATTCTCATAGGGTAAACTGTTGGCTTATGCACAAGAATGCACCAAAGGTCGAATCACCTTTAAAGAAAGGAGTTTAAGCTAATGGGAAAAGAAGTACTTTTAGAGGTTAAGGATTTAAAGAAATATTTTAAAATAGGAAAAGATAAGACACTAAAGGCTGTGGATGGAGTTAGTTTTACCATAAATAAAGGAGAAACATTAGGATTAGTTGGGGAGTCAGGATGTGGAAAAACAACTTGTGGAAGAACTATAATGGGACTTTATGATGTGACAGGTGGAGAAATTATATTAGATGGAAAGAATATTACTAATTTAAGTAATAAAGAAAAAAGAGCAAACTCTAGAATATGTCAAATGATTTTCCAGGATCCATATGCTTCATTAAATCCTCGTATGACAGTTGGCGATATTATAGCAGAAGGCATAGATATACATAAGTTATATACTGGGGAAGAGAGAACAAAAAAGATATATGAGTTATTAGAACTTGTTGGACTTAATAAGGAGCATGCATCAAGATTTGCCCATGAGTTTTCAGGTGGACAAAGACAACGTATAGGAATAGCAAGAGCACTTGCAGTTGAACCTAAATTTATTGTATGTGATGAACCAATTTCAGCTCTTGATGTTTCGATTCAAGCACAGGTTGTAAACTTATTAATTAATTTACAAAGAAGAATGGGATTAACATATCTTTTTATTGCTCACGACTTATCAATGGTAAGACATATATCAGACAAGGTTGGGGTTATGTACCTTGGAAATATTGTAGAGATTTCCGGAAGTATTAATGTGTATGAACATCCATTGCATCCATACACTAAAGCACTTATGTCATCTATACCATTACCTGAATATCGCAATGAAAAGAGAACTGATAGGATAGTTCTAGAAGGTGAGGTAAGTAGTCCTATAAATCCAAAACTAGGATGTAGATTTGCAAGTAGATGCAAATATGCAAATGATATCTGTTTTAAAGAGCAACCTAAGTTAAAGGAAGTAGAGAAGGAGCACTTCGTTGCGTGTCATTTATATGACTAATAGAAAAATTTTAATTTCCTATGAAAATTAATTAAGTTATAACTTTTAATAAATTAAAAGTAAGTATTGCTCAAAATAGAACAAACTCTTAAGAGATTGTAGGTTAAAGTATAAATTAAAAAGCACATTTAAAATAGTAGATAGGCTAATTAGCCTATCTATTTTTTATAGTTTCTTTTTAAGGTTAATAATTTTACTTTAAATTAGAGTAGAAAATTATAATAAAAGCTTTAACATATTAGACTAAAAGTTATCTATTATACCAATAGAAAGTATAATGTGAATGTTGTTTAAAGCCTAGGGATTTATAAAAATCACTATCTGAAATAACATATGCTTTTTTAGCTCCTAAACTATAAGCTCTTTTAAGGGATTCCATAAGAACCATTCTAGCAATTCCTTTATTACGATATTCTGGAATAGTACATACTGGTTCAACATAGACATAATCAGTTTTATCATTAAACCATAGACCACAGTATGCAACATATTCATTACATTTATTTTTAGCTACCACATGTAGTAGAGGATTTAAATGTGGGGCTGATAACATTAACTTTTGCTTATTAATAGTATCTTCATCTAAAGGTGCTTGTCCTTCATGATTAAATCCTTTCCATAACAACTCATGGTGTTTATAAAAGTCTTTTTCTATATCAATGCTTTTAAAAGTTATACCAGTAATAGGTTCTAAATTAAAATTCACTTCATCTAGTTTAAGTTCAAGTATATTTTCAGTCTGCTCATTTCTTAAAAAATTGTTATCTTTTAATAGCTTTAAAGTTTTACTATCTATATCATTTACAGCAATTCCTAAACCATTTTCATCACTAAAATTATTAACTGCATATTCTAATACTTCTTTTTGTAATTCATTAAATCCTTCTTTGGTTGCAAAAAATCCTTCTCCTAAATAATGATCATATGTTGCTAAAGCAATTAACTTTTCATCTAAAAACCATAATCCAATTTTATCTATTAAGTCTCGATTAAACTCTGGATGGAAAAACATCCATTCCCATCTAGCCCAATTCCAATTGATATGCCTATGATTATTTTTAGATATTTCAACTAAAAAGTTGCAGATATCATTATAGTAATTCCTTTCAAATTTCTTAAAATGTATTTTCATTTTACACTCCATTTCTTCAATAATGACTATGTTGACAATATTAATTTTTATAAAATAGTTATTTAAATATTAATTCTTATAAATTGTCATAGGACAGTTTTTGATTAATTTATATGTTTTATAATAGCACGATTTATAAATTTATTCCAAGTTTTACAATATTGATAAGTAGATGGTGTGATTTTATAGAGTTTAATAGAGTTAAGAATTTTTTTAGATAATTATTATAAATCAATTTATGAAGGTGGAAAGTAATTAATTCACATGGTATATTTAAAGAAAGCGTTTTAATTATATGAAAATAAAAGGGATAGTATTATTTTTAGGGGGAATTTATGACTATAAACTATAAAAATACTTTTGATGATTTAATTGCACTTAGTACTTATATTTTTGAAAATGATAGGACTATTCAAATGAAAATAAAAATTTTGCAAGTTTTATTTCCTATTTATATTATGTTTTCATATTTAAGTTTTGCTGGTATTTACAAAGCAGACATGACATTGTTTATATTTTTCTTAACTTTGTCAGTATTTTTGGTGATATTAGTACCTTTTATTTTGAAGTTTGTGCATAAGAGACAATTTCTTAGAAACCTTAGTAGTATTGTTTCTCATGGAGGAGTGAAAGATAATATATTAACTTTAGACGAAAAGGGAATAGTGCATGAAGATGAGAATATACTTTTAAAGTTGAAATGGAATGGAGTACAGAAGGTTAGTATTATTGATAAGTATATATTTATTTTTATAGATGAATTAAGAGCAATTGTGCTTCCAAATGATGCTTTTAAAAGTGAAGAAGAGAAAAAGGATTTTTTAGATATTATATATAGATATATTAATAAAGATAAAATAAAGATTGATATTTAACTAGTAAGATAAAACATTAAGGTGAGGATTAGAGAATGGATGTTAGAATATACAAAATTAATACAGGAATAACAGGAAGAAATTTTAGTAGTGATAAGAGGAGCAATTTTCCTATAGGAGGAAAAACTAATTCTTTTTATTCAATTGGTAACTTAATGAGAGGAATAGAGGACTTTTATTTGGAGGGAAATCTTTATTTTATAGATAAGGAAGAGGAACTTGAGAAGTTTTATAATCCTTTGGGGGATAGATGGGTTGCAAAGAAGAAATATTACATAAGTCATCCTAAGAAAGCTAGAGAAAATTATCTTTTGGAGGCTAGTAAGTTTCATGAGTATATAGTTAGGGAGCAACTCGAAGAGATAGCAAATTACCTGCATCATGAGCTTAATATAAATTCTTTAAAGATAGAGGTTGAAGATGGAAATGACTTTTCATTCTATACTAATATAGCTATTGAGGAAATGAATCTTAATGATGAGGGAAAAGTAGAACTAAAGGGAGATAAGACTTTAGAGATTAAGTGGAGTGAAAATGTAAATTCACAAAATGAATTTCTGTGGATAGATGATTTTGACGGCTTAGTTAATAAGGTGCAGGAACTTAAGGCTTCTAATAAATGGGAAGAGAAGGGAAGTTTAGAAGAAAATTCTTTAAGCAAAGGAGAAGCTTCTTATATCTTGGAAATAGATAATTCCTTTGGAATTAGTGAAAAAATAGCAAAGAAAATAGGGGTTAGTCCTACTTGGCTTAAGAAATGCTCTTTTAAAATAACATTTTAGAATTAAGATTTAATAAAAGGTGATGTATCAAAACTTTTATATAAAACTTATAAATCTTTAGAGTTTTATTTCTGGCTATGTTTAAGAATAGTGTTGATAGTATGTAATTTTTTAGGGGAACTTTTAACAAGTTCCCTTAATGTACATTTTCTCACCCTTCTACCACTTAAGAATATTACTAATCAACAATCATAATATTGTAGTCTTATTAAGAATATTACGAAGTAATAATAATATTTTACTCTTATATAGCCTATTAATTATGCTTAGGATAATATAATGCCTTTTTCTATTTTATTTCCTTTTAAAAATTCTTTTACCTCAAGAGGTTTTCCACCTGGAAATTGTAATATTTCTATAATCAGAATACCGTTCTTAGTAGCCACTTTAATTCCTTCATCATTTGCATCTATGATATAACCAGGCGGGTCAATAATATTTGCCTCTAATGACTTGGATTTGAATATTTTAACTGGAATATCTTTATAGTAAGTGTAAGCAGTTGGCCATGAGTTTATATTTTTATATGGCCAAGAACTCAATCCTCTTATTAAATTATGTATTTTAATACTACTATCATTCCAATTAATCTTTGCCATTTGTTTGTTTAACATCTTTACATAAGAACTTCCATCACTCTGTTGTTTTATTCCACAAATTTTACCTGTGATAATTCCATTTATTGTTTATTCTAATAGTTCAGCACCGTTTATTTTTAATAAATTGTATAATTCTCCTGCTGTCATAGATTCAGATATGTCAACCTCACTTCTCATAAGCATATCACCTGTATCTATACCAGTATCCATTAGTATGGTTGTATTTCCAATTTTTGTTCCTCCATTTATTAAACACCAATTTATTGGTGCTGATCCCCTATACATTGGAAGGAGAGAGGCATGTAGACAAATACATCCTAGTCTTGGTATGTCAAGTATCTCCTTAGTTAATATTTGACCATATGCTACAACAATAATAAAATCAGGTTTTAATTCTTTTAATTTATTAATGATTACAGAGTCTGTTCTTATTTTTTCAGGCTGAAAAATTGGAATTTGATTAGATAGTCCGACCTCTTTGATTGGTGAAATTGATACCTTTTTACCCCTTCCACTTGGCTTATCAGGTTGTGTTACAATGGCACTTACATTAAATTTCTCTATCATTTTCTTCAATGAGGGAACTGCAAAATCAGGAGTCCCCATAAAAACTATTTTCATTATTGCTACCTCCCTTTTATACCCAAAAATATATTTCATAGTTATCTATTATTTGCACAATATTTTACAGTTATTCATTTATTTGAGTATATAATATATAAGGGTTCAATTTCAAGTATTTAACATATATTATGTAAATTGCCTCCCTAATCCTAAAATCTTTTAATTATTCAAGGAAACTATAAACTAGTAACATACTTGTTAGAGTCTGCTGAATCTTTTGAAGCGTATAATGGGTTTGCAGTACGAACCATTCCCTTAAATTCTTTATTAAGCTCTGAAAATGCTAGATTAACCTCATCAGGTATATGAACATGTGCAATAAAAGCTTTTCCTTTAGGGCCATATCCATCTGAATTATCAGATAATCTTGGAATTTCACCCATTAGAAGAGTTATATAATGATTAATGTCCCACATTCCTAAAATATCATTTTCATAAGCAAGTTCATCATCTTTAAGGATTACTTTTGCATTGTAGGTAGCAAAGTTTATAATCTTAACATCACTAGAAACATATTTACGAAGTCCAGCTTCCATACGGTGTTGCATAGTTGCATCTTGCATTATTATTATGCTATTAAACTCCATGTTATTTTCCTTTAATAGTTCTAAAAGATATGTAATATTATTACCACAATTTGTGGAGTTGCATTCTAATAAATCTGCTTTCAAATTATATTTGTATTTTAAGTATTCATCAAAAATTTCAGCCTCTGTTAATTTTGATGTGTCTACATTTAGAAGTTGAGAATGCATTTTCTTACGCAATACTTCTGTTGTATGACCAGCACCTCCAACAATTACATACTTTTTAGCAATATTATTTTTAATTCCTTCTGCTAAAAGGTCACCTCCACAGAGGATGCTTCCACCAAAGAGTACCAATACATCAGCTTGATATATACCAAACTTCTTTTCTAGTTCTTCTTTTCTTAAAGAAGGAATGTCTCTTTTTCCACAAAACTTTCCTAGTACATTAATATATTCTGCTGTTTTTTTCTTCATAAATTATACCTTCCAAAATAAAATTAACCCAATTAAGCTTAGAAAAACATAAAATTTATAAATATTTATAAATCTTATAAAGGTCTTTTATTTCCTAAAAAAATATCATATTTATTATTAATAAAACTATAGCTATTGAGCTAAAGCCTATGGAAAAATAGTCATAGTATTTTTCCTTTGAATTTTTAGTTTCTTTTAAAAGTCTACTTGATAATATTAGTTGATCACCTAAAAGTACTATTAAGAGTAAGTTTATTTTCCCTTTTAAAAATACATATTCTGCAAAGCCTACAATTAATAAAAATATGTAGATATAGCTGTAGGCCTTTGGTAAGGTTTTTCTTATCTTACCTTCTAGTTTTAGATTTCTTTTGATTTTAAATCCAAACCTTAATACTATAAGAGCGATTAAATATAATAATAATAAAATTAATGCTGTTATAAGTTCAATTTGATTTTTAGACATTAAAATTCCTCCTTTGTGAAGATTATATTTTTTGTAAAATTAAATAAACTTGTCCAATAGTTTATGTTTTTATTATACAGAATTTATGGCTTATAATTTCAATAATATATAAATTGAATAAAATTTATTTAGTCATAAGGAAAATTTAAGAGAAATAATCTTGGAAAATACCTTGTAAAGCGATGTATATTTGGATAAAATTAACTTGAGAATATTTTACTGTAGAATAATTTTCTTAGGGTAAGAGATTTAAAGAGGCAGTTTAATAAATCTTTATTAAAAGCTCATTTGATGATTGGAAATTTTTAAAGAGTATAAACTTAAGATTTATTAATTTTATGCTAAAAGGAGTGATGGCTTGGACAGAGAGATATTAAAGGGATCTTTAGAAATAATTTTATTATCTTTATTAAAGAATAATGCTATGTATGGATATGAAATTTCTAAGACAATAAAAAATTTGAGTGAAGATGCCTTGATAATTGGGGAAGGAACATTATATCCAGCTTTGAAGAGATTAGAAGAGAAAGAATTAATTAAGCATTATTTTGTTGAATTTGAAAATTCAAAGAAAAAGCGAAAATATTATGAGATTACTGAAGAGGGAAAAAGAGAATTAGACTTAAAGCTTAAAGATTTTTCGCTCATTGAAAAATTGATTAAAAGTTTTTAGGAGGAGAGAAGGATGAGGTTAAATGAGGTTTTGGACTATAAGTTAAATAAACTTGATATGTCACAAAAGGAATTGGAAGAGTTAAAAATGCAACTACTTGATAATGCTGAAGAGATGAAAAAAGACTTCTTAGAGGAAGGATTTTCAGAGGAAGAGGCGCAGAAAAAAGCATTGGATTCAATAGAATTAGATGAGCTTATTACATCAATAAAAGAAAGTTCAGTTAAGAAGTATTTGACTCTTAATAGAATACTAGCTATTATATTTGTAGTAATTTATTCTGGATTTTTAATAAAGTGTATTTCTCACACAGCTGGTATGGGTAGTGATCTTTTGGAATCAAGCTATATTCCTTTTAGATTTTCAATTAATTTGGTAAAACATATTATAAACTATAAGGGGCCTATATACGAAGAACTTTACATATTAGATCAGTCTTTTATATTAATGTTATTTATTCCTTTTGGTATATTAATTCCTATAGTAATAAACAAATGCAATTCATTAAAAGCAAACTTAAAGATATTTATAGTATTTATTTTGTTTTTTAGTTTAATATTCTATCCTAGACATTTTAATTTTGATTTAACTGTATTAAGAGTATTAGCTTGTATTTTAGGATTTTATATTTTAAGGTTTTTTATAAATAGATCTAAGGCTAAACAATAATTAGTCAACTATATTGAATGTTTTTTATGCTATCCTATAAGAGAATAAATTAAACAATAGAAAAGATTAAGGATTAAAGTAAATTAAAAAGAGAGAAATGCATTTAGAGCTTTAATAGAAAATATTTAGTTAAATTCTTAAAGTGGATTGAAAAGTATAGATACCAATAAAAAAGACTAGTTAGTTTTTACTAACTAGTCTTTGGTCATTTTAGGAGTAATAAAACCAACCTAAATAAGGTTAAATTGTGGTTTTATAAAAGTTAATTTATAACTTTAAAAAGTTTCTTGGTGTTTTATATTTTGATTATAGACAGAAATAAGAATTTTATACACTTAAAAGTAAAATTTATAATTTATATTTTTCGAAGGCCTTTGTTGCGCTAATGTGAGCATCTTTGAAGAAGAGAATTAGCCAGATAATAAAGGCTATAATTGCACAATATTGGCTTACAAAATAGGATAAGAGTGCCCCTATAAATAAAATCATTGCCCATAGGAAAAAAGAGTTTCTCATATCTAGGCTTATTCTTTTTTGATCATATTTTTCCCTTTCAGCTTTGGAAAATGAGTTGAAGCCACTAACAAGGATTGCACCTTTTTCCTTTAAAATAGCAAAACAGATTGAAAAGATTAAGAAAAATATGCCTAAGGTTAAACATGCTATCATACCTACATTCATAGTATATACCACCTTTAAAATAAGTTTTTTTAAAAATAAGGTTTATAATTAAATATAATATAAAACTAGAATAATAATTCTACTTAGATAGTTTTTTTATTTAAATAGTAAAAATAAATAATCTTAATGTTTTTTGTTCTTTTTCTTTTTATCAAAGAAACCCATAATGAATAAGGCCATGAATATTGGTACTAATATTTGTAATAATGATTTCAATATTTTCACCTCCTAAAACAGCAAAATACCTTAATCCTACATATTTCTATTATATAAGATATAGGAGGCATGATTCTATATGAAAGTGGATAAGTTATCTATCTATTTTACTTTTTAGTTGGCATTTTATTTGCTTTGTTTTTTAACCTTGAATTTAAGTGTAATATAACTAAGAAAAATTAATGATGACATATATATTGGAACCATTATATATGAGAATTTATATATATCGTATCCATCTAAAACTTTTATTACAGCTTGAAATGGCAATGTTGTATAAAGAGCAATAAAAGTCATTTTAGGAAATATCCCACCATCAGGTGTATTTCCACTACCTAGAGCGAAAAAATCTAAGTTTAGAAGTATAAATAAAAGTAGAAATATAATTATTCCTAAAAAAATTAATACTGATTTAAATTTAACCTTAAATAGTCTTATTAGTATTAAAAATGATATTGTAAATGCAATTAAAGGCCATAAGTAATTTCTTAAGCAACTTTGAATATAATCATACTCAACAAGAAATCCAGCTATGATCATACTAATAATTGTAGTAATAAAGTATATTATTAATATTTTATATCTGTCCTTAATATTTATTATTTCTTTCATTTATACCTCCATAAAAAATTTATTTCTACATAATAATCTAATTAAGAAAAAGTAATAAATCATTAACCTCACTTAAAGGAGAGAACTTATTTAATTAAAGTTTAACTTTCGCTTATTTCCAAGAAGTTAACAAAATAAAAATAAATTATAAAAATAATAATTTTAGGCTATTGATTTTAAATAATGTCAATTAAATATAGAAATTAAAAGTTTGGAGAAATTAAAGAAAGTGGACAGGTTACTTTTGAGGAGGTAGAGCAATTTGTTGCAGAGAGTGTAAAAAAATAAAGTGGACAAGTTAATTGTCCACTTTTGTGTTAATTTCTTAGCTTTAATTTAAAATAGAGCATTTACTTGAAAGAAAATATGGGTTTCCTTTTCAAGCAAAGCTCTAATTTAAAAGTAAGTTTTTGGAATTCTAACCATTTGAGGTTTTATGGTTTTATTTTTTTATGGCTTTTTAATTCTTTAGTTTTAAGTTTTTTTTATTAAATTTGGCTTTTTTAGGTTTTTAAGCAAAGAGCCTCCAAAGCTGGGTGGTGATAAAGCAAATAACTATTCCTGCCACTGTTGGGATTAGGAAACTTAGGGCTGTCCATTTAAAGCTCTTAGTTTCCTGCTTAATTGTCCAGAGAGTTGTACCACAAGGATAGTGCATTAGGCACAGTATCATAACATTAATTGCAGTTAGGATTGTCCATCCATTAGCAACTAATAATTCTTTAAGCTCATAAAGGTTATCTAATTCTAACATTGTGGTGGCTTTTAAATAGCTCATTATTATTATAGGCATTACAATTTCGTTAGCTGGTAATCCTAAGATAAAGGCCATTAATATATATCCATCTACACCTATGGCATTGGCAAGAGGGCTTAAATAGTCAGCACATATTGTTAGTATTGAAGAATCACCAATCATTATATTAGAGAATATCCATATAACTGCCCCTGCTGGAGCTGCAATTACAATGGCTCTACCTAAAACATAGAGAGTTCTATCAAATATTGATCTTACTATGACCTTTCCTACTTGAGGTTTTCTGTATGGAGGTAGTTCTAATATAAAGTTTGAAGGCATTCCTTTTAGTATTGTCTTTGATAGGATTTTTGATACTAGTAATGTCATTAAAACCCCTAAAATTATAACTACAGTTACTGTAATGGCTGATATGAAGCTTTCTTTTATTCCTACAGATATTCCACCTATGAATATGGCTGCTATGGAAATTAGCATAGGGAATCTTCCATTACAAGGCATAAAGGCATTGGTTAATATAGCTATAATCCTTTCTCTAGGAGAGTTAATTATTCTACATCCTATGATTCCTGCTGCATTACATCCAAGTCCCATACACATGGTAAGGGCTTGTTTACCACAGGCACAGCATTTCTTAAAACATTTGTCTAGGTTAAATGCTATTCTTGGCAAATATCCTAAGTCCTCTAAGAGAGTAAACATAGGGAAGAAAATTGCCATAGGAGGTAGCATTACTGAAATTACCCAAGCTAAAGTAACATAAATGCCGTCTATTAATATTCCTGATATCCAAGAAGGTAAGTTTAGTCCAGAGAAGAAGTCTCTAATGTAAATTTCTCCATGGGCGAACATATTAGCAAGCATTTCAGATGGGTAATTTGCTAAGGTTATGGTTATCCATAAGACAACTAATAGGGTCATTATCATAATAGGTATTCCTGTTGATTTTGACACAAGTATTTTATCTATTTTTCTCTGGGTGTCAGTATATTCTTCTCCACCCTTAACAACCTTATTTCCTATTCTTTCAGCTTCTTTTATTATGGTTTTTATGATTATATCTTCTACTGATTGATCCTTATAATTTTTATTAAGCTCAGCTTTTATTTTACTTATCATATTTATATACTTTTCTTGAATATTATATTTATTGTATAAGGATTTTAAGATGCTTGTATTTCCTTCTAGAATTCTAAGGGCTATCCATCTTTTCTTTCTTTTAGGAACTTCAAGGGCTTCATCTAGTATGATTTCTATTTCTTCTATTGCTTTTTCTATAGGGGAATCATAATTTATTGCATTTTTTTTGGAATCTTTTAGGGTGATTTCTCTAAAGATGGCTTCTTTTAATTCTTCTATGCCAATTCCATTTCTGGCAGAGGAGGAAACAAGGTTTGCGTTTAGTTCTTTTGACAATAAATCTAAATCTATTTTTATGTTTCTTTTTTCAGCTTCATCAGTTAAGTTTACGCAGAGGATTGCCTTGTCTGTTATTTCAGATATTTGTATAAAAAGGTTTAGATTCCTTTCTAGGGAAGTTGCATCAGCCACCACAACAACTATATCTGGATCATTAAAACATATATAATCCCTTGCGATTTCTTCTTCCTCTGAATTTGATAGCAATGAGTATGTTCCAGGTAAATCTACTATCTTTATGGTTGAATCCTTAAATTCATAGTATCCTTCTGCTTTAGCTACTGTTTTTCCAGGCCAGTTTCCAGTATGTTGATTTAAACCAGTTAGAGCATTAAAAACTGTACTTTTACCTACATTGGGGTTACCAGCTAATGCTACAACATAGTCTTCCTTGGTGTTTCCTTTTGATTTGTCTTTAGATAATAAGTTAATTCCAGTAGAATTTTTGTTTAAACTCATATCATCTTCTCCTACTAATAAATTACTTCTATCTCTTCACTTTCTTCTTCCCTTATGGCTATTACAGTGCCTCTTATTAAATAGGCTCTAGGGTCTCCAAAGGGACCAGCATATAAAACTTTTATCTCTGTTCCTTCTATTATTCCTAAGTCAAAAAATCTTCTCCTTAGTTCTCCCTGTGCCTTTATGTCAATGACCTTAACAGTTGATAATATTTTAGCTTCATGTAATTTCACCTTTATTCCCTCCTAAGGCTTAATCTAAGATTATTTTTTATGAAAGAAGTTTAGGGTTTTTATTAATTAACAGTACTGTCCATATATAATAAACTATGATGAATAATGATTTAGTGTGATTGAAACTTTAGGTAGGATTGAGATGGATTGTATATGTGGATTAATAAGGCGTTAGGAGACTATGCTTTAAGATTAAGGGGATTTTAGTTAAAATTTTTAAAGTAAGTGTATAATTGAAAAAATGTTATAAAGCTTTATCTTAAATACATGAGTTATTTTCTTGCCTTAAATGAGTATATAATTGAAAAAGTTATAAAAATTTTATAGGAAATGGTTAGAAGAATAAAGAGTAATAAATTTAAATTATTAACAGTTTTGTTATATAATATTAGTAACATTCTGGGGTTTTATGGGTGATTTTAAATGAGTAAATTTTATGATGAAGCAATTAAGAAACTTGATTATGATGAAAGACCAGTATGTTATTTGAAGTGTTCTCTTTTAACTTTTGTATGCAGAAGAGGATATAGATAAGGGATACTCATTGCAACAAATAAAAGAGTGTTTTTTTATGAGCTAAATTTAGGTTTTTGGCATACAGAAAGCTTTTTATATGAGGATATTTATTCTATTGAAGAAAGGGAAGGAATACTGAGGAAATCTATAGTTATGAATGTAAATGGAGAAGTTGTTAAGATATGCAATATAATGTCTGGAAATGTTCAAAGGTTTATGGCCATGGTAAAGGATAATATTAAGGTGGGAAGAGTTTAATGAGGAATAAAAAGTGTAGAAGAATTATAGAGATTTTATTTATATTATTACTAATAGTACCTTCACAGCCTATTTATGCAAGAGCAGGAGGAGGCGGTGGAGGAGGTGGAGCTGGAGGTGGTGGCTTTATCTCATCAAGTGAAAATGGTGGTGGAAAAGATGGGGCCAGTGCCTTTGATTTTAAATTTATTATGAAACATAAACTTCTTTTTGGATCAGTAGCTTTTTTATTGCTGTCTGGAGGGGGAGTTTTAATGTTTGTGGAGATGGATAGGTATAGTAAAGTGGTTAAGCGCAAAAGTAATAAGCTAAAGGAGTTAGCTTTAAAGGATCCTTACTGGAATATTAATTATATAAAATCTGTTGTGGAAGATACCTTTTATAGTATTCAGTATGCTTGGAATGATGAGGAATATGAAAGGGTTGAGAGTTTACTTACAACTTCATTATATAATAAGCATCTTAAGGTTTTAGAGGAGCTTAAAAGTGAAAATAAGAAAAATGTTTTAGAGGATATTCAGTTTAATGGGTGTAGAATAATAAGTCTCTTTGAGGGGGATGAAAAGCAATGGGGATTTATTTGGGTTGAGGTTAATTTTTCCATGAAGGATTACATAGTTAATACAAAGGGGAAAAGAAGAGTAATAGAGGGAAATGATAATTATAGCAGAAGTGACTTTGAGTATTGGAAGTTTGTGTATATTGAGAATACATGGCTACTTTCAAATATATTGCAGAAAAATGAGGTGGGTTCAGGCTATAAGAAGTTATATAGAGAGGCTGAAAATGCCTATGGCTCTATTAATATGAAGAAGGTTTAAAATTTAGGAGGGGTGAAATATGGAGTTTAATATAAATAGTATATGGATAATTATAGGGGCTTGTATGCTAATGATTTTAGTTAGTGTTATTAGTCAAATGAGAAATGATCTTAAGCATATGAGGATTACTTTAGATAAGATTGCTGAAAAGTTTGGAGCAATTGAAATTATAACAAAGGAAGAAAAAGAGGAATTAATGAGGCTTGTTTCAGAAGGGAAGAATGTTGAAGCTGTAAGGAGATGCAGAGAGATTACTGGCCTTGGTTTAAAGGAAGCTAAAGAGTATATTGATGGGCTTGGTGAGGAAAAAGGGATATAAGTTTTTATTTTTAAAAATGGAAATAAAATTGTTTTAATGTTAAAATAAAACAGTAAATACAAATATATAAAGATGGGTTTGAAGCTTTATAGTTATTATTAAAGTAAGGAAACTACTATCTTTATATATTTGTATATTGTAAAATTAGGAGCATTAGAATGAGTGTATTACAGAATATAAAGGAAAAAGTTATAAAGGATAAAATTGAAGAGATAGGATCTAAAGGCATCATTGAAGATAAATATCTTATTAAGAACAGACTTATTGTTAATTCCCAAAGAGGAAATCTTTTGGCGGAACTTAAGGAGAGTCTAAAGGAGTGTAAGAGTTTTTATTTTAGTGTTGCCTTTATTAATTTTAGTGGGCTTCAACTTCTTTTGGATTCTTTTAGGGATTTAGAGGAAAGGGGAGTTAAAGGGAAGATAATAACTTCTACATATTTAAACTTTACTGAGCCAAAGGCTTTGGAGAAGGTAAAGAGTTTTGAGAATATAGATTTAAAGATTTTTATTGCTGATAGTGAAAAGGGGTTTCATACTAAGGCTTACATATTTGAGAATGAGGATAATTTTAAGATTATAATTGGTTCATCTAACATAACTCAAAGGGCATTAAAGAGCAATGTTGAGTGGAATGTTATGATTATTTCTAAGAAGGACACTGACTTTGTTAAGGAAGTTTTAGAGGAATATGAGGGAATATGGAGCTCAACTGGAATTGTTGATGATGAATTTTTAGAGAAATACAATGAGTTTATTAAAAGTATTAAGGAAAAGCAAAGGGAAATAGCTATTGATTTTAGTGAGTATGAAGTTATAAAACCTAATTTCATGCAAAAAGAGGCTATGGAAAACCTTGAAAGATTAAGAAGTGCTGGAGAGGATAAGGCTTTAGTTATTGCAGCAACTGGAACAGGAAAGACTTATATGTCAGCCTTTGATGTTATGGCCTTTAATCCTAAAAGGTTATTATTTTTAGTTCATAGGGAAGATGTTTTAAGAAGTGCAGAGAAAACTTATAAAAGCTTATGTAAGAATAAAAATATCACCATGGGATTTTACACAGGGAACTCAAAGGAGAAGGAATCTGATTATTTATTCTCTACTGTTCAAACCATGTGTAGAAATTTAGAGGATTTTAATAGGGATGATTTTGACTACATAGTTATAGATGAGGCACATCATAGTACAAGCCCTACTTATGAGAGGATATTAAATCATTTTACTCCTAAGTTTTTACTTGGAATAACTGCAACCCCTGAAAGATGCGATACTGGAGATATTTTTCAGGTTTTTGATAATAATGTGGCCTTAGAGATTAGGTTAAATGAGGCTTTGGAGCATGAACTTATTGTACCATTTCATTATTTTGGAATAACTGATATAGATGCAGTTGATTATAGCAATGTTGATTTGGATAATATTTCTGAGATTTCTAAGAGATTAATGATTAACTCAAGGGTTGATTTTATTATAGATAAGATGAATTTCTATGGCTTTGATGGAAGTAAGCAAAAAACAGTGGGATTTTGCATAAATAAGGAACATGCTTATTACATGGCTTGTAAGTTTAATGAGGCTGGTATTCCTAGCATAGCTTTAACTGGGGATCATTCAATAGATAAGAGAACAGAGGAAATAAAAAATCTTGAAAATGAAAACCATGAATTAAAGGTTATATTTACAGTGGATATATTTAATGAGGGGGTTGATATTCCTTCAATTAATCAGGTCTTAATGCTTAGACCAACTAATTCACCAATCATATTTATACAACAGCTTGGAAGAGGATTAAGAAAACATAGGAGCAAAGAATTCTTAACTGTTTTAGATTTTATAGGAAATCATAACAAGGCCTTTTTAATAGCCTTAGCCTTAAAGGGTGGAAGATATTATGATAAGGATAGTTTAAAGGTTTCAGTTGCTACAGATTTTTCTGATATTCCAGGATGCTCTAATATTCAGATGGATAGAATTTCTAAGGAGAGAATATTAAATCAGCTTAACACAGAGAATTTTAATAGCTTAAAGTATTTAAAGGAAGAATATAATGAGTTTAAATCTCTTTTAGGTGGAAAGATTCCTTATCAGTTAATGGACTATGTTAAGTTTGATGGAGCACCAGATCCACTTAAGTTTATTAATTATGGAAAGACATATCAGGGATTTCTTAAGAAGGTTGAAAAGACTTATGAGGCTTTAGAGCTTTTAGATGAGGATTTTTATAAGGTTTTAAAGGAATTATCAGATAAATTACCTCTAAAGAGACCTCATGAATTTGCCATAATAAAGGAATTAATAAATAAAAGTGAGTTAAATGTAGATGAAGCTTCAAAGGGAATAAGAAAGTATATTCAATATGTAGATGAAGAAACAGTTAAACATGCTTTTAGAACACTAAACCAAGATTATTATGATTCAAGGGAAAAGAGTAATTGTATTAAATTATTTGATTTAATTGGAGAGAGATTAGTAAAGCTAATAAGCTTTGAAAAGATATTGGCAGATAAAAGGTATAAGGAAATCATAGTGGACTTGTTAAACTATGGACTTATAACCTATGAGAAGAGGTTTGGTAGTGAAAACTTTGGAGTGCCATTTTTTAAACTATATGAACAATATCAAATGGTGGATGCTGCACTTCTATCTAATTATGAAAAGATACATAGCTCTTTTAGAGGAAGTGGACTAATGGCAAATGGAAAGGAATATTTCCTTTTTGTGGACCTAAATAAGGATGAAGATATAAAGGAAAGCATTAACTATAAAGATGAATTCCTAAGTAGAAGCTTGTTTCAATGGGAAACACCAAACAGTACAGCACAAAGCTCTGAAAGAGGAAAAAACATAATATTCAATAAAGAAAGAGGAATTAATCTGCACCTTTTTCTTAGAAAATATAAGGAGATAGACAGAAAAGTACAGCCTTATATCTATATAGGAAAAGGTGATGTAGTAAAGTATGAAGGGGAGAAACCAATAAAAGTTGAGATAGAACTACATAATAGGGTTCCAGAGAATTGGTATGTGGAGTTTACTAAGAAAGTTTACTAAGAGAGCTTGAATTAAGTTTAGAACAAATTAATATGATAATTATGTGAAAAATGAAAGATATATAATTATGCAATAAGGTATATGGAGGAAATATTTATGAAGAAAATTAAAGTTAATACTATTAGACAAAAAGGTAAAGAATTTTATAATTTAATAGGAGATCCTAGAAATATAATTAAGCTTGTTGATGTTCCAGAACCTAAAACAGGTCAAAAGGCTCAGAGACCATGGCTAGAAAAAAAAGTTGTAGAAATTTCAGAATATGTTGCAGGAAGAGCAAACATTTCTGAGGATAAAGAACAAGAAGTTAAGGCCAAGGGGATAATCCCAAATTCTCCTATATTAAATATAAAAAGTCCGATGAAGTTAGTAGTGGATGGAGGAGATAAATATATTTTATTTCCAGAAACCAAACAAGAATTTGATAAATATCATGGCTGTATAGAAATTATAGATGGACAACATAGACTAATAGCATTTATGGATAAATACAGAGATATAGATTTAATGGATGATGAAGTTTATGAAATGTCATTCAATTTATTTATAGATTTAACAATAAATGAAATAAGAGAATTATTTATGATAACTAATGATAAACAGGAAAAAATGGAACAAAATGTTCTTAGAGAGATGAAAAAGTCATTAAATTTATTAAGTTCTAAACAAGATAAACTTTATGATTTAGTAATAAGTTTAAATGAGGAAAGTATATCACCATTAAAAGAAAAAATAATAGTTGGAGGTAACAAGGTTCCTAATGGATTTAAGTTAACTCAAGTAAGTAAGATACTAGATAAATCAAAAACATTTGAATTATTATCAAAACAAGAGGAAAGTGTACAAATACAGATAATAAGTAATTATTTAAAGGCATGGCAAAATGTTTATACAGAAGCAGTTAATGATAATAAGCATACGCTTAGTAAAATAGCTGGTTTTAGATATATGATATATATGTTTCCATACATTCGTGAGGTTCTTAAGGAACTCAGAAAACCTATGAGTATTGAAAGTGTTCAAGAAGTAATAAAGAAGTTATCGGATTTAACTCATGGAGAAGATATGTTTGACGATGACAAAATAAAATTAGCATTTAGAGGTGAAAGTGCAACGATAGCTTTAGCTAAAAATAATGGTAATCTATTGAAGGAAGAGTGTATAAAGGAAAATGATATATTTGATCCTCTATGTATATAATAGGAGATAATGAATGGATTTAGAGAATTTAATTAAAAATAACAATATTGACGAGTACGAGGTTAAAAATATAGTCTTAAATATGATATTACTATCAGTATTTGAAGAGATATACAATTATCTTGAAAAAGATAATAATAAACAAATTTTAAAGAATCAATTAAGAAAAGGGGATAGTAGTTATACCATTAAACAGATGATTAATAATCATATTTATATGAATTTAGGAGAAAAAGAATATAAATTTTTGATAAAATTGATTATTGCATATTTAAGGAAAAAGGAAAAAAGGCAGAAATATGATAAAGAAGAAAAGAAAAGATTACTTTTTGAACAAGAAAATAAATGCAATATATGTAAACGAGAAATAAATAATAAAAATTCACATGTAGATCACATAATACCTTTTAAAATGGTGGGTGATGAATTAGACGAAAATTTACAATTATTATGTGAAGAGTGTAATTTAAATAAAAGTGGAAGTATAAATTTTTATTTAAAAACTATTGTAAAGCGATTTGTAAGACCATGATAGAATAATTATTAATAATATAAAATATAAAGTTTTAATTAATAATTATATTAAAATTTGTTATTGTAATTGTATTAGATAATTATCAATAGATTAACTATTGTGCTAATAAGAATTACAAGGAATTTATAGCGCCTTTAAAGTAATATAAAAGATATCATTTTAGTTTTAATAAAAATCTCTTTACTTATAGGATATTTAGGTAAGGAGATTTTTTTATAAAAGTAAATTAATTAATAATTATATAATATGGTAAAATTAGGCGACTTTATATGAGATATATAGTTTTAAAAATGTAAAAGCTTTTGTTGTTGTGGTTAGTAATTATATATTTAATAATGGTTATAATAATTTGACTTTTTGTAAAAATTATATTAAAGCAATAAATACTGATTTGATTTAATGAGGTGATTTTAAATGTGGAAAGACAGTGAAACAGAATTAGATTTCTTAGATTTTGATTATTTAAAAGGAATTTTAAAGTTTACAATTAATAACACAGAATTATTACCAGCAAGTATAGGAGTTTATGGAGACTGGGGAAGTGGTAAATCAAGCTTGATAAAAATGAGCATGGATGAACTTCAAAGTGAAATAGGAACAGTATGTTTAAAATTTAATGGATGGTTGTTTGAAGGATATGAAGATGCAAAAACTGCTTTAATGGGAAGTATTTTGGATGTTATAGAAGAAGAAAGAAAACCTACTGATAAGGCTAAGAAATGTATAAAAGGATTATATAATAGTATAGATAAATTAAAGTTGTTAAAAGGTGGGTTAAAGTTTGGTACTGATATGATTTTTACTGGAGGAATTGGTACTTTACTTAGTATAGGATTAAGTAATTTATTAGATTCAACTAAGGAAAAATTAACTGCTGAAAATGCTTCAAATATTATAGACGGATTAGATTTAGAAAAAATTAAGGAAAATATACAAAGTGAACTTAGTAATAAAGAGATAAGAAATAGTATAAAAGAGTTTCAAAAAAATTTTGAAGAATTATTAAAGGAAACGAAAATTGAAAGGTTAGTTGTTTTTGTGGACGAGCTTGATAGATGCAGTCCTGATACGATTTTAGAAACATTAGAAGCTATTAGATTATTTTTATTTGTTGGAAATGTTGCATTTATAATTGGAGCGGATGAAAGGCATATAGCTTATGCTATAAAGCAAAAGTTTGATAATATTGATGGTTTACAGATAAATATAGGTAAAGAATATTTAGAAAAAATCATACAATATCCAATAAAAATACCAAGATTAAATGCTAAAGAAGTTGAGTTTTACATAACATGTTTATTACTACAAAAAGATTTAAATAAGAATGAATTTGATAAAACTATAGAATTTTTTAATAGTAAAAAAAAGGAGGATTTTTTTAATTTCTCAGTTGATTATACTTTGTTAGCCAATGAATTTCCTGAAATTGCTGAAAAAGTAAAAGAAAGTTTAATAATAGCAAAACAATTAGGACAAGTATTAGCCAGAGGATTAAATGGAAATCCAAGACAATGCAAAAGATTTTTGAATTCACTTTATATGAGAATTGAGATGGCTAAATATAAGAAAATAGATTTAGATAGAAAAATTCTTGCTAAGCTAATGTTATTAGAGTATTTTAAAGAAACTTTGTTTAAAAAAATAGCAGAATTAGAAATGGAATCAGGGGAAAATAAAGACTTAAAAGAATTAGAAGAAGATGATACTATTAGTAGCGAAAATAAGCTTAATCCATGGGGAGAAGATGTATGGGTTAAAAATTGGTGTAAAATTGAACCAAAGTTAGCAGATACAGATTTAACACCTTATTTTTATTTTACAAGAACATCCTTAGAAGATAAGTTTGATTTATCTTCTAAAAAATTGTCACCAAAAGCACAGGAGATATTAACAAAGTTGTTAAGCAAATCTGATACTGGTTTAAAGAGTGCACTTAAAGATTCAAATGATATAAATGATAGTGAAAGTTCAGAAATATTAAAAAGTGTATTTGAAATTATGGTGCAAGAACCTAAAATTGAAATTAAGTTTTTAAAGGCATTTATCCAATGGGGATTGACAAAAGACATTATGGTTACAGAAGTAACAAGTTATTTAGCTAGTATTAGTGGCGAACAATTAAAAGCATCGCATATACCATGGATAAAATCATTTAGAGATAAATTAGAAAATAAACAAGCTTTAGATGATATATTAGATAAATGGAAATCAGAAAATAGCAATTTAACTAAGTTAATTGATAAAGAAAAAGGAGAATAATATGGGAACATCGAGTATTTATGAAGGACAAAAAGATAAAAATGGTTTATTACCAAGTGATTTTGAGGAAATAACAAATGAAGAGAAAAAAGAAAATGAAATGCCTTGGAAAAATACTAAAACATTAATGTCTAAATATATAACAGGACATAGTAAAAATCTATCAGGCGTAATTAAAAATTATGTAAGAGCATCAGGTGGAGCGAGTAATTTAGTCAAAACATCTAAAAGTGGAGTTAAATCTACAGTTGCTTTAGGTAATTTTTTAGATAGTATAAGACAAAAAGGATTAAATAAAACATTAAACGAATTTAACATAGAGTTTCAAGGAAGAGATATTGAAGAAGTTTTATCTGATATTGTTAATATAATTGCTAAAGATTCTAATACAAAAGAAAATATTGTTGCTAAAAATGCTACAAATAATGCTTTAGAGAAAATATATGAATTTATTGAGGAAAATAATTTAGATTTCAACAGTTTAGAAATCATGAATGATGATATGTTTGAAGTTATAATGTGTAGATATATTTCAGAATATATTTGGGAAAAAATGTTGAATGATTTAGAAAGCAGATTTGAAAAATATCTAGATGATGCTAAAAAAACATTGGAAATAGAGAATGATTTTAAGGAATATATAGAAAATAAAGTGGAAGCTACTTACAAAAGCAAAAATATAAAAAGTACTCAATTTTCTAATAAGGATACAGAGAAATTTGTGAAGGAAATATATAAGGACTGTTATGAGGTTTTAGGAGGCGAGTTAAAATGAAAATATATTGCAGTTTGGATGAAAAAGAAAAGAGTTCTTTAGAAGATATAGGTATAAGTTTAAATATAAATGATAATAAAATATTTAGTTATACATTCTGGGATAATATTAAGAGCTTACCTAAATTTATAAGTAATGAAGGATTAGACTTTTTATATATTTCGTTATTTGTTTTTGGAATAGATAGATTAGTATATAGAGAATCTGCTAATGATTCTTGGAGTAGAGATTTTCAGGTATATATACCTGTTTTAAATTTAGAGGTTTGGAATGAAAATAAAAAATTAGTAGAAGAAATGTTATCTTTTCTAAGCGGAGATAATTGGAATATTGAATTTAGAAAAAGAGATTATACAGATAAAGAAGTTGATTTAAAGAATAATATAATACAAGAAAACTGCATTTTGGAAAATTGTAATAAATTTTGTATGTTTTCAGGAGGAATGGACTCTTTTATAGGAGCAATAGATTTATTATCTTCTGAAGAAGGAAAAAATATTATATTTATAAGTCATTATGGTGGAGGAAAAGGCACAAAAGAATATCAAGACATATTACGAGATAAATTTATTGAGAAATATGATTTAAGTAAAGAGAATTTTTATAGTTTTTATGCTGTTGCTAAAAGTGGAGTAGAAGATACAACTAGAACGAGATCTTTAATGTTTTTTGCAAATGCAATAGCATTAAGCACAGTAATAGATAAAGAAGTAGAACTTATAATTCCTGAAAATGGAGTTATATCATTAAATATTCCGCTAACTAATTCAAGACTAGGTACAAGCAGTACAAGAACAACACATCCTTATTATTTTGAATTACTGCAAAACTTATTAAATAATTTAGGAATTAATATTAAAATAAAAAATCCTTATCAATTTATGACAAAAGGAGAAATGGCTCAAAATTGTAAAGATAAAGAGTTCTTTAATGATAATATATGGAATACAATGTCTTGTTCACACCCTGACAGCGGCAGGATGAATGGAGAAAAAGAGTCTTGTCACTGTGGAAATTGCTTGCCTTGTACTATAAGGAGAGCAGCGTTTAAAAAAGCTAATATCATAGATAATACTAGATATAGGGATACATTATATGATAGTGGTCCAACTGCTAGATTAAATTTAAACTCATATAAATTAGGACTTGCTAAGTTCAATGAGAAATTTGCTTTTTTAACAATTCAAAAATCAGGTCCAATTACAAAAAATATAGACAAATATACTAAGTTATATGTAAGAGGGATTTATGAGTTGAAGGAGTTTTTGGAGGGACTAAATGAATAATTTTAAATTTGATACTCACTTACACTTAGACTTATTTAGAGATAGAAATAAAATAATTAAAGAGATAGAAAATAATAAATCGTACACTATTGCAGTTACTAATTTGCCTATTTTATATGAAAAGTATGTAAAAATTTATGGTGATTTAAAGTATATTAAATTTGCACTAGGATTTCATCCGGAACTAGTTTATGAATATAGTAATCAATTAGATATATTTTTAGAAAATGTTAAAAGGGCTAAGTATATTGGAGAAGTAGGGTTAGATTACAAAATAAAAAATTCAAGTAATAGGAGTTGTCAAAGAATAATATTTTCTAAGATTATTTCTGAATGTAACAAGTTGGGAGGGAAAGTTTTAACTGTACATAGTAGAAATGCAGCTAAAGATATTAATGAAATTATTGGTGATAATTTTAATGGTACTATAATAATGCATTGGTTTACAGGTAGTATATCTGAACTTAAAGAAAGTGTAGGTAATGGTTATTATTTTTCAATAAATGAAAGGATGATTAATAAAAAAGAGTTGATAAAGAAAATACCTATAAAGAAAATTCTTTTGGAAACTGATGCACCATTTACAAATAATGATAAAGAAAATTATTCTTTTGAATTTGTAAATAATTTAATTAAAAAGTTAGCAAATATTTTTAATATGGATGAAAGTGAAATTAGTAGTCAACTAAAAAGTAACTTTAAGGAGGCTGTAAGTGTTTAACTAATTTGTGAAGAGTAGTTTAAAAATAAGCTTAATAAAATTAATAGTTTTAGTAAAAGTATGTTTAAAAGATAATCTGATTACTATAAAATTAAGAAAAATAAAGCTAACTATCAATATATAAACTAGGATTATAAAACAGAAAGGTTAGAGTGAATGTAGTGTTTCAAATAAAAATTGATACAGAAATTCTTATAAAATTAAGAGAGAAGATAAATGATGAAGTGAACATTTCATATAATAAAGAATATTATTATGTAGTTGATAAGAAAAGAAAGAAAACAAAAGAGTTTCGTGCTTGGGATAAAATATGCGCAATTATGGATAGACTAGATGATACTGTAGATTACTTAAACAATCTTGAATTAAATACGGGTAAATATAGAAAATCTGCTTTTGATTTTTATGACTTTATGAATAATGCATCTGTAGTTGTCGATTGTATAAAAGAACTTACAAAAATTTTTGATGTTGATGATAATTATTTAAAAAAATCAACAAATATTTTTAATCAATTAGGGAAAGATGGTAAAGGAACGGATGAAAAGTATTTTGAATATTTACGTTCTTTATGTTCAGTACATCCTATAGAAACAAGTCGTCATAGAAGATATCAAGATAATGATTTTGAGTGTAGTCCATATGTAGCTTGGAATAATGGAATAATGAGTTTTAATAATGATTGTGATTTGTTTGCTATAGTTTATACAAGTAGAGATGATGAATGGAGTAAGAAGATAGGTATATACATATCACAAGTATTTGAATATCTTAAAACAAGAGTGAGTTTTATTAATAATATTGTAGAAGAAATAGAAAAATATCATAATGAAGTAATATCATTTTTTAAGAATAAGCATATAAAAAAAGTTTATGAATTTGATAATTATATAGGTTATCTAAAAAATTTAGATGAAGAAGCAAAAGAAAGATTTGGATCTGAATATTGGAGTAAATTTGATTATATTATAAAATTACTAACTCTTAAAATATCTAATGAAAAGAATAAAAGTAAAGCTGATTTATATATAAATGCATTAAAATATTCGGTTGAATATGAGCATAATGCTTTACAGAATATGAGCTATTTGGGGTTTGATAACAATGGAATAGTTAATGAAAAAGAGAATTATGAAACATCATTATTAAGTGAATTATGTAGTTTAAATAGTAAAAGTGATGAACAAATAAGATATCACTATAACTTTGAAAAAATAGGGTATTTGAATTATGACTCAGGAGATAATAATAAAAATTGGGCGTATGTAATGTTAAATAAAGCATCTGAATTTTTGGAGAGATATATTTCATTTGAAGGAGCTAAAGGAGATTTTGAACATTATGCATTATTTAAAGTAGCATTATATTTACATTGCTTAGAAAATGAATGTATTGTAAATAATAGTATCCCTAATGATTTACAATATCGTGAAAAGCTGTTGTGATATTAATAGTATTTTTAGAAATTTATAAAAAGACTCTTTATCATAAAGTAGACTATTTAGGATAAAGAGTTTTTATTTTTATAAGAAATATGTTAAGAATTAAGTTTAATCAAAACTAAATTCAAAGGCAGATTTAAGGATTTAGCCATTTCCTCAGCACTTTTTCCTTTATACTCTTTTACCATCTCATCTGATATAAGTAAGTGTGCTGCAAAGATTTTGGCATACCTTTCAAAGTCATCCTTTGGTTCTAATGAGGAATCAGTTACAACATGTATTTCTTCTTTTGGATGAATTAGAAGGTATCCTAATTCATGGGCACATACAAGCCTTTTTGTTTTTAATGAACAATTCTTGTTTAAGTGTATTAAACTTTGTCTTTTATAGGTATGGCAATAGCCATATACTTCTCCTAAGTCTTCTTCTAACAGTATGATTCCCTTTGCTAATACAATTTCTAATGGATCCCTTAATCCATATTTTTTTACTAATTGGTTTGCTAAATTTTTTATATTCATATATATTTTGGATTGCACCAATGAAACTCCTGATTAAATTTTATGAGTTTTGATGCAAGTCCTTCACCTACCTTTCAAATATTTTATAATGAAAGGATATTGGTGTTTTAAGCAGGTTTAATTGATTTTAATTGGCTAATTTGCTTTAGAAGAAAATTTGTTTTTGGCAATTAGTTTTGCCATTTTCATTGAATGTTCTAAGCTTTCCTTAAAAGCCTTTCTTGTTTCACTATCTAGTAGGAACCCCTCAAAGGCTATATTCTTTTCAAAGTTATCTAAGTTATTTAGAGTTTTCTCTAAATCTGCTTTAATATTTAAGGTTTCCTTTTTTGAAAGGGAGCCAGTTGCATAAGTAATATTTAAATCATTATTAATTATTTGCTTTTCAACAATTTCATTTTCAGAAAGCTCCTCAATTTCTTCAAATCTTTCATCTTCTAGCTCTTCATTTAGAGGTTTTAAATAATAATCTTCTTCTAAGAGAGTATCATCAAAAAATGATTTTAAATCAAGCTTTAGAGCTGTAGCTAATGCCTCAATAGTATCAAAGCTAGGGTTATACCTGTTATGTTCTATATCTGATAGATAAGAACGAGATATACCTGTCATTTCAGCTAAAGCCTTTTGAGTTAATTTTCTATTCTTTCGCAATTTTTGTAGCCTATAACCAATAAACATAAGTTAAATTCCCCCTTTTGTTTTAAAGTTTTACTCTGATTTAGAGTGGTTTTGATTTTCATATATATCTTAAAATCAATATCCACTAAAAACAGAATTTTATTTTAAAATTGATTATGGTTTAACTAAACTTTGAATTTAGAATATATAAAGATATTTAGATCTTATTCTAAGTTTATATATTTTGTTTGGAATTTTGAAAATATTAAAATTTATGTAGGGTAACACCTGTATTTTTAGAAAGTAGTGTTACTTAAGTCACTATAAGTTTTAATAGTTCAATCTAATTGTATTTTACTAGGTTAAATGTAAAATATTGTTATAATATTATTTTAACAGGGTAATTCCGAACAATCAATAGTTTTGTGTATATAAAAGTAAAATAATACAGACTTTGTAAGAATGAAGGAGCAAATGAAAGAAATATGAAAATAAAGTAGATTAATTTCTAATAATAGGATAATTTGAATTTTGGAATTGGAAGAAAAAGGTATTATAATGCCATTGTAGGAATTGGTAAGGAGAATACTAGGAGTGTTTGTAATACTGTACACTAATTTGTGACAGTGATACAAATTTTGTAGAAATCCTTATTTGGATATTAGTGTTTAATAAGTAAATATTAAAAATCTCTTTTATAGGTTTTGAAGTAAAGGTTTTAATTGATTGGGAATTTGGAAAATTTATGATTTATGTAAAGATTTAAATGAACTAGCCAGGAAGAATCTTTTTATATAAACTAAAGAATTTAAATTAAAAATACTTAAGCTTATTTTGATTATTTACTATGGAAAATGCGGAGAGAAACTTATTTTTAAGGATTTAAAAGTTAAGATTCATAGGATAAAAATCCAATGGATATTTTTAAAATATTCTTATAAAAGGTTTAAAGGGTAATAGTCAGGGGATAAAAATCTTAAGTGAAATAATTGAAATTTTTTATATAAGGAGAGAAGAAGTTATGGGAAATTACAGGGCTGTTTTTACTATTAGTGAGGTTATGAAGTATTTAAACATTCATGATAAGAAGGTTGTGGCTTTTGATATTGAATGTGCACCAAAGAATGAGTGGTTTAGATTAAATGAGAAGAAGGCTGCTTTAGATCCAGATAAGGGACATATTGTGGGTATATCCCTTTCTGTTAAGGAGGGTACTGGTATTTACATCCCTTTAAGGCATAGAAACGGGAAAATTGTTGATGATGTTCATAGAATGATAGCTTGGCTTAAGGGCTTTGTTTTTCACAATGAGAGTCTTATAAAGGTTGCTCACAATATAGCCTTTGAATCTTCCTTTATGAGTACGGAATTGTTATTAAGGAACCTGTTTTTGATACTATGCTAGGTAGTATGCTTACTTTTAAGAGTTTTGGAGAGTTTAGAACTTTAAGGGATAGTGGTCTTAAACTTCTTGCAAAGGAGATATTTAATGAGGAATTGCCTAGTTTTTCCCATGTGGTTAATGGAACACACTTTGATAATTTGCATTCTGAGCATAAGGAGACTGTAAGGTATGCCTGTGCAGATAGTGATTATGCCTTAAGGATTTATAACTGGTGTATGGAGTGGTTTGAGACTTATATACCAGAGCATAGGCTTGTATGTGAAAGGGTTGAAAGTCCAGCAGCTGTTTATACTGGTATTATGAAAAAGAACGGTATTACCCTTAATAAGGAGCTTTTACAGGAGTTTAACAGGAGAGCAGAGGAAGAGCTTGAATTTTGTAAAAGGGAGATTTTGAGCTTTGCAGATAGGGATGTTAACCTTGGGAGCAATCTTCAAACTCAGGATTTTAAGGATTTTCTCTTTAAGGATTTGAGGCTACCTGTTCTTAAGATATGTGAAAAGGGTGATCCTTCCTTAGATGATGAGAGCTTGATTCTCCTTGAAGAGTGGTGTCTTAGAAATTTTAAGAAGGGGGCTTATCTTATAGAATGCATAAAGAGGCATAAGAGGGTTAGTAAGCTTAAATCTACTTATATAGAGGCTTTGGGGAAACTTTTAAACTGCGAAACAGGGAAGATTCATACAGATTTTTTCTCCATGGGAACTGAAACTGGGAGATTTTCTAGCAGGAATCCAAATCTTCAGAATCTTCCTAGAAAGGATAATGACCATTTAGGCATTAGAAAACTTTTTATTCCTTCACCTAACCATGTGTTTTTGGATTTTGACTTTTCTCAGATTGAGCTTAGGGTTGGAGCTTATTATTGCAGAGATAGGAAGATGATTAATGCTTTTATGAAGGATTTTGATATTCATGGAATAACAACTTCTATTATATACAATATCCCCTTAGAGGAGGCTACAGACAGGAATCATGAGGATTTTAAGAAGAGAAGAACCATAGCTAAAAACTGTAACTTTGGTGTTTTCTTTGGACTATTTCCTAAGGGACTTCAAAAAACACTTATGTATAAGGGTGGAATTAATATAAGTGAAAAGGACTGTGAAAGGATTATAAGAAATATAAAGGACGGATATCCAAGGCTTTCAACTTGGCAAAAAGATACTGTGAAGGTTGCAGCGTATAGGGGATATACAAGGAGTAGAACTGGTAGAAGACGTTATTTAAAGGATATAAAATCTAAGGACTGGAATAAGAGGGCTGTATCTGAAAGGTGTGCACTAAACACTCCAATACAGGGAACAGCAGCAGACATAATAAAAATAGCCATGGCAAGGATACTAAGGGAGTTACCAGAAAGGGACTATATAAAACCCCTACTTCAAATACATGATGAACTTTTGTTTGAAGTTAGGGAAGACAAGGTTAATGAGTCTATAGTATTCATAAAGGATTGTATGGAGAGAACTCCCTTTAAGGATTTTAATATACCTATAAAGGTGGAGTATTCTGTAGGATATAACTTTGATGAGGTTTAGTTAAAGGTGGTAGTTGGAATTTTTAGAGATGAAAGGGTGTTTGAAAATTGAATAAAGAGGAATTTGGAAAGTGGGATTTAAGGGAGGCAAGAAGGTTTTTAGAATGTTTTTGCAAGGGCGAAGGCTCTGAAAATTCTTGTGGAAGGATTAATATTAGAATTTTTTCTGATAAGAAGGGTATAGGCTTTAAGGGAAAGAACCTAAGCTTTAATATAAATGATTTTCAGTCTAAAAGCAAGGTTTTAATGGCTCATAATGAGGCTAATAGAGGCATATTCTTTGTGGTTAACTCTGGAGGAAACAGTGATAGGAAGATAAATAAAATTAATGCTCAGTTTTTTGAGTGTGATACTCTTTCCTTAGAGGATCAGCTAGAGAATATAAGCAAGTTTCCACTAGAGCCTAGTATTATAGTACAAACTAAGAAGTCCCTACATGTATATTTTCTAATAAAGAATGGAAAGGTGGAGAAGTTTAGGGATATACAAAAGAAACTAGCCAAGCATTTTAATGGGGATGGAAGCTGTATAAATGAGAGCAGAGTCATGAGAGTGCCAGGTTTCTATCATTGTAAGCAGGAGCAAGTAAGGGTAAAATGCATAAAGTTTAATCCAAATCTATTTTATACTCAAGAGGATTTAGAGAAAGAACTTAGTTATAGCGAAAGTGAGTTCATCGTAAATGATGATAATTATATAAGAAAAGAAGAAACAAATAAAGCAGGAAAGAATTTAAGTAGGGGTAATTTAGAAAGATTAGATAATACAAGGAATTCAAATAAAGAGAATTTAAAATGGTTAGAGCCAACAAGAAATTTAAATGAGGGCAAATTAGAAAAGGGAGAGCCTGCAAGTAGTTTAAGTAAGGGGAATTTAGAAAGGAGAGAGGATACAAGAAGTTTAAATGAGGAGAATTTAGGGGAGTCAGAGTGTACAAGCAATTTATTAAGTGAAATTAGTGATATAGGCATTGAAAACAATAGTAAGAACTTAGAGAGTTACATTTCAAATTATCATAGTGATTTACAAGAGAGTACCTTATTAAATAAAGAAAACATTTCAGAGAATTATAGAAAAAGCATTTCAGAAAAGAAAAGTGAAGGTAGAAATAACAAATCTAAAGAGCAAGTTTTATATGAGAGTGAAGAAAACTTGCATAGCATGTCAGAGGATAATATTTCAAAGAATAATCAACTTAACATAGAAAATACTGTGGATGAAGAAGTAAAGAGTGAAAATGGATTAGAGGTTGTGTGTTTTAAATGTGATTTTATAAAGCACTGTAAGAAGAACTCAAAAACTCTTTCTGAGCCTTTATGGCATGGAATGATTACTAACCTTGCTCTTTTTAATGGAGGAATTGAAAGAATCCATGAACTTAGTAAGGGGTATAAGACCTATAGTGAGAAAGAAACTGAGGGGAAGATTAGTAATTTTCTAAAGTCTGGTGCAGGTCCTATGACTTGTGAAACCCTTAGAGATAGAGGGTACACTTGTCCAAGGTACGGTAAGACTTGTTATGGCAAAAGTCCAGCCTCTTTAGCTTTTAAGCCTTTAACTGTTAAGGATATTAGAGAGTGCATAAAAACTTTGAAGGTTAGTGAAGTTTCTAATGCCACCAATGTAGATACTGCCCTTAGGTTCATAGAGAATTATATGTATAACATTGGAGTAGCTTTAGGTAAGAGTCTTATTGAGGAGGATTTGGCTAATCATTTAAAGATTAAGAATCCAAAGGATATTATTTCATTTTATAGGGAGGTTATTAGGAATTTTAAGAAGGAAAGGGGCAATAAGGCTAAGAGTAAAAATAAGAGTAAACCTAAGAATTCAGGGAATCTTCCATGGTATGAGGAGCAGGAAAAGGGAATTAAGTTCTTGCCCTTTGTTTTGGCAAAGCATTTAAGTGAGACTAGAGATGTTTACTATGGTGGGGAATCCTTTTTGATATATGAAAATGGAGTTTATAACATTAGTGGAGAGAAGGAGGCTGGAAGAATCATCATGGATTATATGCTACCTAATTATTGCATTATGGCCTCTATTAGGGATTGTAGAGATCAGTGGGACATACTTGTTTCTAAGGATTTTGATGATTTTAATAGAAATCCTTATTTGGTTAATGTAAGAAATGGACTTTTAGATATTAGGGATATGAGCTTTAAGGAGCATACCCCTAATTATTTAAGTACAGTTCAGCTTAATGTAGAGTATAATCCGCAAGTTGATTGTCCACAATTTAAAAAATTCTTAAATGAAGTACTTGATTGTAAGCTAATTCCCTTAGTTCAGGAGATAGTAGGGTATTTACTTACCACAAATACTGCCTCTCAAAAGGCCTTTGTATTCTGGGGACCAGCTAGAACAGGAAAAAGTACACTTTTATGGGTGGTGGAATATTTAATTCTTGGGAAGAAAAATGTAAGTAATATACCCTGGCAAGAGATTGGAGATAAGTTTAAAACAGCAGAGCTTTTAGGGAAATTAGCAAATGTATTTTCAGATCTTCCAAGTAAATCCATAGATGATACAGGCATATTCAAGGTTGTAACAGGAGAGGATTATTTAATGGCAGAAAAGAAAAATAAGAATCCATTTAAATTTAAGCCCTTTGCAAGGCTTGTCTTTAGTTGTAATGAACTACCTAGAAACTATGTGGATAGAACAGAAGGATTTTATAGAAGACTTATAATTGTGCCTTTTAATAGGCAAATAGAGAAAAGTAAGATAGATAAAGCCTTAAAGTACAAGTTTCAAAGAGAAAAGGAAGGCATATTAAATTGGGCCTTAGAAGGATTAAAAAGGCTTTATGAAAATAACTTTGAGTTTAGTGAAAATGAGCTGACTGATGGTGTTAAGAAAGAATATAAGCGTGAGAATAATAATGTTATTTCCTTTGTAGAGGAGTGCTGTGAAATTGATAGTTTATTTTCATGTAGTAGGATAGAGATTTATGAAGCTTATAAGGAGTTTTGCGTGGAAGCAGGTTTAAAAGCACTTTCTCAAATAAAGTTTAATAAGGAGCTAGAAGGTAATTTTAATATAACTAGATCTAGAAGTGGAAAATTAAGATCATGGAATGGAGTAAGAATTAAGTTAGATGATTTAATAATTAGGTAGTATGACGGAGTTGTGACGGACTTGTGACGGACTTTGAGCCAGAGCTTTCTTAGTGATACCAAGGGTTTTGACGGAAGTGACGGACTTTTTTTACTCCTATATAATAGGGAAAAATAAAAAATAGTATAAAAAAAAGACATTTATTAAATACCCTATATATAGTGAGTGAAAAATAGCAAAAGTCTGGTAAAGTCTGTCTGAAGTTAGTTATATCAAGGGTTTAGAGTGTGACGGACTTTTTAAAAGTCCGTCACAGTAGATGTTTTTATTGAGGTTTTTAAGTATTTATTATGAAATTAGGTGAAAAAATAGTGCTTTTTAAATAAAAATGGACATGCTCTGGGATAAGAATAATATGCTTTAGAAGTTTTTAATAAAGGTGGACAAACCTTGGGATTGTTATGATATTAGATTTAATAAATTTTAGGTGTTTTAAATAAAAGTGGACAAGCTTTAAAAGGACTAAAATTTAATTGAAATATAGTAAATAAAAATATATTTATTAGGGGTATAGGGTTTATGAATAAGGAAATGGTTGATCTTTTATTAATAGAGGGGAAAAAGGGAAATAAGGAAGCCATGGAAAAGCTTTTTGAAATTCACAAAGGATTGATTTATAAGTATTCAACTAAGTATTTCATAAAGGGATATGATAGGGAGGACTTAGAGCAGATAGGGTGGATTGAGTTTATGAATGGGGTTAAGAAGTATGATGGAAGCTTTGGAATAGATTTTGTAGCTTTTATAACCATTCTTTTGAGAAATAAATATGGCTGCATGCTAAAAAGAAAGGAGATTGACATGAAATTTTCAAGCCTAGACACACCAATTGGGGAGGATATAACAATGAAGGATACATTAGAGGATGATTTTTCCATGGAAAATGACTTTGAGCATAGAGAGGAAATGGAGGCACTATTAAATGCTATTAGTAACTTGGATGATGAGGAAAGGGAATTTATTCTTTATATTAATGAGGAGAGAGGAAATATGCAAAAGTATTATGAGGAACATAAGAGTGAAATGACCTTTAATGCTGTTAGATATAAAAAGAAAAAGATAATGGATAAGATTCAAAAAGCTCTTAAGAAGAAGGGAATAAAGGTAAAGTAAGGGGGAGCTAGTGGGTTAGAAATATTGTGGAAAAATTTAATAAAATGCTTAATTATAGATTAATAAAGGTTAAGTAGAGATTTATTTCTAGTGTGGGAAATATTATGGACAAGCTACTAATTATATTAAAATAAGGCTCTATTTTAAATCAAGATTGATAATAGATAGTATAAAAGTGGACAAATAGTAATCTTGTCCACTTTTATTTTAAATCGCAATATATTAAGAGTGCACATTATATTTAAGAACTATTTTATAAAAATTATAAAATAATACAACAATCATAACAAAGAATCCAAATGTATAAGCTATTCCATCATATTTAAAAAATCCATCAATGCTCAATGAATTTTTTAAAATAATAAACCAAATTATTGTTGGTAAGCTTAATAATAAAATATTAAGAATATGAATCTTACTTTTATTAATATAAAGAACTTGAATAATTAGATATAAAATTGTTACTATAATATAAATTATTACTTCTTTTAATGAAGAGAATGCGTTTATATCAATAGTAATTCTTGTTGCATATATCCAATTTAAAGTACCCCAAATAAATAATATAAAACTAATAAATATATCTGTAATTTTATGCATATATCCCTCCTGATTAATTAATAATTTAATACGATTGTTCAAAACTTTATCTTTGCTAATACCTCGCTTTTTGAATTGCTTACCTCTCTTACGAGAAGGTCTTGGCATATTAGTAGGTTTAGTTCACTTATAAGAATAAGCAAAGAAAACTTCATCTGCTTCAACCACACCATCAACAGAACCTACACCAAGAAACTCACTGATACAATTAAGTATCTTATGTGGCCAGTAAAAAGAAGTTGCAATATTAATTTCTACTTCTTCTACTGATTTTCTTATAGAAAAATCATTCAATTCTAATTGAGTCAATAGTTCTTGTTGTACTTTCCCTGATAAGGCTTTTGCTTATGCCAATAATGATGTTAGATTGCTTTGCTCATGGTGATACCTCCTAAAAATTGATTATATACATATAATAACCTATTTTTTGTAAAATTATCATATATAAACCATTATTTAAAACAGAGTCTAAAATAAAATTTTTAACTGAGAAAAAGATTAAGATAAGATACTTAAATTGTGTTAAGTGTAATATAAGAATAAAGTTTAAAAAGGTATTTTATGCTATAATTATTAAAATATCTTAAATTAAAAAATACAATATATTTGAAAGGAATAGAGAATGAAAAAAAGAAAAAGACTTTTTCTAAGTATCATTTTTTTTGGTACAATTTTAAATTTAATTCTTATATTTTTAGGGCTTAAAGTATTGGTAAAGAGATTAGAGATAAAAATTAATGAAGAGCCAAAAGTGGTGGAGGCACAATTCCCTTACAATACAGAATTTGATAATTATAATATAGAAATAAAGAAGCCTAAGGTAGTAAATCACTACATTCTCTTTGATTACACTATTTCTACAAAGGATAATTCTCCTATAGAAAAGGAGGATTTCTACATTACAGGTAGTCCAAGCTTTCCAGACATAGCATATTTTATATCATCACAAAATGTTTTAACAAAGGTAGAGAACAATAAAATGAGAATTGTTGATGCTGGAATAATTGTGGCTAGAAAAGACTATGATAAATACGTTAATAATTTTGATTTTTTAGTAAATGCCAGAGAAAAGGGAAGCAGTAAAAATCTCTTTGAGGAAAAAAGGGTAGATACAACTATAAAAATGGAGGGGGTAGTTTATCCAGATAAGGAAAACTACAAGGAGATTAAAAAGACTTTTAAACTAGATGATATTGATTTTGAAGTTTTAAGTATAGGAAACTTTGACTTTGGAACCTTTATACCTATATTTGTAGGAAACATAAGCAATGAAAAAAGCAAAGAAATAGAAAATAAATATGCCCTTAGAATTGAAGGGGAAAATATAAATGCAATTTATGACTTAGAAAAATGGGTTGGATTTTATGAGCAAGTAATAAAAAGATACAGTAATATTGACCAACGCTACAATGCAAATTCCCAGTATGATCAGTTCTACATGGGAAAAATCTTCTATAATCCAAAGGAAGTAAATAAGGACAATGTAAAAATATATCTAATAAACAAGGAAACCAATGAAGAAGTAAGAATAAATTAAACTTACATCCATAAAAGATTTGCAGTAAAAACCTTATTGCAAATCTTTTTAATATAAAGTGAAAAAACATCCATCTAAGAAAAATCTATAAATCAAAAAGTATATCTAAGTTAAAAAACTCCCTAAGTAAAAACTTTTATTAAGTTGATAATGCCTTCAAAGGAAAATAACCCTAAGAAAAAATATAAAGTGTAAAAAACTATGAAAACCCTAAAATATCTAAGGCAAAAAAGTATCTTCAAGTGAAAAAATGCTTTCAAGTAAAAATCTCTTCAAGCAAATATATTTTAAAGTTAAAAAATACATTTAAGTAAAAATACTTTTACAGAAAATTATAGGCTATAAAGGAATAAAATCTATGGGTATTTATATATATTTGAATAAATGAAGTAAATTTTTTTATAATAAAAATTTTTTTAGGAAAAAAGAGAAAAATAAATTTTTAGGGGTGTAGAGACTATGGCTAGAAAGTGTTTTTTTATTGATTTAGATGATATGCCAAAAACTGATGAGGATATTTGTTTAGAAGTTGAAAGGTATTGTGGGAAGAATAATTTGCCCTTTAACTTTGTAAAAAAAACTTCACCTGTAATTGCTAAAATTAAGGATAATAATTATGAAATTACAAAGAAATATGAAAATGGAAGATTCCTTAATCGTTGGATTTTAAGCTGTAAGGCAGTAAATTAAGGCATAAAGCGTGGTGGATTTTTGAAAATGATTTTACTGTTTTAAGTTGTAAATTATTAACTTAAAGTTTAAAGTGTAGTGGTTTTTAAAAAATGATTCTACCTTTTTAAGTGGCAAAAGAATAAATTAAAGTATAAATTTATTTAAAATTCTCAATATATTGAAAAATATGGATAATAATTATATAGTATATATAACAGAATTCATAAATGCTTCATGAAAAGAGTAGTGAACTACTTATAATAACTATATAGCATAGAAAATAGCTACTTTTAAATAGTGTAAAACAGCTAATTTAAAATAGCACATGTACTAGCTACTTTCAAATGGTGTAAAATAGTTAATTTTAAAATCAATTTATCCAATATAATAAACTTAAAAATTAACTTTATTAAGGGGGATTAGAATTTATGTTTAAAAAAGGCTTTTTAATTGATTTAGATGTTGAACCTAAAACAGATGATGATATTTGCTTAGAAGTTGCAAAATACTGTGGAAAAGATGGCTTGGCCTTTGAGTTTATTAAAAGAACTTCACCTGTAATTGCCATGATTGATGGAAGAAAATATGAGATTAAAAAGACATATCAGACTGTTAGACTGCTTAACTGCTGGGTTTTAAGTTGTAGGGAAATAGACTAAGATTAATTTATCTTAAGATAAAAAATGCATATTAAACAGAGTTTTTGTATGAAGCATATTAAAATAAAGAGGCATATTAAAAAATTTCCAAATAAAAAGTTATATTAAAAAGTTGCTAAAATTTATCTTCATAGTTTTAGCACATTATAAATTTAAAATAAAAGAAAAATAGGTAGATTACATTTTTAGGTCTATCTATTTTTTTATAATTTAATTCATAGGAGCATTGATTTTTATAATAACCATGGTATAGACTATTTTTATAATTAAACATAGGATTAAGAGAAGTACTTAGATTTTTAATAATAAGGGAGAGAGAATTATGGGGAAAGATTATTTAAAAGCAGATGAAAAGGATTATGAGGAGTTAGTTGACTTTATAAATTATGTATTTAGTCATTCAGGTGGAAAAACGGATTTTCCATCCTTATTGCCTAAGGTATATAAGAATAAGGATAAAATTAAGTACCATCATATAATAAAAGTAGATAACAGGATAAAGGGTGTAGTAGGGGCTTTTCCATTAACCTTAAGCTTATTAGATGAAAAAGTAAATGTTGTAGGAATTGGAAGTGTATCAGCTCATCCCTATTCAAAGGGACAAGGTTATATGAAAGAACTTATGAATAAAGCCCTTTGTGAGATGAAAAATAAGAATGTGGATATGAGTGTTCTTAATGGGTATAGGCAGAGGTATGAACACTTTGGATATGAGCCTTGTGGACAACATATAAACTTTAATATTCTACATGTAAATATAAACTATAAGCGTGATGAATTAATTAATAAGGGAATAAGCATTCATTTATTAGATGAAAATGATCCTAATATAGTAGAAAAGGCATATAAGCTTCATTGTAAGAAAAATGTAAAAATAGAAAGAAAAAAAGAAGAATTCTTAGATATATTAAAATCATGGAATTGCAGAATTTACTCTGTGTTTAAAAATGGCGAATTTATTGGATATATTTCCTCAAACAATGGGTTTATTGAAGAAATAGTTATAGAGAATAGCAATGATTTAAATTTTGTCATAGCTTCATACATAAAAACTTTTAATCATAATGAAGTAAATGTAAGGGTTCCAGTATATGAAAGAGAGAAAATATCACAGCTTTTAAAGATATGTGAAAATTATTCAATTACTAAAAATAATAATTTTAGAATATTTAACTATGAAAAGATAGTGAGAATAATGCTAAAACTAAAAGTCACTTACTCAAATCTAGAAGATGGGGAGTGTAATATAAAAATAATAAACTATGGAGTTTTAAAGATTAAAGTTCATAAAACAATGTGGAAGTGAAAAAAGTTGAAGAGAAAACCTATAAAGCTAAAGGAAATTTCAACAATAGTGAAGATGTAATTTATGAAGAAAAGGAATATTTCCATAGTAGTGGAGAAGAAATCTATAAAGATAAGGAAGCTTTAAATAGCAGTGAAGAGGAATTTCATATTGAATTAAATGAGCTAGAAGTAATGGAATTTCTATTTTCACCAATAAAATCCTACTTTAATTTCAATAAAGATACTCCAAGTTTTTTAAATAGCTGGCTACCACTTCCATTATACATAGACAATTTAGATTGTGTATAATAAATTAGGAAGAGATAATAAACATTTAAATAGTGAATAACCATTTCACTAAGCTTATTATGAAAAGAGCTAATAAAATTTGTTATATCAAAAAATAGCCTCACAGGAGTTCTTATAGGAAATCTACATAATTTATAACTTTTTTACAAGTTTTCAAAATAATTTAACAAGAGTTCTTAGATAGAGCAAAGAAATTTTAATATAATCATAAAATAATATTAATAGAAAATAATAAAAAACCTTATCATTTACTTACAAATGATAAGGTTTATTTGTTTTTTTAATATATTCATTTAGTAAAGAACTTTATCATTTATGCTAAAATCATAAGGTTCTTTTATCTTAAACAAGCATAAGAAGCTTTATTATACTTTTCATGAATATTTTTATTTTTGATTTTCCTACATTATATAATAAGGGGTTATTATCTCATATAACAATGTGAGAATTTCAATAACTTTAGAGAAAGTAATTTTATACTTCCTAAAGTATATGCCCTGCAAATTTTTTCTGTATAACAAAAAGTGCTACAACATCTAAAATACAAAGAATAAATATACTAAGTTGCATTTGTGCAAAAGTTAAAATTTCAGTAAATCCTAAAATAGAAAAGCCTATAAATACTACGCCTAAAAGGAATAAGCATCCTCCTATAAAGCTACAATAATTTTTAATGTCCTTTACTCCTCTTAGATGATAATCGTGTATTAAGCTTGTTTTTTTCTTAACCATTATTAAATATCCAAAAACAGAGAAAAGTATTCCTACAGCTCCTATAATAAACTCAAACATAAAATCACCTTCTTAAAAAATTATACTTATCAAAATGTTCTATATATCTTTATTGTAACGAATTACAGATTATTTTTCAATTATTTCCCAATAATATATAAATTTAGCTTTCTATTTTTATAACTTAATTTGCATTTAAACTAAGATTTAGTAATAGAAGATTTACATATTTCAGTTACTTTCCATGCTATAATATTAAAAAGTAATTTACTGGTATTTTATTAAGGAGAAGTAAAATGAAATATTATAGATATATTATAACTTCAATTGCAATTTTCGCTGTAGCAATGGGAGTAATGAAAAGTATATCCCAAATAGATGGGGCGTTAGGAAATATATTTGTTACAATGCTATTTTTAGGTATAATTATGTTTACCTTTATTATTATATGTATAAATATTTTAAAGTTTATTAGAGTGAGAAAGAATCTGCAAAATGAAAAAATAATAAGATGGTCTTTTACTAATGAAGAGTGGAGAAGATATATAAATAATGAAACAAAGGAAAGATTAAAATGCTTAGGTAATGGATTGAAGTATGTTTATATAATGTATATAGTGTACGCTCTAATTATTTTGGAGCCAATAATACTAGATGCTATAGAAGGAAATATATTTATTGACACTGCCAAGCCAGTTATAATTAAGCTTATAGCAGTAGGTTTTTTAGTAACTATAGTAGTATTGATTTACAACTTTATAAAAACAATGTTTTTCTACTTCACTAATATAAATTCTAATGGTGAGATTATAATGACAGACAAGGCCATACTAATAAATGGAGAACTTAATGAGCCAGATAATTTTACTAGAATATTTCCTAAATCAACCACAGTAAAAAGACAATATTCTCTTTATTATGATGATTCTACACAGTTTAACATGTTAAAGATAGAGAGTGGAGAAACTGAAAGAACAGATTATAAGGGAGATAACTTAAATATAATTAAGGTTATTAGAATTCCCATAAAAGATATTTTTGTTATGAGTAATATTAAAAAAACTTTTGGCATAAAGTTGAAGAATAATAATCAAAAATTTAGAAAATATTAAAGTCTTTTGCATAAAAATAGAGAGAATTGGCTTAGAGCATAGAAAAATAGTGGTTCAGAACTTGACCTTTAGTTCTGAGCCATTATTAATATGCTACACATCTATACTAACACTCTTATAAAGAATTGGTATTGCCAATGCTATTAATATCATACCCATAAAAGTAGGGGAGGAATGACCAAGAGATACATATATTTGCCCTCCTAAAATAGGGCCAATTATTCTTGCTAGAGATTGAAGAGCTTGGCTCCCTCCTTGAATCCTTCCTTGTTCACTAGAATCAGTAGACTTAGATAGCATTCCATTAAATGAAGGTCCAAAAATTGAATCTCCAAAACCAAATATAAACATTCCAACTATGAAAAAAGGATAGAATGTGAAAATAGCTGATGCTGCAATAAGAGCATATCCTATAATTTCAGAGACCATTCCAAGGATTGCTATCTTTACATCACTAAGTTTCATTAAAAGCTTTGGCATTATTAAGCCCTGTGAAATAATATCTTGAATACCCATAATTGAAAACATAAGTCCAATTAATGTAGGTGTCCAATTGAAAGTATCCATTGTAAATAGTGAAAAAATTGATTGTAAAGATCCATTAGGTATCCAAATTAAGAAAGCTGAAATAAGTAGTCTTTTTAAATTTTTCATAGAAAGTACACTTATAAGCTGTGTAAAGGGATTAAGTCTTACAAGGGAGATTTTCTTAAGTCTATTATTTTCATGAAGACTTTCAGGCATATATAAGATTCCATAAATAAAGTTTAATAAGGTTATTATTGCTCCAAAATACATTGGCACAGCATAGCCAAATTTGGCAAGCGCTCCACCTAGAGTAGGGCCAATGGCAGCACCTATACCTGCACTTGCACTTATCCATCCAAAGTATTTAGTCCTTTCTTCCTTAGGAGTTATATCTGCAAAATATGCAAAAATTGTGCTTATGCTCCCACCTGTTACACCATCTATTATACGTCCAAGAAATAGTACCCATATAGAGCCACCTATACCAAAGATTAAGTACCCAATTGAGGAACCTAAAAGGCATATTAAAAGTATGGGGCGACGTCCATATCTATCACTTAAAGCCCCAAGTCCAGGAGCTACAAAAAATACACAAATTGCATAAACTGAGGTTAGTAGAGTAACGAAGAAAGCTTGTTCACCAGCATTGCTTACATAAGGCTCCACTAAAAATGGAACAACAGGTGAGATAATACTAAAGCCCATTCCACAAAGGAATACAGACATAAGACCAAAGAGGAAAGCCTTCTTATCCACTGTTTCTTCATTTTTTTCTTTATTATATGATTTTAATTTAGTCATTTAAAATCTCCTTTCAAAAATTTGTATTGTTTCCTTGTCAACAATAATAAATTAATTTTGTTTCTTTGTCAACAAAATTTCAAAAACAAAAAAGCAGTTCCTTCTCAATAGAGTTGGACTGCTTGTATTTTTATTATTTAAATTTATTTTAATATTTGTTTTGTTTGCCTTAGGTAAAACTCATTTTAAATTATTCAGACTTAATATTTACCCATGTTATCACAGAATTAGACGCTAGATATGAACCATTTTAATTTATTCTGACTTAATATTTAACCCAATCTTCTTTATTTCTTCATCTAAATGATCACTATATTTTTTGGCAAAGTTAATCATATAATCAAATTGTTCCTCAGTTATCTGCTCAAAAACAGCTTTATCACGCTCTTGAAACTCTTTATGGAGATCATCATGAATCTTATTAATTGCCTTTCCTTGCTCAGTAAGTCTAAAATAGATTTCCTTTTTGTTGTCTTGCTTTTGGTAACTTTCAATAAGGCCCTTTTCCATAAGTTTCTTACTTAACTTACTTATTGCACCCCTAGTCATATAAAAGGACTCTGCAAGTTTTGTTACATTACAATCTACATTCTTAGCAATATATTCAATACAGTGTATTTCAGAAGGCTTATACCCCTTAAGACACTTTTCCATCTTAGACTTATTAAGCCAAGCCATCTTGTTAAACAAGTCCCTAAAACCACTTATAACCTGTTCCTCTTTGTTCATGGTCTGTCCTCCCATCCCTTGGTTCATTAAGAACATTATATTAAACTTTTGTTTCTCTTTCAACAATACCAAAGGATAAGCCCAGGAATTTGATGAAACACTTAAGGGATTTTATAGAACATTTGAGAAATTATTTTTGAATTTCTTAAATGTGCCAATATACATTTAACTTTCCTTTTATTTAAGGATTTTCATAATAAGTTTGCAAAAATAGCAATACACAGCGAAAAGAAATACATATTAAATGAAGAAAAATGGTACGATTTCAATCATAATGTTTTAAAATATATAAGAGTTAATGAAAGACTAAATAGAAACTTAAAATTAGACGAGCAGTTTAGTTATTTTGGAGGAATAATAGATGAGTCCATATTATAGATATAAAAAAGAAAAACAGGAGATTTCTCCTGTTTTTTTATTTCTCACTTACTAATTGCTTTACGGCTGGAACATCAGCAGGAGCCCATGAAAGAGTTTCAAGGTAATCTACTGGAAGCCATATAAGTTTTGCATGTTCACTAGCCTTTGGAGTCCCATTAACAAGTTTACATCTTAATGTTATTAAGTTAACTATAACTTTCTCATATTCATGAGTATTATCATTAAATGTAGATATGTATTCTATATCACAATCTAATTCTTCTTTAATTTCCCTAACAATTGCTTGTCCTACAGTTTCCCCTTCCTCAATCTTTCCACCTGGGAATTCCCATTGCTTAGGAAGAGTCATATCCTTTGATCTTAAGGCACAAAGAATTTCTTTCTTTTCATTTTCAATTATAGCACCAACTACTTTTACTGTTTTTTTCATGATTTTTTCTCACCTCGAAGATTATTTTATCATAATTACAATTGAGATCAAACTTTAGATTAATTTATAAATAATTTGTTGGTTATATTTGGATAAATAATTTAATATTAGATTATCCTAGAACTTATTTTCTAGCTAAATATAGTTCCATGGTGTCATATATTTTTAGCAAATTATTATGTTCTAAAATAGCTTCCTTAATTTCTTCTTCAAATTTTGCTTTTATGGCTAGGTTCATGGTTCTATGATCTGAATAGGTGTTTAATAATGATATATAATCACAGGCATTAAAGATTCTAGTTTTGTGATATAGTTTAAGTTCAACATCTTTAAATCCATACTTCTTTAACTTTTCTAAAAGTTCTTTATAATGCTCTTCATTATTTTCTATAGGTTTAGCCTTTGAGGGCTTATACTTCTCATATATACTTTGAATTTTTTGGTGCAATAAGTCATCCTTACGACCTATGAAGGGTTTATTCCAAAATAATGCTAAGGTTCCACCAGGTTTTAGGAGTTTCAAGGCCTTGGGGTATCCTATATTTTCATCAATCCAATGAAAGGCAGTTGCAGAATATATAAGATCAAAGGTATTTTCATCACCATTAAAATCCTCAAAGGGAACATTTAATATATTAAAGTTTTTATAGGCTTTAAACTTATTTTTAGAAAACTCTGCAAGATTCTCTCCAAGTTCAATAGCTTTTAAGTCACATCCAGTTTTAAGAAAGGGAAGAGTAGCTTGGCCAGTACCAATTCCAATTTCCAAAGCCTTTTTATGCATATCTAATTTTGAATATTCCATAATATCATGAAATAATTCCTCACAATAGGTAGGTCTCCATTTCTCATAATTCATAACATCCTCATTAAAGGTAAAACGTTTGTCCATAATACACCTCTTAAAAATTAAATTTATACCATAATATTTTTTATACAATTTTTATTATATTATAAAACTATTTTAATGTGGGATTAAAACAAGTAATTGTTTGGCCAATTGGTGGAACTTTATTTGGACTATTATGTTATGCTATTTCAAAATCAAAGATAAAGAAAGTAGTATAAATTTAGAAACTTGCTAACTAAAGTAAGTTTAATAAGATTTATTTAACTTGGGAATTATATTATATAAAGGAATAGGTTTTAAAGAAAGTTACAGGAGTCTAGGCAGAAGAATTAAATTATAAGAACTAGAAATATATTATATAGAAGAATAAAGTTAGGATAAATAGACAAGGATTATAATTTTAGAACTCGATATTATAAGTATTGTATGTTGAAATATCTTTACTTGCAAAAGTAAAAGAAATAGCAGTTGACCAATACGTAAATTTTAATCTTATATTTACTAAGTTTCTTGCAAGGATATAAGAAATAGTAGCTAAGAAAATATTATCTATTATATGTTGAAATAAACATAATATTAGGAGTATTATATATTGCAAAGGAGGGATTTAGTATGAGTGAAGAGAACAAGGAACTAATTATTGAAGAAGTTGAGATTAAGGGTAAAAAGCGTAAAATAAATTTAGAAAAATACTCAAAATTCTTTTCTGATAAGGACTTCTTTGATAAATTAAGAAAATTTGCTAAAAAGGCTGGTATCAAGGTAGTTTACACATGCCTATTGCTATATTACACTTTGAAAAAGGATACAACCCCTAAGTGGGCCAAAAGCATAATCATAGGTGCCTTAGGATACTTTATCTTTCCCATAGATTTCCTTCCAGATATTGCACCAATTGTGGGATACACAGATGACTTAGGACTTTTAATACCTGCCCTTGGAGCAGTAGCATTTTACATTGATGAAGAAGTAAAAGAACAAGCCAAGAACAAACTAAGAGATTGGTTTGGAGAATATGAGGAAGATTCCCTAGAAGACATCAATGAAAAAATAAGTAGAGGATAAAAAATCACTCTGAAAACTAAATTTATAGTATATATGAAGAAAATAAAGCTTATATAAAAAACAAAAAATAATATTTAAAAATTCCAGGTCATATGAAAGGTTTTATAACTATTTTCATATGACCTCTTTTTTATATTATTAAAAGAAGTGATTCAAAGGAATTTTACTTTTATAAAAGGAGAATTTTCTATGATAAGTGAAGAGTATTATCAAAATTTAGTTAAAAGTATCAATAAAACTCAGCAAAGAATATTATCTAAATTCATTGAAAAATATTATTTAAACCTTTAGGTAAACTTCATTAAAAAAACATAAAGCTCAGTAGAATTTTATAATAAGTATATAAAACATAATAAGGTGCTATTTTAAAATCTATATTTGTTTATAAAGAGGAATAAACTTAACTTATTAACAAAATTGCTATATAATGTTAATAAAGTATAAATTAAAGAGGTAAATATTATGAATAACAATAAAAAATTTAAGTTTATAGTGTATTTAGATAACAAGGAGTTAGTAAAGCAATTTTTCTATACCAACATTGCTCCCTTTACATATTACACTTTACCAGTCTGTGGAATACCTGCTGGAAAGGTTATCTTTGAAATAGAAAATAGAAAGATTTACTTAAAAGTAAAGTTAAATGATTTTGAAAAGGGAGAACACATTGAAACCTTAAGTGAAATAGGCTTTGAGGATTTAGATGATTTCAACATTAATGAAACAAAGAATAAGGATGTGTATCACATTACAATGACCAAGAAAAGACACAAAGTAGGACTAAACTGTATCAATGGGTTAAATGATGAGCTAGCTAAGGAAATAGTTCAGTATGTAAGGAAGAGTGCTTAAATGCATAGTTCAAAGAAGTTAAATTCATATATTGTGGCAAATCTAATAATCATAGGAATTATTTTAGTAATCAGTATCTTAATGCATAGAACTAGTATAATATTTTTCTTGAATTTAATTTTAATAGGAGCTTTAAATATTGCCCTTTTAAATAGAGCAAAATATTCCTTAGACCTTTTAAGAAAACTAAGAAAACTAGAAGATGTGGATTTTCCAAAATTTAAGGATATTTCAATGGTGCTTTTAGGGATTTTATTTTCAATAGTTACATATACAAGCCTATTTTTAGATTCTCTTGGAATCATAGATATATCCAAAACCCTTGGAGAGAGTGGACAAACCAACAATATACTCCTATCTATCATACTTTTAATAATTTGCCTTTGGGCCTTTATAACTAATTTATCAGGAGCAATTGTAACAGAATCCACTAGCAAAGGAAGAAAATTCTTTGACCTTAGTGAAAACACTGTAGGCCTTGGAAATGAAGCACTAAATAGATCAACAGGCTCCTTTAAAGATGGAATTATACTTGGCTACTACATTTTCTATTTTAAAAATATACAAGTATCATACAGAGATAAATCAGGAAACATCATTGTAGAAGGCTACGACAAAAGTCCCTTCAAAATAACCATTGCAGCAAAAAGAAGTAAGAAGTATTTCTCCAAAATTTTAGATGTGGATTAATGTAAATAACCTAGGAATGCATTTATAAATAGTAAACTTATTAAATCTAAAATAGATTTAAGGGTAATAATTAAATATAAAGTTATAAGAGTTCTAAAAATATCAATGCACAAAGATAATAAAAATGATACCAACATAGGTATCATTTTTTTATTTTATAAATTAACTTCACACTAGGAGATTTTTTTATTAGTTTCCTTTAAAAATAAATATTTATTCTTAAGGAAAGTTAAATAAAGTGGGAATAAAAGTTGTTTCCAACCATTTATATAATTACCACAATCAAAAAATATGGTTTCATTATCTGAAATAGAAAAGTTCAATTTAGGGCTTCTACACCAATCTATTTTTAGGTAAATTGTGTGATCACCTTTCTCTAAATTTATTTGTTTTGTTTCCCCACATTTTATCTTTCCATAATAGGTATCATCTATAATTATCTTATAAGATCTCATCACATCAAGTAAGTTATCTCTATGTATTATTATCATAAATATCCCACCTTTTATTACCGTAATTTATATGTATATTTTACTAAGATTTAAACAAATAGCAAATAAAAGGAGGATGGATTTGTTAATTATATTTACATTATTATTTTTAGTGCTAATAAAATTATTTAGAGTAAAATTTAAATCCGTATTAATTTTTTTAGGAATAATTATGTTTTTACTTTTATTTATACTTTTAAACTTAGAATTTTTTGTTTCAATAGCAAGTGAACCTAATGCAGATATATTTCCAACAATGTTTTTGCTTGCTTTATATACAACATTGCCATTTCAAAGTGTAATAAATCTTTTAGTAGGCTATAACATAGAGAGTTTGTCATACTTAATACTTCCAACATATATGGTAACACTAAGCTTATTAAGTTATAAGGTACTTAAATTTAAACCTCAACAAAATAAACAAGATGAGTAATTTTAGTTTTATAATAAGAATTTAAAAGTAAAAATGGACATGATATCTGTCCATTTTTACTTAATTATTAATAGATACTTATTAAATTTAATTTAGAACTTTAAATCTAATAATCTATGCATTTAGCAGTTTACAGCTAATAGCTCCCTTGAAATTTCCTCAAATCTTTCATCAGATATACCAAGTTTTTTCTTAAATATATCATCATCAATTCTAGCAACAATAACCTCATTAGGTGAGATTGTTTTTATAACTTCCTTCAGTTTATTAACTGATTCAGGGTCATCATTATATCCCTTAACTATGGTTATTTCAAATATGAATTTGCCATTATATTGTTTATTAAAGGAAGCCATATTTGATATGTATTCATGAAGGGTATAGCCTTCAATTGGTCTTTGAACCTTCTTAAAATCTTCCTCTGTTATTACCTTTATTTCTCCAATAACTTCATCACATTTATTAGCAATCTTTATATAATCATCCTTTCCTAGGATATACCCATTAGAAAGTAGTCTTACAGGAACTCCCTTTGATTTTATAAAATCTATAATATCCTCAATTTTATCATTTATTAAGGCTTCTCCTTTTGAATTAATAAAGATTAGATCGGGGTTTGTATCATTAATCATATTTTCTAGTTCAATTAATGACTCATCCACATTATCAAAGGATTTTTGAGTATCTATTTTATTCTTTGATCTTCCTATAGGACAAAATATACAATCAAAATTACAGTACTTTTCTGGAAGTACATTAATCTCTAAAACTCTCTTTCCATCCTCAATATAAACCTCTTTATAGGTAAAATTATTCATAAACTTATCCTCCGTAAATACTTAGATTATAGCTTCCTTATTATTAATATGAAGTATTGAAATCTCAGATTTTCCACCTAAGTTTTCCTCTACTAATTGAGATAACTCTTTTAAGGCATTTTCAAATTCTTTTTCTCTATTTTCATCAACTAACTCAATGCATAAGAAAGCATTTTTTGTATCTTCTGTTAACATAGTTCTTACTGACTCACGCCAATTCCAACATCTGCAAATAGCTCCTTCATCATCTTTATAAACTATTTCTCCCTCATATGGTGGCTCACTTTTATCTGATCCTAAGGTAATAAAACTTTCATCTCCTGTTGCCTTACTTAATCTTATATCTCCAATAAACTTATCCATATCCTCTCCACCACAAGGCATGGCATACTTTAATGATATAGAGTTGTAAATATCAACTAGAGGGTTAATTGTTCCTAATCCTTTACCAGTAGAAACCCTTTTTAACAAAGCTTCAATTGATGACCTTGCCCCTTTTTTAGTTTTAAATCTCTTAAATGCATCTCTCCATACCTTAATAACTTCATTGCTACTAAATTCTTCATTAGGCAAGTGAGTTAAAGCTTCCTTTTCTACTTGAGAAAGCATATCCTGGTATTGGTTCTCATCTTTTATAGTATTATCTATGCCATTGCAAGTGATAATACCTATCTTTGCATTAGGGAATAGCTCCCAAAAATCATCCTCAATAATAAACTTTTTCATAACAATATACCTCCTTTAAAATAAAAAAGCCAAAGAAATATTATAAAAATATCTCCCAGGCTTTTATCCTTCCGTGTTCACAGTTTATCTGTGCGTTTTCTCTTGGACCAGACTAACTAAAAAGCTACGGAACCCTAGAAAACTTTATATTATTAAACTTTAATTAACAAATTCAAAATTATAAGTTAATTTTAGCATAGTATAAGTGCTAAATCAATTCACTGATAAAAATTTGAAGCTTACTGAATAGGTAAATCTTAGTATTTAATTAATGCATTCTTAGAAATACTTTATAAATACACAAATAAAATTTTACCAGCCTAAAATTATATGAAATTACCCTTTAGACCTTGAAACAACTAGATTAAAAGTTGATTTTATATTAGTACTTTAAATTAAAGTAAGATACTGGTAAAATAATAAGAGAGAAATTGAAATAACTAACTTAAAGATAAATATCAAGAAAAAGAAATGGCTACTTTACAAGCATTGAACTTTAACATGGTATGTATTTAAATTCAGTTGCAGTTTATTAACATATACTACAAAGTAGAGTGGATCGTAACATTATAAGTATTTAAGTATAATTACTTAACGCATCTTAATATAGATTTTATAATTAAGTATGGAGTATAATATGAAAAGATTAGCTTTTATTATAAAAAATATTTTGAAATTCTGGTGGTGGCAAGATATAGAAAATTCTAATATTTTTATAAGGGTTATGAATCTTGGAATGGCTTTATTTTTAAGTTTTTGTCTCTTAGCATGGATGTATGGAGAAAGCTTGAATATTATATTAAGATTATTTATAAGTATTTATGGAGTTTTATGCTTCATGTCTTTTTGGCCAGTTTCATATTTATTTGATGAAAAGGATAAAGTAAAAGGAAGTACATTTTATATATTTCAAAATATTTCAGTATTTTTTTCTATTATTATATTAGTTGTTTATATACTAAAGAATTATGATAGAGTTAAAAGCTAGTAATATAATCAAAAGCAAATCAATATAATTTAAAAAATATAATCTTAAAATCAAAAGTTTATAATACAAAAATAAACTGATAAAATATTAAAATAGTATTTTATCAGTTTTATTTTTTACATTAATATTCATAAGTTACTATGTGTTCAATTTCATTCTTAAGATTAGTTAACTTTTCTCTAAAGAATGTAGGATAAGCTCGATAATTACTTAGTTCTTCTATTGGAATCCAATACATTATTTCCTTAACTCCACCAGTATAGCTATTACTATTTAAATTACGTATTCCTCTAGGTTTCATTAAAAAATAAAAACATATTTCATGACAGTTTTTACCTTCCAAACTTCCATCACCTTTAAAGAAGTTTTCATGTATAAATACCAATCTATCAACTTCATATTCCACTCCTGTTTCTTCAAGGACTTCACGCTTTACAGCTTCCTCAGCTGATTCTCCCATATGTACTCCACCACCAATAGAATAGTAGTAATTTTCCCTTTCATTACTAGCAAAAAGAACAGCTCCATCTTCAATAATAATTGCACCAGCACGATAACGAAACCAGTTACTTTCCTTTACAAAACCACAATCATATTCCATAATATTAAACCTCTCAAAATTATACTTTAAGATTAGTTTATTCCTTATAAAAAAATATTTCTAGTATTTTTTACATTTTATTCAATTTATAATCCATGAAGGATATATAATAAAAATATAAATACTTGTACCAAAGTTTATAAGATAACTGTGAAGTTACAAGAGTAATTAATTTAATAGAGATTATTTTCATAGTATTTTAACTATGATTGCTATAGAAACTGTAGAAAAAGATTAGGCAGAAGTTAATTAAATCTTTGAAGCAGTTTATTTAGGTGTTATAGGAGGAATAGAAAATGAGATTATTACTAAGTGATAAAGAGTTAAATATTAATTTTTTAGAGAGTGATGAAAATAAATATATTGATTTGTCTAAGCTTAGAATTTCAAATTGTATAGGATGTTTTGGTTGTTGGACTAAAACTCCTGGAAAGTGTGTTATTCGTGATGATGCAGTAAAGGTTTATCCTATTATTGCAAAGAGTGATAAGGTGATTTATGTAAGCAAAGTTAAATATGGTTCTTATGATACAGTGATGAAAACTACGCTTGAGAGAGCTATTCCAATTCAGCAAGCTTTTATTCGTCTTTTAAATGGGGAGGCCCATCATGTTCAGCGTGATGTTGCAATGAAGGATGCTATTATTATTGCATATGGAAATATAGAAGATGAGGAAAAAGAAATATTTAAAAGGTTAATAGAGCGTAATTCTCACAATATGAATTTCAAAAGTTTTAATGTTATTTTTGTAGATGAAGAGAATTTAGAAGAGGTAGTAGATAAGGAGGTTAGAAAATGGGAAGAGTAATTATTATAAATGGGAGTCCAAGAGCACCAAGATCTAACTCTAAAGAGTATGGAGAAATCTTTAGCAGTTATTACAAAGGACAAGCTGATACTTTTAATATTACAAAGAATAATCATAAAGAGATTTGTAGTAAGATTGGAGAATACAAAGATATGCTTCTTGTTTTTCCACTTTATGCAGATGGACTTCCAGTTACAATGCTTAACTTCTTAAAGGTTCTTGAAGAAAATCCACCAAAAAACAAACCTAAAGTAAATGTAATAATAAATTGTGGGTTTATAGAGCCTGAACAAAACAATGTTTGTATTGATATGGTTAAATTATTTTGCAAACAAAATACATATGAGTTTAATTCAGTATTATCAATTGGTGGTGGTGAAGCTATTTTAGGAACACCTTTTAAAATCTTTGTAAAATGGAAAATAAAAAAGTTAGCAAAGGCTATTTATAATAACACCCCTGAAAACTTAAGGGTTACCATGCCTATATCAAAAAACATGTATCTTAAGGCCTCTACAAATTATTGGATTAACTATGGCAAAAGAAATGGTATTACAAAATCACAGATGGAAATAATGAAGATTGAATAGTTATTTATTTTATTAGGATAATAAATGTTATTTTTGAATTTAAATCAACTTTAAAGTTTATAAGTTATCATAAAAATAATAGGTTTTAAAAAGAATAAACTCTCTTTAATAGAGGACTCTAGTATTAATAATTAGGTTTTATAATTAAAAAATACATAATAAATTTTATATCCTTAGGTATTAGTATAGCTTGCCTAAGGATATTTTTATTTGAATTATTTACCAAAGGGTTTGTGTGAAATATAATTATGTGTAATAATTCCCATAAATTCATATAATTATAAAGTGTTTAATGAAAAATATAACCATGAAATAAGATTTAAAAGGGGGAGAAAGTTATAGGTTTAAAAAGATTCTTATTAGCAATGTTATTTATACTTATAAGTACTTTGGTTGCCTGTGGTAATAAGGTAGATATAAGTACACCATTAACAGAAGAGCAAAAGATAGAGGATTTTAATTACTTATATAATACAATTGAAGAAAACTATCCTTTTTTAGAGACAAATAAAAGACTGAATAATGTAGATTGGTTAAGTAAAAAGGAAGAGTATTTACAAAGAGTAAAAAATACCAAGAGTGATATTGAATTTTTGATGACTTTAAATTCTATATTAAGTGAGTTAAATAATGGACATACTCATATGATTACAAATTCTAGCCAATTCAGAGATTTTAGAGAAATTTATTCAATGAATAAAGGGTGGCAAAAGAAGGTACAGTTACCTGTATTGAATAACAAAAAAGCTTTAGCAAGATACAATATTGATAAAAATGAAAAAGTACAAGTTTTGAATCAAGGGAAAAATGAAAATACGGAAGGGATTAGGAATGCTTCCACTAAAGATATAGTTGAAGGGAAAATAGGATATATTTATATACCTCAGATGATAAGTTATTACAACATGGGAAATGACATTGAACTTATTGATGAGTATTTAAACAATATTAAGGAGTATCAAGCTCTAATTATAGACATAAGAGGCAATGGAGGAGGAGATAGTTATTATTGGATTTCATACTTAGTTCCAAAGCTGATAGATAAAGTATATGAAAACACAAATTATAGCTTTTGGAAAGATGGAGAAATTATAAATAATTATTTGAAAAAGTCAAAAGTAAAATATTCTACAGGATTTGGAGAGGTGAAAGATTTAGATACTACAAAACTTGTAAACTTACCAGTAGAGGTTAAGGAGGATTTCAAGTACTATAGTAAAAATACTATGGAAATAAGCCCAAGTGAAGATTCCATAAAATTTAAGGGGAATATATATATGTTAGTTGACAAATTAGTATATTCATCATCAGAAGCATTTGCCTCTTTTGCAAAACAAACAGGATTTGCAACACTTATAGGTGAAAGAACTGGGGGCGATGGTATAGGTTCTGATCCACTTCTTCACATGTTACCTAATAGTGGTTATGTATTCAGATTTTCTAAGGATATGGGAACAACTGCTGATGGAACATCTAGTGAAGAATTTAAAACAGAGCCAGATTATTTAATTGAGTATGCTGGAAAGACTGGTAACTTTGAAAATGATTATTGTATTAAAAAGGTATTAGAATTAGAAAATATTAATTAAATACAATCTTTATAAATGTGAATATTATTATATTTTAAGACATTATATTTATAGAATAGTATGTTTTATAAACTTAAAATAAATATATAGATAAATATATTTATTAATAAAAGGGGGAGTACAAGCATGGTCAATAGGATTGTATTAAATGAAACTTCTTATCATGGAGCAGGCGCTATCAAGGAAATTGTTACAGAAGTAAAAGGAAGAGGTTTTAAGAAAGCCTTCTTATGTTCTGATCCAGATTTAGTTAAGTTTGGAGTTACAGGAAAGGTTACTTCTATATTACATGAGGCTAATCTTAGTTATGAATTATATACAAATATTAAAGCAAATCCAACTATAGAGAATGTAAAAAGTGGTGTAGAGGCTTATAAAAAATCAGGTGCAGATTATATCATTGCAGTTGGTGGTGGATCATCAATGGATACTGCAAAAGCTATAGGAATTATAATAAATAATAAAGAATTTGAAGATGTAGTAAGCTTAGAAGGGGTTGCACCAACTAAGAACAAATCAGTTCCTATTATTGCTGTTCCAACAACAGCTGGTACGGCAGCAGAGGTAACTATAAATTATGTTATCACTGATGTTGAAAAGAATAGAAAATTTGTATGTGTAGATACTCATGACATTCCAGTAGTAGCAATTATAGATCCTGAAATGATGCAAAGTATGCCAAAGGGACTTACTGCAGCAACTGGTATGGATGCATTAACTCATGCCATAGAAGGTTATATAACAGGGGCTGCATGGGAAATGACAGATATGTTCCACTTAAAAGCTATTGAATTAATTTCAAAACATTTAAGAGGAGCAGTAGAAAATACACCAGAAGGAAGAGAAGGAATGGCATTAGGACAATACATTGCAGGAATGGGATTCTCAAATGTAGGACTTGGTATAGTTCACTCTATGGCACATTCTTTAGGGGCTGTTTATGACACACCTCATGGGGTTGCAAATGCAATTATTCTTCCAACTGTTATGGAATATAATGCAGAGGAAACTGGAGATAAATATAAATATATTGCAGCTGCCATGGGCGTTGAAAATACAGAAAATATGACAGTTGAAGAATATAGAAAAGCAGCAGTAGATGCAGTTAAAAAGCTTTCAGAAGATGTGGGAATACCAGCTAATCTTAAAGACATAGTTAAAAAAGAAGATATAAGATTTCTAGCTGAGTCTGCTTATAATGATGCTTGTAGACCAGGTAATCCAAAGGAAACATCTGTTGAAGATATAATAGCTTTATATGAATCTTTAATGTAAAAATAAAAATACCCTCTTAGTGAATCAATTTCACTAAGAGGGTATTTTTTATTTACTAAGCTTTTAAGGATTTTAAATATTGTTTTGGTGTTACTCCTTTATGTTTTTTAAAGGTTTTAATAAAGTAACTTACATCATTAAATCCACAATTTAAAGCAATCTCAGTAATGGAAAGCTCTGTTGCAAGAAGTTTTTCACAAGAAATTTCAATACGGTAGTAATTTAAATATTCTATGGGAGTTTTATTAATCATTTCATGAAAAAATCTACAAAAATATTTTGGAGACATACCAGAAGCTTTGGATAAATCCTCAAGAGTTAAAGGGTTTTGATATTCATTTTCTATTAAGGTTATAACATTTTTTAATTGAAGAAACCTTTCTTTAGTCTTTTTAGTATATTTATTATTTTTTACATATAATTGATTCTCTAATATAGTTCCTATTAAATAATATAAAGCCCCTTGAGCTATAAACTCATAGCCTGTACTTTTAACTCTCATTGCTTCGAACAATGATGTACAACAATTATTTAAAGCTTGTACATTAGAAGGAAGTTTATGGGCTATAACTTTATTATGATTTACAATATCATATATTTGCTTTGTACAAGCATTATTGTCCTTTAAAAGTAATTTCATATCAAAAACTATACATTCATAAATACAATCATTAGGTAACCCACCATGAAATATTCCACTATGAACAAAAATAATATCATTCTTTTTGGCTAGTATCTTTTCTTTATCTATAAATAGTATAAATTCTCCTTCTAAAATTCTAATTATTTCACATTCAGTATGCCAATGATAAGGCATGTTGTATCTAGAATGATTAGGAGTAACGTGATAAAACTCTATTGGAAAATCGAAAGTTCCATGTTGTTTATTCTCTTTATAATCAAAATATTTCATAAACTCCCTCCTATATAAAAAAGTGAATATTATTATATTTTTTGACTATTATAACACAAGAAAACGTTTATATAAATATATATAATCAAAATATAGTAACAATCAAACAAAAAAGTTATAAATTTGAATTTGGTTTGGGAGGTAATCATTATGGCAAAAAGTAGATTAGTAGGAAAGTATCCTGTAATAGGAATAAGACCAACTATTGATGGAAGAAGAGGAATAATAGATGTAAGAGGTTCTCTTGAAGAACAAACAATGAATATGGCAAAGTCAGCAGCAAAGCTTTTAGAGGAAAATTTAAAATATTCAAATGGAGAAAAAGTAAAGGTTATAATAGCTGACACTACAATTGGAAGAGTTCCAGAAGCTGCAGCTTGTGCAGATAAATTTAGAAGAGAAGGTGTAGATATAACACTTACAGTTACTCCATGTTGGTGCTATGGTGCAGAAACAATGGATATGGATCCAATGACTATAAAAGGGGTATGGGGATTTAATGGAACTGAAAGACCAGGAGCTGTTTATTTAGCATCAGTTTTAGCAACTCATGCTCAAAAGGGACTTCCTGCCTTTGGAATATATGGACATGATGTTCAAAATGCAGATGATACTGAAATACCAGAAGACGTAAAAGAAAAGATATTAAGATTTGGAAGAAGTGCAATTGCAGCAGCATCTATGAGGGGAAAATCTTATCTTCAAATTGGTTCAATATGTATGGGAATAGGTGGATCTATTATAGATCCAAACTTTATAGAAGAATATTTAGGTATGAGAGTAGAATCTGTTGATGAAGTAGAAATTATAAGAAGAATGACAGAAGAAATATATGATAAAGATGAATTTGAAAGAGCTTTAAAATGGACTAAGGAAAAATGTAAGGAAGGTTTTGATAAAAATCCTGAGAATGTTCAAAAAACAAGAGAAGAAAAGGATAAGGATTGGGAATTTGTAGTTAAAATGATGTGCATTATAAAGGATTTAATGAATGGAAATGAAAATTTACCAGATGGATTTGAAGAAGAAAAATTAGGACATAATGCAATAGCGGCAGGTTTCCAAGGACAAAGACAATGGACTGATTTTTATCCAAATTGTGATTTCCCAGAAGCACTACTTAATACTTCATTTGACTGGAATGGAGCTAGAGAGCCCTATATATTAGCTACTGAAAATGATGTTTTAAATGGATTAGGTATGCTTTTTGGAAAGCTACTTACAAATAAAGCACAAATATTTGCAGATGTTAGAACTTATTGGAGTCCTGATGCCGTTAAGAAAGCTACAGGATATGAATTAGAAGGGGTAGCAAAGGAATCAGATGGATTTATACATTTAATAAATTCAGGCGCAGCTTGTCTTGATGCATGTGGACAAGCTAAAGATGAAAATGGAAATGGAACAATGAAAGCTTGGTATGATGTTACAGAAGAAGACCAAGAAGCAATCCTTGCTGCAACTACATGGAATGCTGCCGATAATGGATACTTTAGAGGTGGTGGATATTCATCAAGATTCTTAACAGAAGCTGAAATGCCAGTAACAATGATACGTTTAAATCTTGTGAAAGGCCTTGGTCCAGTTGTTCAATTAGTTGAAGGATATTCAGTAAAACTTCCAGATGAAGTATCAGATAAATTATGGAAAAGAACAGATTATACTTGGCCTTGTACTTGGTTTGCACCAAGACTTACAGGAAAAGGAGCATTTAAATCTGCTTATGATGTAATGAATAATTGGGGTGCTAACCATGGAGCTATAAGTCATGGACATATAGGGGCAGATATAATTACTTTATGTTCTATCTTAAGAATACCTGTAAGTATGCATAATGTTCCAGAGGAAAAAATATTTAGACCAGCAGCTTGGAATGCCTTTGGAATGGATAAAGAGGGACAAGATTATAGAGCTTGTAAGGCTTATGGACCAATGTATAAATAAAAAACTTAGTAGGTGATACTATGAAAGATATAAATTTAAAAAGTAAAGTATTAGCTTTTGATTTTGGTGGATCAAGTGGTAGAGCCATTCTTGGGAGTTTTGATGGAGAAAAAATTAATATAAAAGAAATTCATAGGTTTTCTAATGATCCTGTATTTATAAATGGAACCATGTATTGGGATGTTTTAAGATTGTTTTTTGAAATAAAGCAAAGTCTTATAAAAGCAAAACAATTTGGTGAAATAGATAGTATTGGAATAGATACCTGGGGAGTTGATTTTGCCCTTTTAGATAATGATGGACAATTAATTGAAAATCCAGTTCATTATAGGGATGAAAGAACTCTTGGAATGGTAGAAAAGAGTTTTGAAAAAATATCAAAGGATGAATTTTATAGTATAACCGGTAATCAATTTATGGAAATAAATACTGTATTTCAACTATTAGCATTAAAAGAAAAGAGATCGCATCTGCTTGAAAGAGCAGATGTGATGCTCTTAATGCCAGATTTATTTAATTATTTACTAACAGGAAAAATGGTTACCGAAAATTCTATAGCATCAACAACACAGCTATTTGACGCAAAAGAGAGAACTTGGTCAGATAAAGTAATAAATGCTTTAGGTCTTCCAAGAAAGATATTTACTAAAATAGTTCCAAGTGGAACAATAATAGGAGATATATCAGAAAAAATATGTGATGAACTTAAAATAGAAAAGTGTAAAGTGATTGCGGTTGCAGGACATGATACTCAAAGTGCATTAGTATCTGTTCCAACTACAGAAAAAGATTTTGTATTTTTAAGTTGTGGAACATGGTCTTTACTTGGGACAGAGATTGATGAACCAATTATTAACGAAAAATCAAGTAAGTATAATATTACAAATGAAGGTGGATATGAAAATAAAGCATCATTCCTTAAAAATATTATTGGGTTATGGTTAATTCAAGAAAGTAAAAGGCAATGGGAAAGAGAAGGAAAAGAGTATAATTTCTCAACTTTAGAAGAATTGGCAAGAGAGGCGAAGCCTTTTAAATGCTTTATAGATCCAGATGATCCTATATTTGTACAAGCTGGAGATATTCCTAGTAGAATAAGAGAGTATTGTTTAAAAACTAATCAAGAAGTGCCAGAAAATTGTGGAGAAATTGTTAGATGTATAAATGAAAGCTTAGCTATGAAGTATAGATATTCTTTAGGAGAAATAAAGGATTGTACTAATAAAAATTATGATGTTATTTACATGGTTGGTGGAGGAACTCAAAGTAAATTATTATGCCAGATGACTGCAAATGCATGTAATATTAAAGTTTTAGCAGGACCTATTGAAGCTACAGTTTATGGGAATATAGCAATACAGCTTATGGCAACAAATAAAATAGAGAATTTATATAAAGCACGTGAAATTATAAGGAACTCTAATGATATGAGTTATTATGAGCCTCAAAATTATGAATTATGGGATAAGGAATATGAAAGATTTAAAAATGTAATTAAATCTGAGGAGGTAATTAAATGTTAAAAGGAGTACCACAAATATTATCACCAGAATTGCTTAAAGTATTATGTGAGATGGGACATAGTGACAAAATAGTAATTGCAGATGGTAATTTTCCAACAGAAAGTATGGGAAAGGACTGTATAGTAGTTAGATGTGATGGTCATGGAATACCAGAGTTATTAGATGCAATACTAGAAGTATTTCCACTTGACACTTATGTTGAAAATCCAGTGAATTTAATGGAAGTTATGAAAGGTGACAATGTTAAGACACCTATTTGGGATGAATATAAAAATATTATAGGAAAGCATGATAATCGTGGAAGTAATGTTATTTCAACTATAGAAAGATTTAAGTTTTATGAAGAAGCAAAAAAGGCTTATGCAATAATTGCAACAGGAGAAAAAGCATTATATGCAAACGTTATATTACAAAAAGGTGTAGTAATTTAGTAAAAGATATAGAGTGGAGGAAATTATTATGGAGAATACAAATAAATTAAAATACATGGAAATAAGAGAACAGATATGTGATGTGTGTCATAAAATGTGGCAATTAGGATGGGTGGCAGCAAATGATGGAAATGTATCAGTGAAATTAGAGGATGGTACATTTTTAGCTACACCAACTGGAATTAGTAAAAGTTTTATAACACCAGAAAAATTAGTTCATATTGATGAAAATGGAGAAGTACTTGATGGACCAGAAGGAGCAAAGCCTTCATCAGAAATAAAAATGCATTTAAGATGCTATAAGGAAAGAGAAGATGTTGGATCAGTTGTTCATGCACATCCACCAACTGCTACAGGATTTGCAGTTGCTCATCTTGCTTTAGATAGATATACAATGATAGAAACTGTAATTGCAATTGGATCAATTCCAATAGCTCCTTATGGAACTCCTTCAACTTATGAAGTTCCAGATTCAATAGCGCCATATCTTCAAGAACATGATGTTATATTATTAGAAAATCATGGAGCATTAACAGTTGGAGCAGATTTAATAACAGCTTATTATAGAATGGAAACATTAGAATTATATGCAAAAATAAGTTTAACAGCTCATCTTTTAGGGGGAGAAAAGGAAATATCAAGAAAAAATATTGATAGATTAATAAACATGAGAAAAGACTATGGAGTAAGTGGAAGACATCCAGGATTTAAACGTTATAGAACAGAAGAATAATATTAAGTTTAGATATTGGGGGAGTGTTTATTGTGGAAAAAATGAGTACTATTGAGAAAACAGCTATTGTACCTAAAAAATATAGAATGCATTTTATAATGCTTATATCATGTTTTGTACTTTGGGGTCTTTTAAATAATATGACTGATAATCTTGTTCCTGCTTTTGGAAAGATATTTATGTTAGAAGCTGCTGACTCATCTTTAGTACAAGTAGCTTTCTATGGATCATATGCAGTACTTGCCTTACCGGCAGCAATACTTATTAAAAAATATTCTTATAGAAATGGAGTATTAGTAGGACTTGGATTATATATAATTGGAGCAATGGGATATATCCCAGCTGCAATGCTACAAAACTTTAATTTATTCTTAGTATCAGTTTTTGTTTTAGCTGGTGGACTTTCAATATTAGAAACTACTTGTAATCCCTATGTAATCTCTTTAGGAAGTGAAGAGACAAGTGTTCGTCGTTTAAACTTAGCACAAGCCTTTAATCCTATTGGTTCACTAGCTGGTATTATAATGGCTAAATATATAATATTAGGGAATTTACATCCAGCAACTTATGAAGAGAGAGTTGCTATGGGATCAGAGGCCTTAAGTAAAATACAAAACAATGAATTAATATGGGTATGTGTACCATATGTTAGTTTAGTTGTTATAGCCATAATAATCTGGTGTTTCTTTAAGCGAAGCAAAGGTTCAGAAAAAGATGATTCGGGAGAACTTAATATAATTGAATCAATAAAGAAGTTAGTAAAAATTCCACGTTATGCCTTTGGAGTAATCACACAGTTTTTCTATGTTGGAGTTCAAATAGCTGTTTGGACTTGGACTATAAAATATGTAATGGTTACTGTAGGTATAGATGAAGCATCTGCTGCTAAATATTATCTTATAGCTATGTTTGGATTTATAGCATGTCGTTGGATTTGTACAGCACTTATGAAATATATAGAACCAGGTATTATGATGGCAGTGTTTGCGGTACTTGGAATATTATGTAGCTTAGGAGCAATTTATTTACCTACAAATTTATCAGTTTGGTCTTTAGTTTTAATTTCATCATGTATGTCATTAATGTTCCCAACAATTTATGGTATAGCGCTTGAAGGATTAGGAAAAGAAGTAAAGGTTGGTGCAGCAGGTCTTATAATGGCAATATTAGGTGGTGCAGTTATAACACCTATAATGGGATTATTTATTGATAGTGGAAAATTATCAAGTTTAGTTACTTCATATCAAGGTGCAGAAGCTGCAGTTCGTTCAGCATTCTTTATACCTGTAGTTTGTTTTGCAGTTGTTCTTATTTATTCATTATGTTTTAGAAAGAAAAAAGTAGCATAAATTTTTAAAGGTGTATAAAGTATAGTTTATTTAAAAAGATAACTTTAAATATTTATTTAAAAAAGTTCGTTTTAATAAACTTTATATCCTTAGGCATTTAGATAAGTTGCCTAAGGATATTTTTATTATTAAAAATTAATTGAATTTAATAAAGATTTGAGTCTAACTTTTAACAGTTTAACCTATAGTTAAGTTATTTAATTTTAAATTAACTACTATTCAATTGTAGCTTAGTATATCACTTGATAAAATAATACTATCAAAAGCTTTTGTTATTATTATTTTATCAAGGAGTAGAGATTATATGAGAATAAATGAGATTATAAAAGAAAAAAGAAATGCCCAAGGATTAACTCAGGAACAAGTTGCCATGTATCTTGGATTATCAACACCAGCAGTGAATAAGTGGGAAAAAGGAACTTGCTATCCAGATATTACATTACTACCAGCTTTAGCAAGGCTTTTAAAGGTTGATTTAAATACCTTACTTTCATTTAAGGAAGATTTATCAGAGCAAGAAATAGGAGTTTTTGTTAATGAGTTAGTAAAGATAGCTAATAATGATGGATTTCATGTAGCTTTTGAAAAAGCCATGGACAAAATCTATGAGTATCCTACCTGTGATAAATTGATTTTAACAGTTTCTACAGTAATGCAAGGAAGCCTGTATATGTTTGGAGTTGAAAGTAAGGAGAAGTATGAAGAGCAGATAGAAGAGTTTTATATTAAATTAACAAGAAGTGATGATATAGAGATTAGAAATCAAGCAGTTTCTATGCTTATAAACATATATTTAGGAAGAAAAGAGTATGAGAAAGCACAGGAGTGTGTGGATAAATTACCTGATATTACTTACGATAAAAAAGTATTACAAGGAAATATTTATAATAAATCTGGTGAATTTCAAAAGGCTGCTGAAATTTTTGAACAGAAGTTACTTTCAGCCACTACTGATATATTTATAAGTTTAATTTCTATGCTTGAAATAGCCTTAAAAGAAGGGCGCAATGAGGATGCTAAGTATTTTGCAGAAGTTATAGATAAGACAACAAAATTATATGATTTATGGGAGTATAATTCATATAGTGGGTATTTTGAAGTATACAAAGCAGAAAAAGATGTAGAAAACTTTTTACTTGTATTAAAGAAAATATTAGATGTAATGGGCAAAAAGTGGGAGCCATCAAAATCTAAATTATATAAGCATATAAAAAGTAAAGGAGACGAAGAGGGATTTAATGAGCAACTTCTTTCTAACTTTGTAAACATACTAAAAAATGATAAGAGTGAAGAATTAGATTTTTTAAAGGACAATGATGAATTTAATAATTTATTAAATTCATCTATATAATAAAACTTTAGATATAAAAATTATTATTTGATGGAAATTAAAACATTACCATATATTAAACTCAAAATCATTAATAACAGATGAAATTAATAAAAGAGGTTAAATTTTAATCTGATTTTAATCTTTCTTATATTTTAGATTAATTTTCTAAAAGTATTATATAACCAAGATGAATAAGGAAATTAATTCGTGGAGGTAATATAAATGGAAAGAAATGAAATGATTAATATTTTAATTAGAAAGGCTAATATAAATGAGGAAGAGGCACAAGAGGTGCTAGAAAAATGTAATTGGGATCTTTTAGATGCTATTGTTTACTTAGAGAGAAGAGGAAAAGTAGAAAATAATGAAGTTACAGCACTCACTATAGTTGAGGTGAAGGAAGAAAAAGAAGATAAGAAAAAGCAGGATGAGAAATTTGGTGGCATTGGAGAAATTGTTGGAAGAATGTTTAGGTTTATAGGAAAATTCATAAAGAAATCAAATAAGAATTTCTTTGAGATTAGAAAAGATAAGGAAAAACCAATAAGAATATCTTTAACAATATCAATTCTCTTCTTAATATTTTTATCAGTACCAACTATAGTTTTATTAATCGTAGGATTATTCTGTGGATATAAATATTCAATTTCAGGACCTGACTTTAATTATGATGGAGTAAACAATATTTTTGAAGAAGTATCAAAGTCAGCAGAGCATATTAAAAAAGATTTTAAAGAAGGATATGAAAAATAGTTTTTAGATAGTACTATTAAAGGAGCTACATCAAAACTCTTATATAAAACTTTATAAATATATTCCGAGAATTACTGAATTTTAAGTGAAAGTCTAAATTTTAATTTAGATTCTTTAACTTATTAAATGGAACTTTAGTTACATTGTAGTCATTAATTATAGCAATTACTTCGAATAATTTGCTAAAGCTCAGAACTTAAGTGAAAATCCAAATTTTAATTTGGCAATTTGAACTTATGCAATGGAACATAAGTGACATTGTATTCCTATTAATACGATGCTTAGCTTATTAACGCAAATTATTCTACGTAATAGCTTAAATTCTAAAGGTCATTCAGATATTTTCTTTATATTATTTATAAAGTTTTATTAACAAGTTATTTTGATATAGCTCCTTTATTTTTGTGGTGTGGAAATATTAGGGGGATGGTATAATTTAATTATTATAAAGAGAATTAAAGTGGGAGTTTAAAAATTTTAATACTAATGTAGGAGTAGTGAGCTTCAGTAAATATGGAGGATTATTTATGGAAAAGCTTAAACTTGTAGATAAGTTAAAGAATAAAGCTAATATAAGCTATGAAGAAGCTAAAGATGCTTTGGAAAAGAGCAACTGGGATATGCTAGAGGCTATGCTATATTTAGAAGCACATGGAAAGGTGAAAAAGCCGTCCATTAGTATATTTTATACCAATGAATCCAAAGAAAGTTACAATGAAAATGGAGAAGAAGTTAATCTTAAAGAAGATACAAATGAAAATAATTTTGAAAATAAAAATGGTTTTGAAGGAGTTTTTGAAGCTATATGCAAAGCTATAGATACTTGCAATAATATATTTATTGAAATAATAAGAAATAGTAGAGTGATTTTAAAAATTCCTTTTACTGTACTAATTGTACTTTTGTTTTTTGCATTTTGGATAGTTATACCTTTAATGATAATTGGACTATTCTTTAATATAGAATTTTTAGTATCTTCCAAAAAGATTGATGTAGATAAAATAAACAAAGTATTTAATGAAGCATCAAAAGTAGTGAAAGATGTAAAAGGTAAGTTTACTAACCATATGCACTAAAAAGAATTCTTACTTAAGGGGGTTAATGAATGGTTAAGATTTTGATTGTTGAAGATGAAGAAAAAATAGCAAGATTCATAGAATTAGAATTAATTCATGAAGGATATAAAGTAATAAAAGCAGATAATGGGAGAACAGGTCTTGAAATTGCAGAGAGAGGAGAAGCTGACTTAATTATTCTAGATGTTATGCTTCCAGAAATTAATGGTCTTGAAGTATTAAGAAGAATCAGAAGAGTCTCAGAAGTTCCTATTATAATGCTTACGGCAAGAGATGCTGTAATGGATAAGGTTTCAGGGCTGGATGCTGGAGCTGATGATTATATAACAAAGCCTTTTGCTATAGAGGAATTGCTTGCAAGAATAAGAACAGCTCTTAAAAAGAGGGTATTTACAGTGAAAAAAGATGAAGATGTAATAAGATGTGGGTTATTAACCTTAGACAAGATGAGACATAAAGTAATGTATGGTGATACAGAAATAGAATTAACTAATAGAGAATTTACTTTGTTGCAAATATTAATGGAAAACAAAAATATAGTATTAACTAGAGATGTGCTTATAGAAAAAGTATGTGGTTATAACTATGTTGGAGAAACAAATGTAATAGATGTTTACGTAAGATATTTAAGAACAAAGATTGACGATGTTTTTAAGGTTAAAATAATAAGTACAGTACGTGGTGTAGGATACGTAATAAAAGATGAGTAAGAAGAATAAACCTAAAAATGTTACCTCTATTGCAATAAAGATTAATGCTATTTCTGTTAGAGATTTATTTTTTAGATTTTTAGCAATTGACATATGTTTAATAATTATTTTAATTATTCTTTGGTGTATTCAAGCTGAAAAAGATTTCTATGGAGAATTAGTAAAAAATGCACAAAGGTCATTTAACTTTTTTCCTATAGAAAATTCAACCTATACAGTTGTTTGGAGTAATGGAAAGACCATGGTTAAAGAAGCAGGTGCTTTTTTATATTATGTTAGAAAAATAGTTATAATTTTAGGAATAGTAGAAGGAGTATTTTTATTAGAAGAAATAATATTTGGTACAGCTAAAATTAGAAAGACCTTAAAACCACTTAATGAAATAGCAGAAACAGCAAGTAGGCTTAGTAATATGGACTTTGATGAGGAAAAATTTCAAAGTCTTGAAGATGCTATTTCCAAAATAAGTCCTGTAACATCTGATGAGAGAATACATATAGGTGATAGCGAGCTTAAAGGCTTAGAGGATGCAATAAACAAGCTTTTAGACAGGATGAGGGATTCTTATAGGCAACAAGCAAGGTTTGTATCAGATGCATCTCATGAACTTAGAACTCCTATTTCTGTAATTCAAGGATATGCTAATATGCTAGATCGATGGGGAAAAAATGATGAGAGCGTATTAGAAGAGTCTATTATAGCAATAAAGAGTGAATCTGAAAATATGAAAAATCTAGTTGAGCAGCTATTATTTTTAGCTAGAGGTATTAATGGAAAGACTCAGCTTACAATAAAGGAATTTTCTTTAAATGATATGATAGATGAAGTTTTTGAAGAGTCTAAGATGATAGATAAAAATCATGTATATAACTACATTGAATCAGAACATATAACTGTTCAGGGTGATATGGCTTTGCTTAAACAAACAGCTAGAATACTAGTTGAAAATGCAACTAAATATACAGAAGAAGGAGAAACAATAACACTTAAAGTAGGTAAGAATTCTAAAGGAGAAGCTTATTTCTCAATTCAGGACAATGGAATTGGCATGGATGAGAATGATGTGCCTCATATATTTGAACGTTTTTTTAGGGCTGATACAGCAAGAGTTAGAAAAAATGGTGGAACAGGGCTTGGGCTTTCTATAGCAAAGTGGATAATTGATAACCACAAAGGGTACTTTAGTGTTTTAAGTAGAAAAGGAATAGGAACAAGAATAACTGTTTACTTACCACAAAATATTAAGTAGCAAATATAGTTCTAAATTGGATTTAATAGAATGAAAATGGTGTTTTTATAGGGGATAGCTACACCATGGTTGTGATTGTAAAAATTAATAATAAGATTAGCATATATTATATAATGAAATTTAAGGAGAGAATATGAAGTTATTAGCAAGTGATTTTGATGGAACATTATTAGTAGATAAAAAAATTAATAAGAGAGATATTGAAGGAATTAAAGCTTTACGTAAGAAAGGTCATAAATTTATTATATCTACAGGTAGAACACTTTTAACTATGGAGGGAGTAATTAAAAAGTATGACTTAGAGTTTGATTATTTGGTTCTTTGTAATGGAGCTGTAATACTTGATAAAAATAAAAATGTAATAAAAAATAACCTTGTTGATTTTGAGGCAGTTAAAAAGATTGTAGAAGAGTTTGCAGATCAAGATAAAATAATGATTTATTTTGATGATGGAAGTGGAATGAAACTAATAGAAAATAAAAGTGTAGATATGAAAAATCTTTATTTCTCTGAAGAAATTGACTTTGATTTAGTAAAAAAAGAAGAGATATTAGATTTAAAAAGTGGAGCGGTAATCTTAAGTATATGCACCTCAGATGCCTCTGTAGAAAGAGGAGAAGAAATAAAGAAAAGATTAATAGAAATCTTTAGTGATGAGCTTTCCATCTTCAGAAACCAGTTCTTTGTGGACATATCCTCAAAAGGCTCATCAAAAGGAGAGGGCCTAAAGGAAGTTTTAAAACTAGAAAACAAAAATCTTAATGATATATACACAGTTGGTGATTCTTTTAATGATATATCCATGTTTGAAATAACAGATAATAGCTATACCTTTAATAGGGCAGAAGAAGGCGTAAAGGCATATGCCAATAATCATGTAGACTATGTTCATGAAATTGTTGACCATATAATAAAATAGGGATGAATACTCAATAACAGGATGTTTAAAAAAGGTAAGAAAAATAGATAAACTTTTCTTACCTTTTTTTTATTTTATAAGATTTAAGTACTATTACAGCATTTATTATGAAAACAGGGAATAGTACAAAAATTCCTATGAAAAACCAGTGGTACTGTATTAAAAATAGTCTTTTAAAAGGCACATCCCAATAGGATACTTCAAAGACAGGAACTGCCCCATCACCAGAGAATTCATAAGTTATATCTGTTACTTTCCCATAAACAGTAAGGGAACCAATTTCAGCTGGATCAGAAACGAGGTCATAGGGTGTATTGCCTACAAGTTTTATAAGAGAAGTATTTGCTTCAGGATAAGTATATTTTAAAAGTTTTTTTAACTTTTTTGAATCTTCTTTAAGGTAGTGAGTTGCTCCAGTAACCGCTTGATAATATACCTTTAGCTTTATATCACCTCTTTCAATAGATGATCTTCCCATTAATTTAATTGGTGAAAATATGAGAAAAGCTAAAAGTAGAGCATAAATTACCAAAAAAATTTTTTGAAACTTCATAGTTCACCTCCAATAAGTATGTATTTTTCTAAATTATTATGCATGTCTATATTAAAAATTTAAAAAGATTTATTTCAAAATAAGATTGTATTTAAAACTAATGTTGAGCATTTAATTATATTTCTTAGAGCTATATTAAATTTTTTAAACTATATTATCTAAATAATCATAGCTAAAAGTGTTTTTTTAATATATCTTGGAATAAACTTTGAAAACTTAAAAGATCTTATTAAAAGTTTAATGAAATCATCTTTCTAAGCAATTAATCACCAAGTATACCAAAATTATAAATATAATAAAATTCTATCATAAAGCAACCTTAGAAAATTAAACTATATGTAAAATTTGCTAAAGATATATAATTAGGTAAGTTTTACTTTGTGTTAATTGTTTCCAATAGGTTCTTTTGATATGATTAAAAAGATAGTAAGTTAAACATATTAAAAGAAATTAAAAATTTCAGTATTTAAATATAAATTATAAGATTCTTAAGAAATAAATCATGATATTTTACATAGATAATAAAAATAAAATTAGTTATGAACTTTAATTGAAATAACTTTAAAGAAGGATTTGTTAAGTGAAATTAAACATGGAGGGAATAATAAATGAAAAATATAATAACTATTCAACACACTCAGTCTATTCACCATACTAATGGAATGATTGGCTCTTGGACTGATTGGGATTTATCAGAGCTAGGAATAAAACATGCAAATAATATGGGAAGGAATTTATCAAAGGAATTAGGAAATAAAAAGTATGTTATGTATTCTTCAGATTTATTGAGAGCTAAGAATACAGCAAAAATTATAGGTAAATATTTAGGAGTTGAACCCATTTTAGCTAGGGAATTAAGAGAGAGAAATCTAGGAAAATGTGTTGGGAAATCAGTAAAGTGGCTTAAGGAAAACATTGAAAAACAAGAAAAGTCTATTGATGATAAAATGTTTTCAGATGCAGAAAGTAGAAGAGATGAGTGGAATAGATTATTACCATTTTTTAATAAGCTAATGGCAAGTGAACATGAAAATATAATTATAGTTTCTCATGGAGATTTACTAAGTGTATTTAATACAATGTGGTTAGGACTGGAAGTTGAAACTCTAAATAAAAGTGAACTTTTTGGACTAGCTGGTGGAGTTACTTTCATGGAAGAAACAGCGGATGGAAAAAGATTTATCAAAAGAATGAGTGATATGTCTTATATAAAATAAGATTAGTTTTTAAAGCAAAAAATTCAAATATATCATAGCGAATTTTAAGTAGAGTTTCAATATATAAAGCTTTGAAATGTAATATATTTAATAAAATTTATAATAAATTTTTTTATACACTAAAAGGTTTGCTTAAAACTGTTAAATATAAATTTAATGATTATGAAGGGGAACAACTATGATATTTAAAATTGAGGATAGAGATAGAAAAGAAAAAATAGCACGAGAAATACTATGTGAACTTCCAGATTGGTTTGGGTTGCCAGAGAGTACAGCTGAATATATTAGTTGTAGTAAGGAGATGCCTTTTTGGGCTGATATAGAAAATAGACAAGTAAGAGGCTTTATTGCACTAAAAGAAACAAGTCCGTATACTTTAGAGATTTATGTAATGGGAGTATTAAAAGAGTTTCATAGGTATAAGATTGGTACTAATTTATTTAAAGCTTGTTATGAATATGCAAAGGAACATGGATACTTATATATGCAAGTTAAAACGGTAAAAGAAGGCTGTTATGATGTTTACGATAGAACAAATACATTTTATAAAAAGATTGGATTTAAAGAGTTTGAATGCTTTTCTACACTTTTGGATCAATGGAATCCTTGTCAGATTTATATTATATCCATTAAATAAGTTTAATTATAACTTAATAAATATATACTTGCTATATTAATGATTAATATATGTTATGTGTTTAGGGGGAAGAAGTAAATGAGAGTAGCTGTAGTAAATTTTGAATCTAAAAAATATATAGATAAAAATGTTAAAGCAATGAAAAAGTGTATATATGATGCTATTAGTAATAAGGTGGATTTAATCATATTTCCAGAGCTTTGCTTGGTTGGATATGAATATTATATTGATGGTATGGTGAATTTAAGTGAAAAAAAGTTGGATGAAATAATAAAATTATTTTTAGAAATTTCAGTTAAAAGTAATATTTATATTTGTTTTGGTTCACCTTCTTTTTGTAATAGTAAGGTATTTAATTCAGCTATTATTACAAGTCCTAATAAATCTGTTAAAGTATATAGCAAAATACATATTTGTGGCGATGAACATAAGGTTTTCTCAAAAGGTTTAAAGCCATTAATTTTAGAAACAAACTTTGGGAAAATTGGAATTGGTATTTGTTATGATACCATAAGTTTTCCAGAGTTAATTAGGTACTATGCTTATAGTGGTGTGAATTTATATATTAATATATCAGCAGTTTCTATTATGTGGAATAGTTTAAAAGAATCAAAGAATTATTTGAACAGAGCACTTCAATATCATGTTCAAAGCAATGGTATTTATTTAGCAAATTCAAATGTGTGTGGTATTCAAAATAATATAAAGTATTTTGGAGGAAGTTGTATAATTGGACCATATATTCCAAATGAGATACCTGTTCATTATTACTGTAATGAAAGACTCTCAATAAAATCAGGGATGTTTTTAGCAGATATAGATTTAAATGATAATTTAAGAATGATTTATGAAGGAAACCGCTTTAATCCAATTCCTGATTTTAATATAAAATTATATAATTCTTGGTATGATTAAGATTCATGAAATAATATTATTTAAAAATATATTAGTATCAATATTTTAAGTACTATAATTAGACAATTTAAAACAAGAAAAGATTTTTTATATAAAGATTTTTTTATTGAAACTTAATATTTTAAATTTAATCCCAGTTTTACATAAAAATTGACCAGTTATACCTAAAATATTAACTTTTTTTAATTGAGTGCATATAATTTAATTAGAATAAATTAATATAATAGGAGTGAATAGCATGAAAAGAAAAAAGATTGTTTGTAGTATTTTAACAGTATGTTTTTTATCCTCTTTATTTTTTCAAAATGTGACGGTATTAGCAAATGAAAACACTGCCGAAAACGTTATAAGTGTAACACAAGAGCAAAACAATGAAAATTATATATTTTTATCAGATTTAGAATATATAAAGAGTATGTCTAATACAGCATGGGGAAGTATAAAAATTGATCAAAATATTGATGGAGGTAAAATAATTTTAAATGTAGATGGTGAATCTCTTCAATTTGATAAGGGAATAGGAGCACATGCAACTTCAAATCTTGTTTATGATGTTTCTAATTATTCTCAGACCTATTCAAGATTCACCACATACGTAGGAATTGATAGAGCTCAATGGGATAAAGGAAATGGAATAAAGGTTACTGTTTCTGCTTCTAATGATGGAAAGGAGTGGAAAGAATTAGCTGTAACAGATGTTCTTAAAGGAAATAAAAATGCAGCATTTATTGATGTAGATATTAAAGGATTTAAATATTTAAAGCTTAATGCAAATGATAATGGAGCTAATGGTAATGACCATGCTGTTTATGGTTCACCAAGAATTATGAAATCAGATTACGATATTAGTAGCGAATATTTAGCTGGAATAAAAAAAGTTGAACAATATGATGAACTTATAAAAAGTAAATATGAAATTAACTCACCTATTACTGGAGAATATGAAAAATTATTATTACAAAGAACATTTGTAAATAGAGCTGGATTTAATACACTTCAATCTGTTGCAAAGTTAGGTAAAAAATATGAAGATACAATTAGTTGGCTCATAAATGATGAAAATGCTCTTAAACTTTATGTTACTGGAGGAGAGACTGAAGGTGGAAGTTACAGTAATTCAATGAAGGCATTAGCAGATATTTATGAAAAGCATAAGAGTGATTTTAATGATACTGCTAATGGGGATTTATATTTAAAAATGGCTATTTCTACGTCTCTTAGCCATGCAAAAGATATAAGACTTTGGACAGGGAATGCTCAGGTTTCAGATCCATGTACAAGGTATGAAATATATAAAGACCTTTATAACAATGGATTAATGGCTCAAGGTGGAAATACTGAATTGTTTAAAAATTTACCAGTTGAGCTTATGAGATGGGTAACAGATAACAAAATTGATGATGAAGAAATAAATTGGCTAGTAAATCATGCCTTAGATAAAAAGGCTCAAGGTGGTAATTATTTAGATGCTTACACATATATAAATTACACATCAGGATTTGATTATAATAGAGATAAATATTATGATCAATCAAAATTTGATGAATGGAATAATAAATACAATATAGAATCTTTAACTGGATATGGAACAAAAGGCATTCATAAATTATGGATGGTATTTGAAGAAGGATCAGTATGTGGGGGACTTGCAAAAACTTATGCAAATCTTTCTCAAGTCTTTGGAATGCCAGCAGCTGTTTTAGGACAACCTGGTCATGCTGCTACTTTAACTTATAGTCAAAATTCTCAAGGAAAGGGAATATGGAGCATAAAGAATGATATTTCAGGATGGGTACAATCTGAGAAAGGTGAGAGATTACCTTTAGGATGGGGTTCTAAGGATTGGGATTCATATTATTCAGTAAGTTATATACTTTTAGCTCAGAAGGCTCTTGATGATTATGATAATTTAATAAAAGCTGCATATTATAATTATCTTGCAGATGTATATAAAAATGATTCAGAAAAACAGATAGATATTTATAATAAAGCTCTTGAAGTTCAAAATTATAATCTTGACTCTCTTGTAGGACTTATTAATGCATATAAACTTGCAGGTAATAAAACAAGTAGTGATTATTTAAAACTTTCTGAAAAGGTGGCAGATGGACTTGCATTCTTCCCATTACCGTTTGTAGATGTTATGAAACTTATAGAAAATAATGTAACTGATGATTCAGATAAAGTTATTTTTGATATGCTAAAAACAAAAACACTTAAGAGAGCTACAGAGGCTACAGAAAGTGATACTATTCAACCTAATGCATGTAAGACCATGGCAAATTATCTTTTAGGACAGAATAAAATAGAACTTGCAACATTTTCATTTGATGGAGAAAATGCTGGAAAAATTAAAATTAACGATGTGTATTCAAATTCATCAATAAGGTGGGAATACAGCTTAGATGGATGGAAAACTAAAAAAGAAACTGATGCAAAGGAAGTAACTTTAAGTAAAGAAGAACTTGAAAAATTAAATAAGGATCAAGATATTCAAATTTCACTTGTAGGAACTTCAGAAATTTATACAATTGATATAACTCAATATGAAGCACCTAAAGATTTATATGCTAATGATCTTGAAAACCAATTTAGAGGGTTTAATGGTAATTTAGAGTATAGTGAAGATGGTGGTAACACATGGAATAAGTACGATGTAGAAAATACTAGAATTCTTGGAAATAAAAAAGTTCTTGTAAGATATCTTTCTTCAGGAACAAAAATGCAAAGTGAACCAGTAGAATATAGTTTTACAGAGGATAATCAACCTGATACAAGAAAGTATATTCAATTAAAAAATGTATCACTTTATAAGTATTCATCTCAACAAAATAATGGGGATGCTGCTGCCTTAAATATGATAGATGGAAATATAAACACAGGATGGCATAATACATGGGCAGGAGAGAAAGATAAGTATTATTCAGTAGAGTTTGATAAACCAAGATATATTACTTCTATAGAATATAAACCAAGCGGTACTAATGGAATATTAAAAAATGTAGATATTTATACAAGTATGGATGGAACTCAGTGGGAAAAATCAGGTGAAATAAGAAATTTAAAAAATAATTATGACCTTAAGGTATTAGATTTAAATCAACCAACAGAAGCTAAATTCGTTAAACTTCAAGCTGTTAACACCTATGGATATCCTAATGATGTTTTCTTTACAGGAAGAATGCTTAATTTCTTTGAGGATATTAGTAAGACAAACAATCAGTAATATATAAATAGAATAAATAAAAGTTTAAGAAATAGAATAAATTTTAAAGACTATGTATATGGAACTAATATGTTAAAAGTATATTAGTTCCATTTTTTTGTTTTAAATTATATATTATTTAAATTAAAATAAAATTTTAGAATTAATAGATTCATTTTTATATTATAATGGAAATTTTATTTCCATTAAATATTTTTTTAAAAATAAATTGTGAAATATGATATAATTTGTTAAAAGAATTGTTATATTTTGAATATAGATATTGGAGTGTTAACTTATGAAAAGAAGGAAGAGATTTATGCTAGGAAGTATCCTAGTTTTTCTTTTGTTAGTGATTTTTTATCATATATTAATTTTTAAACAAGAAGAAAGAGAAAGAGTATTAAAAATAGGATTCTATGATAATTATCCTTACTTTTATATTAATGATAATGCAAAGGTTTGTGGATACTATAATGATTTAACTAAATCAATCGCTAAAAGATTGAATTTTAAGGTTGAATACGTAAATTACAAACTTTCAGAATTACTCAAAGAGCTTGAAAATGGAGAAATAGATTTAGTAGTTGGAATAAATAAAACTCCAGAAAGAGAAAAACTTTATGAATTTTCAAGCAATTACATAAATAAAAAACAATATAGTATATATACAAATAAGAACATACAATATGGTGATTTACAAGCTTTAAATGGTATGAAAATGGGATATATAGAAGATGAATTAGATAATGAGTGGATTTTAAATTATTTAAAAAGTAGGAATATAAATGTTGAACTGGTTAATGGGTCATCTTACAAAGCAGTAAAAACTTTATTAGCCGAAAATAGAGTAGATTTTATTGTGGATAATTCAGATAGTGACATAAAAAATAAAGGGAAAAATGTTAAAGAAATTTTTCAGTTTTCATCTGGACCTAGATATATTATAGCCAAAAAGAATAACAAAGAATTAATAAATGAAATTAATGAAGCGCTTAAAACTATGGATCTTAACCCTAGTAGATATAATGATTTATATTATATTAATAATTTTTTTAATGATATTAGTAATAGACATATAATTATTATAGTTGGTTTTATTATATTGCTGATTTCAATTGAAAAATTGGAGAAGAAGGTAATTGAAAGAGTTAAAAAGAACAGAATTATTAATGATTTAAAAAGAGGTAATTATACCTTGTGTTATCAGCCAATAATAGATTTTAAATATAAAAGAGTAAGAGGTTTTGAAGCTTTATTAAGATTAATGAAAGATGGACAAGTATTAACGCCTTATTATTTTATGAAAGATATAGAAGATGCTAATATGATTCAGGATGTTACATTATGGATACTTAAAAAGGTGATTCAAGATTATAATATTATAAAGTGTTATGATTTTATTTGTAGGAATGATTTTTATATTTCCATAAATGTATCTTTTAATGAAATAGAAGATTTGAAATTTTTGAATAAAGTAATAGAAATAGTACGAAATAGCAATATAGGAGAAAATAGTATTTGCCTAGAGATTGTAGAAAAGTTTGGAGCGGATGAAATAAATAAAATACAAGAAAATATAAGAATTTTACAGGAGAATGGAATTCTCATTGCAATTGATGACTTTGGCGTAGAGTATTCTAATTTGGATTTATTAAAGAAGATTGATTCTAATATAATTAAATTAGATAAGTTTTTTGTTGATGAGCTTAATGATTCAGAAATAAGTGTTAAAGTAATTGACTTTATATTAGATATTTGTAGATTATCAAATAAATCTATTATTATTGAGGGAGTAGAGGAAAAATATCAAGTTGATATAATAAAAACTTTTCTTTATGAAAAGATTTATATTCAAGGATATTATTTCTCAAAACCATTAGATATTAAAAATTTAGGTAGCTTAAATTCATTATTTTAAAACTTACATATAGCTTAAAATTTTGATTTTTAGATATTTTTTAAATCTAAACTAATTTTAGACTTTTAACTATAAGTAAAAGATAATTTTGCTTTCTAGATTTAAATTATCTACTTATGAACAATTGTCAAAACTTTATACCTTTTACAGTGGAATTATGAATAGAATTACATAAAATTGTAAATGATAAACTGAGTAAATATTTAAAGGAAATAAGTAAGAAAAATAGAAGTAAGTAATTAGTCTTATTTTAGGAGGTAAAAAGGGTGAAGATTGGAAGAGTAAGAGAGGATGCTAAGGATGCTTTTAAAAGTCTAATTGGATTTGAATTTATTTTATTAGATTTAAAGATTAAAGATAAAATCATGGTGATTAATCCTTTAACCATAGAGGGATTTGAAAAATTTTATTATGAGATATTTAAAAGGTTTGGAAAAGAAGTAATCAATGAAAGATATAAAGATTTCCTAAAATATATGATGAGTGAAGAGTGTGGGTTTGATATTTGCTCAGATATAGAAAATTTTATGAATCTAAGAGATTTTACTGATGATGATAAGAAAAGTTATAATTTTGCTCTACAAAACTTCAAGGGTAAATATGGTTTACAATAAACAGTATAGAAATCTAGATTCCATCTGTTAAAGGCAGATAAGAGGTTTGCTAGATTTTACAATAAGCAGCATAGTAAGCTAGATACTACAAAGAAATAAATTTAAAAGATGGAAATAAAAGTTTACAATAAAAAGAATAGTAAGATTGATGCTATAAATTTTAAAATTAGCTTAAGTGAAAGCTAAAATATATATTAAGACCAACTTAATTTTTCAAAGAGTTTCTATGAACAAAGAAACTCTAATGAATTATTAAGTAGGTCTTTTATTTTGGAAGTAAATTTAAGTTTAAAAGAGTGATAAAAGCAAATATGTAACATCCTTATATATATAGGCATAGTATATTACTATAACGAAATTACCATATATGTAAAGGAAGGATAAATAATATGTATGATTGTACTGATGACAAATTTAGATTAGAGTATGCACGTGCATATATATTGCCTCAAAAATATGAAAATTTATATTCAATCTGTAAAGGTTTCTGGAAGGGAACAATCTTTAAAGACTTATACAGACCATATAAAGAAAAGAAAGAATGTTAATGAGGTGAAATTATGAAAGCACTAGAATTATTAGATGATATACAAAAGTTACAATTTTATGCAGTGGAATTAAATCTTTATCTTGATAATTTCCCAGAAAACAGAAAAGCTACTGAGGACTATAAAGAAATATCTTCAAAATTAAGTGAATTAATAGAAAGATTCGAATGTGAATATGGACCTATAAGGAATTTTGGGCAGGCTTATGTGGAAAATCCAATTGCATGGATTGAACAACCTTGGCCTTGGGAAATTAGATGTTAGGAGGATTTAATTATGTGGTATTATGTAAAAACTTTAGAATATCCAATAAACTTAAAGTGTAATGATCTTAGAATGGCAAAGTTTTTAATATCTCAATATGGTGGGCCTGATGGAGAGTTAAGTGCAGCACTTAGATATTTAAATCAAAGATATACAATGCCAACTAATAAAGCAAAAGGATTATTAACTGACATAGGAACAGAAGAAATGGCTCACGTAGAAATGATAGCAACTATGATTTATCAATTAATGGATAATGCTTCCCTTGAAGATTTAAAGAAAGCAGGATTAGCTGGTCATTATACAGATCATGGAAAGGCATTATATTATTCAGACGCTCAAGGAAATCCATGGACAGCAACTTATATTCAAGCAAAGGGTGATGTTATAGCCGATTTGCATGAAGATATGGCAGCAGAGCAAAAGGCTAGAGCAACTTACGAATGGCTTATAAACTTAACTGATGACCAAGATATAAAGGAAATCTTACGCTTCTTAAGAGAAAGAGAAATTGTTCACTTCCAAAGATTTGGTGAAGCATTAATGGATGTTCAAGACAAAATGAAATGTAAAAAATAAGTAGAACAAAAGGGCTATATCAAAATTTATTTTGATATAGCCCTTTATTTATATTTTTTTATAACTTGAATAACAAGCAATATATTGGGTTCTTTAATTATATTTTTTATATAGGAGAGATTAAAAATAGAATAGTTCTATCTATTGGTACTTTTAAAAATCATAATACAAAGCTATTTAATTTCTTTACAAGCTAATTCATAACCACCACGAGCCATTGTAATCTTTACTTCATAGATCACATTGTCTAATTTAAAGATTACAGGTTTTTCTTTACTTATAAATTCAACATTACTTTCTTGCTTTAAAATCGTATCGCATATGGTATTAGCTGAAGGGTACTGTAATGAATCCTTTAGCTCAACAACAAAGGTTTTTCTAAAAAGTTTCATTATTAAAATCACTCCTTTTTATAAAATTATATGCTTAGATAGTATATATTTACATTTATTATATCAAGATAGTGTTACTTATAAAGAATTTTAATGAAATATTTACTTAAAATACATAATATAAAATAATTTAACATGTTATAATAATGTTGTAATAAAAGTAAAAATATGTATATAAATGTTGAAGGTGTATTTTAAATTAGAGTATAGCCGTTAGATGAATGGTGATTTTTATTTAACTATTAAATTTAAGGCAATGATTTTATTTTACTGATCTTGTTACACAAGATAATTAACATATTAAAAGTTTATAATACATTTTTAATAGAAGTGTACAATTAATAAACAATTAAATAATATATTAATTAGTTATAAGGGGACTAGTTATATAGATTTAATAAGTTTATTAAGTTTACTTTTTACTAGATTATTTTAGGGGGTGTTATAAAGGGGAAAATTTATCTTATGTAAACTATAAAATCAATAATAAATTTTATAGTTTAAGAAAACGTTTTAAAGCAATTATAAATAAATATATTCTAATTTATAATCTGTTAATTTACTATGAAAAATTAGTTTGATTCTTTTAGAAAAAGGGGTTCTTAAAGAATCAATTTAACAGTTAGTGGAATTTATAGGGGGAATATTAATATGATGAAATATTTTCAGAAATTAGGTAAATCTTTAATGCTACCAGTTGCTGCACTTCCAGTAGCAGGGATATTAATGGGAATTGGATATTGGATAGACCCAAGTGGATGGGGTGCTAATAGTGTAGTATCAGCATTCTTATTAAAATCTGGTGGAGCTATTATAGATAACATGGCAATCTTATTTGCTATTGGGGTAGCTGTTGGTATGTCAGATGATAATGATGGAGCAGCAGGTTTAGCAGGTTTAGTATCATGGCTTATGATAACTACATTATTATCTAGTGCCGTTGTTGCAATGATACAAGGAGTAGATGTTGAAGCTGTTAACCCAGCCTTTGGAAAGATACAAAACCAATTTATAGGTATCGTAGCAGGTTTAATAGGAGCTGGTTGTTATAATAGATTTAAAAATACTAAATTACCAGATTTCTTAGGATTCTTTAGTGGAAGAAGATGTGTTGCTATAGTAACAGCACTTGCTTCAATAGTAGCATCTTTAGTTCTATACTTTGTATACCCTGTAATCTATAATGCATTAGTTTCATTTGGTGAATCAATAATAGCTATGGGACCAATAGGAGCTGGTATTTATGGATTCTTCAATAGATTATTAATACCTCTTGGTTTACACCATGCTTTAAACTCAGTATTCTGGTTTGATGTTGCTGGTATAAATGATATAGGAAACTTCTGGGCTGGAACAGGTACTTTAGGACAAACTGGTATGTATATGTCAGGTTTCTTCCCAGTAATGATGTTTGGTTTACCTGCTGCTGCTTTTGCAATGTATCGTTGCGCAAAAACTAATAAAAAGAAAGCTGCTGCTGGTATATTATTAGCTGCTGCCTTATCATCATTCGTTACAGGAGTAACAGAGCCATTAGAATTTGCATTCATGTTCTTAGCACCAGCTTTATATGTAGCTCATGCTTTATTAACAGGAATATCTATGGCAGTTGTTGCTGCTTTACCAGTAAGAGCAGGATTTAACTTTAGTGCTGGTTTAGTAGACTGGATATTAAGTTTTGCATCACCAATGGCATTAAACCCATTATACTTATTAGGTATAGGTTTAGTATTTGGAGTTATATACTACTTAGTATTCGTAGTTATGATAAAGAAATTTGACTTAAAGACTCCAGGTAGAGAAGATGATGAGGATGATGATTCAAATGCAGTTTTAGCAAATAATAACTACACTGAAGTTGCAAAAATCATCTTAGAAGGACTAGGTGGACCTTCTAATATTACTTCAATTGATAACTGTATAACTAGATTAAGATTAGAAGTAAAAGACAGCACACTAGTTAATGAGAAAAAGATAAAATCATCTGGTGTTTCAGGAGTTATAAGACCTGGAAAAACAAGTGTTCAAGTTATAGTTGGAACACAAGTACAATTCGTAGCTGACGAGTTTAAGAAGCTTTGTAAGTCTAAGAATTACGTATAATAATTAATAGAGTTTTAAAGTTTTAATATAAAGTCTTTTATATAAAAAGTTTAATATTTAGATTAAGACTTTTAAATAAAAAAACTAATAAAATATCTCTTATATTAAAAAAGGATTCCAGTGGAGTAGTTAGATATTTCTACTGGAATTTTTTTTATAATAAACCCCAATTGTATATAATTTAAATGATTTGAATAAATCTAGAGATTTTAATTAATTTGTATATATTGTAAAATAAGTTAATATAATTATTAGAATATAGATTGGGGAGAGTTTATGAAACAAGCAGATTTAACAGGAATTCTAGTACTTGCTTTTTTAGGGGGAGGAATATTAACCTTTTTAGGGGCAATAATTAAACACTTTAATGCAGGAGATATTCTTAATGGCTTTGATGAAAAGAAGTATGATAAAGAGAAAGTATCTAGAATTGTTGGAATGGATTTTTTAATAATTGGATTAAGTGTAATAATAATTGCTCTTATTAGTATATTTATAGATAAGAAATATTATAATGCTATAATGATAGCCCAAGGAATTATTATTGTTTTGGGATTAATAAAAGCTTTATATGATCAATTCTTTAAATGTGGTAAAAATTAATTATAAATAAATATGAAGATGGGGTGTTTTTATGTTTAAATTAAATCTAAAAGAAGAAGATATTCTAATGAAGATTACAGTTATGAAACAAGTGAGTAATAAGGATGCAGCTATAAATTTTATATCAAATTTAGTAACTAGAGCTGGTGGAGATGTGGCATATAAAGTAAATCTAATTGTAACTAAGGATTCTCTTTATTTAGAGCATGTAGGACATGCATCCTTAGGTTATGCTGAAGAAACAAGAGAGGTTGATCAGATACCATTTGAAGATTTAAAAGAATTTTCAGTAACTACTAAAGATAACAATGAAGAAGTAAAAATAGTAACTTCTAATAAGGAATTTAATCTTTTTAGAGATAATTCAAAAGGTGATAATTTAGCTTTAACTATGGCTAAGGTAGTAGAAGATTTAAAGTAATATAGATTTAAATTAACATAAAACTATAAAAATACGTGTGTTTATTTAAATTTACAAATTAATAATATAATTTATAAAGGAATAAATTAAAAGCTAGTAAGAGCAAGGAAAAGTTCTTACTAGCTTTTATTATTTATAATGTAATATCAATAAATTAATGTTTTTTTAGAATTTAATTTTATCTATAAAGTAATCTTATAAAAAGATGAATAAATTGTAAAAAATAAGTCTTTTTCCATAATATTATATAAAAATTTGTAATATCTTATATTGAATAGAAGATTAAATTTTTGTATTATATAAATACTAAAAATAATATATTGGCAAATCTAGAGAAATTTAGAGACGCAAAGCTAAAGGGGCTAAGGTTATATAACTATGCTAGCCAGTTGCCAAAGAATAAATATTCTTTGTTTTAATAGAGTTAATTTATAAATATATATCTAAGTATATGTTTATTTTGATGCTATTTTTATGGCAACTATCCTTTAATTTAAAATAAAGGATAGTTTTTTATTTGAAAAAATAACACTCTATTATAGGTTATAGGATGGATAGAAAACTCTTAGTTTTACAAAATATAAGGGGGAAATGGTATGAAGAAAAAAATATCTACAATTCTTATTGCATCAATGGTAATGTCAAATGCAAGTCCAGTCTTAAATGTTTATGCTAGTGAGGTTATAAAGGAAAAAATAACTTCTATAGAAAAAAGCGTAATAAATCAAGCATCTATAAATCAATTCAATTTAAATAGTTACGAAAATTTTGAGGGATACAATCAAAAATACAAAGTACAAAGAAATGAAATAGTTTCAATAACAAATAATGGGGGACAATATTCAACAAGTTCTATAGACAAAGCTATAGATGGTGACTTGGCTACTCACTGGGAAACAGGAAGACAAAATAGTTCTGATTTCACAAATGAAGTTGTAGTAGAATTTAATGAGTTAGAATCAATAGATAGAATAGCATATGCAACAAGACAAGATGGAGCAAGAGGAAAGGGATATCCAACAGAGTTTGATATATATGCTTCAACAACTGGAAATGATGACGACTTTAAACTTGTTTCTCAGGGAGCAAGTAAGTCAACAGGAAGTCTTATGGAGTTTAAGTTTGATACAGTACAAGCTAAAAAACTTAAATTCGTATTTAAATCAGCTGATAGAGATTGGGCAAGTGCTTCAGAGTTTTGGTTTTATAAGGAAGATAAAATCATGGATAAGGTGAACTCCATATTCATAGATGAAGGAAAAAATAAGGTGAATCCAGAGTTTGACACTATAGAAAAATTAGATGCTTTTGAAATTGAGATTAAAGATCATCCATTTTATGAGAATTTTAAAGAAATAATAGAAAATGCTAAATTAGTTTTACAAGGAAATAATGTAGTATATAAAGATGCCATAGTAAGTAAGTTTAAAGATTTTAATGATGAATCTTTAAAAAAATATAACCAATTATTTAAGATAAATACATCATCAATAACAACTAATGGAGGAAATTATGCAGAAAATACAATAGATAGAGCTATTGATGGAGACGTTAATACAAAATGGCATTCTAACAAGCAAAATAGTTCAGATTTTACCAATGAAGTAATAATTACTTTGGATAAATTAGAGACTTTAGATAGAGTAGTTTACACAAACTTAAATATGAGAGGTTTTGCTGAGGCCTTTGATATATACACATCAAAGACAACTTCTGGAGACACCTTTGAAAAAGTTACATCAGGAAACAGTGAAGTAACAAAAGGTTCAGTAGAAATTAAGTTTAATCCAACAGAGGCAAGAAGAGTTAAATTTGTATTTAAAAAAGGATATGAAAACTGGGCCTTAGCATCAGAATTTACTTTCTATAAAGAAGATCAGTTAAGAGATAAAATGAGTAGATTATTCACAGATAACACTATGAGTCAAGTATCTGAAGAATTTAATACTTTAGAAAAAATAGAAAAGTTAGAATCAGAAGCTAAGGAGCATCCTTTTTATAATGATTATAAAGAAGAGTTAGAGAATGCTAAGTTAATTATTGAAAATAAAGAGGTTCAATATACTGATGCTAAAGTATCTGATTTCTTAAATCCAGATAATGAATTACTTTCAGCTTATGATGCCATTTATAAGTTAGATAAGAGCAAAATAAAATCAATAAAAAACAATGGTGGACAATATTCATCAGAATCTATAGATAAAGCTATAGATGGAGATTTCAATACAAAATGGCATTCAGGAAAGCAAAATACAGAAAACTTTACAAATGAAGTTGAAATAGAATTAGAAGAATTAACTACATTAGATAGAATAGTATATACAGCACCTCGTGGTTCAAATAGAGGATTTGCTGAAGCTTTTGATATTTATGCATCAAGAACAACTAAGGGAGATAATTATCAAAAGGTAACTAGTGGTAATGCTAATATAACTCAAAATTCTGTAGAGATAAAATTTAATCCAACAGAATTTAAGAGAATTAAGTTTGTATTCAAAAAAGGTTATGAAGATTGGGCTTGTGCTAGTGAGTTTGGATTATACATTCAAGATGCCGTTGCAGATAAAATGGAGAAGCTATTTAAAGATGGATTGTACACTGAGTTAAATGATGAGTTCAATTCTGCTGAAGCAATAGCTAATTTAGAGGAAGAGGTAAACAATCATCCACTTAAATCTTTATATGAAGATGACTTAGCTTTAGCTAAGGATTTAATAAAAAATCCTGATAAGTTTAAAGATTCTAAAATATATACAGCAGAGCAAAGAGGTAGATATACAGAAGAAACATATATGAGAAGTATAAATGGTAATGCCTATGCATCATTCCAATCAACTGGTTTATATGTAACTGCTGGTGAAGAATTTGAGGTGTATGTTGAAGCAGATAGAAATGGTGTAATGCCTCAATTATGTCTTGGACAAGTTAGTAAGGGACAAGGGGACTGGAGAAGATGGATAACATTAAAACCTGGCAGAAATTTAATTAAAGTTCCAGAAAATATAAATCCAAGTGCGGTATATATAGTAAATAATGCAAATCAAAAGGATCAAGCTTTTGCACCTAAAATAAGATTAGAGGGGGGAACAAAATTTCCTACTTATATATATGGTGAAACAGATCCAAGAGAATTTGCAAAAGAAGTAAAGGCTTATGCAGAAAAAGTTGAATATAGTGATGAAGCTTTTGCAAATGGTAATCCTGAAGGAAAAGTTTATAACGTAATAGAGTTAGTATCCGAAAACTGTATAATAACTACAACTGCCAAGGGGGCAGTTAAGGCTTTTGATATTATGGAAAAAGATGACTTAACAGTAGAGGATACAATGAGGGAATGGGAAGAGATGTATGACATGTTCCAACGTTTCCAAGGATTTGAGAAAGATGCAACAGAAGAAAAACATAGTTATTTCCCTAATAAATTTATAGCAAGAGTATTTTTAGGTGTACCTTTAGGATATGCAGACCATGGATATACAGGATATTTAGGAAGCAATCCTGTTGAAAGAGATGAAGGTTTCTTTAAGCAAATAGTTTTACCAATAACTCATAAGAATAATGATAATTGGGCTTATAATCATGAGTTTGGTCATATATTCAATACTAAATATGTTGTAGATGGAGAAGTAACAAATAACCTTTATGCTCAAGAGTATAGAAGAATCAAAGGGTTAGGTGGAGATAGAGCCAATTGGAATGAAATGATGAAGAGATTCAAAGGTGAAGACTTTGCAATGCATTATTTTGAAAGATTAGGTGTGTTATCTCAAATAAATATAGCCTATGGATATGATGCCTATGCAAAAATGTCTACTTATGTTAGAAATAATACTGAACAAATAAAATCTGTAAGGGGTTCTGACCAACAAAGATTAGCAGTGGCATATTCATTAGCTTTAAATGTTAATTTGTTAGATTTCTTTGAGGGATGGAATTATATAGAAGTAACAGAAGAAATGAGAGAGGTAGTAGCTCATTTACCAAAACCAGATAAGAAAATAGAATACTTATATGGTGCTGCTTATGACTATAAAGGCAATGGATTTAATGAGAATCTTAAAGTACAGGTTAAATCTAAAATAAATGAAGAAGAAAGAACAAATACTCTATCATTTGAAATAGATTCAGAAAATAGAGATGATTTATTAGGATATGAGATATTAAAAGATGGTAAGGTTATAGGATATACCATAAACAATAATTTTGTAATCAAAGATATTGATTTAAGTGAAAATGCAAGTTATGATGTAGTACCTTATGCTAAGGATTTATCAACTGGTAAGGCTGTAAATATTAAAGCTTTTTCTCCAAATTTGGATATACAACAAGAGAGTATGATTGTTAATCTAAGAAGTGATTTTAACCCTGCTGATTATGTGAAGGGAACAACTTATAAGGGAGAAGATATAAGCTCTAATATAAATATAGAAAGTAATGTAAACACAGCTGAAAAAGGTAAGTATCAAGTTAAATATACTTTAATGGATAATGATGTTAAAGTAGAAAAAATTATGAATGTAGAAGTTGTAAGCTCATATGATTACTTATCAGATGAAGAGTGGGAATCAGTAGAAACTCAATGGGGAACTCCAAGAAGAAATACAAATATAAAAGGTAGAGTAAATGGAGAAATTAAAACCTTTGAGAAGGGTATAGGAATTCATGCTAATGGAAAAGTGGTATATGATTTATCAGAAAAAGATTATGATAGATTTGAAGCTTTATTAGGTATTGATCAAACAATAGGAGCTAATAATAATTCAAGTATTTCTTTTAAGGTTATAGCAGATGGAAAGACTTTAGAAACAACTAAGGTTTTAAAATATAACGATAATATGGTAGAAATAAATATTCCAGTTAAAGGAATTAACAAATTAGAGATACAAGTTAGTGATAGTGGAAATGGAAATACATCAGACCACGGTATAATAGTAAATCCAAAGTTATCAACTAATAATGTAAAGCCTACAATAACAACTGAAGATGCAGTAATTAATGTTAAGGATGAATTTGATTTATTAGATGGTGTTATTGCTAATGATGTGGAAGATGGTGATTTAACATCAAGCATAAAAGTAAAATCAAGTGATTTTGAAGCAAATAGAGGTGGAATATACACTGTAGTATATGAAGTTACAGATAAGGATGGAAACATAGTTACTAAGGAAAGAAAAATATATACAATAACTACAGCCGAAAGTCTAAGTGATAAAGAATGGAAATCAGCAACATCTGGATGGAGAGATGTAAAAAAAGACTTAAGCGTTGAAGGTAATAGAATAACTTTACTTGGTGAAGATGGACAAGATGTAGAATATGATAAGGGGCTTGGAACTCATGCAAATTCAGAGATAGTTTATGATTTATCAGACAAAGATTATGGAATGTTTGAAGCTTATGTTGGTGTGGACAGAGAAATGAAAAATTCTGATGCATCATCATTAAGTTTTGAAGTTTATGCAGATGGAAAAAAAGTATTTGATAGTGGTGTTATGAATGTAAATACTCCAAAAAAACATGTTTTAGTCCCAATAATAGGAGTAAGTGAACTTAAGTTGCTTGCTAAAGATGGTGGCAATGGAAATGGAGGAGATCATGCAGACTGGGCTGATGCTAAAGTTTATAATACAAGCGATAAACCAATATTAACTGGTGAAGAGGTAGCTTTAAATATAGGAGATACATTTGATCCATTACAAGGAATAGTTGCTAATGATCCAGAAGATGGAGATATAACAAAGAATATAAAAGTTATAAATAATAATGTAAATACAAAAAGAGGAGGTAACTATATAGTATCATATGAAGTTACTGACTCTCATGGAAATAAAACTACATTAGATAGAAAAGTATCAGTTGTTAATGCTCATGATTATATAAGTGATAAGAACTGGAAATCAGCTAATTCAGGTTGGAGAAGTGTAAAAAAAGACCTAAGCGTTGAAGATAATACTATAACTTTACTTGGTGAAGACGGACAAGAAGTACAATATACTAAAGGTCTTGGAACCCATGCAACTTCAACAATAGTATATGATTTATCAGAAGAAAACTATAAGTTTTTTGAAGCATATGTTGGTGTAGATAGAGAGATGAGAAATTCTAAAGTGTCATCATTAAACTTTGAAATTTATGCTGATGGAAAAAAAGTATTTGATAGCGGTATTATGAATTCAAATACTCCAAAAAAGCATGTTTTAGTTCCAATAGTTGGAGTAAGTGAACTTAAATTAGTAGCTAAAGATGGTGGCAATGGAAATGGAGGAGATCATGCAGACTGGGCAGATGCTAAATTATTATATGCAGACTCTAAGGATTTTACTGCTTTAGAAAAAATAGTTGAGGAAGCAAGAGGATTAGATGGAAGTCTATATACAGAGGAAAGCTTTAATAAATTACAAGTTGCTCTAGAAAAGGCTAATAAAGTACTAGAAACTCCTAATCCAGAACAAGAAGTAATAGATTCTACTATTATAGAGCTTAGAAAGGCTATGGATAATTTAGAGGCAGCTATTGATTTAACAGAGGAAGTTAATATACCAGATAATGAATTAAAAAGGGCTATAAAAGATCAATTAAATATATCAAGTGATGTAATAACAAGAGAAGATATGAATAAATTAACAAGCTTATCAGCAGTTGGATATGGAATAGCAAACTTGGAAGGATTACAATATGCTGTAAATATAGAAGACTTAAATCTTGACTGCAATGAAATAAAAGACATATCTAAAATAAAAGATTTAAAGAAGCTTAATAATGTAAGTATAAAAGAACAATATATAGTTATAAGATCACCAGAGGAAGTTGAAGGAAAATATGTTATAAATGAATCCTTTGTAGGAAAAGAGGGAGTAAGATTATCACCTAAAGAAATAAATATAAGAAGAAATACAGGTGGATCAAATATTGAAGTATCAAATGTTGATGTTCAAGAATCTCTAAATGATGGAAAGTTAGAAATAGATACTAAGCTTTTTAAAGAGGGAGTTAGTGGCATATCAGCAGTATATGAAGATTTAGATGGGAAATATGTAGCTACGCTTTCAACCTTAGTACGTAGATAATAAGAAACAATGGATTTAAAATGAATTTTTAAATTTAGGTAAAAGAGAAGGGATTCGTACTTTAAATACGAATCCCTTCTTAATTTTATATAAAGTAAAACATTTAAAATTGTATTGAAATTTTTACGTTATGATTCATTTAAATAAGATTTTATAAATAGCTTTTATTTTAGCGGCTTTAATATATGATGTTGTAAAAATATTATGCACAATATAGCTAAGAATATAGGGAAGAAAGGGTTAAATTTAAAACATACTATAAATAGACATAATATTAGAATAATGAAATTTAAAAAAATTGAAAATAATATCTTTTTATAATTTTCTTCATTTAAATTTGTATATAGAATTCCATTAAATCTAATTTCAGTATCTCTATTAAAAAATGAGCAAATTGGATTAACAATTCCAGTCATAAGCATAGTTAAAAGTATCATTAAAGAAATACAATAATATATAAGCATTCTAATCTTTCCTCCTTACTTTAGAATTTTCATTTAACTTAAATTGTAATCTTATATTAAAAAATAATAATAAGTTTATCAATACATTTTGCGTAAGTGGTCAAAAAATTGACAAAATTGGCATAAAAGTAAGTAAATGTATTAACAAATAGCTGATAAAATATGAATTTATGAAACATAATTTATAATTAATATTAATAAATGAGTTTAGTTAAATTTTATATACTTATTAGGCTTAACTTTTATTAAAATAAAAAATTAAATATTCATTAATAATTCCACTAATTCTATAAAAATTTCATTGTTTAATATAAGTTATTATTAATTATATAAAATTTAATTAATATTTATAGTGATATAAAAAAATCTTAAAATAAATTTTTCTTTTTAGACATATTATTTAATAAACGTAATTTTTTTGCCTTATATATTAAAAAGGAATTAATATCTAACAATAAATCAATAATTTAATTGTTAGATGTTGGTAGATTTTGTGTGATAAATTATATAAAATTAATCTAAGATTTATATTTTTATATGTTAGGAGAAATACTATGGAGAAAAGAAGGACTAATAAATATTTAAAGTACAAGAAATTTAAGAGAAGATTGGGAGTTTATATTGTTATTATTTTAATATTTTTGGGAGTAGCTGCCTTTAAAATATCATCATCAATAAGGGAGTTTAATGATAGTTTTAAAGAGTCTAAAGTAAGTGAAGAGCTTTTAGGAGAAACAGTATCTAGTGATGGAAAGTATAAGATTGAGGCATATCTTATTAATGGAGGGGCTACAGTAGATTGGTCAGTTATATGTTATTTGAAGGAAGGGCAAAATAAAAAAGAAATATATAGGGATTATCATATAAATGAGGCAAATATGAGTTGGATTGATAATGATACTATTTCCATAAATAATCATAATATAGACTTGCCAAATGGTAAATATGATTTTAGAGATGAATAAAGTGGAGAGTAGGCTTTAAAGTATATTGTAGTAAATTATTAGACTTGTGATTAAGTAATTTGAAGGCAATATATTAGGGCTTACTCTAATTTTTTATTGAAAAGTATTTTAAATAATAAAGTTTTAATAGTAGATTTTTTTAGTATAAGTAGGTGCTTAAATCTTAATAAAGTTATTGTATTAGGTAACATAGCTATAATAAATAGAAACTAGGAATCTATAAATTTATAGATAAAAGGTATAGAGAATTAAAAGTATATTAAAACAAAGTTTGTATTTTAAATAAAAAGTCAATAAATACATAGAAAATAAATAATAGTATTTAAATGCATTAATTGAAAAAATATGTATTAGAGGTTAACATTATATGGAATAAGAAAACAAAAGGTTAAGGGGGAGAATCAATGAGTAAACATTTATCTACTAATATACGTGTAGCCATTGAGAAGGATAATCCATCTATTTGCAGAGATGAAGAGAAATGTATAAAATGTGGTTTATGCAAAGATATATGCACAAATTATATAGGAGTAAATGGTCATTATTCTTTGGAAAAAACTAATGATACTGCTGTTTGTATTAATTGTGGTCAATGTGCAAATGTATGTCCTACATCTAGTATTACAGAGGTTTTTGATTATAAAAAAGTACAAGATGCAATAAGTGATAAAGATAAAATAGTCATAGTTTCTGCGTCGCCAGCTGTTAGAGTATCCTTAGGTGAAGAATTTAATATGAATGATGGAAGTTTTGTCCAAGGTAAAATGATAGCATTACTTCGTAAGTTAGGTTTTGATTATGTTCTTGATACTAATTTTGCTGCTGATATGACAATAGTTGAGGAAGCCAGTGAATTAGTAGAGCGTATAACTAAAAATAATAAACCGCTACCTCAATTTACTAGTTGCTGCCCTGCATGGATAAAATATGCTGAAACCTTTCATCCAGAAATCTTAGAGCATATTTCAACTTCAAAGAGTCCTATAGGTATGCAAGGGCCTACGATAAAGACTTATTTTGCAAAGAAGATGGGAATTGATCCTTCTAAGATTGTAAATGTAGCCTTAACGCCATGTACAGCTAAAAAGTTTGAAATCAAAAGAGAAGAGATGAATACATCAGGTAGATATTATGGCATAGAAGATATGCGTGATATGGACTATGTTATAACAACTAGGGAAGTAGCTATTTGGGCTAAAGAAAAAGGAATTGATTTTAATTCTTTAGAGGATAGTAATTTTGATAAATTAATGGGAGAAGCCTCAGGGGCTGGTGTTATATTTGCTAATACAGGTGGAGTTATGGAGGCTGCTTTAAGAACAGCATACAAATATATCACAAGAGAAGATCCGCCTAAAGACTTTTATGATTTAGAGTCTGTAAGAGGTATGGAAGGTGTTCGTGAAGCTAGTTTCAAAATAAATGACTTAGAAATAAACATAGCTGTTATTTATGGAACTGAAAATGCTTCAAAGTTTATTTCAAAGATGAAAAATGAAGATAAGAAATATCATTTTATTGAGGTTATGACTTGTCCAGGTGGATGCATAGGTGGAGGGGGTCAACCTAAAGATAAAAAATTTGATGGTGATAAACTTAGAGAAAAGCGTATAGATGGATTATATAAAAGAGACTCAAGCATGAAATTAAGAGTTAGTTATGAAAATGAAGAAATTAAAAAGTTATATGAGGAGTTTTATGGAAAACCTTTAAGCAATCTTGCTGAGAAAATGTTACATACAACTTATTTTGATAGAAGTAAAGATTTAGGAGGAGAAGATACCAGATAATAATTAAAAGATAATTGTAAAATTTTAAAGCAAAATATAAGTCTATGTGAATTACTTCCTTTAAAGTAGATAAGATAAAAAATTGTTGAAATCTATTTTAAAGGAAGCAATTTTTTAGATTTGAAATGATAAATATAGTAAATTTATTTTATTAAAACAATAGTTTCAAAACAGGAGAAAAGAATTTTAAAGGATAAATGTAAGTGATTTTATAGGATAAGTAAAATGGAAATATTTCTTTAAATGTATGTACAAATTATATAATTTATTAACAAATTATATAAAGTGTTCTTCATGTATTAAAATATTAGACTTAAATTATTGATATTAAATAGTTTAAATAGTAAAATTCTTATATAAAACGTTTTCGAAAGCGGATAAGATATTATTAGGAGGGGGACAATATGATAAAAAGAAAAAAAGTATTATCATTAATTTTAAGTGGTATTGTATGTTCATCTTTAATACTTACAGGCTGTGGAAATAGCAAAGAAAAGGAAAGTAAAGAAACTGTTAATTTGACTTGGTATGTTATAGGCGATGAGCCAGCTGACAATGAACTTGTAGAAGAGGAAGTAAATAAATATATAAAAGATAAAATAAATGCTACAGTAGATATAAAACATATACCTTTTGGTGACTATACTAAGAAGATGGGGGTTATTAGTAATTCAGGTGAGCCTTATGACCTAGCATTTACATGTTCTTGGGCATTCCCATATTTAGAATATGCTAGAAAAGGAGCCTTTTTAGAGTTAAATGATTTATTAGATACAGAAGGAGCACCACTAAAAAAAGAAATAAACAAAGAGTTATGGAAGGGTGCAGAGATAGATGGCAAAATATATGCTGTTCCAAATCAAAAAGAAATAGCATTAGCTCCAATGTGGGTATTTGATAAAGAACTTGTTGAAAAGTATAAGATTCCTTATGAAGATATACATTCAGTAAACGATTTAGAACCTTGGTTAAAATTAGTAAAAGAAAAAGAGCCAGATTTTATTCCATTTTATACCCAAGGTGATTCCATTCCATTGGAATTCGATGATATAGTAAATCCTTTAGGTATATTCTATAATGATAAAAGTTTAACTGTAACAAATAAATTTGAATCAAAAGAAATGAAAGATATGTTATTAAAATTAAGAGAATATTATGAAGCTGGATACATAAATCAGGATGCTGCTGTAAATAATATGAAACCAGAAGTGAAAAGATTTGTATGGAAAGCAGATGGACAACCATATGCTGAAAATGGATGGGGACAATCTTTAGGTAGAGAAGTAGTAACTTCATCAATAATACCTCCATATGTAACTAATAACTCAACAACTGGTGCAATGACTGCTATTTCATCTAATTCTAAACATCCTAAAAAAGCAATGGAGTTATTAACTTTAGTAAATACTGATCCAACTTTAAGAAACTTATTGATGTTTGGAATAGAGGGAAAACATTATGAAAAAATTAATGACAAACAAATAAAGAAATTTGATAATAAGAAATATGACGCTGTTAGCTGGGCATATGGAAATTTATTTGGCACTTATGTTTTAGAAAATGATCCTGTAGATAAGTGGGATGCTTTTGAAAAGTTCAATAATTCAGCTAAGGTTTCTCCAATATTAGGATTTAAATTTAATACTGAAAATGTTTCAAATCAAATTTCTTCTATAAACAATGTGTTACAAGAATTTGAAAAAGCATTATATACTGGCTCTATAGATCCTGAAGTTGGATTAAATGATTTAAACAAAAAATTAAATGATTCAGGTATAAATGAAGTTAAAGCTGAAATACAAAAACAATTAAATGAGTGGAAATCAAAAAATAATTAGTATTATTAATAAATAGAGGGTAAGTGAAAACTTACCCTTTTTTATATTTAAAATATAAAAGGTAATATATAGAAACAATTTGTTTAGATAAATTTAAATCATACTTTAGATTATTTATGAGATAATTATGTATAATAGGTATTTTTAAGGAGGTGTTTTAGGTGGAATATAAAATAAGTATAGATAGAAAGGATTTAAAAAAGTGCAAATTTCTAAAAAAGCAATTTGGAAAATTAATGGTTGAAAATAGAGGGGAAAGGTATGAGAAAAAGATAGAAAGATATTTTGAAATGCCACTAATATTAATTTTAACCTCTTATTTAGTATTAGCTATAACTAATAAGGAGATATTTTCTATTAAATTTTTGTATATGATTTTATTTATAAGCTCTTTATTTTATTTTTTATTTGTACTTTTTTTTTATAGGAATTAAGTTAGTAAATTATTTGGTAAACCATTATATGTATGTAAAAGCTTATTCATATTTAATAGGTGACTTTAACATAGCTATTAATGAAAAAGAATTTATAATGGAATCTAAAAATAAAGTTTTAAAAGTAAATAAAAAAGGAGCTACTATAAAGCTTTTAGATGACCATTTAATAATAATTGATAAAAATAAATTTTTAATTATGTTGCCAATAAATAAACTTGAAAATTTTGAGGAATTTAAAAAACATATAGTTAAAAAGGGGAAAAATTAATATGTATAAATTAGAATATAGTAAAAAGTTTATTCATGGTAAAATTAGACCTAAAAAAGGCATTAAACTTAATCTTAATAAAGATCTTTTTGATGGAACGAAACTATTAGTAATTTTTATACTTATTTGTTCTTCTATCTATATTACTATAGATTTCAGTAATACTTTTAAGAGTTTATATATAGAAAAATTTGGAATATATAATATAAAATTTTATTGGGTAATTTTATATTATGTTGTTAGTATTTTTGTTATTTTTTATAATTTAAATATTATATTTAGGTCCGTAATAATAGATAGATATTTAATAGATACTATGAGTTGTTTTGGAGTGGGAAAGCCTTTTGCAGGCTATTTGCTTGAAATTAATAACCCAGAGTTTATAGGCCTTAAAACAGATAATATAGAAAAGAGAATTTATTATAAAGATATAAGTGATATAGTTGAAAAGAAACAGTATATTAAAATTAAGTATAATAAAAGGAATTCAATAATTATTTTTAAAAATAAAAATGAATATAATAAAGAAATAGCAAAAAAATTATTTGAAAATTGTAAGAAAGAATCTAAGTAGATAGTATTTAAAAATACTTATAAATGAAAAATATAGTTTTAGAAACATTATTTATAATAGACATAGAATATAAAAAAACTGATATAATGAAAAGGTTTATAAGAGTAGGAAGAGTGATAAATTAAATATAAAAGAGGTTGTCCAAAACTAAAAAACTAATAAATCATTGCTTAATTTAAGCACTTAAGTATTAAATTACATGTTTTATTTTAAAGTTTTAGACAACCTCTTTATCTATTTAATAGGCTTATGTTATTTATGATGTTTTGGTGAAATTTCAACTGTTATGCTAATACCAATGCCCGCTATTATTCCAGTTAATATGTAATAAGTTAAGTCATTCATTGGTATTACATATAAACCAAGCAACCCTATTATAAGTAAAAGTAAAAACATACATACCACAAAAAATAGTGGTTTAAATTTAGGTGTTGTAGGAATAATTTTTGATATTTTATCTGATAATTTTAAACTTTTATTTATAGGTATAAAAATAAAAGTTGCAATTGCCAATGAAAAAATCATTGGAATAAAACTCATTAAAGCTTTCATCTTAAGTTCCTCCTTTATTAAAAACTTAGTTAATTTTATATTAGTATTTTAAGAAGGCCTTATAATTCTTACCTTCATAATAATCACCTCGATTTTTCTTTAAATATAAGTAAGAATATACTTCTTAACAATATAAATTATACATTATTTAAGATAAAAGAGTTTATATTATAAGGAGTTAATATAGAACTTTTTTGAAAATTAGAAGTATTTTAGGGATTTTAAATCATAGAAAGTTAATTAAAGGAAAAAATAAAGAACCAGTTATTAAGCAGTAACAACTGGTTCTTATGAAATGTATAAAGTTAAAAATAATTAAGATTATAAAAAATTAATTATTATTGCTATTTTCTAATTGTTTAATAGACTCCTTAGTTTTATTTAATGAGTCATTTAGATTACTTAATTGTTTTTCTAAATCGTCCTTTTCAGCCTTAGCTTTAGATAATTCCTCTTCTTTGTGAGTTAAATCTTCTTTTGAATTGTTAATTGTAGTAACTAATTCACTATGATAATTATTTATATCTGAATCAAATTTGGGTATAGAACCAATTGAAAAGGATATAAAAAATATCAATATTCCTAAAAACAATTTTAATGAAGATTTTAATATTTTTTTAAGTTTGTTTTTCATAAATCAGAATCCTTTCATATTTATATTAATAACATTTTGAACAAGGGGAATATCCCATAGATTGAGCTTCTGATAATGAAATATAACTTGTTCTAGCTGGATTAGTTTTACCACAGTTATTTATACGATGATATTTCTTACCAGTTGCAGTTATGTACACCATGTCACCAACTGGTTTAGAAGATTGGTGGCTATTGCTATTAGAACTATGAGGTGAGTTTGAATTATTAATATTATTGCTATCAGAGTTTTCATTAGAATTATTTTGAGAACTTTGTTTATTACTTTCAGATTCTTTTTGAGATACTATATTAGCCTTTTCCTGTTTTTCAATTTTAGCTTGTCTTTGTTTTTCAGCTTCTTCTTCTTCTTTCTTTTTCTCAGCTTCAGCATTTTCTTCAGCTTCTTCTATTTTCTTTTTCTCTATTTTATCTGTTGTATCTTTTAAGAGTTCTTCTTGTTTTTGCTTTTCATTGTTAAGTTTATTAATTTCATCTTGTAAATTACCTATGTCTTTGTTTAAGTTAGAGAGCTCTTCTTGAGAACTATCTACTTTAGCTAATATTGTTGATTTTTCAACTTTTAATTTATCAATCTCTTCTGGAGTTGGATTATTATACAAACTAAATCCAGCAATAATACCAATTAAAGCTACTATAACAAAAGCTTTTCTTTTCTTTAAAAACGATGTGAATTTATCCATTTTGTCCTCCTTACATTTATGTCCATTAACTAATATAACATAAATTTAGAATAATATGTATATAATATTTCTAAAATTTTAATATGAAAGAATAATTTGCAATTGAATTTTTGCTTTATTGTGTTTTTATTACATTTTTAATAAAACTATACATTTAAAATTTGTATAGTTATTATGCAAAGTTTATATTTATTTTTTTAAAGAATATAAATTTTTTAGTTAAGTGAAGTATTTAGTTTATTGAATATAATAATTTCTTTATAGTAATTTAAAATTAGTTAATAGTATTTGGTTAATATGGTGTTATTTTAAATTTTAGTAATTAAACTGTAATTATTATTTTATAATAAGATATTATAATTACAATAATACTAATTAGATTTATGATTTAGGAGGGAAGCAAAATGAGAAATAAGAGTTCAAGCAAAGTATTAAAGAATATAGGTATAATAGTTATGTTTTTTATATGCAGTTTATCTTTTATAGGATGCAGTAAAAATAATGAGGATAACTTAAAAATTACTGAGGCTGATAGTGAAGTGATTAGAGAATATATAGACAATAAGACCGCAAATAAAATTACAGTAAATGAGGGAGAAATATATAGTGCTTTTAAGATTTTAGGAACAAGTAAAGATGAGATATACCTTTGGGTTTTAAAGGAAAATAGTTCAGGTAGTGGATCCTCCCTTCCAGTACTTCTTAAGGCAAATAGAGTAAAAGGAGAATTAAGCATAACAAATTTTAGAATTCCTAATGATGGGGATGCGTATGTAGATGATGTAAATGAAATGTTTCCTAGATATGTGAGGAAACAAATATATACAGATATTAATACTCATAATGATATGATAAACGAACTAAAAAAACAAATAAATTCATTGAAAAATAAAAGATAAGATTTAAGGGGGATAGAGATGCTATTTAAGAATATTACAATTGCCTTAGATATGTCAGGATGTCCTAATAGATGCAAACATTGCTGGATAGGACATTTTAAGAATGGAAATATGTCCATAGAGGATTTAAAATATGTAGCCAATTCTTTTAAAGATTATGCTAATTCTTTAGAAGTTTATAGTTGGTTTAGAGAGCCAGATTTTAATGCAGATTATAAAAAGCTTTGGGAAATAGATAATGAACTAAGCAAGAATACTAAACCTAAAAGATTTGAGTTATTAAGCTTTTGGAGAATAAATAGAGATGAAGAATACGTTAAGTGGGCATATAATATTGGGGTTAGAAGATGCCAATTAACTTTCTTTGGTCTTGAGGAAAAAACAGATTATTATGTTGGAAGAAAGGGAGCATTTAATGAGCTTATAAATGCCACTAGAATACTACTAGAGAATAAAATTGCTCCAAGGTGGCAAATATTTGTTAATAAAGATAATATTAGTGAAATAGAAAAATTAATAGATTTAAGCAAAGAGATGAATTTAGAAGAAAGATGTAAGGTGTTTGGAGAGGAGTTTGAACTTTTTATTCATCAAGGAAGTTGCGATGGTGAAAATGAAAAGCTATATGATATAAGAATAACCTTAGATGATTTAGTAAATATACCTAAAGAATTTCATCACCGTTTAGGAAAGAGGGAAAAAGATTTATATGGTGAACTTATTAATGACTCTTCAACCAAAAATCTTGTTACAGACTTTCCAGTTTTTTATATAACTTCTCAGTTTGATGTTTATCCAAACTATACTTCAATAGCTCCGTGGTGGTATTTAGGAAATATAAAAAGAGATGGGGTTAAAAAGGTTTTAGATAACTATATAAATAATAGATCTTTAGGACAGAAGAGTAGCTTAGAAGTTCCTATTAAGGAAATAGTTAAAGTCTGTGGAGATCAAAATAGCAATAGATTATTTGATAGAGATGACTATATTATTTATATAATAAACAAATATTGTAGAAATAATATAAAATTTTTATAGAGTTAAGTTTTAGAGACATAATTAGATATTATTTAAAATGGTAGGTTATTTAAAGTTTAAAATAACTTACAATAAGAGGATTGAACTTTGTGATATTAAAAATATAGTAGAGCAATTAAAAGGTGATGCTTATTATTAGTATCCCTTTTTATATTTTCATTAAAATTAACCTAGATAAATTATGTTTTTGTATGATGTTACAAAATTTCTAAAAATATTGAAAACGTTATGATTAAAGTGTTAATATTAAAATATATTATTAAAATTTAAATAAGAAAGGGGTTTATAAAGTGAATAGCAGTAAAAAGATTAAGTCTATTTCTATGCTAGTTTTATTTACATTCTTGTTTAGCTTTTTACCTCATATGCCAGTAATGGCTGAAGTAGAAAATAATAATACTAAAGTAAATGAAAAGACTTTAGTTAAGAATGAGAGTGAAGCTTTTGCTGTAGTTGTGGGAGATTTTTTACAAGTTAATGGTAACGGTTCCGATTGGGATCCAAGAAATATGAATGGAGTGCTGAAAAAGTATAAAAATGGTTTATATGAAGGTGCTTTAAAGTTAAAGGCAGGAAATTATAATTATAAAGTTGCCATGAATGGAACTTGGGATGAGAGCTATGGTAATAATGGTCAAAACATAGCTTTGAATTTATCAAAAGATTCAGAGGTAATATTTAGATTGGATTATAAAAATAAAAAGGTATATGATTCAATAAATAATCCTGATCAATTTAAAACTAAGGCTATTTTAGCAGGTAATATAAAGGATATAATTGATGGGGCTTCTGATTGGAATCCTGGTAACGATACCGAGAAACTTGATTATATAGGTGGAGGTATGTATAAAAAGACTTTCCCTATAAAAGAGAGTGCACAAGGAAAAGATATAAGTTTAGAATACAAAGTTTCATATAATGGAGAGTGGAATAATGGTGAAGTAGCAGAAAATGCTAAGGTAGTAATTCCAAAGGGTACTAAAAACATAACTATTCTAAGCAATTATTTAGATAATTATGTTAAGGATTCAATAAATAATCCAAGTCTTTCTAATACAGTTTCATTAATAGGAACAGTTAGAGAAGGAAATGGAGATTGGGATGTAAATAACAAAAATTTTGAAATGCATAATCTTGATGAAAATAGGGTTTTATATTCTAAGGTAATGAAAAAAGGAACTTATGAGTATAAAGGTCTTGCAAATCATTCTTGGGATAATGGAGGAATACCATCTCAAGGAAATGTTACTTTAAATGTATCAGAGGACAGAAATGTTATCTTTGTAGCAGATTTAAAAAATAATAAAATATATGATTCAATAAATAACACCAAAGAAATAAATGAAGCATTAGGAATAAAGGGTGATGAAAATACAGATGAAGATAATAATGGTGGAAATCAAGGAGAAAGTGAAAACAAGCCAGATTCAGTAAAAAGTCCTGTAGTAAATGAGGATGGAACAGTAACTTTTAGTGCTAAGTTTAATGGGGATAGCTTGTATCTTATAGGATCTATGGTATCTTGGGATACAAGTAAGCAAATTGAAATGAAAAAGGGAGAAGATGGGGTATTTAAAGTAACAATACCTTTAACTGGTGGAGTTTATGAATATAAGTTTAAACCTAATAAGGATAATTGGGATAATTCATTTACAGACCCATCTAATAAGGTCATGGCTAATGGAAATTCAGTATTAAATATGCCAGGCTTAGAAATAGGAGTAGAATCAAGTGTTGAGGCAGGTAGCAATACAAAGCTAGTTGCATATATCTATGATACTGAAGGCAATAAAAAAGAAACTAATGTTAATTGGTCTTTAGAGGAACCAGTAAGTGGAGTATCAATTGAAGAAAATACTTTAAAAGTTTCTAAGGATGTAGATTCAAGTAAGAAAATAAAGATTAAAGCTACTGATGGAAAATACGCATCTAGTAAAGAAATTACTATTTTATCTCAAATGTATACCTATACAATAAATTATTATAGATTTGATGGTAATTATGATAACTGGAATTTATGGTTATGGCAAACAGGTGGAGAAGGAAAAGGTTACGATTTTAATAAAAAAGATGAAGCTGAAAAAGGCTTTACAAGAGCGGTCTATAAATTCCCATCTGATAAATTAAACTTCCTTATTAGAAAAGGAAATTGGGAAGATAAAGATGTTGGACATGATAGAACCATAGAAGTTAAGAATGGAAATAATGTAGAGGTATGGTTAATACAAGGGGATGAAAATATTTATTATGATAAGAAGGATGTAGATACCTCACCTAAATTAGTATCTGCCTTAATGGATAGTAAAATAGACCTTTTAGTTACTTCTGCTGGGAATATAGAGGATTCAGAATTAGATTCTTTCAAATTAATTGATAAGACTGATAATAAGGAAATTAAAACAAGTGCAATTAAAGTATCTGATAATAAAGTTAAATTAACTTTAAAGAAAGGATTCTTTAGTACTCCAGAAATTGATCCAAGCCATGATTATGAAGTTAGCAGTAATAACTTTAGAGCAACTAAGGTTACTATGAGAAAGATCTTAGATGATCCAGAATATTTCTATAATGGAGATGACTTAGGGGTAACTTACAAAAAAGATTCTTCAACATTTAAATTATGGGCACCAACAGCTAAGGAAGTTAGCTTAATATTATATGATAATGAGGGAACTTATGATGAAAATGGAAAAGTAACAGATAATACTGGTGGAAGAGAAATTTCTATGAAGAAGGAGGATAAAGGAGTTTGGAGCCTAAAAGTAGATGAAAACTTAGAAGGTAAGTACTATATGTACAAAGTAAGCTTTTCAGATGGAAAAACAAATTATGCTATAGATCCATATGCAAAGGCAGTTTCAGCTAATGGCCAAAGAGGGGCCATAATTGATTTTTCATCTACAAATCCATCAGAATGGGGAAGTGTAAAGAAACCTCCTATGTTAAATCCTACAGATTCAATTTTATACGAAATGCATGTTAGAGATTTTTCAATATTTAAAGATTCAGGAATAAATAATAAAGGTAAATTTGAAGGTATAGCAGAAGAAGGAACAAAGGTTCTAGGAACTGATGTTAAAACAGGAATAGATCATTTAAAAGAGTTAGGGATAACAACAGTTCATTTATTACCATCTTTTGATTATGCTTCAGTTAATGAAGTAAGCAATAAACCTCAATTTAACTGGGGATATGATCCTCAAAATTATAATTCCTTAGAGGGATCATATTCAACAAATGCTGAAGATCCAAAATCAAGAGTAAGAGAATTTAAAGATATGGTACAAGCTCTTCATAAAAATGGAATAAGAGTAGTTATGGATGTAGTTTATAATCATACTTATGGAATAGGGCAAAATTCACCTTTTGATCCAGTTGTACCAGGATATTTTTATAGAACTAATGATGAAGGTAAATACACTAATGGATCAGGATGTGGTAATGAAGTTGCAACAGAAAGACCTATGGTTAGAAAATATATAAAAGATTCTGTTAAGTATTTAGCTAAAGAATATGACGTTGATGGATTTAGATTCGATTTAATGGGATTAATAGATACAAAAACTATGAGTGAACTAACAACTGAGTTAAGAAATGAAATTGATCCAAGTTTAATAATATATGGTGAACCATGGCAAGCTGGAGGAAGTGCACTTCCACAAGAACAGCAAACTTTAAAGGGAAGCCAAAAAGGTAAGGGTTTTGCCGTATTTAATGATAATTTTAGAGGAGCTATAAAAGGTGATAGTGATGGAGCAGGACAAGGCTTTGCTACTGGAGCTAGTGGTAAAGAAGGAGCTATAGTAACTGGGGTTAAAGGATCAGTTGATGATTTTACTGATAGTCCAAGTGAAACAATAAACTATGTAACTGCTCATGATAATTTAAATCTTTGGGATAAGATTATAAAGTCAGCAGGCAAGGAAAAGGCAGCAGGTTTCTTAGAAATGAGAGATGGAGCTTTAACAGGAGAAGATGCTAATAAATATTCTTCAGTTCAAGAGGCAGTTGAAAAGAAAGCTAAACCATATAGTGTAATAACAGAGACTAATCCTTTAGATAATGAATATGTAAGAAGAAGTATATTAACAACTGCTATTACAATGACTTCACAAGGAATTCCATTCTTCCAAGCTGGAGATGAATTCTTAAGAAGTAAATATGGAGATCACAATAGCTATAAGAGTCCAGATGCTATAAATCAAATAAACTGGCAAAATAAAGAAAAGTTTAGTGGAGTATTTGATTATTATCAAGGATTAATAGCTTTAAGAAAATCACATCCAGCCTTTAGAATGGATAAAAAGGCTGCTATTGAAAGTAATTTAGTAGTAACTAAATCTAATGATAATATAGTTGTATTTCAACTTAAAAACTTTGCTAATGGAGATTCATGGAAGAACATAGTGGTAGCTTATAATGGAAATAATGCTGAGAAGGAAATTTCTCTTCCACATGAAGGTGATTGGAATGTGGTAGTAAATGAACACAAGGCCGGAACAAGTGTCTTAGAATCTCTTAAGGTGGTAAATTCAGTAAAGGTTGCACCTTTATCAGCTAAGGTTCTTTATGATGAAAGTGTAGAGGGAGAAGCACAAACTCCAACATCTATAGATGTTACTCCTTCAAGCCTAAAACTAGATATAGGAGCTTCAAGTTTCTTAAAGGCAGTACTTAAAGACCAAAATGGAAGAATAATTCCTAATGCAGAAATAAAATGGAATGTTTCAGATGACTCAGTAATAAAGGTTGATTCAAATAATGGAAAAGTAACTGCTTTAAAAGAAGGAAAGTCAATTATAACTTTAAGCTCTGGAAGTTTAACTAAGGACGTAGAAGTAGAGGTTGTTCATCTTGTTCCAAGCTCTTTAGAATTAGATGGTCCAAATCAAGTTTATACAGGGAAGGATATTCAACTTAATGGAATTGTTAAGGATCAATTTGGACAAGTAATCTCAGGTGCAAATATAGAGTGGTCCTCTTCAGATGAAAGCATAGCTAAAGTATCAACTCTAGGAGTGGTTCAAGGAATTAGTGAAGGTAAGGTTAAAATAACAGCTAAGATTGGAAATGCTAAGGCTACTAAGGAAATAGAAGTTAAAAAATATACTAAGAAGTATATAGAATTCACTTATATTAGAGATGATAAAAACTATGATGGATGGAATATTTGGACTTGGCAAACAGGAGTAAATGATGGTCAACAAAACTTTACTCAAATAAAAGATGGAAAAGCAATATCTAAGTTTGAAATAGCACCAGATGTAACTCAGGTTGGATTTGTTTTAAGAAAGGGTACTGGTTGGGATGAAAAAGATCCATATGAATCAGACAGATATATACAAATAGATCCATCAATGAATGTAACAAAGGTAACTGTTAAGAGTGGAGTGGGAGAGTTCTTCCAAGTTCCAGCTATAAAAAATGCTGAAATACAAGAAGGAAATATTAACTTTAAATATAGAGATGAAGCTTTATATGAAGAGAGTAATCAATCTTCCATAGACAAGGTTCAAGTTAAGGTTACTTCACTAGGAATATTGTTTAAGGATACAAAGACTTATGACATGGAGTATGATTCACAAAATGAGTTCTTTGCATATTCATTAAAGGATATAAAACCTGGAACTTATGAATATAGTTTCTTAGTTACTAAGGATGGTAAAACAGTTGAAACTGAAAAACAAAGAATAAAATATTCTCCATTAAAAATAAATGGAGAGGTTACTTTCAAAAATAATCAGGTTAACTATGATGAAAATGCCCTTGTAAATCTTAAATTAAGTGGAAGTGATGCTAAAAAAGAAAATATAAAAGAAGTTTATATGGACCTTACAAATGTAGGTGGCCCTAATAAGGTATTAATGGATTTAAATTTATTAAAGGATAATTCATTAAGTCAAAGCATTGGAATAAATGATAATGTAGTAGCTGGAGAAAAAGAAATACCAGTTACAATAGTTGATAAAAATGGTGAAAATCATAAGGCATTAGGAAATTTAACTGTTAAATCAAAGGTAGGTGTTGGACCTTTAGATTTTGGTTTTGATGAATCTAGAATTTACTTTACAGTAACAGACAGATTCTTTAATGGAGATAAGAATAATGATGATCCTCATGGAAACAACTATGATAAGAAGAATCAATATACTTATCATGGAGGAGATTTAAAAGGATTAACAGATAAGATTCCATATTTAAAAGAACTTGGAATAAACACAATTTGGATAACTCCTATTGTTGAGAATACTGATTTTAATCAAATGTTTTCTCAAGGAAAAACTCAATACTCATATCATGGTTACTGGGCTAAGGATTTTGAAAAATTAGATCCACATTTAGGAACAATGGATGACTTAAAAACATTAATAGACACAGCACATGATAGTGGAATAAAAATAATGGTTGATGTTGTTTTAAATCATGCTGGCTATGGAATGAAAAATAAAGAGGATAATAGTGGAGCTAATAACTATCCAACAGAGGAAGATAGAGTTAAGTTTAAAGGCATGTTTAGAGAAAATCCAGGAAATGATTTTATAACTCAAGAGTCAGCAGGACTTCCAGATTTTAAAACAGAGGATCCAGAAGTAAGAGAAAAATTAATAGAATGGCAAACAGGATGGATTGAAAGGTCAAAGACTGAAAAAGGAAATACTATTGATTATTTTAGAGTTGATACAGTTAAGCATGTTGATAATACAACTTGGAAGGCATTTAAAAATAAATTAACAGAAATAAACCCAAGCTTTAAAACTATTGGTGAATATTTTGGAGCTGATATAAATAACGATGGAGGACAACTTCAAAATGGTCAAATGGATGCTTTATTAGACTTTGGTTATAAAGGAAAAGCAAGAGATTTTGTAAATGGAAATATTGAGGGAACTTCAGCTTATTTAGATGATAGAGCAAGTAAAATAAGCAATACCAATTTAATGGGACAATTCTTAAGTAGTCATGATGAAGATGGATTCCTAAAGACTGTGGGAGATGACTTAGGCAAACAAATGCTTGCTGCTTCTCTTCAAATAACAGATAAGGGTATCCCTGTTATATACTATGGAGAAGAACTTGGAATGTCAGGATGGAATGGCTTTGAACAAGGAGATCAAAATAGATATGATATGGATTTTGAAAGATTAAATGATCCTAAGTATAAAAAGGTTCATGATCATTATGAAAAACTTCTTAATATAAGAAAAGAATACTCTAAGGTATTTTCAAAGGGAAATAGAAAAACTATTGCAGGAAACAATGAAGAAGGATATTCAGTAGTATTAAGAAGCTATAATGGAAAAGAAATTACGCCTATGAATCTAAGTGAAAATAATGAAGAGAAAAATATTACAAATGGACAAAACCTATTTGTTGTATTAAACACTAAAAATCAAGATAAAGATATAAGTTTTAAAACAAATTTCAAAGAAGGAGATAAGGTTAAAGACTTATATAGTGGAAATGAATATTCAATAGGCAAAGATGGAAAGGTAACTGTAAAAGCCCCTTCAAAAGAAGAAGGAGGAACTGCCATCTTAGCTCGTAAAAATGATAGTTTATCACCTTCAATTATAAATAATGCTCCAGAAATAAATGCTAAAGATGTTACATTAACAGTCGGGGATAAGTTTGATCCAATGGATGGTGTAACAGCTACGGATAAGGAAGATGGAGATATAACAAAGGATATTAAGGTTATAGAAAATAATGTGGACACAGAAAAGGTTGGAGATTATAAAGTAATTTACAAAGTAACAGATAGTGAAGGTGCATCAAAAACTAAGGAAATCAATGTTAAGGTAAATGAAAAAGAAGCCACTCCTCCAGAAGAAATTAAGGTAACTGGCGTCAAATTAAATAAGAAAGATTTAAACCTTAAAAAAGGTGAAAAATACACTTTAAAGGCTGAAATAAGTCCAAAAGATGCAACAAACAAGGATGTTACTTGGACAACAAATAATCCAAAGGTTGTATCAGTTGATGAGAATGGAAATATAGAGGCCAAGTCATCAGGAGAAGCTGAAATAACAGTAACAACTAAGGATGGTGGCTTTAAAGCTACATGTAAAGTTAAGGTTAAACACTTTGGTTTCTTACCTAATACTGGCTCAGTGGGCGGAAGAATAGTTATTGTAATAATAGGGGTTATAGCTATTGGAATAGGTATAGCAATGATTTTTTACAAAAGAAAAGTAATTAGAAGAAAATAGATAGGATAACTAATCATTATGAATTAATCTTAAATTCTTCGCTTTAAAGGAAAATTAATAAAAATATCATTAATTAAATAGTAAAATCAATGAAAAAGAGATATCATATATTTTGATATCTCTTTTTATACTCTATATTTTAAGTGAATATTAATTTTAAGTGGTTTTCATATAGTATTATTTAAAGAATTAATCTCATTATTTTTCCACAACTACATTTCCTTTAGAATCTAGTAAAGGGGTTAAACCACAACCATCTGGTCCTTGAGCTAAAAGATAATTTACTCCAGTTTTTTTATCTACTAAGACAATTATTGTTCCAAAACCTAAGTTTTCTATAAACTTATTTTCAAATCTCTTTTCTTTTTTAGAAAACATATAAAAACTCCTTTTAATATATTTAAATTAATAAGCTTAAAAATAAGGCATTAATTTTATACATCTTTATTTAAATGTTTTATATATTCTTCAAAATAAGACCCACATTTTCTTAGCTCACCAAGAACTCTATTTATGCCGTAATCAGATTTATACCAGTTATCCTTAGAAATTCCTTGAGTTTCTACTGGAACAACATAAAATTGTGTATTAGGATATGCTAAAGAGTAATTAATTAAAGCCCTTCTGGCATGAAAGGCTTGGCAACATAATATAGCACTTTTAACTTCTATATTTAAATCATCTGTAACTTTCCTTGAGAAAAAGGCGTTTTCAGAGGTATTAGTTGATTTATTTTCAACTAAAATAGATTCTAATGGAACATCATTTCTAAATAAAACTTCCTTACAGAATTCCCAATCAGATTCATATTTACCAGCATACTTTTTATTTATTATTTTTTCATTTGGGAATTTTTCTAGTTTACAAGAAAACTTGCCTGAAGGAAGTACATATTTTGCTAATCTTTGTTTATATAATAAACTAGCCTTTTCGCTTACCTCATATTTGGATGAACCTGGTATAAAGATTAAGTCACAAGGCTTTGGTTCATCACAAACAAAAATAAATTTAGTTATATCATCTAGTATTCTCATTTCATAACCTCTCTAAATTTATAGCCTTAATTTTAAAACTTATGTAATTTAATATAAAAATTATATGTTTAGTTTATAAAGTATAATTAGTTTATTATTTTAAAAATTAGCTTATTGTTACAATATATAAAATTTTATATATTGAAATTAGTTTTAATTAAAGTTTTATATACTTCTCATTATCATTATTTTCTTTTAGTCTAATCATAAATGGAGATAAGGGAACAATAATAATTAGATAAATAATGTAATAAAAAATATCAAAAGAAAATAGATAGCCTTCTATAAAATAAGGGAATAAAGCTAATAAGGCAATGAATACTTTAGAATTTTTTGTAACCTTGTATTGAGTATTACAATTTTTACATTTGATATACCCACAACCAGCAAATCCCCATAATGCAAGCATTAAATCCATATATGGAAAGTTTTCTTTACAATTAGGACAAACTTTCATAAGAGCATCTCCTTAAGTAGTTTATATTAATTAAAGTATCTTAATTTGACATTATTGATTACTTTATTGTCTTTAACTTTAGTTTTATATGATATTTATGTAATATATACCATATATTATAAATACATTATACACTGTTTTTTAATTAATTGATAAAATTTAAAGAAATTTAAGTGAATATTTATGGTATTAATTAAAAGTATAGGTTAATATTTGAATAGATTATAAATGAACTTCATAATTGTTTTAATAAATTCAGGATATTATAAAAGTATAGAAAAAAATTATTAAAGGAGGAAACAAGTATGGCGCTTGGATATTTATTAATATTATTTGTATTTATATTAGTAGTAAGTATATTAGGAATTTCTTTGCTTTTTTTCTTGAAAAACAGAAAACTAAAAAATGTAGTATTTTATTTTTTAGTTATATGGTCAATTTTTATAGCGTACCTTAATGCAACAGGTTTACCAACAAATTATATAGTGCAACAAATTATAGCTTGGTTATTTGGAGCTATATCAATAATTGCAATTATTATTAAAGTTAAAAAAACAGGGGAAACAAATATTCCATATATACTTGTAACAATTTCAGTTTTACTTGGAATATTTATGATGTTTTTTTAATTAGTTGACTATATTTATAGTTAAGGGATAAAAATCTCTTAAAAGAGATAATAAATTAAAATTTATTAGAATAATGGGTTTGTATCAAAATAACTTTTTATAAAACTTATAAACATTATGAAGAGAATATCTAGATGAGCTTTAGAATTTAAATTATTACGCAGAAGATATTACGTTAAAAAACTGAGACTGTTCGAAGCGTAGCAAGTTTCGAAGTTTTAGTAATATCTTTGGAGTAATAATTATTCAAATGACTCCAATGTAACTAAAGTTCCATTGGATAAGTTCAAGTTTCCAAATTAAAATTTGGACTTTCACTTAAAATCTAGTAATTCTCGGAATATGTTTGTAAGTTTTATTTGTTATATTTTAATATATGATTTAGAAAAATTTTTTATAAAATTTTTCTAAAAAAGTAAAACTATTTCCTTATCTATTACGAATAAATAAGTGTAAAGATATTCAAGAGAAAATTATATATAATTTTTGGTTATTAAAGTTTAGGATGAATTTTACTGAAGATGGTGGGGTGAGACGGATTAATGAAAAGAAATTAATAACCCTTATAAAAAAGAATAATGATAAAAAAGCAGCTGGAGAGATTGTTAAGTTTTATTATAAGGAGATATTTGCTTATGTTTTTAGACAAACATCTAATGAGGAGTTATCTAAGGATTTAACTCAAGAAATATTTATTTCTATGCTTAAATCCTTAGGGGGATTTGACGATGAAAAAGCTTCCTTTAGGACATGGCTTTATAAAATAGCCAGTAACAAGATAATCGATAACTACAGGTCTACATACTATAAATATGTTACTGTTGTAGATGAATTTGAGGAAGGATTAGTAGGCTATGAAAATGATTTGGAAGAATCATTTCAGCTTAAGGAGGATGCTAAGGAGATATTAGAGATTATTAATACTTTAAATACAAGCATTCAGCAAATTTTAAGACTAAAGATATTTGGAGGAATGACATTTTTAGAGATTGCTTCTCTAATTGATATGTCAGAGTCTACAGTTAAAACTAAATATTATTCAAGTATTAAAAAGATAAAGAAGATATTGGAGGTGAAGAAGAATGAACAGAGAAAAAGAGGAGTTTAATATTGAGAATATGGATTTAGAAATAGAAGTTCCAGAATTAAATTTAGGGGAATTAGATGAAATACTTAATGAGGGGGTTAAACCTAAATTAACATTTTTCCCTTACTTAAGAAATGCCTTTAAAGATTTAGGCTTTAATAATATATTTCATGATAAAACTGAACTAGTAATTATATTGCTATCTGGAATGTTTGTATTATTTTTTTCAATGACCAGTTTAAATAGTAGAGAGGTAGGAAGTTTATATAAATTTATATTTATATCTTCACCAATACTTTATCTTAGTGTGATTTTATTTTCATTTTATAACTCAAAAACAAAGGGTGTCTTTCAGTTAGAAATGACTTGCAAATATAATTTGTATCAACTTTCAGCTTTAAGAATGTTTATATTTAGCATTGGAAGCATTTTAATAAACACAGTTATTATAGTTTTTATGAGTATATTAAATAAAGATTTAAATGCCTTAAGGCTAATAATATTGTCAGTTACAGGTTTATTTCTATTTTCAACAGTCTTTATATATGCACTAATGAGGTTTAAAAGTGTATTTTCAAAGGCATTTATTATAGTAGGGTGGATTTTAGGAAACTTACTTTTAAGCTTAGGAAATGAGGAGTATTATTTAGATTTTTTAATGGAAGTTCCAATATATGTTCACATAGTAATTTCAATTGTATGTATATTTCTATATGTGAAGAATTTGAAGGAATTAATAGATTATAGGTATAAAAAAAGGAGAGAAATTTTATGTTAGTTGTTAATAATGTAAGTAAAAAATATGGGAGTTTTTGTGCACTTAAGGATATAAATTTAGAGTTTAATAATGGGGTATATGCACTTTTAGCTCCTAATGGGGCTGGAAAGACAACTTTAATTAAACTATTAACCACATTAATTTTTCCAACTAGTGGAGAAATACTTTATAAGGGCACAGATATAGTTTCATTAGACGGAGAGTATAGGGATATTATAGGTTATTTGCCTCAGGACTTTGGATATTATAGAAATTATACACCAAGAAAGTTTTTGCTATATTTAGCAGCTTTAAAGGGAATAAAAAAGGAGGATGCAGTAGAAAAAGTAAAAGAGGTATTAAAAGTTGTTTCTTTAGAAAATGTTGAGAATAAAAAGATGAAGGGTTTTTCAGGAGGAATGATTCAAAGGGTTGGAATAGCTCAAGCCTTATTAAATGATCCTAAGATACTAATTTTAGATGAGCCAACAGCAGGTTTAGATCCTAAGGAAAGAGTTAGGTTTAGAAATTTACTAAGTGATTTATCAAGAGATAGAATAGTAATAATCTCAACTCATATAGTTTCAGATATTGAGTTTATTTCTAATGAGGTAATTATGATTAAGGATCATAAGATTTTATATAAGGATTCCATAGAAAATATATGTGGCACTTTAGATGGTATGGTTTATGAAACCTCAATAACCTTTGAGGAGAGCAAAGAGTTTAGGAAGAAATATATTTTATTATCAGAAAAGCAGGATGGTGGAATAATGAAAGCTAGGTTCATAAGTCATGGTAATAATGATGAAAAATGGATTAAGGTTAATCCTAATATAGAGGATGTATTTCTTTATCAATATAGAGATGAGGAGTTGGAAGGGTAATCTTATGAGTATTAAAAAGGGTGAATGGGAAAAACTTTTTAGAAATCCAGTGTTAATAGTTCTTACAGGTATTTTCTTAATATACAATTTTATTTTAATTAATGATAATTCCTACATAAAAGGGGGATTATATGAAACTAATAAGCTAATAAGTCAGGTTGGATATAAAGTAGACGAGGACATGTTTAAAAAGTTAGAAAATATGTATGATGAGAAGATGAAGGATTTAAATGAGCTTACAGAAAGAAAACTTCATAAAACCTTTGAATCTATGGATGGATTTTTAGCTGATAAGGATTTAGATAAGTGGATTTATGGGGAAAAAGTATTTTCAAAGGAGGATATGGATTTAATAAATCAGTTAAGTACAATTAATTTATATAAAAATGTAATTCCAGAGTTTATACACAGAATAGAGAGTTTAGATTATGAGGAAATGGCTGAAGACACAATAGACGATTATGGAGTTAAAGGAGAAGCTGCTAATTTAGTTAAAAAAAATTATGAAGATTTAGGGGTAAGACTTAAAGAGTTAAAAGGTAATGGAGAACATAAAAATTTATTCTTCTTTGGAGTAAATTATAGAACTCAAAATTTATTATATAAAAAAGTAATTGGAGCTTGCTTAATTGAAATTATGATACTTGTAGTATTAGGAGTATGTTTTTTAGTAAATTATGAGAGAGAAAATAAAACTCTAGGATTAGTTTCTACTACAAAAAGAGGGCGTAATCTTATTAAGGATAAGGCTATAGTTGGACTTAGTTATTCAATACTAGCTGCAATAATAATCTTAGGAATTACTCTAATTGTATATTTTAGTGTGTTTGATTATGGTAATATTTGGAATGTTCCAATTAGTAGTGCTTTAAATTGGGAATTAGGTCCTCATATATCTTGGTATAACCTTACAGTTTTACAAAACTTACTTCTTTCCATAGGAGTTGTTTTAATAATATCACTTATTTCAGGGGGAATAAGTTTATCCTTATGTCTTTTCCTAAAGAGTAGTTATAAAGCTTTTTTTGCCTTCTTTATACTTTTTGGAGGATTATATATGCTGCCAGGATTATTTAGTATGAGTTCAAAATTAGTTATATGGTCATATTTTAACATATTTATTTTAACCTTAAATCCACAAAAATGGTTTGCAGAGGCTGGAGCACTGTTAACTTCAAAATATTATATAGAAGGAACATTAATAAGTAATGGAGTTATTGTAACTATAATTTCTTTAATTTTAATAAAAAAATTTAAGAAGGTAGATATATTATAAGGGGAAAATATTAATTTAAGTGAAGAGGTAAAACATGAGAATAATAATTAATGAAATAAAGAAACTTTTCAATTTAAAGAGTCTATTGATTCTTGGATTAATAGTTTTCATAATATGGAAAATATTTATAAGTTTTTGGATAGAAGTTTTTCCAAATGGTTCAGAAACACCAGATTTTAATTTAAGCGTAGAAATGCTTAAAGACTATGGAATAACAATGGATGAAAAGGAGTTTGAAGATTTTAAGGAAAAATCAGCTTTAAGAGAAAAAGAAGCAGATGAATATTTAAAGGGAGATAAAGATGCACAAGAACTTGGAATAAAATCATATAGAGAGTTAAGTGGAAGGTTAAATAATGGAAAAACTGATGAAAAGGTTGAGGAGCTTAATTCAAAAATATATTTTAAGTATAAGGTAGATCTGTTTTGGGAAATGGACTCTAGAGAGTCTTTAATAGCGTCATATGAAGATTATTTAAATAGACACTATGAATTATATAGTAGTGAAACCAATAGGTACAAAAGGTTAGAAGAACTTGAAAAAGGTGAGCAACCAAAATCTATTTTAAGTTACGTTACTTTTTCGAATTATGATTCCTTAATAACTAATTTTTCAATACTTGTTGTGGTTACCTTAGCTTTTATAATATCACCAATATTTTTAAGGGATGAAAAAAATAAAGTAAATCTTCTTCAGTATTCATCAAAAACTGGAAGAAAGATAGGAAGTAAAAAAGTTATTTCAGCCATGATAACTGCCTTTGGCATAAGTACTTTGGAGTTAATAGGTCTATTTTTAATGTATATTCCCAATAATACATTGCAATTTTGGAATTGTAGCATAAATTCTAAATTTAATTATATGGTTTCTTGGTTTGATTTAACTTTTGGACAATATATAATGTTAACTATTCTAGTTATATATATAATAACTTTGGTGGTAACTAGCGTATCATTATTTGTAAGTAGTAAAGTTAAAAACTATGTAGCATTAATAGGGATACAGGTGCCTATTTTAGGAGCTTTAATAATGTTTTTAGATAATATAGGACTAAATCATATGACCACAATAAATTCTCCTAAATATATTCCAATAATTGCTTATGTAGTATTTATTATAATTTCAATACTTTTAATAATTAACTTATTAAAAAATGAAAAGAATAGGGATGTTTTAAATTAGTATAAATATTAAAGAGATAAGGAAGTATTAAAGCAAAAAAGTCTGTAGCAAGAATATATTGTTACAGACTTTTTTGTTTTAAAAATATAAATTTTATAAATACTTATGAATATGCTTAATAAATAAAGAATTAGATAATTGTTAAGCTAAAGATATAAATAATATATTCTTATTAGATGCACGAAAAATATAATGTTTTTATACTTCAAATACTGTATTTTCAACCTCTGGATTTCCTATATAAAGTCTCATTGCAACTAGTGGAATATAAAGTATAAATATTTGAGAAAAAGCTGTTACCCCTAAATATAATGGTATATCAAAAACTTTATTTATGGAGCTAAAGGAATAGATTATTGCGCCAGTTAATATAACTCCCATAGATGTTACACAAACATAAGTAAAGTGTTTTAAGTTTTCTCTATTCCTTATATTATGATCTGTATATAGATTATATAAGAGAATTCCTAAGACTATAAGGACATATAAATAAGACCATTTAAAGTAAGAATTAAATTTATTAAGGGCCCAATTTATAAACTCAAGACTTACATAATCATAAAGTTCATTATGGATTCTTAAGTTAGTTAAAAATATACTTTTTATTAGAAATGAAGTAATTATTCCAATTAATATTAAGAAAGAGGATAAAGTTAAAAATAATTTTTGTTTTACTAAGCTTTTCCCTCTACCTAAGAAAATACTTATTGCAATTATTAGAAAGAAAGATAAATACAGAATAATAAGCACCTCCAATCCTTTTAAGTTTACATATTAATTATAACTTAAATTCTAATAAATTACAAATATTGGAAATAGAAGCTATAGTATAGTTTAGCTAATAATAAGCTAGACTATACTATAGCTTTTTATCTTATATACTCTGTGTTTGTTAGCATAGATAAATTACTATGTTAAATTGATATTCACTTCTAAATATGGATTAAAGAATATATTAATAAGAAAAGAGTTTTAGACTAATTTTACTTTTTATTATTTTTAAAAACTACAATTAGATTTAGTATGAAAATAATAAGGCTCATAATAGATATCAATAAAAGTCTGTTATTCCAAGTATTCCATCCTAAAGCATTATTATCTGCTAGTACTCCTTGAAATAAATGGCCAGTAAACATTGCTAAACCACAAAAAACACTAATACTTAAATCAGCTAATTGAAGGGATTTTCCACTAGATTTATTAAGATTTAATTTTCTATTGATATAAAGAGCTTTAATAAAGTTTAAAGCTATAACAATAAGTAGAACAATATAAGTAAAAAATATTAGATGAAAATAAGACATAACATCTTCTAAAGGACTAATTTCTAACATAATTATTTCCTCCTTTAATAAAAATATATTATTTTATAAGTTTTTTAATACAAAGAATAGATTTGTTTATAAAGATTTTGAGAAAAATATTTTTATGGGGGGTTAGCTTTTATCTTTTATAAAGCGTTTTTTTAAAAGAATAAATATGTTAATGACAATATATATAATTAGGATGTTTGATATTAATCCTAATATGCTAGTTGAAGTAGATGAGAGGAGCGTGGTACTATCTTGTGGAAATTCATATGTCGTGAAATATTTTACTGGATACCCCCAAGTTTTAAAGCCAGAAGAATCTAACTCATATGGAGTTATAAATGTTAAAACTAAACTTAGTCAAGCAGCTTGGTTAAGAATTTTAAAGTTAATTCTTTCTTTCATAAAATCCTCCAATATTATCTGTTTTAATAATAATATAACATGAAAAATTTGTATTATAATTTATAATTAGTAAATTTTTGTTTAATTAATTTTGCTATTAAGAAAAAGTGTTGATAATTAAAGAATTTATTTATATAATGTAATTGAGTAGAGATTTAAAATCTACTTTTGAAATAGGCGCAGTGATGCTTAATAGGGAATTTAGTGTAAAACTAAAGCTGCCCCCAGCAACTGTAAATGACTTCGACTTAACGATATGCCACTGTGATTAATCATGGGAAGGTGTTAAGAAGATATAGTTATGAGCCAGGAGACCTGCCTAATTCAAAGCAAAACAGTTTATCTTTCTGGGGAAAGAGGCAAGTGATTGAAATTTTATCATACTGAAGAGGGATAGAGCCAGATTAATAAAGTTCTAACTATCAATGAGTTAGTTTGTTTAAATTTAGGTTTAAGTTGATAATGGTAAGCTACAATGAGGTGGCTTGAATTAGTATGATTAAAATATAGAGATTCATCAATTAACTTGTAGAGATTTTCCTAGATAGGTATTCAAAGTGAGTATCTATCTTTTATTTTTGGGTAATTTAAGCTAGGATTATTCAAAAATAACAGCAGAAAGCAAATCCAAAACAGGTAAAAATCTCAATGGTGAGTAAGGTGCTTTATGAAGTACCAAGGTTCAAAGAGGAATCAAAAGTTAATTAAGTTGTTTTAAAGGCTAATATAAATAAAAAGCCTCACTAACAAAGAGGTTAGTGAAGAGAGTAGGATACTCTAAAGTAAACAACTTAAAAATGTTTAAGAGTTATATGATATAGAGATTAAAAGTTAAAGTAACTTGTACTTAAAAAGACTTTTAATTTAAATCATATAACTCTTTTTTATTTTATCTTTAAAACATTTAAAAGGTAATTTATAATTCCTTTTTAATATAAATTATTAAGAATTCTTTTTAATATAAATTTTTAAAGCCTTTATCAATAAAATAAGTGCATATATTCCTAAAAATCCAATAGTTAAGATAAAGATTAAATAAAATATAGAAAAAATACTGAATAAAGCCATAGAATATCCCCCTTAAATATAATTTAGACTTATTAAGATAATTATAAAGCTACTCTAGATTATTAGTATTTAATATCTGTTTTGATCTTTCTTGCTTTTGGGTTATTATATTATTTATTACAAATGCGGAAGATATAACAAAGATCCATATCATAGGATAAGAATACCTATTAAATGTAATATAAGGTATATGAACTACACTGTAGTATATAAATAACCCAAATAATATTCTTGCTGTCTTATCAACTTTGTTATTTTTAGATTTTTTATGTATTGAATACATACCTATAAATCCAAGAGTTAATAATAGTAAGTGATAAATTGCAACAAAAACTATATGGATATTATAAACTGGTTTCCAGTAGAATGGACTTATCCAAAGAATAACTGTTTTATCTATTAAATACCATTTTGCATAAGTTAGTGGTTTCTTTAATATATAATTTTTAAATCTATATACTAAATTATCCTTATAATATTCCTCTTGTTTTATTACATCGTCAGTTGTCTCCCAAGGATGAAAATCTATAGTAGTATCATAATTTATATATGAACCTTGTATCATAGGATTTCCAGATGACAAGGTAAAAGGAATAAATCTATGGAATTCTTTATAATTTCTTATCCACCAAGGGCTCATTACTAAGCAAAATACTGATGACACTATTATAGTGAACTTAAGTATATCTTTAAATTTATAGTTATTATATATCCATAAAATTAATACTACAATAGGATATGCCCCAACTGTAGGTCTAAATAGTGCTGCTATTCCCCATACTATACCGCCTATAATATAATGTTTTATTTCCCGGGATTTTATTGCTACTAATGTGGTATATACCAATAGTAATATTAAGAAATAAAATATAACTTCTGTTAGAAGTAAATTTGGTGTGAAAAGATTAGGTAGATATAGGATGCTTAATATTGAACTTATAATACCTACTTTAGAATTAAAAAGAAATCTTCCAATAAAAAATATTAGTGAAAAACTTAAACTCATAAGGACTACTTGAAAAACTCTAAATGCAGTTATACCTCCAAATTTACCAAATATACTCATGAAGAATGCCATAGTATAAGGTAATCCAGGCATTATAAATACTGTTTCATCATTTACGTTATGATATGTAAATTTACCATTATCTAATAAGGTCCATGCACTTCTAACATATTTTACATCATCATTATTCCATTCATTAAAGTTACCTAACAAATAATTATCTCCATATTTAATTACAGTATAAGTTCCTATAATAAAAAATATGAACATAATAGTGTATAATATCAATTTAGTTTTCTTACTTTCTTCTTTTAAATAAAACAATGTAAATCTCCCCCTTACTTAATACCAATAAAAAATGAACCTAATATTATAAAACCAACACCTATCCATCTATTGGTAGGGACACTTTCATTCAAGATAAATATAGAAACAAATAGAGCTAAAACATAGCATAAACTTTGTAATGGATATACTAAAGATAAATCTGATTTTGAAAGTATATATAACCAAATAAGTGTAGCTACGCCGTATAGCAGTACCCCACACAAAATATATGGGTTAAATATTAAATTAATTATGCTATCAAATGTAAAAGCTAAAGTTTTATTTTTTAACCCTATTTTCCATAAGGTTTGTCCACATACTAATAGTAAAATATTTAATATAAGTAAAGGATATATCATTCTTTGTTCTCCTTTTCATTTTTTAGTAAAGCAATTTCTTGTGTAAGTCTAGTGAGTTTAATCTGTAAGGATGTTATTGTAACTATTAAACTTAAAATTAATATAAAACAAAATAAAATTCCAATTAAAAATAACAATGATGGTGGATAGATTATATTTAGTATTTTTGAAAAATAATCTAAAATACTACTATTTAATGATAATAAAAGCATGCTTATTCCAGCAGTAAACCAAACTAAAGTGTATCTTATGTCTAATAACCGTTTTTTTATAAATAATATTGTCAAAATTAAAAATATTAATGCTATTATAACGCAATACCAATACATAAAAATGATCCTTTCTTATTTATCAGGTGAAATTATAGTTGCAAAAGTTACTTTTAGCATATAGTAAATAGATTTTAGTGGAGTTATAGAAGATTTTCCAGATTCTCTATAGTTCATTTCAACAGGAATTTCTTTAACTTTAAAACCTTTTCTAATAATATAAGATAGTGTTTCTACTTCTGGATAATCTTTAGGATAATATTCTACAAACTCCTTAATTACGGAGTTATTTACAGCTCTATATCCTGATGTAGTATCAAAAACTTTTTTTCTACCTAAGATTGAAACAAGTGATGAAAAGAAGTTTATTCCTAATTTTCTATAGATACTAGGCTTATAATTACTATTATTTATAAATCTAGAACCTACTATCATATCGTAATTTTCATTGATTATGGCTTTTATCATATCCTTAAGATATTTTGCCATATGTTGACCATCTCCATCAAATTGAATGGCTATATCATAGTTATTATTGTAAGCATATATATAACCTGTTTGAACTGCTCCTCCTATTCCTAAGTTTATAGGTAAGTCTACAACATTAACTCCCAATTTTTGAGCTTCAAATTTGGTATTGTCACTAGAAGCATCATTTATTACTAAGATATCTAAATCTTTTATTCTTTGATTATAGATATCCATAATAACTTTAGAAATAGATTTTTCTTCATTATATGCAGGAATAATCACTAAAATTTTCATTTAATAGCTCCTTTCAATTATACTACTATATTAATATATATTAACATAATATACAGTATTTTGCAAAATATATAATAAGTTATATATATAATTATAATAATTTTAAAATATGTATTAAATAAATTGTAACAATTGATAAAAAAAGGTTAATTTATATAAAATTATATGTTAAATTTTGTTTTTTATATCTATAAAATTTAGTATTAAACATAGATTGTAAAAAGGATTATGTATATGAAGAGAATATGGAAATTGAATGTGATATAAAATAAAAAATCTCTAGTGCTATACTAGAGATTTTTTCCTGCCAAAACTTAAATGCATAGATTATTTTTATATGTGAGATTCCGTCAAAACTTAAATGTTTACTTATGTTCATGTTTTTTTGAGCTTGCAACTACTAAAGCTATACCACCCACAATAATCGCTACTAATATAACATAATTAAGATAAATCACTATGTTACCTAACATATATCTCACTCTCCTAAATCTATATTTTATTTTAAGTATTAACAATTTAATTATAATTTTCTTTATAGATAGTATCAAATTTTCAAGCTTGTGCAAAAAGATGAAAAATTAAATATTTTTAGTTCTATTTTAAGTTTATTTATAAGAAAAGTTCATGTTTATTATTAATTAATAAATTTATTCCCTATAGTATTTCGAAAAGTTGCAATATTTTAAAATATAATACTTTGTTCAAATGAACAATAAAGTAGAGAAATAAAAAAGGAAAATTTTTAAATATTTTTTATCTTAAAATATTTAGTAAATAAATAGATTATTTATAAATTAAGAAAATAAAAAGATATATAAAATGGCTATTCGAAAGGTGGTATGACCAATTTCAATTGCCGAAATCGAATTAGATAATAGAGTGCATAAATAAAATGAATATTTTAACGAAATTAAAAGTTAGAAGAGAATAATGTTAAAAAATAATTTGTTACTGTAATATACGTAACAATTTGTTAATTTTAGAACATTGTTAAATTAAAGAGGGAGTGGTAACATTTATAAGTAAAATAAAGTATTAATTTATATTGTATATATTGTTGAGTGAGTAAATGAAAAGCTATTCAGTGGGAGGAATAGCTTTTCTTTTTTTCAAAACAAATAGCTTATAGGTTTAAGAATCTCTTTGAAAGAGAGGTATTCTCCTTAATTAAATGAAGTGACAATAATTTTGAGAGAGTTAAAGTTGATTGACTAATTAATTACACTTTTAATAATCGTAAGAGATAGGCTATTACATCTTAAACCTATAAGCTTAAAAAAGTAAGTAGTTATGAAGAAGGAATGAAATAAACCTTCCTCATAAATTATTATTTACTTAATCTAAATTTATATTCAAAATTCAATTTATTTAATTCTATGAAATATTAGTTAAAACATGAGAAATACAAAAGAAAATAATGGAAATGGATGGATTTAAAGGATAATGAATGAATTTAAAAGAATTTATTAAATGAAAATTGTGGTAAATAGTGGTATCATATAAAAGCAATTGCAATTTTTTATTTTTAGTATTGGTGTTTAAACAAGAAAGGGGAAAATATTTTTGGTTATAATTTTTATGGGAATAGTTATGTTTATTATTGGGCTTATTTGTAAAAAGCTTCATGATGACTATGAGGAATATCCCAATCTTTTTGTAGGGTATAAACTAAAGTATGCAATGAGGAATGAAGAAACATGGGAAGAGGCTAATAATTATATTTTAAAGCCATGTATTGGGGTATTTATATTCTCAATAATATTCACTTTGATAATTAGATTTTTTAATTTAAAAATTTCTGATATATGGTATATCTTGGTGGGTATATTAATTTTAGTTAGTCCTATAATTTGTACTGAAATTCATATAAGAAGATTCAATAAAATTAAAGAAATTTAGTTTTATAATAAATATATAACTATTAATTTTTTAAAAAAGGACATGTATCAAAATAGCTTTTATTATATTTTGATACAGTCCTTTTTTCTTTATAAATTTAAATTAGGTATGAGAAAATATTAATTTAAGGAGATAATTATAGAATTTAATAATAATGAGGAGTTTTTATAGGAATTTTTAAAGTTGTGTTGAATTATATATTTAAAGAAATTAAATTTTCGTTTTATTAAAGGGGTTGAGGAAATGAGAATATTAATGTTGGATTTAGATACTTTAAGAGCAGATCACTTAGGTTGCTATGGATATGAAAGAAATACATCACCTAATATAGATAGTGTTTCAAGGGAGGGCATAACTTTTGAAAATTACTATTGCTCAGATGCACCATGCCTTCCTTCAAGGGCTGCACTTATGTCAGGAAGATTTGGAATACATACTGGTGTTGTAAATCATGGAGGAGTTTGTGCTGATTTCAGAATAGATGGAGAGAATAGAGATTTCAATGATAGAATGGCATTTAATAGTCTTCCTATGTTTTTAAGAAGTGAAGGGTTTTACACAGCTTCTATAAGCACTTTCGCTGAGAGACATAGTGCTTGGTGGTTTAATGCTGGGTTTAATGAGCTTCATAACGTAGGTGGATGTGGAGCAGAGTCAGCAGAAGAAGTAACTCCAACTGTCTTAAAATGGATAGAAGATAATGGAGATAAGGATAACTGGTTCCTTCATGTAAACTATTGGGATGCACATACTCCTTATAGAACTCCAGAGGATTATGAAAATCCCTTTGAAGGAGATGGTTTAAAGAGATGGATAAGTGAGGAAAGATTTAATGAACATCGTAACAATAAAATTGGACCACATGGAGCTAGAGAAATAGGAATGTATAATAGTGATACATCACCAAGATTTCCAAAACATATGGGAGAAATTAAAAATTATGATGAGCTTATAAAATTCTTTGATCAGTATGATTCAGGGATAAACTATATGGATTCACATATTGGACAAATACTCAATTTATTAAAAGATAAGGGATTATACGAAGATCTTGCTATTATAATAACATCAGACCATGGAGAGGCAATAGGTGAATTTGGTATGTATGCAGAGCACGGAACTGCTGATTATGCAACTACTAAAATACCAATGATAATAAAGTGGCCTGGGGCTATGAAAAATTACAGAGATGATGGATTCCATTATAATTTAGATTTAGCACCAACTTTAGCTGAGTTATTTAATAAGGAAAAGAAAGAGTACTGGGATGGGAGAAGCTATGCACAAAGTATTTTAAGTGGAGAAGATACAGGAAGAGATTATTTGGTTTTAGGACAATGTGCTCATGTGTGCCAAAGAGCTGTAAGATTTAAAGATTATATTTATATTAGAACTTATCATGATGGATATCACTTATTTCCAAAGGAGATGCTTTTTAATGTAGAGGATGATCCTCACGAAATAAGAAATTTAGCAGAGATAAGAAAAGAACTATGTATGGAAGGGGCGTATCTTCTTCAACAGTGGCATGATGAAATGATGATGAGTAGTGAAAGTGATGTTGATCCACTTTGGACTGTAATAAGAGAGGGAGGACCATATCATGCTAAGGGTCATTTAAAAGAGTACTGTAAAAGATTAGAACAAACAGGAAGAGGATGGGCAGTTCCAGAACTTAAGAGAAGACATCCAGAGGAATTTAAATAGAAAATAAAAATATAATTTTTAGTAGGGCATATAAAGAAATTTTATTATAAATTTAATAAGCTTAAATATTATGGGTTAGATATATTAAAAAACTTATAAATAGATTTAGAGTTTAAAAATATAAGCTCTTTATCTATTTATAAGTTTTATTTATATGTGTAGTTATTTATGTATAGGTTATTTTATTTATTTTAAAAACTATTAGAGGCTCTTAATGGTAAAAAGAGCTAGTCCATTTTTAGAGTAATTTTTATTTGCTAAAACAAGGTTTAGATTTATCTTTAAAATACTTTCTTATACGTAAGAAATAGTATGCAAAGAATATAATACTATATAATATTATTTCAAAAAGTTTCTTATCAAATTTTGGTATGTATAAAAGCATTATATGTACATACATTAAACCATAAAATAAATATGCTGACCTTTGAATCTTTTTCCATGTTTTATAGTTCATTTTTTTTCTTACACATTGGAATGAAGTGATCATTAAAGGAATCATTAAGCATATCATGATTAAACTTAATAAAGTTGCAAAAAACTTATAATAAGTTAAAGAATGTGGGTTAGTAAAGAATGTAGGGAAATAATATATTCCATATAAAATATTATGACCTAAGGTTAAGATACAAGCGATTATTGAAAGTTCGCCTCTTATAGCCATTAGGTTTTTCTTATATTTAAATGAATTACTTAAAGCTCCAGTGTACATTACTATAGTAAATAAAGCTAAGGAAAAAGTACTTTTAGAGAATACTCCTATAGTGTATTTACTTATGTCTTTAGGAATATAGTTATGTAGATCAGTTTTCATAAATACTATGAAAAATATAGCTATTAAAGTAGCTATTATGTAGAGTATTGAAGAATATTTTTTTATTTCTTTATAAAAAACAATACTCAAGAATGTTGTTATTAATAATGAAATTATAAGTAGCATTATTATGTCTCCCTTTCTGTTATTGATAATCAATTTCAATTAGATTATATATGCAAGTTTGAATTTAGTCAACAAAAAGTTCATTTTTATAACAATTTATTTTTATTTATCATAAAATAATCTTTTTAGTAGGATATTTGATTTTAATGTGGAATTATATAGGAAACGCCTATTTTTAGTATGAGAGGGGAATAAAGATGAGAGTTAAATTAGTTGGATTAAATGAGGAAATGTTAGAAGCTGTCAAGGGATTAGAAGAACTAATTGATTTTCAGCTTTATAATGAGAAGGGAAGTAAGAATGAAAATCTAGAAATTATAAATGTTTCTAGGCTTCCTGAAGAATCAGAAAATGTAATAGAAGTCCTTAGAGGAAAAAATAATGAAATAAGATATAAGAAAAAACATCACTTTTTTAGAGCATTTAGTTTATATCTTCAATTTCTTAAAAAGGGAGAGGAGAGTTTTAGGAAAAGTGAAAAAACTTATATTGATTCAGTAGGAGCAATGATAGATGCTTCAAGAAATGCTGTTTATAGAGTTTCTGAGATTAAAAAGATATTAGGGTATATGGCCTTAATGGGACATAATAGGTGTATGCTTTATACTGAAGACACTTATGAGATTGATGGTTATCCATACTTTGGTTATATGAGAGGAAGATATAGCAAAGAGGAGTTAAGAGAAATTGATAATTATGGATACTCTTTAGGTATAGAGGTTGTACCTTGCATTCAAACTTTAGCTCACTTAAAACAAACTTTAAGATGGCCTTATGGGGAAGGGATGAAAGACACCCAAGATGTACTTTTAGTAGGAGAGGAAAAGACTTATAAGTTTATAGAGGCAATGATTTCTTCCTTAAGAGAGTGCTTTAGAAGTAAAAATATTCATATAGGTATGGATGAGGCCTTTGATTTAGGAAGAGGCTATTATTTAACTAAACATGGACATGTTCCTCACCAAAAGCTTATGGTAGAGCATTTAAATAAGGTTAATGAAATAGCAAAAAAATATGATTTTAAGCCAATGATTTGGGATGATATGTTTTTAAGATGTGGAGCTCCAGATGGTGGATATTATGATTTAGATATAGTTATAACTCCTGAAATAGCAAATAATATTCCAGAAGAAGTTTCTTTAGTTTATTGGGATTATTATAATTCTAATGAAGAAAAATATAAAAAGCTTTTAGATATTAGAGATAACTTTAATAATAATATTATCTTTGCAGGAGGATGCTGGAGGTGGAGTGGATTTGCTCCAAACTATTCAAAGACCTTTAAAACAACAAATGCTGCCTTAAATCAATGTAAGGCTAAAGGAATAAAGGAAGTCTTTGCAACGGCCTGGGGAGATGATGGGTCAGAAACGCCAATATATTCAATAATAGTAGGCCTTATATTATTTGCAGAGCATGGATATTATCATAAGGTAGAGAAAGAATGGATAGATGAAAGATGCAAATCTTTAACAGGGCTTAGCATGGAGGACTTTACTTCTTTAGAAGAGTTAGATCTTGTTCCATCAGTTAAAATTCCTAATATGGAGGTTTGTAATCCTTCAAAATATATAGCTTACCAAGATTTGCTTTTAGGAGCCTTTGATAAGCATTTAGAGGGGTTAGACTTAGAAGAACATTATATTAATCTTTCTAAAAAATATGAGGAAATAGGAGAGAAAAGTGAGAGGTTTAAATTAATGTTTACTATGTATTCTAAACTTGCTGCTTACCTTTCAGTTAAAAGTGAAATAGGATTAGAAATAAGAAAAGCTTATCTAGAAAAGGATAATGATGCATTAAGGCTTATAGCATATAACTTTATTCCAGAAATACAAGAAAAGTTAAAGAGTTTTCATAAGAGTTTTAGGGATCTATGGTATAAGGAATGCAAAGGACAAGGCTTTGAAGTTATAGATATTAGACTTGGTGGAGTTATGGCAAGATGCGATTCTGTTATGTATAGAATAAAAGCTTATCTTAAAGGAAATATTGATAAAATAGAAGAACTAGAAGAGGAAAGACTTTATTTTTCTGAACATTTTGGGGGAGATGATTGTAAGCTTATATGTTGCAATGAATATCAAAAAATAGCAACACAAAATATTTTAAGTTGGTAATTAGTTTCTATGATACAAAACTCAGAAGTATAAGCAATGGATAAAATAATTAAATTGGGGATATTATGATATGAAAAAAATTATTATAAGTATAACCACAATAGTAATTATATGGGCTATATTAATGTCTACTGACTATTATATGATAAAAACTAATGAAAACCCAATCTTTTCAGTAGAAATTGCTGCTTATAAAGATGGAGGTTCTAAAGAATATTGTGGGTTAGGATATAAAATTATTAAATATGTAAAAATGAATAGTGAAAATGATGATATTTCTACAGAAGTACGTTTAGGACCATTGTTTATGAAGTATTCACCCTAATATACTTAATTAAAAAGTATAAAAGATTAAAGTTTATTTTAGGGGAAATATGCTTTTAAATCTTATTAGGAATAATAAGATTTAAAAATATTGCTGTTTAGGCTTTATAAATTTAAGGAGGAGTTTTTTAGTTGAATACTTTTATTAGGTTGTATGAGGGTTTAGAGCCTTTTATAATGAGTATCTTATTAGTTATATTTTTGATTTTTGTAAATAAATATTTCAAGTGGAAAATAGGGAAAAAGTAAGTAAGGTGAAATATAGGGAAGGATTTTATCAAATGGAAAATAAAAATATTAAGTTGATTCTAGTAGCATTAGGATCCTTTATGCTTGTGTTACTTCAAACAGAGATGTTTCAAAGAGGTGTAGAAATTTTTAGCTTTATTGGATTAACTATAATAGGAGATATAATTCTTTTATTAAGTTCTATTTTATCCTTTGTAGGCTTTGTGATTTTTGCTTTTACATCTTTTAAAATTATAAGAAATAATATTAAATAAAAATAGATGGCTATACCTGAAGTTTCTTAGAAGGGGGAAATATAAGGTATAGCCATCTTTAATTTAAAAAGGCATATAGAAAATTTGAGAAATTAAGACTTTTAGGAGGTGATGAACATCAATCACAAAAATGAAGTCTTAACTTCTATAAGGATACACCCTTATGTTTCCCTTAAAAAAATCTTTTATACTAAATATTTGAAAGGATAATTTGGGGGTTAATAAGAGTCTTATGAAAGAGATTAAAATTTAAGTAATAAAATTTTAGTACCCTTAATTTCAGTGAGTGATCTGCATAAATAAAGAATAAAATAAGTAAAAACTTTTGTTTGACAATAATTATTATTAGGAGTAAAATAATTTGCATAGGAACAAAGAGTTTTCATGCGAACCATTTTAAGGTGGGTTGCATCTAATAAAATAAAATTATTTTGTAGGAGATGAAAATTATGGACGGAATTAAAAAATTTACTCCAAGAGTTAGTAAGAGAATTTTACTTTTTATAGCAGGATTAGTATGGGGATTTGCAGGATTTAGAGTATTTACTTTAGGTTTTGGAGATGTTATGTCACATCACGGAAACTTAATTATAACAATCATTTTTGCAGCAGTTATATTCTTTGTATTTTTTAAATTTATATTTAGTAAAATGTTTAAGAAACATACAACAAGAATAGTAAATAGTAAACTCGATAAACATTGTGTATTTTCTTTCTTTGACTTTAAGAGTTATCTTATAATGGGATTTATGATTTTCTTTGGAATTTCAGTTAGAAACTTAGGAATATTTAATCCAGTTTATTTAGGAGATTTTTATATGGGATTAGGAGCAGCCTTATTTATGGCTGGCGTATATTTCTTTGTGGGATTCTTCACTTTTGATAATTTAAAAGTAAAATATAAAATTAGCTAATTTAGTATAAAGATATTAAATGGTGCATAGAGTTTAGAAGACTTTATGTACCATTAATTTTATATTTAGAATCTTTTATATATTTTTCATAGGACTTAGATCTTGGAGAAATATAATTTGAAATTTATTTTTTTAGAAAAGAGGGACTTATATGAATTATGATTCATTTGAAATAGCTATGTTAATAAAAGAAATTTATTCAAATACAATGGGAAAAGTAAGTGAAGGGCTTAAAGAAAGTGGACTTACTCACCAACAAATAACAGTTATTAAACTTATAGCTCATAAGGGGAAGGTTACAGTTAAGGAACTTTGTGATGAAATGTCCTTAGCTAAGGGAACTGTGTCAGGAATAGTGTCAAGACTTGAAAATATGGGGTATGTGGAGAAGTTTAAGGATGAAAAGGATAAGAGAAATACATATATAGTTTTTTCTAAAAAAGGAGTAGACTTTGCAAAAACTTTTAGATGTGATATAAATAATAGTTTTGATAGTGTATTTGAAAATTTTACCCATGAAGAGGTTAAGGAAATAAGAGAGGTACTTTTAAAGCTTAGGGATAAGATAAAGTAATACTTAGTTATTTAGAAGAACTTAATTAATTATTATGGTATATGGTGTCTCTGCTATTTTTAAAGTCTTTTTAGAATTAAAAATGGTTAAAATATGGTTTGTAACTATAATGTTGTTGATATATAATAGTTGAAGGTTATTTAAAAATAAAGGAGACGACTTAAGGGATGGAAAATGAATTTGATATTGAATTTAAAAACTATTTGTATCAGGTTTTAGGAAAGGACAACCTTCAGGAACTAGAATCTAATGATGAAGATGGAGAGTGTTATTTAGAGGTTGGCAGCAAGCTTTCTATAGATCTTTCGGAAGACATGGTTAGCCTTTTGACGGATAAGGATAGTCTCCTAGTTATTTTAAGGTTTCCAAGTGAAGCTAAGAAGAGTTTTAGAGGCGTAAGTAAAGGAAAGGTTGATTTTGGATTTCAACTTTTTAAGAGAGAAGACTTTGATATTAATTATGATTTTGTTGGATTTACCTTATCAATAAAGGATGCTGTTGATTATAGTGATATGAGGCTAGACTTTAATTTTACTCCTGAAGGTTTTGAATTTTCTGAGAAAATGAATTACGCTTTAAATATAATTGCTATAGATGAAAAGCATATAGTAAGAGCTATGAGACATATTAGATTTCCAAGGGAGCTTTGTAAGATTATTAGGGAGTATTATTTAAAAATTACAAGGGAAGATTATAATAGAGAAGTTGCTCTAGAAGACTTAGAAAACCTTGATGCTATACTTTTTGATGGAATAACATCAAAGCAGGTAGAAGAAAGTTTTAGCCTATATAAGTTTACAGATGAACCAGAAGAATCTAATTTAGATAAATACATTAAAGATTAAAAATATAATTATATTAGACTATATCAAAAGTGATTTAATTATAAATACTTATATCTTGTGAAAGGTTTATGATTAAATAAATGCTTTGATATGGTCTTTTTCATTGTCTGTACCAAAAAAAGATTTTGGTATATAATGGATTTGATATAACATGTAATAAATGGGGAGGTTTTTATGATGAATGAGAAGCTTAGTGATGTTAGAGATTTCGTCAGAGAACTTATTAAAACAGATGAATTCGAAGATGAACTTTTCTTAAGTACTATTAATAATGCTAGAGATGAGCTTAAAAAGAGCGAAGAAGAGGCATGTTATGAAGATGAGGGGGTTATTGTTGGTATAGGGGATAAGACCTATATGGATATTAAGGGAGATAGTGCAATGGTTCTTCAAAATAAAGATGAATTTAACCTATTATTAAGATGGGATAATTCAACACAAGAAGAGCATTTTGCTATTAACTACGGAAAGCTAGAGCTTGGATTTCAGATTTATCCAAAAAAGGAATTTGGGCTTTCAAGAGATTTTATAGGATTTACTTTAACTATAGATGGAGTTTTGGAATGCAGTGCTTTTCCAGTGGATTTAAATTTTGCTTCTGATGACTTTTTTTTATCAGAGGATTTAGATTATACTTTTGAAATCCTTTTGGTTGAAGGAAAAGAAGGAATAGTTAGAGCCATGAGAGATGTAAAAATACCAAGAGAGTTTTGTAAGGTTATTAGAGAATGTTATCTTAAAATAAAAAGTGATGAATATGAAGAGTTAGAAGGTTTAGAAGATAGGATGAACATACAATGGCATGTTAGAAAGCTTGGAGGGGAAATGGTTGAAAGGAAGTATGGAGTCTATAAAATTAAAAATGAAATCCAAATGTCAAAATTAAATTCTTACATAAAGTTAATATGAAATTGTAAGATGTTATAAAATAAAATAGAGCAATGTTACATATTTAGGGAGTAATTCGATCATATTGAATTACTCCCTTTGATTTTGCTAGGTTTTAATTAGTAGTGGTTTGTGTATTTAAAATTTTTACTAATTATTCATTATTATTTTTGTAAGTTAAGAATATTTACTTATTGTTCAAAATATGATACTATTTATTTGGGATAAAAAGGAAATTGAAAAATTTATAGAAATATAGGATTTTTTATAGGATTATAATTTTGCTCAAATTATTTTACTAAGCTAAATTAAAATAATATATATTAGTTGACAGGAGGTAATTAGGTGAAGAGAAATATTAAGGCTTTAATGTTAGGCGTATTAATTACAATTTTAACATTAAATCTTATTGCGTGTAGTAGTAGTTCTAATAAAGCACTAGATAAGGGAAAAGAACTTATTAATGAAGGGCAATATGAAAAGGCAGTTGTGTCTTTAGAGTTAGCTTTAGACCAAAATTCTAAAAATAAAGAGGCAAAAGAACTAAAAGATATGATTGAAAATTATTTAGAAGCAAGTAAGTCTTTAGAAGAGGGAAAGATAAGAAAAGCTGAAGTTAAAATTCAAAATGTTGGGGAGAAGTATAACGATTTTCCAAATTTTAAGCAATGTGTAGATGCCTTAAAGAAAAATATAGATGAAAAATCTGAATATGATAAAGATATAAAAAGCGATATGGAGAAACTAGAAAAGTTTATAGAGAATAAAAACTATTCAGATGCAGTATTGCTTACAAAGAGTTTAGATGGAAGAGTAAGAACAAAGGAACAAAAGGAGAACCTTGAACAAATAAAGTTGAAATTGATTTCAGTATTATCTATAGAAAGTACTAAGAAATGAGATTTATTCGTAGAAGGGTACATTGGGAAAAAAAGTATTTCATATGATTATGTAAATGGAAATAAGTTGAATTATAGATTTTTGGACTAAATATAACTCCAATTAAGCTTTTTAATAAGGATTATAAGGTAATGGTATCGAAATAACTTTTTATAAAACTTACAAACATATTCCGAGAATTACTAGATTTCTCTTCATACTGTTTGTAAGTTTTATTTATTATATTTTTATACATCTTCTATTCTTTTATAAATAATAGTCTGTTAAATTTATCTAAAAATTTATTAAAAATTCTATCTACACCATCCCTAGAGAGAATAAATGTTACTATTAGAGAGCCTACTATTAGTACAAGCAATTTTCCAGAATTACTTGATATTAAGCTTGTTAATCCTAAAATACTACCTATAAAATAAGTATGTAAAAAATAAACTGAAAGAGTATTTTTACCTATTTTTGATAGGAATGTTTGATTTTCTGGCATTAAGTTTATAAAGACATATACAAAAGCAAATCCAATTATATAAACTGCAATATAAAGCAAGATTCCAGTGAATATTTCTATATTAAAATTACTATAGGACCTATCTGCCCAGAAAAATTCATCTGCAATATTTGAATAGTTAACAAAAATTAAGGCTATTAAAACTCCAATAATTAGAATTAATATTGAAGGAACCTTGTTTAGAATATTAAATCTTGTAAACTTCCTAAATCTTTTTAATTTTTCCTCACTAGAATAATAACCAGCTAAGAAAAATGGAGCAAAGGTAATGGTTCTAGAAAGTGCCATATAAGAGCCAAATTCACCAGAGAGTTTTACAAAAATACCTGCAATAATACTAAGAATAAAAATATTTTTAAACTTTAAAAGATCAGGTAAAAGGATTTTCCATAAAAACATTGCAAATATATACCATAGTGCCCAACCAGGAGTGAAGAAGGAAAATGCTTGTTCACTAGGAAGTTCAGTAAATTCACCTCTTAAAAATAAGGGACCTACTAATGTGATTAAATTCCATATTATATTGAATAGTAAAAAGGGAGTGAGAAAATTTCTTACGGCATTTCTACGTCCTTTTTCTACATTTTTTGAAAGATATCCTGAAATAAAAACAAATACAGGCATATGAAATTCATATATGAATACATATAAAAGTCTTGCCACTTCATAATCTTTTCTAATAAATTCTAAACTGTGTCCTAAGACCACTAAAAATATTAAAAGGCCTTTACTATTATCAATTAAGTAATTCCTATTTTGTGTTTTCAAGTAATTCACTTCCTTAAATAAGTTTGAATATCTTTACTATATTTTTCTTAGTATGATAAAAAGTATTATTTTTACAATAAAATTATATAAAATAACTATGCATTAAAATTCCTCTTAATAATTATGTTAAATTTAGGTATTAACAAATCTATTATAAAGAAAAATTTTTAACTATTATTGAATTTTTATTATACATTATATTAAAGTAGAATTAGTAATTAATTTTATATATTAATAATTATGTAAAGTTAAAGAAGTTTTTAAGTATAAAAGGGGGAGAAGATATGTTAAAAATACTATTAGTAGATGATGAGGCTACAGAACGTGAAGGAATTGAATTTCTTATAAAAAGATATGAATTTCCTTTAAATATAGCTAAAGCTGTAAATGGAAAAGAAGCTTTAGAATACATAAAGAAAAATCATATAGATATTCTTTTTACAGATGTAAAGATGCCTTTCATGGATGGACTAGAATTAGCAAAGGAAACCTTTAAGTATGATCCTAAAATTAGAATAATAATTTTTAGTGCATATAGTGAATTTGACTATGCTAAAAAAGCCTTAGAGGCAAAAGTAGTTGATTATTTACTTAAACCTATTGAGGTGGATGAATTTAAAAGAGTTATGGAAGAGGTAATAAAAAGCTGCATAAAAAGAAAGGAAGAAGAGAAAGAAAAAGAATTACTTATGGAATCAAGTAAGAAGATTTTACTTTATAAGCTATTAGCTAATCACAACAATCAAAATGGTATTAATGAAAAGTTAAACGTATACAATATACAGCTAGAAGATAAATATTTAGTACTTATAAACATAGAAACAAGGGATAATTTCTTTGAGGAGAGGGAGGAGATTTTCTTTAACCTCTTAAATACATATTTAAAAATTCCATATGAATATATAAATTTTTATCCTAATGAATCATATTTATTACTTTATAGTAATTTAAAAATAAAAGATGATTTTTTAGATGAAGTTTGTTCTAAATTAGCTAAAGAAATTAAATTATTAGCTAATGAAAACTCTTCTTTTTTTATTAGCAATGTATTTTGTGGAATTGAAAAAATTTATGATGAGGTAAAGGGATTAAATAATATAAAGGAAAATATTTATGATTTTGAATCAAGGATTATTAGGGTTAATAAGGATAAAACTAATGATTTATACACACTTGAAATAGAGAATGTAAAGGAAAATCTTAAAAACTCTATAAATGAAAGAAATTTAAATGATATTGAATTTTACATAAATAAGCTTATAGAATACATGTTAGAATCAGGTTCACTTAGTACTATATACATACATCACCTTTTTTATGATCTAATAGAAAAACTTTGCAAAGCCTTTGATATATATAATGGTGAAGTGAAAAAGAGATTTATAGAAAAGATATTAAAATGTAACTCAAGTGAAACCTTAAAAGTAGCTTTTGAATCTATTATAAAGGATATTGCAAAGGAATGTGATAATGATATTTTAGACGAAAAAAGTATAGCTAACAAAGTGATAAAGATAATAAAAAATGAATATAGCAGTGAACTTAGTTTAGATTATATTGCAGATAAGGTTAATTTTACGCCAACCTATTTAAGCTATGTTTTTAAGAAAGAAACAGGCTCAAACATAGTTAAATATATAACTGATTTTAGAATGAATAAGGCTAAGGAGTTTTTAGAAGAAGGTAATATGAAAATTGTACAAGTTGGTAAGGCTTGTGGATATGAAAATCAATCATACTTTAACCGTATATTTAAGAATTATTTTGGAGTAACTCCAAATCAATTTAAACGTAAGAATAGTTAAGGTAAGTGAGGTTATGTATGATTGAAAAAATAATAAAGTGGTTTTTAGGAAAAGCATCTATAAGGAAAAAGTTAATTATTAGTTTTAGCATATCTGTATCTATACCAATAATAGTTTTAGGAGTTTATAGTTTTAGTGAATCAAGAAAAAATTTATTAATACAAACTGAGAAGACAATGGAAAATAATAGTCTTAGAATTGCTGATGAGATAGACTTTAAATTAAAAAAGGAAGAAGGGTATGCAAAATATCTTGCTTATAACTTAAACTTTAGAAAGGTTATAGAAAATAAGCCTAATGATAATATATCAATAGCACAAACCTTAAATGATACTGTAGAGCCTATATTTTGGTATTTTATAACCAGCGATGATTACATAAAGGAAATAAATATATATACTCCTAATGTAAGTGGAGAGATAGGATCCTTTTTAAAGCCAAGTAATTTTGTAGAGGGTGAGGAATGGTATAAAAAAAGTGAAAAGAGTTTTAAGCCCTTTTGGAGTTATGAGGATGGAAAATTATTTATAACTAGAAGCATATTAGACACTGCAACTAATAGTAAAGTTATAGGTGTACTTAGAATTGAATTGTTTATGAGTATTATAACAGAGCCTTTAGAAAATATGGATTTCTTAGATAATGGAATTATTATTAAAGATAATAGTGGAAATATAGTTTTTAAAAAGCTGATGAAAAATAGTAAAATAAATGAATTAGTTTTAGAAAATATATTAAATATAAAATCTAGAGCTAATTTGAAAGAAAAGGGGTATTTAATATGTGAAAATAATATTGATGCTTCAAATTGGAAGGTGTTTTATTATTTAGATAAAAAGAAAATAACAGAGGAATTAATCCCTATAATAGGTTCAACTTTATTAATAGTAATTTTTTGTTTAATTGCAGTAGTTATATTAATAAATATATTATCTAAAGCCTTAAGTAGAAGAATATTATTGCTTAAGGATAAGGCTGAAGATGTTTCAAAAGGGAATTTCAATAATCCTATTTTTACAGAGGATACTGATGAAATAGGAATTGTTACAAATAGCTTTGGACATATGACAAGGGACTTAAACGATATGATAAATAAAGTTTATAAAATTGAACTTGAAAAGAAAGCAACTGAGCTTAAAGCATTACAAGCTATGATAAACCCACATTTCTTATATAACAGTTTATCTACTATAAAGTGGAAAGCAATTAGAGAAGGAAATGATGATATAAGTGATATAACAGGGTATCTAGCTAAATTTTATAGAACTAGTTTAAATAATGGACAAGATATAACAGATGTTAAAAGTGAAATTGATAATATAAAATCCTATATTGAAATTCAAAAAATAGCACATTCATATAGTTTTGATGTTGAATATAGAATAGATGAAAAGGGATTAAAAAATAATATGTTAAATTTTATTCTACAACCTATAGTTGAAAATGCTATTAAGCATGGAATTGATTGTAATGAAGGAAAAGAAAGAGGAAAGATTATAGTTGAGTTTCAGGAGGATGAAGATTCTTTAATCTTTAAAATTTATAATAGTAGCAACAATAATAATGATATTAATAGTATAGAGGAGATGTTAAATAAGCCAGGAAAAGGATATGGTATATATAATGTAAAAGAAAGAATAGAACTATATTATGGTATAGAGTGTAATTTAGAGTGTTCTTTAGTTGAAAATAATTATATATGCATTGCACTAAGGCTTCCTAAAATAAATAGCAAATTAAATTAAAAATACACTAAGGTGCTGTATCAAAGTTGAGAGATAAAACATAGAAGCATACTGAGAAAATCACTAAAATTCTCTTTATAAGGCTTTAAGTTTTATTAAAAGTTATTTTGATACAGCATTTTTTTATTAATAAAAAATAACGTAAAATTGTACAATGTTTCGAAAAAATGTATTATTTATTAATAAATTAAATGATTTTATAATTTAATCATAAGAGGAACTTAATAATTTATAAGCTATGACATCATTAAAGGGTGGATAAATTAAAGGGGGAAGAGATATGAGAAAAAAAATTCTAAGTGCAATTCTATGTATGATGATTGGAGCAACTGCAATGGTAGGATGTGGTGACAAAACTGATTCTACTCAAGCAAAAGATGGTGGTAAAGTAAAGCTTCGTATGACTAACTGGAATAATGAAGATACAATGAAAGATATGTTAAAGTATTTATCTGAAAAACTACCAAATGTGGAAATAGAGTATCAATTTATTGATAACTCAAACTATAACACAATAGTAGATACTCAATTATCAGCTGAAGAGGGTCCAGATATAATTTGTGAATCTCCAGCATCAGCTTTAAAACATGCTAAATTAGGATATCTAGAAAATGTAAACGATTTGGCTAAGAAGTATTCAGATTCAGGTACTAATGTTTATAAGTACGATAATAATGTATATGCTTTACCAGGAATAAGTTGGTTTGAAGGAATATATTATAACGAAAAATTATTTGAAGAAAATAATATTCAAATACCTAAGAACTTTGATGAATACATTGAAGTTTGTAAGAAATTCCAAAGCTTAGGAATAAAACCTTTAGCAGCAGGATTAAAATCATGGGAACCTTTATTAAAGAATTCTATGGCCTTTGTAACAGCAGAGTATTTATCAACAGATGCTGGTAAAAACTTTGGACAAGAGTATAGAGAAGGAAAAGTTAAGTTAGATGGTACATGGAATATGTACTTAGATAAATGGTCAGAAATGATAAAGGATGGAATATACACTAAAGATATGACTGGAATAGACCACGATCAAGCTTTAGAGGAGTTTGCTACTGGAAAAGCTGCAATGTATTGTTCAGGACCATGGGACTTAGAAGCAATTATGTCAAAAAATCCTGATTTAAAACTTAATATGATGCCATTTTACGGAACAAAACCTAGCGATGGATGGTTAATAGGTGGACCTGGATGTGGATTTGCAGTAAACTCAAAATCTAAAAATAAAGATGCAGCAATGGAAGTATTAAAAGCTATATCTACAGAAGAAGGACAAAAAGCTTTATGGGAAAACAATCAAGGAGGATCTTCTTACTTAACTGGAACTTCATTCACTCTTCCAAAAGCCTTTAAGGGAGCTGAAAAAGCTATAAATGCAGGTCATATTTATTGCCCTTGGAATGAATGGGGAGATGCAGGATCAGCACATGTAGATTACGGTAAACAAATGCAGAATTACTTACTTGGAAACCAAGATCTAAAAACCACTTTATCTAATGTAGATTCTGCTGCAAGTGAACTTATAAACAAATAAAATTAACTTTTTTGCTCATAATTCTAATTTATTTAGGGTTATGAGCAATTTTAAAAAACTTGTCTAGCATTTTAAAGGAGGAGACTACATGGAATTAGTTAAAAAGAAAAGAAGAACGCCGGGAACTTTAGGGAAATACTTTTATGTTTTTGTATTACCAGCTTTAGCAATTTACTTAATATTTAGTATTGTACCATTTTTATACACAATATTTTATAGTTTTACTAATTATACAGATATAAATCCTATTAATTTAAGTTTTGTTGGATTTGAAAATTACGCTAAGGTATTTTCAACACCAGTAATGATGACTGGTATTAAGAACTCAGTAATATATGCTATAGCTCTTACAGGGTTACAAACAGTTTTGGCATTACCTTTAGCAGTATTATTAGATAAAAAATTAAAAAGCCGTAATTTATTAAGAGCTGTATTTTTCTTTCCAGCAGTATTCAGCTCATTAATAATAGGTTACTTATGGAATTTTATACTTTCATCATCAGATTATGGTTTAGTAAATAATATATTACATTCTTTAGGATTAGACACAATAAATTTCTTCACAACAAATAAAGCTTTATTTTCTGTAATTTTTACTCAAGCTTGGCAATGGACAGGGTGGGCAATGGTTATATTCTTAGCAAATTTACAATCAATACCTAAAGAATTATATGAAGCTGCAAGTATTGATGGAGCTGGAAGTTTAAAACAATTCTTTCATGTAACACTTCCATTAATGTGTCCATCAGTAAAAATAATAGTTGTTACAGGACTTATAGGTGGTATGAAAGTTTTCGATATCATATATTCAATGACTTCAGGAGGACCAGGAAATGCTACTGAAACAGTTATGACTGTTATGATGAAAAAAGGTATTTCAGATGGATTCTATAGTACAGGGGCAGCCTTTGGAGTATTATTCTTTATTATAGTTCTTGTAATAAGTGGAATAACAACGAAATTAATGGGGAAATGGAGTGAGTCTATATCATGATGAATAAAGTGAAAAGTAGTGGAATTAAGAAAAAAGACAAAAAACTATGGGGATTAGAATTAGCAATGATTCTATTAGCTGCTATATGGTTTATACCAATTTATTATCTTATAGTAACAACTTTTAAATCTCCTCAAGAAGCAACCGCTAGTCCATTAGGAATTCCTAAGACTTGGATTTTTGAAAATTATTCTAATGCGTGGAAACAGATGAGTTTTCCAAGAGCTTTTGGAAATACAGTGTTTATAACTGCCACAGCGGTTATATTGATTGTTGTTTTTGGATCTATGGCTGGATATGCTTTAGCTAGAACAAAAACTAAACTTGGAAATCGTATGTTTTTACTTTTCCTTGCAGGATTAATAGTTCCATTCCAAATGAATATAGTAAGCTTATATAAAATAGTAAAGAGTTTACATCTTATGAATAGTGCCTTTGCTGTAATATTAGTAAACGTAGCCATAAACACACCTCAAGCAATATTTTTATTTAAAGAATTTATAGAAGCTACTATTCCAATGGAGTTAGAGGAAGCTGCAGATATTGATGGATGCGGAGTATTAAAAAAGTTTTTTAGAGTTATATTACCACTTTTAAAACCAGTTATTTCAACTGTAGTTATAATAGTAACTTTAAATGTTTGGAATGAATTCTTAACACCTTTATTATTTTTACAAAGTAGAGAAAATGGAGTTATTTTACAAGAAGTATCTAGAAATATAGGGCAATTCTCAACTGACTGGACAGCACTTTTCCCAATGTTAATGCTAGGAGTTGCACCTCTTATGGTATTCTATGTATTTATGCAAAAATACATAATAGGTGGAGTTACAACAGGAGCTGTTAAAGGTTAAATGGCGAGGTGATAATTTATGAAAAATATTAATATAGACAAAGATTTTGGAAGTATTATGATAATTGTTCCCCATGAGGATGATGAATTACTTATGACAGGAGGAATAATAAAAAATGCCCTAGAAAGTGGAGTCGATGTGAAGGTAGTAATGGCTACTAATGGAGATTATGATTGTAAAGATTTTTCTATAGGAAGGGCAAGAATTAGTGAAAGTATAGAAGGCTTAGAACTTTTAGGGTTACAAAGTGAAAATTTAATAGTCCTTGGATATGCAGATACTGGAATGCCTAAAGAAGAAAGTTTTTTATGGAATCTTTATGAAGAGAAGGATGAAAATAAAATTTTAGAGTCTAGTTGTTCAAAGGAAACCTATTCTTTAGAGAATCATAAAGAATATCACTTTAAAAATTTTAATGAACATAGTAAATATACTAGAAAGAATTTTCATGATGATTTATTAGGAGTAATAGAAAAATATATGCCAAAAAATATTTTTACAACCTCTGAGTTTGATACCCACGGAGATCATAGCGGATTATATTGTTTTGTAGTTGAAATACTGAAAGAACTTAGAGAAAAAAATAACTATGAACCTAATTTATATAGTGGCATAGTACATTCTTGTGATGGGGATGAAAATTGGCCTATTATTACTGAAGAAGTTAGTGAATTTACATGTCCAAAACTTCTAGAAGAAACTTCAAACTTAAAATGGAATGAAGCATTAAGTTTTATTGTACCTAAAGAAATGCAATGTAATAATTTAAAAGAAAATTTAAAGAGAGAAGCAATTTCAAAACATAGGACAGCATTGAAATCAGATGCCATTGAATTTTTATATTCCTTTGTGAAAAAGAATGAAGTTTTTTGGAAAATAAAGTGGTAAGGAGAGAGTAATATGGAAGATTATAGAGAGCCTATTTATAAAATAGAGCCTTGGAATATAACAGAAGAAGAATTTCTTTTAAAAAATAATTATAGAAATGAAACAACATTTTCATTGGCTAATGGATATATAGGTACTAGAGGCACATTTGAAGAGGCATATGATTTTGATGTTGAAACAGGATTAGAAGGAAACTTTGTAAATGGCTTTTATGAAAGTGAGCATATAAGGTATGGGGAATGGAATTTTGGTTTCCCTACAGAAAGTCAATCACTTTTAAATCTTCCAAATGCTAAAATAATAAAGCTATTTATAGAAGATGAAGAATTCAGTATGCTTACAGGTGAAATAGAGGATTATAAGAGAGTTTTACATATGAAAGAGGGAAGGATAACTCGAGATCTTATATGGGTATCACCTAAGGGTAAAAAAGTAAAAATTAGCATAAGTAGATTTGTTAGTTTTAATAATAAAAATTTAATGGAAATACGTTATAAAGTTACTCCTTTAAACTTTAGTGGAAATTTAAAATTTATCTCTGCTATTGATGCAAATGTAGAAAATCATACAAGAAAAACTAATCCTTTAGTTGATTATGGTCCTTTTGGTAAAAGGATTGTAAGGGATTATATAGATTCTATAAAAGATGAACTTTACTATGAGGGAACAACATTAAATAGTGAACTTACAATAACTTGTGGAGCAGTAAATAAAATATCAGCAGAAAACTTTATAAGAAAGAATTTTAAAAATTATGAGCTTTGTGGGGTATCTTATGAATTTTATGCTAAGGAAAATGAAGAAATTATATTAGATAAGTTTATTGCATATAGTACATCTTTAGATATGAATGAGGAAAAGTTACATGGCTTTATAAAAACTATTTTAAGTGAGGCTGAGGAAAAAGGATATATAGAAGCTGAGAGAGAGCAAAAGGAACATATTGAAGAGTTTTGGAGAACCGCTGATGTAATTATTGAAGGAGACAATGCACTTCAACAAGGAATAAGATTTAATCTTTTTCACCTTATGCAATCAGCTGGGAGAGATGGTAAAACCGGAATGGGAGCTAAAGGGTTAAGTGGAGAAGGATATGAAGGACATTATTTTTGGGATACAGAAATGTATGTAATTCCTGTATTTGTATATACTAAGCCGGATTTAGCTAAGAGATTACTAGATTATAGGTATTTTACTTTAGATAAAGCTAGAGAGAGAGCAAGGGTATTAGGACATGATAAAGGAGCTTTATATCCATGGAGAACAATTAATGGAGAGGAAGCATCAACATATTTTCCTTTAGGAACGGCTCAATATCATATAAATGCAGATATAGCATATGCCTTTAAGCTTTACGTAGATGTTAATGATGATTTTGACTATTTAAATGATAAAGCAGCTGAGGTTTTATGTGAAACTGCAAGGGTTTGGGCTGATGTAGGATCATTTTCTGAGTATGTAGGAAATAAATATTGTATTTGTGCTGTAACTGGACCAGATGAGTACAATGCTATAGTTGATAATAATTTTTACACTAATCTTATGGCCCGTGAAAACCTTAGAGATGCAATATGGGCATTAAATAAGATTAAAGAAAAAGATCAATTAGCTTATGATAATTTGGTTAAAAAAATTAATTTAAAAGACGAAGAAATAGAATATTGGAAAAAAATAATTGAAAATATGTATCTTCCTTATGATGAGAAAAGAGGGGTGTATCCTTTAGATGATGGCTTTATGAAGAGAAAGCCCTGGGATGATTCAAAAATACCTAAAGAAAAGAAACATCTTCTTTATGAAAATTATCATCCTCTATTTATATTTAGACAAAGGATGTCAAAGCAAGCTGATGCAATTTTAGCAATGTATCTTCATAGTAATCTTTTTAGTATAAATGAATTAAGAAGAAACTATGATTTTTATCAAGAAGTAACATTACATCATTCCTCTTTATCAACGTGTATATTTGGTATTTTAGCTAGCCAAATTGGATATGATGAGGAGGCCTACAAGTATTTTTCACAGTCAGCAAGAATGGACTTAGATGATTATCACAATAATTTTTATGCAGGAATTCATGCTGCAAATATGGCAGGAACTTGGCAAGGTATTGTAAATGGTTTTGCGGGGCTTAGAACTAATAAGGGAGTTTTAGAATTAAATCCTACAATACCTAAGGAGTGGAATGCATATAGTTTTAAAATTTTCTATAAGAAGAATCTATTAGAAATAAAAATTTCTAAAGATGAAATTGAAATAAGACTATTAGAGGGAGAGAATTTAGAATTATATATATGTGGAGTCAAAGTTTATCTTGAAAATTTAGGTGAAATAATAAAAATACCAGCTAAATTATAGTTTAGCTGGTGAAAATAAAACTTTTAATTTGCTTTGTTTAAATTGAGTATTAATAAGAAAAAAGGGAGAGTGTTTTATGAATAAGGGGTATAGAGCTATCTTTTTTGATTGGGATGGTACCGCTGTAACTTCTAGGAAGGCACCAGTAGATGAAATAGTTTCAAGAATGAAGGGATTACTTAATAAGGGAATAAAACTAGCAATAATTAGTGGAACTACTATTGAAAATATTGCTGGTGGAAGATTACAAGATTATTTTACTGAAAAAGAATTAGAAAATTTATTTTTGGGCTTAGGTAGAGGGGCATATAATTATAAATTTAATAAAAATAAAACTTTAGAGTTATTCAATAGTATGATACCAGAAAAATCAGTTCTTTTAGATGTTCATAAGGCTTGTTTTGATATCCATATGAAGCTTTTAGAAGACTATGATTATAAGACGGATATAGTTTTTAGCAGACCCAATTACTGTAAAATAGATCTTATGGTTGATAATAATAGGGGAGAGCAACTATTTCTTCAAGAAAATGAAGTTGATATATTAAAAGAAAATTTAACTAGGCATGGATTTAATGAGGGGATTTTAGAACTTATTAAAATCTCTGAGGAAATAGGAAAGAAATATGGCTTAGATTTAGTAGTAACAACAGATGCTAAATACTTAGAAGTTGGAGTTTCTAGCAAAAGTGATAATGTAAATACAATTTTAAGGTATTTTAAAGATGAATTTGGAATATTACCAGAAGAATGTAGCTTTTGGGGAGATGAATACATAGGAATTGATGAGGGTTTATATGGTAGTGATAGCTTTATGATTACTGATTCCTCAAAAAATGGAGATTTCTTTGATGTTTCTAATTTAAAAGGAAAAAGACCAGAAGAAGTAATAATTTTATCAGGGGGCGTTGAAAGATTCTTGGAATTTTTAAGTTCACAAGAAAATTTATAAAGTTTTGATATTTATAATTTTTTTATAAATATATTTTATAGGTCAAACTTTTAAATTGGAGGGGTATTTTTGAATAGAAAAGGTGTATTAAGATTCATGTTTGTCTTTATGTTACTATTGTTGCTACCGTTTACTATTTCAAAAGCAAAGGATTTTCCAGCAAATCCAATTGAAAAAGCTGGATATAAATTAGACTTTTCTGATGAATTTAATGGTCCTACATTAGATAGAGAAAAATGGACTGATTATTATTTACCACATTGGTGCAAGGATCCTGAAAGTGCTAAGGCTAATTATCGCTTTGAAAATGGATCACTTGTTGAATATATAACTGAAGATCAGAAACCATGGTGCCCAGAGCATGATGGAACTGTCAGATCATCTGCCATAATGTCTTTTGACAAAAGTTGGATACATAATTTTAGCGGAACAACTGATAACCATGAAAGGAATGAGTGGAGAGGTTATACAACTAAATATGGATACTTTGAAATTCGTGCTAAGATATCTAACACAGGTGGTGGAGGCCATCAAGCTTGGTGGATGGTTGGTATGCAGGATGATACTAATGATTGGTTCAATTCAAAACAAACAGGAGAAATTGATATATTAGAAACTTTCTTTAGTAAAAAAGATACATGGAGAATAGCTGCATATGGATGGAATGATCCAAACTTCCAAACATCTTGGACTATTTCAGAAGATAAAGTTCCATCAGGAAATCCAACTTCTGAATATCATATTTATGCAATGGAATGGACTCCTACTGCTTTGAAATTCTACTATGATAATGAATTATTCAAGGTTATATATGGTTCACCAGACTATGAAATGGGAACAATTTTAAATATATACACAGATGCAGGTTCAGGTGTTCATAATGATGTTTGGCCTAAGGAATGGGCAATTGATTATATGAGAGTTTGGAAACCAATAGATGGATATAAAGAGAATGAAAGTTTAAATAATTACTTAATAAGAAATAGACAAACAGGAAAATTCCTTTATATTGAAGAAAATAATGATAAAGTGTCTTATGGGGACATAACTTTAAACAATGAAAAAAATGCAAAATGGAGTAAAGAATATAGAGATGGATACACTTTATTAAAGAATAATGAAACAGGAGAATATTTAAATATAGAAAACCAAACTGGATATATAGAACATGGTAAGGTTCCAAAAACTTGGTGGAGTGCTCAATGGAGTGAAGTACCAGTAGATGGATATACAAGGTTTGTTAACAGATGGAAGCCTAATATGTCAATACATACAGAAAGTTATGAAGGTATTTTACAGTATGGAAATGTTCCAAATACTTATTGGACAAGTCAATGGCAACTTATTCCTGTAGAATAAAAATAAAATTTTAAAAGTGTTTTATTAAAAAATTAAGTTTGACCTATATATTAATCAAAAGAGGGAGTTTTATTTTAAGTAAAGCTCTCTCTTTTGTTATTTTATACTCTCTTTGTAAGTATTTAATGTTAAAAATAAGAATACTTAATTTTTATAAGTTTCTAACTTTTCTGTGGCCACATGCTGGACATTTAAAGACAAGTTTATTTTCTGAATCATAGTCATATGCAAAAGGATTTTCATCCATCTCTTCTCCACAGATTTCGCAGATTTCTTTTATTTCAATTTTCTTATTATTTGATGAATTACTTCTTTTCAATTTAATTTCTCCTTTTAAATATAAAGTTTAAAATTATAGGGTTAAATTAACCTATATAAAAACAATACATCTTTTTTATTTTTACTTCAATTGTAATTTTTTTTAATAAAAGATATAAAAAATATTGTGGAAAAAATATCAATATATATAATTAAATGTATATATGAAATAAGGGGGAGAGTCAATGACTATTAAAAAATTAAGGGAGTATTTAAAGAAAAATAAAGTAGTTGTTTTATCAGTATTATTAATAGCAAGTATGTTCTTTGGTATTTATAAAAGTACAAAGGTATATTTATATGAAAAAAGATTAGATGAAGAACTTAAGTACAGTATTAGACAATTTGCCTATGCAACCTTAAATTCTAGTGGAGAAGAAAGGAATGAGGATGTTTATGCTAGTATGAAAGCCTGTAAGGAGATTGTTGGCCTTTGGGATGGAAGAGGGGGTTACACTAATAATGAAATAACCCTGTTAAGAGCTTTTTGTAATTTAGAGTATTATTGGAAAGTGGAGCGTGAAAGAATAGAGTTGTTATTGTCTAATAATGATTTTGGATGGCTTATATATGATATATCCATGAATTTAGAGAATAGTAATTACATTAAAGATTTTATTGATTTAATAAATGGAGATGTTAAACCAAAATTTTGATGTTTTTCATAAATAAAAATTATGTAGTGATCTAAGAGAACTGGTAAAGTTTTACTGTTTATGTTATTATATAAAATATAATAACAAAATGTTAACAAAAGTCATTTTATTGTTATGTTTTAAGTTTTTATTAAAAGTGAGTGCTATTTTATATAATAAATAATATTAGTTATTATCAATAATACAATATAGCAAAATAGAAATTTTGAAATATTAACAAGCTATAAAAACTTAATGTATGACTAAAGATTAAATTATTTAAGGAAATAATATATTTCTAAATGAAGGAGTACAGCAATGGGAGTTACTACATATAAGACAAAGAATGGAAATTTTATAATTGATTCTAAAAAACTAAATGAAAAAGTTACTGAGGTTTATAAAACTTATGGATTTGATCTTAATTTATATGAATTTGAAGATGAAGTAGATAAGGTTTTTTATCTTAGATATGCAGTTATGAAACTTAAGGAAGAATTAGTTGGAAGAAAGAATAAGTCTGAAAAGAAAAAACTAGCTGAAAATTGGTATGATATGATGTCAGAAAAATTTGGTGTTGACTGGGATAAAGAAAATGCTTGGTGCAAGTATATTTCAGAGAAATATATATTAGCAGAAGTTACTCCTAATGGTAAAGAAGTTCCAGAAGCTTATTATGATACAAAGGTAGAGGCTATTATGGAGTTCTTAAAAATGGGAGCTTGTGATAACCTTAAGGTTTTTAGAGGTACAGTTGTATGTAAAGATATTTGTGGAGAAGAAGTATTAATTTCACTTAGAAAAAAAGATGATTATGTATTCCCTCCATTTCGTAAGGGATTTTAAAAATTATAAAGAGAGATAAGTTTAAAATAAACTCATTAGGTATAATATTTCATTAAACCTAATGAGTTTATTTTTATTACTATAATTAACGTTATCAATGATTTATTAATAAACTATTAATAATGTTAATTATAATTTATTAAACAGCGAAATTGATATTTTTAAAAAAAATTAATATATAAGTAGGTAGGGGAATCAAAGTAATACTGCCTTTTAAAGGGATTTAATAGAATTTATTTACAAAAAGTTAATAAAAAGAACACTTTCAAAAAATTAACTGATAATGTATAATCTATTAAAATATAAATAAAGTGTTAAGAGAAATTAAAAGATTAAGGAATTAATGTAATAATTTAAATTTATTAGTTTCTATATAAAGCTTAAAATTTTTTTATAATATAAATATTTGGTAGGGGCAACTAAGTATTTATTATAAAAATTTTTATAAATAACATAATAAAAAGGGGGACAAATTTAATGAAGGAACAGAAAAAGCAGATGAAGAGGTTTTTATCCTCAACGCTCAATGGTTTGGTGGTATTGGCTCTTATAATGCCTAGTAGTGTAGGAACTAATGTAATGGCAGAGGAAATTCAAAATGGGACAAGCCATACAGTAAGAAATTTAGAGAATATTGCTAGGGATGAAATTTATTTTAAGTATCAAAATCCAAATGAAGTAGTAAGAGTTATAGTTGAACTTGAAAAGCCAGCAGCTATAGAGGAAGCTAAGGCTGAAGGTGAGAAAAAACCATCTGAAGCAAAAATTCAAGAAGTAAAAGAAGAACAAAAAGATGCTAAGGATGAAGCAGAAGAAATTACAGGAGAAAAGATAAATAAAAGCTTTGGAACCTTAATAAATGGATTTAGTATCGATACAAAAGTAAAAGATATAGAGGAATTAAAGAAAATCGATGGTGTAAAAAGCGTAAAAGTTGTAAAGACTTATTATCCAGCTATGAATTCTGCTAAAGATTTAACACAGGCAGTAGAAACTTGGAAAGAGTTAGGCTTAAAAGGTGAAGGAATGGTTGTTTCTATTATAGATTCAGGAATAGATCCAAATCATAAAGATATGAAAATAATAGATTCATCAAAAGCTAAGCTTAATAAAGAAAATTTAAAAGATGGACCAGGAAAATATTTTACAGAAAAAATTCCATATGGTTACAATTTTGCTGATGAAAATGAAAATATTATAGATACACATCCAAAAGTAGATATGCATGGAATGCATGTAGCAGGAATAGTTGCTGCCAATGGAAGTGATGAAGAGGTTGCTAAAAATGAGGCAATAAAAGGAGTAGCACCAGAAGCACAATTATTAGCTATGAAAGTTTTTTCAAACAATCCTAATAGACAAGGAGCTGCTGAGGATGATATAGTAGCAGCCATTGAGGAATCTGTTAATCAAGGAGCAGACATAATAAATATGAGTTTAGGATCTTCTGCTGGATTCCAAAAAGAAGATGATCCAGAACAAATAGCCGTTAAAAAGGCTGTGGATGCTGGGGTAGTCGTTGTTGTGGCCGCTGGAAATTCACAATATTCAACGGCTCCATACAAGGTTCCAGATATAAAGGATACTGGTTTAGTAGGAGCTCCTGGAACTGCAAAGGATGCACTTACAGTAGCAAACTATCATAATAGTAAGATGTTATTACCAACAATAAGCTTTGAAGATAATGGTGAAGCAGTTAATATACCATTTATGTTATCAGGAGAAGAAAATAGTCTTAATTTAGATAAAGACTTTGATTTAGTAGATTGTGGACTTGGAAAGGTACAAGATTTTAAAGGAAAAGATTTAAAGGGAAAAGTTGCCTTAATAAAAAGAGGGGAAATTACTTTTATAGATAAAAATTTAAATGCACAGGCAGCTGGTGCTGAAGGGGTAATAATATACAATGGAGATGGTGATGAGTCATTTATAAATATGGCAACAGATCCAAAGGTTAAAATTCCATCAGTATTTGTTAAAAATTCAGATGGGGAAAAATTTAAAAATGCTATTAATAAAAGTTTAAAAATAAAATTTACAAACAATAAAATATTAGTTGCAAGTAGTGATGCTGGTGATTTTGTTGAATCATCATCATGGGGACCTACTCCAAGCTTAGACTTTAAACCACAAATATCTGCACCAGGTGGAAATATATATTCAACTATAAATGATAATAAATATGGTATTAAGACTGGTACATCAATGGCAGCACCACATGTTGCTGGGGGAGAAACATTAATAGTTGAGGGGCTTAAAAAGGAAAATCCAAATCTTAAGGGAAGGGATTTAGTAGAATTAGCAAAAAATACAGCAATAAGTACTTCTAAGATAGAGATGGATAAAAATAATCCTAAGATACCTTATTCACCTAGAAGACAAGGAGCTGGTCTTATGCAAATAGAGGAAGCTCTTAAAAATAAGGTTGTAGTATTAGATGAAAATAATAATTCTACTGTGGCATTAAAGCAAATAGGAAATGAGAAAGAATTTATATTAACATTAAAAAATTATGGAGATAAAGAGGCTGAGTATGATGTTGAAAATTTAGGTGGAGTTTTAACAGAAACTAGCGATACTTTAAAGACTATGTCTCATGATGTAAGGATTGAAGGGGCAAATCTTAAGTTTGATAAAAATAAAGTTATTGTTCCAGCTAAGGGTACAGAAACTTTAAAAGTGAAATTAACAATACCTAAAGCCGTTTCAGAGGATAGATTTGTTGAGGGATTTATTAAACTTACAGGAAAAGATGTTCCATCATTATCAGTTCCTTTCATAGGATATTATGGAGATTGGGGAAAAGATCAAATAATAGAAGCTATGAATTGGGATAGTAAAAATCAAAAGTTTATAGTTCCATCAGAAGTATTAACAAATTTAAATGGATCAATTGGGTACAAGCTAGGTTTAGGATCAAAAGATGAAAAGGGAAATCTTAAAGTAGATCCTAGTAAAATAGCAATATCTCCAGATGGAAATGGAAATGGTGATATCATAGCTCCATATTTATATTATTTAAGAAATGCTAAGGTAACTGAATTAGAGTTATTAGATAAAGATAAAAAATCCTTAGGAGTTATAGGACATGAAGACTATATAAGAAAAGAGGAATATAGTGAACCAAGTGGAAATGGAAAAGCTCCAAACCTATTTGAGAACTTAACTTGGGATGGAAAGCTATATAACCAAAGTACAGGAGAAAAGGAAGTTGTACCAGAAGGACAATATTATTTAAATATAAAATCAAAAGTTGATTATGATAATGCTAAAGATCAAGAGGTAGTTGTTCCAGTACAAGTTGACCTTACTGCACCTAATATTGAAATAACTTCAGGAGACAAAGTATTAGGCAATAAGGATGATAATGAAGTAGATTATAAATTAGAATGGAATGCTAAGGACAATGTTTCTATTATACCAGATATAGCTACAGTGTATGTAAATGGTAAAAGTGTAAAAGCTAATATAAGTGAAAGTAATGGCACTTATAGTTGTGACATAAAGTTAAAAAACAATGCTTTAAATGAAGTTAAGGTAGCTATGAATGATACAGCATTTAACTTAGGTGAAGTATCTAAGAATATAAAGGTTGAATCTTCAGATCCATTAATAAAATTTGAAGGTAACTTTGGAACTGCTACTTTAAGTGTTGATAATTCTTTAGAATATCTAGTAAAGGGAGTAGTTTTAGGTCCAGTAAAAGAATTTAAGTTAAATAATGAAGATGTTAAGGTGAATGAAGATGGAACTTTCTTACATAAAGTTGCTTTAAAAGAAGGTATGAATAAAGTTAATATTTATGCTAAAGATGAAAAAGGAAATGTGTTATATAATTATGCTAGTAATATATTATGTGATACTAAATCACCTATAATAAACTTATCATCTCCAAAGGTAGAATCAGATGGTATAGTTATAACTAATGAAGATAAAATAAATATAAAAGGTACTGTTGAGGATAACACATTAGGATATAAATTCTATAAAAATGACACTATTCAATTAGAAGTTGAAGAGAGAGCTAAGCCAGGAAATGATAGTACAAGAAGAGAGTTTTCATATGAAGTTCCTGTAAAAGATGGAGATGTTATAGTATTAAAGGCCGTTGATGTATTAGGTCATGAAACTCTTAGAAAGCTTACTGTTAAGGTTGATAAAAATGCTCCAGAAGTGACAATTGGAGGAGTATCAGATCAAGGAATATACAATAGTGATGTAACTCCAAAGGTAGTTTCTAATGAAGATGCAGAAATTAGTTACTTATTAAATGGAAAAGATTATGATGGAAAAACTCCTATTTCAGAGGATGGAAACTATGAGTTAATTGCAAGGGCTACAGATAAAGCTGGAAATAAGACAGAAGTAAAAACTAACTTTACTATAGATAAAACACCAGCAAATATTTCTGTTAATAATATTGAAGATGGAAAAGTATATAATGAGGAAATTATTCCTGAAATAGCTAGTAATGAGGAAGCTACTTTTAAATATACTTTAAACGGAAAAGAATATGATGGTAAGTCTAGTATAAAAGAAGATGGTGACTATGTTTTAAATGTACAAGCAACAGATAAAGGTGGAAATGTATCAAATAAAGAAGTTAAGTTTTCTATAGATAGAACACCTGCTAATATATTTGTAACTGGAGTTGAAGAGGGTAAAGTTTATAATGAATCTGTTACTCCAATAATTGAGATTGATGATAAGGATGCAACTTTAAAATATACTTTAAATGGAAAAGAATATGACGGAAAATCAAGAATAGATGAAGATGGTAAGTATATCTTAAAGGTTGAAGCTTTAGATAAAGCAGGAAATCCATCAGAAAAAGTTATTAACTTTGCTATAGACAGAAGTTCCTTAAAAAATTCAGAAAAGGATGATCCAAATAACAATAAGAAATATAATGAACCTATTGAGGAGGAAATAGTACAAAAGCCTGAAGCTAAAACTGATTCAAAAGAGGAATTAAAGGCTAATAAGCTTAAAGAAGAGAATAAAGTTAGTGAAGAAAATAAAAGTAATGAAGAGAACTCAGTTAAAGATGAAAAACTTCTTAAGAAAGAAGGAACATTGCCAACAACAGGACAAGTTCTTGGAGGATCTATGCTATCTTTATTAGGAGCTATAATGGCTTCAGTTGGAGCTGTTTTCTTAAAAAGAAAAAATAAAAACAAGGAAGAATAGTAAATAGAAAGTATTTAAAATAAATTAATAAATTTAGGATATTTTAAGGGGATTATTTAAAAATATAAAGTAGATAAAGAGTTTTCTTATAGGGTAAACAAAGAAATTTGTTTATACTTAGGAAGGCTCTTTACTTTCTTACTAATAAAGATGATTATCTTATAAAAAATAGATTATATTAATAACTTTAGACTTTATTTTAGTGTAATAATAAATTTCTTTTTGCAATTTTAAGTATATATTTTTTATAAAAATGATACTTTTTAAATAAGGAAAAAATACCATATTTATTCAATAGAAAATGTTTACATTGATAGGGTAGAGTAGTATAATAAAAGTGTAAAGAGAAAGAGGTATTACTACAAAATAAGGTTTAAAAATTTTAGAATATAAACCTAAAATGGATTATTTTAAAACTTGTAAAAGTTTATAGAGTACTGGATTTTGAATTTTGCTTTTTAATTAACAGTTATCTAATTCTCTTTTCATAAGATATAGCTTTAATGAAAATTTATGTGTTTTTAGGACTTTACATACTAATATGATTCATTTTATAAGGAATTTATGATTATTAAAAGGGGTGTTGTAATATGTTACACAAAGGCAATGAAAAAATAAAAATAACTTTTAATGAACATTTTTTAAGTAGAGTCGATTTTATGAGAGCTGTTGTTAGATACTTAATGAAAAATGATAGGGACTGTAAAGTAATAGATTTTTATCATTTAATAGTCGATGATAAAAAATATTATTTAAGAGATCAAAATTTAACACCTGAAGGTGCAAAATGTATTCAAAATGCAATTTTAATTCCAGTAGATGAGTAAAATTTTATATTTTTATATAAATTAAAAAGATTAAGAGATTTAAAAATAATTCTCTTAATCTTTTTAATTTTTTATTTAGTTAATTTCATATAAAGTTAGTAGCATATAAGCAAATAGAGGGGTTTAAAAAAGAATATTTTCTAAGTTTGTATATAATATTTTAAATTGAAAGAACCAAGAGACTATTGGAAGGAGATCTCTTGGTTCTTATAATAATTATAACTAAAATAAATAATTATAATTAGAAGGCATATTTAATTTATTGAAAACCTAGCAATAATCCAACTTGATATACAAGTGTTGATAAAACTAAGGCAATTACAAATGTATATACAGCGGAGAATATAGTCCATTTCATAGAATTAGTTTCCCTTTTTATTGCCCCTAAGGCTGCTAAGCAAGGAGTATATAAAAGAGTCATAACTAAGAATGAAACTGCTGAAAGTGGAGTAAATACCTGTTGAATTACATTTATTAAGGCTTCCCCTTCTTCAACTCCAGCATAAACCATACCCATTGTTGCAACTACTGACTCTTTAGCTAATATACCAGTTATTAATGATACACCAGCTTGCCATGTTCCATATCCAGCTAGTACAAATAATGGAGCAACAAAGCTACCAATCATACCTAAAATAGAGTGTTCACTATTTGGTTCAACTCCTAGTGGTAATACAGATAAAGCCCAAAGAACTATCATCATTGGGAATATAATCATTCCAGCTTTCTTGAAGAAAGCACCTGCTTTTTCCCACATTAAAAGGAATACATTCTTTATAGATGGCATTCTATAAGAAGGAAGCTCCATTACAAAATATGAAGATTCACCTTTAAATAAAGTTTTGCTAAATATTTTTCCGCTTATTAAGGCAACTATAATACCTAGCACATATAAACTAAATAATACTAAACCTTGATGAGTAGGGAAGAATGCTTCAACGAATACAGCATATATAGGCATTCTAGCACCACAGGATATAAATGGATTAATAAGTATAGCTATCATTCTATCCTTTTTGTTTTCTAAGGTTCTAGTAGACATTATTCCAGGAACATTACATCCAACTGAAACTATCATAGATACAAAGGTTTTTCCATGCAATCCTAAACCCCTCATAAGTCTATCCATAACATAAGCAGCTCTTGCCATATATCCACTATCCTCTAAAAGTCCTAATAAGAAGTACATAACCATAATTAATGGTAAGAAAGAAAGAACAGCACCTACACCACCAAATAGTCCTTTATCTATAAAGCCTACTAGTAATTCAGGAGCACCAATATTAGAAAACCATTCAGATACAATTACACCTGCTTTAGCTATAAGGTCTCCAAACCATTCTTGAATTCCAGCACCAATAATAAAGGTTAATTCATATAAACAATACATAATAAGTGCGAAAATAGGGATTCCTAAAAATTTGTTTGTAACTATTTTATCTATTTTTTCAGTAGTTGTTACTTGCTTTTCACTAGGTTTCTTTATTACATCCTCAGTAATTGATGATATAAAAGAATACCTTTTATCAACAATAGACATATCTGCTTCAAAGCCTATATTTTTTTCTATGGTCTTATTACTTTCTTCAAGCTTATTAAATATACTTGGAGCATTTAATTGTTTTATTTTATCTTTTATATATTCATCATTTTCTAAAAGTTTTAAAGCTGTCCAATTAACAGGAAACTCCAATTTATTTTTATATGTTTCTAGCAAAGAAGAAAGGTTTTTTATTTCATCTTCAATATCTTCACCATAATTTATATTAATAAGTTTTTCATTCTTTTTTAAATGGATAGAAGTTTCTATTAATTCTTCTATTCCTCTATTTTTTAAAGCTGATGTTTTTATAATAGGAACACCTAATCTTTTAGAAAGTTTATTTGTATCAATTTCTATATTTAAAGCCTCAGCTTGGTCAATCATATTAAGAGCAATAACCACATTTGCTCCCATTTCTATAAGCTGAGTAGTAAGATAAAGATTTCTTTCTAAATTAGTTGCATCCACAACGTTTATAACCACATCAGGTTTGTCCTTTAATATGTAATTTCTAGCAACAATCTCATCTTCTGAGTATGCTCCTAAGCTATAAGTTCCTGGTAAATCAATTACCTTGTAGCTTTCACCTTTAAACTTTAAAGTACCTTCTTTTTTTTCTACTGTAACACCGGGCCAGTTTCCTATATGTTGTCTTGATTTAGTAAGCAAGTTGAAAAGGCTTGTCTTACCACAGTTAGGATTACCAGCTAATGCAATAGTTAACATTAATTTTCCCCCTTAATAAAGTTTTAAATTTAGTAAAATACCCAATACCAACTCTAAAAGATTTTTATTTAGTCTTTTAGATAAACCATTTATATATTAATTAAAAAATAAATTATTATATTAAAGTATGTTTCTTATTAATACATAAAATATCTCAATACACCATTTAAAATATAATAATATTCATTATCAATTAAAAACGAAAATATATAGCTTAGATTTCTTTAACAAAGATTTTATTTGCTAAAGTTTTATCTAAAGCAAGACGTGATCCACTTATACTAATTATTAGTCCTGTAGTATCATTTTTAATTACATCTATAATATTTCCCTTTGAAATTCCTATTTCCATAAGTCTTTTTCCTAGGGAATCATTAATAAGCATTCTTTCTATCTGAATAGAACTGCCTTCTTTAGTCAAAGACATAGGTATCATAAAAAGTTCCTCCTTTTAAGATATTAAGTACTAAACTAAAATGCTTTTAGCCTCGTTTTTTCTTAGAGTTAACTTATATCCTCTTACAATAACTTCAATAGGATCACCAAGAGGAGCCTTACCTGTGATTTCTAAAGTAACGCCAGGGGTAATTCCCATATCTAATAATCTTCTTTTTACAATACTGTCTTTTTGAATTCCTTTAACAATAAGTTTTTCACCTACTTGTTTTTTTTCTAAAGTATCCATTTTGCATATCCCTCCTAATTATAAAAACCTTAATTTTATCTAATTAAAATTATTTTTGTAAAATTAGTAATCCTTTCTCAGTTATTTCCCAGCCTGAAATAGAATTTAAACTTTTAGAACTCCCACAACCACATCCACATGATGAGCATTGGTCTTGAGAGCAGCCAGATAAAGATATTTTCTTTATATATCCCTTTTGTTCTAATTGTTCTTTGTAAATCTCAACCATTGTTTCACTTATATTAAGTTCTTTAGCAATAGTAGAGGATGAGAATTCATTTGAATTTTTCATTATTTTTAAGATAGCTTTTAACATTATATCACCTCTTTACATATTCAAGAAACAAATGATAATTAATCTCAATTGTTATTATAAGGAATTTGATAATTATTTTCAATTGAGTTTTTCTATAAAATATTTCTATTAGAGTAAAATAACTCCTTTAGAAATAGATATCCTAGTAAATACTGGTATTAACTTAGATTTTTATTTTAAAGGAATAAAATAAGTAGGAAATTAAGTTATTTAGGTATGATATAAAATAAAAGATATTAGTTTATGAGTGTAACTATTTAAATAAATTTTATTTGAAGTAAAAATAAAAAAAAGTGAGAAATATATTCTCACATAATAGTAAAATAAATTAATTTAAAAATCAGTTTTGAAATGAGGTTACTAAAATAGCAATATAAGTTTATACATAATTTTATTAAAGTGAATTTGCTGTGTAAGTAAATTTGTATGGAATTTAAATAAAGGAGATGTAGATAGTGAAAAAACCTTCTAGGGAAAACCATACTGTACAAAAGTAAGGAGGTGTTTATGTATAAACCTATATAATTATTTATATGTAATTTCTGTATTTTGGTGAATAACTTTAAATATGCTAGTATGCTTAAAATTTTGAATTAAGTTTAACATTATTTCGCATAATAAAAAATAATATTTATAATTTATAGATTTAATTATATTAAGCAATAACCTTTATAGAAGTAGTTAATTTTAAATATAACAATTTGATTTTATATTAATTATAATAAATAAAATTTAAAGGAGGAATTAAGTTGGAAAATTCATTAATGTTTTGTTATCAATGTGAGCAAACAGTTGGAGGAAAGGGGTGTACTAAAAGAGGGGTATGTGGTAAGACTCCAGAAATAGCAAATCTTCAGGATTTATTAATTTACCAATTGAAGGGAATATCATGTTATGCAAAAGAAATACTTGATAAAGGAGGAAATATTGATCAAGAGGTGGTGAAGTTTGTAGAAAATGGGCTATTTACAACCTTAACCAATGTAAACTTTGATCCACAAGTTCATATCAATCTGCTGAAAAAATCTCAAAAGATAAAAGAAAAGCTTAGAAAGATTGCTCCAAAAGGAGAATATCCAGAGCATGCTATATATAATCTAAGTGAAAATAAAGATGAGATGTTAAAAGATGCTATTAAAGCTGGAATAATGTATGATGATAGCTTAGATCAAGATATAAGATCTTTAAGATCAACAATTTTATATGGATTGAAGGGAATAGCAGCATATGGACATCAAGCTAGGTTTATTAACTTTATAGATAAGGAAGTAGATAATTTTTATTTTAAAGCCTTAGAAGCCACTACTAATAATAAACTAAGTTCAGAAGATTTAATAGAATTAACTATGAAAACTGGAAATATAGCTATTGCAGTAATGAAGTTATTAGATGATGCTAACACAAGTAAATATAAGAATCCGACTCCTCATAAGGTAAATATAACTTTAAAAAAAGGACCTTTTATAATAGTATCAGGACATGATTTGAGAGATTTAGAAATGCTTTTAGAGCAAAGTGAAGGAAAAGGAATAAATATATATACACATGGTGAGATGTTACCAGCTCATGGTTATGATGGATTAAAAAAATATAAGCATTTAGTTGGGAATTTTGGATCTGCATGGCAAAACCAACAGAAGGAGTTTGATGACATTCCAGGATGTATTTTAATGACAACAAATTGTTTAATGCAACCTAGAGAAAGCTACAAGGATAGAATATATAGTACCAGTGTAGTTGGTTGGGAAGGAATAAAACATATAAAAGCTGATGAAGATGGATATAAAGATTTTTCAGAGATTATAAACAAGGCTCTTGAACTTGGTGGTTATGATGAGGATGAAGAATATAAAGAAATTTTAGTTGGTTTTGGACACAAAGCGACTTTAAGTAATGCAGAAAAAATAGTCTCTGCAGTTAATGATGGAAATATAAAACATTTCTTTGTAATAGGAGGATGTGATGGAGCAAGACCTGGAAGAAATTATTATACAGACTTTGCAAAATTAGTACCTAAGGATTGTATAATTTTAACTTTGGCTTGTGGAAAATATAGATTTAATAAATTAGAGTTTGGGGAGGTTGCGGGGTTACCAAGATTATTAGATATAGGACAATGTAATGATCTGTATTCAGCAGTTAAAATAGCAACAAGCTTAGCTGATGCTTTTGATACCAATGTAAATTCATTGCCTCTTAGCATAATACTTTCATGGTATGAACAAAAAGCTGTGGCTGATTTATTGGCACTGTTAGCTCTTGGGATAAGAGGAATATATTTAGGACCATCATTACCGGCTTTTTTATCACCAAATGTACTTCAATATTTAGTTGATAACTTTGATCTTAAACCAATAAGTACTCCAGAGGAAGATCTTAAAAGTTGTTTAAGACAAAATTTATAATAAAATATTAAAAAGTTATATCAAAAAGGAGGAAATAAGTTTTAGTTTAAAGTATAACAGTAAAAAAATAAGAGAAAGTTAATTCTTTCTCTTATTAAGAGTGATTTTAAAAAGCAAGACCTAAGTCTTGTAGGTTTATGCTTTTTATTTTAATTAAGATTTAGATTAGTTTAAAGGAGATTTTAGGGTAATATTATTATAGGAGTCTTTAGTTTATTATGTTTATACTTTAGTAAATTTCTTTTAAGCAATTCTTAGATACTGAATTAATAAGATTACTTAAATATAAGGTTCTTTAGTTTATTGTTCTTTAAAGAGTTTATTCTATTATAAACTTTAAGTAATTATGTAAATGGATTAATCCATAATTTGGCTTATAAAATAAATGTGTAGCTAATTTGCAAAAAAAGAATTAGAGGAGAGCATTAACATAGCCACACATTTAATTAACTATAGTTTTTAGTTGTGTCATTTACATAGATATATAAAATGAACACTATTTTGAAAGTTAGCTATTAATAAAAATATAAACTATTTAAACTTAACCTTTAAATATATTATTTTTGTATCTTCATTAAGGATTATAGACATAGTTTTAGATTTCTATACAATTTACATAAAATAATTTTAAAATTTAAAAAGGATTATTATTACCTTAGTTTTTTTATTAATAAGGTTCTACCATCTTGCAAAAAGATTCTAGTGTCAGAAAAGCCATTGTTTTTCCCAAAAAGTTCATTTCTTTTATTAGTAGGGGTAAGTTCTATAGTTTTAGCACCTTCTTTTATCATTTTTTCTTCAAGCTTACTATAAGCAATCTTACCTAAGCCTTTATTTCTAAATTCTTTGTTTATACAATACTCTAATATTATAGATTTTCCACTTTCATCAATATATATAATGTAAGTTGCAAAACCTAATATTTTATCTTTTTCCTTAAAAAATATTATTTTTAGGGGATTAAAATCTCTTTCAGAAAGTTCTAAAACAGAATCTTTATATTCTTTCGATAAAAAATATTCAAAGGTTTCTTTAGAGGGGGGACTTATTTCAAAAATATAGTTTATATAATCATGGAACATATTCCAAAATAGATTTAAATCCTTAAAGCTTTTAATTTCATAAATTTTAATATTCATAATTAAATATTTAAAGTTTATAATTAAATATAAACTTTATAATTAATCCTCCTTTCAAATTATAAACTTATATATATTAAGTAAAATAAATCAATTAAAAATTAGGGTTCTCTTAAAATAGAAGGAGATTTTAAAATGAGAACCCTTAATAAGTATGAGTTTTAAATTGTATATTTATATATATGATTTTTTCTAATTAGATATTAATATATGGCTTAACTTTAATAAATTTTAATTGGTGTGATTTACCAGGATGAAAAATGAAGGTTTTATGGTATAATAAGGTAATGGGGAAAGTTATTTCATAAACCTTGTATTTTTATATGAGGTTTATATTTATGTGCCTAGAATTTAATTAAAAAGTTATTAACCATTAGTATAGCTATTTGTTATTTGGTATTATATTTAAACTTTATCTATAATTTAAAATAAATGGGGAGGTGAATGTCACTAATATTATAAAGTAAGTATTTAGAATACTTTATATTTAATGTATTTTAAGACATGCTAGGATAAGTTGTAGTGAATTTTAATTAAATTACAATATTATTTAAAGATTTTATTAGATTAGTGGCTAAATTTTTGAAGTTAATTTGGAAAGGGAAGTTTAACGGTGTAGAAGATCTTCCAATAGGTGAATTGCCTGAAAACGCTGTAAGGTTTGAAGAGCCAGAATCAGCTGAGGAATTAGCTAAGGAAACTAGAAGATTTTTAATACCCGTTGTAATATTTTTGCTTATAGTTATTTTTCTTAGAATAAAAATAAATGGATTTTTTGGAGTAAGAGATGTACTAAATATTTTTGGAATTATCTTAATACCCTTTAGTATATTACCACATGAGTATTTACATGCTATATTTTTCCCAAAAGATGCAGAGGTTGAAATGTGGTATTCAATTAAGCAAAGGTTGGCTCTAGTTACATCTACTACATCCATAACAAAGAAAAGATTCATATTTTTAAGTCTTTTCCCGAACATAGTATTTGGGTTTTTACCCCTAATAATATGGATTTTTATACCTAGTGATATGAGTTTTATATCAGGAATTTTATTTACTTTTGGTTTTATAAGTTTAACCATGGGATCTGGTGATTTTATGAATATTTATAATACCATAAAACAAGTTCCTAAAGGTGCTATGACACAAATTTCTGGATTTAATTCTTATTGGTTTTTTGAAGAAAAATAAATTAAACATATATAATAAGTTTAGGCATATATAATTAAGAAAAATTTTAAGAGAAAAAGCAAGTAAAATTACTTGCTTTTTTATTATTTTTTAGAGAAAAAATAATAAAAAAAATGATATAATAAGTTAAAGTTTTATTTTACTCAATGGACAAAAATTAGAATTAGGAGGAATTCAAGATGAATTTTTTTAATAAAAATGAAGAAGAAAAGAGTGCTGTAGAAGAAAAAAGTGCTGTAGAAGTTGCTGTAAATGAAGAGGGTAACGTAGAAAATGTTACTTTTGATAAAAGCGAAGCTGTGGCATATGGTGTTGATTTAGAAGCAGAATTAGAAGATGATAAAAAAGATGAAGAAAATAATGAAGTAGATGAACAAGGAGAACTTTTAAATCCAATACCTACACCAATTAAGCAAGGTGAAAATATGTTAGACTACGTTGTTACTCTTTCAGATGAACAAAAAATTAAGTTAAATGAGCTTATACAAGCTAATGATTTTTCAGGAGTAAGTAGATTGCTTTCAGAGCATAAAAGAATAATTTCAACTCCTAAAGAGTTATTTAACATAGTTTTAAACTTTAATGATAGCAAAATAATTCCTTTTAAATCTGCTATGGTACTAGGATTAGATGAAATAGATGCATTTAATGTTTTAGCAAGACAATATCCTATATTAAAAGAACTTGAAAGAAATAAAATATCCATAAAGAGAATTAATAGGGTTCAACAATCACAAATTATTCTTGTAGATGGAGAAATGAAACTATCTTAAGTTAATATTGTAAGATTAAATAATCTTTTATTAAGATATTAGGTTATTTTTTAATAGACAAGCTTTAAAAGTTTAAAAAAGAGATTTTATGATTTAACTCTAATCATAAAATCTCTTTTAACTTATATTAAATAATATAAGATTTTAATATTTAGTTTTTAAATATGTTTTTTATTTTGGCATGAAAGGATAATCTTAAAGATTATACCTAGTATAAAAAAGCTAAAAAATATACTTAAAATACTTAATGTGTATATGTTAGTTGATAACAATAAGTCAAAAAATAGACCCATGAACAATCCAAATATAACATAGGCTAAAATAAAAATTTTGTTTTGTTTATAAGTAGAATTTCTCATAAAACAACACCCCTTTAATCCCCTTTTTATACTTTCATTATACAACAAAATATAGAATAATAGGTTATGTATGGAAGTGGAGTGTTAAATATATAAGTATTTAGATATTCAATACTTTTATTTATAAGAAAGTCATTTTAATGTGTTTTATTTTGATAATTATGTAAATTTTATGGCGTTTTTTTAAGGGGTATAATAGGCTATTAAATAATGCCTTTTAAAAATAAGAGTATAATTTTATTAATAAAGTTATGTAAGTTAATTTCTGTAATATTATACATGAATTTATACTAAATATTAGTTGTATTACAGTAGTTAATTTGCACTTATTTATAATTATTTTTTTGAAAAAGAAAGGATGATTATTATGATTAGCGAAAGGATAGATTTATTAATTAATAATGGTGAGATTTTAGATGAGATTGAAGGGACTTCTGAGAGAAATATTGATAGAAAATATAGTGCCTTAAACCTAACATTAAGAAATGAAATTGCTAACATAGATAGAATAGAAAAAGCAATAAAACTTATAAAAGAGAATACTTCAGCCTTTTCAGAATATAGGAGAAGAAATTTGCTGAACTTAGCTGTGAATATATCCTTAGAAGAGGATATGGACAAAGCTTTAAGTGAAATAGAAAATATTTATATTAATCTTAAAAGTGAATTTTCACAAAGTAGATATTTAATGTTAGCAGCAGAAGAAATATTCTTCTCAAGAAATTTTATTAATGTTGAAGAAGTAATAATGAATACAAAGAGTGCTTACAAGTATATGAAGAAAAATCATAGATTTGAGACTAAAAGAGAAGATCTTTGTTCAGCAGCAATGATTGCTATGACTTCAGAAAATCTTGAAGAAACCTTTGATGAAATCAATGAATGTTATGATATTTTAACAGATTGTGGTTTTTTAAAAAATAATGATTTAGAATTATTAAGCAATGTGTTATCAATAATAAATATGCCTGTTGATAGAAAATGTGCACAAGTAAGAGACTTAGCAACAAATTTAAAAGAAAATAAGATTGAGTTTAAGAAATCTTATCTTCCAATACTAGGAATAGCAGCCTTTGTAACTGATGATTACAATAAGTTAAGTAAAAATCTTTTAGATGTTTCAGAGACTTTAAAAGAAAATGAAGGATTTAGATCAGTTACTGTGGATGAAAAAGCTAGAAATATTATGGCTTTAATTTTAGTAGTTAAGGAATATTTAGATAATTTAAAGGATGATTCTAAGTTTAAGATTATAAAGAAATCTTCAGATAAATCCTTAGAGGCTGTATTTGCAATTGCTTCATCTGGTAGTGTTACCATTGAAGAAGTTGATATAACTGTTACACAATAATTAGGTTAAAATTTATTATATAATTAATTTATAAAGTAAAAAGTATTTTTAACAAAAATGGAATAGAAGTTTGTATTTGAGATGAAGGGCGTTATCAAAGTATGAAGTTATTTTGATACACGCTCTTTTTCTTTTAAAATAAAATTTAGAACAAAAACTATAAAATGTTTAACAATAAATGGTATAATTAACTGATGGAATAATTGGGATTTTGATTTAATGAGGAGGGGAAAAATGTATAGATATGAATATGTAGAAGCACAAGCAGAAGGTTTCTTTAATAGTGCTAATCATAGAGAAATTATTGATCAATATGCTGAGAGAGGATTTAAATTTATCACTGCAATACCTACTAGTTTTAGTACCTATGGAAGTGTAAAAACTTTTGACTTAGTTTTTGAATTAGAAATATAGTAATTATATTATTAAAATTATGGATAGCACAAGTAAGATAAAGGAATCTACATTAAACACTTTAATATAGATTCCTTTATTTGTATAATTACATCCAAGTTATTTTAGCTTCTTTTCTTGGTACAGTTCTTTTATATTTAACTTTAGGATAACCAATAACCATACAGTTTACTAAGGATTCATTCTCTTTTAAGCCTAAGAATTCATTTATTTTAGGGTTTACTTCAGATGCTCTTTGTAAAAATCCACTAAAATATGTTCCAAGGCCTAAGGCATTAGTCATAAGCTCCATATTAGATGCTGCAAGAGAAGCATTTACAGTAGATTCTGATTTAACAATTATAAGTGCAGGAGCTTTAAAGAAAAGTTTATCTTCACCATTTGGATCTTCTAAGAAATCATTATACATTTTAATCCACATATAACAATATCTTTTTATATTTTCAGGAGTAGTTTCTTTATTTAATAAGGTTTCTCCTAGAGATTTTAAGGTTTCTAGGACTATTTTTCTAAGTTCTTGAATCTTATCTTTTACAACAACATAAGAAACATTTTGCATATTACTACCTGTTTGAGTAAATCTTCCTGCTTCTATTATTTTTTCAAGTTTTTCATCTTCAACATCTTTATTTTGGAAAAGTCTTGTACTTCTTCTGAACTTAATAAAGTTTAAAAGTCTATCTGAATCTATATCAAAACTTTCTTTGTTATATTCTTGAATTTTACTCATATCGTAATCTGAATCTGAAACAGCTTCCTTAGGACAAATAGCAATACAGTGTCCACATTCCATGCAACTTTCATTTTTTATATGGGCCTTACCATCTACCATTTCTATATCACTAACTATACAATCTTGCATACAAAGAGTACAGCCTATACATTTACTAGTATCCACATTCATCATAATAAATCAACCTACCTATCTAATAATTTATATATCTAAATAAAATTATAGTAATCATGAATTTTTAATACAAGTACGCAATATTTATTTAGTTACTTACAAAAAGTTAAGTATTGAAGTTAAGTTTATTTAGTTTAATATTATATAATTTATAATAGATTTAAAGTAAATAAGACTTTAGAAAAGTAGAAGTTATTTGTATAAATGCTTTATTTAAGAAGAAGCAAAATAGACTATTAAGAAATATTATTATGTGATATCATTAAGCAGTAAAATAAATTTTAGGACCGGTGTTATATGAAAAAACATAATAAAAGGAAGATTAATGAAAAGCATATAGAACACGCTTTAAAGGTTTTAAGTGGTAAATGGAGATTAAAAGTCTTATGGGAAGTTTCTAGTTATGAAAGCATAAGATTTAATCAGCTACAGAAGAATGTGGATGGAATATCTAGTCTTATGCTAACAAGAGTTTTAAAGGATCTTATAGATAATAAACTTGTTATAAGAACTCAATTTAATGAGGTGCCTCCCCATGTTGAATACTCTTTAACAGATTTAGGGAGAAGTCTATGTCCTATAATAAGGCTTTTAGAGGATTTCGGCAAAAAGACATTAGAATAAAAAATATAAAAAATCAAAATTTACTTAAAATATAGTTTTAAATTAAAGTTTAAAAGAGGAGTTTTAACATCCAAATTAGATAGGAATATTAAAACCTCTTATTTTTTTATTTAATTTTCAATCTTTAAAATTTACTTATGAAATATAATTTGAATAAGAAATAAAATGTGAACAAATTGTAACTAAATGTGGTACAATTTTTATAGAAGTATATTTAAAATAAGCAAATAAGAGTTTGAAAGAAGGAGAAAGCCTTGGAAGTAAATAGTATAAGAAAAACTTTAAAAAAGGCATTACCACCAACTATTTTATCTATGGTTTTACTTTTAGTAAATTTAAAGTTTTTTGGATTAAGTAATATAATTATTGCAACTTATATGACTTTAACATTTATAAGAATGAGGACATATCTAATAATTGAAAATAATATTTTTAAGCCCTTATTTATACAATTAGCCATAGGGGTATTAGCCTCTGTTGCAAGTATGGGAGGACTTTTAGAAGTATTAATAAACTTTTTTGGAATAATAATATTGGTTTATTTACTTACAGATGAGTATAATCCAGATAGTTATTTTCCTTACTTAATGGCCTTTGTTCTTCTTCAAATGTTTCCAGTAAAATTTGATCAAATTTCTAATAGGCTTTTAGGAATTTTTGTATCATACATAATAGTTTATTTAGCTTTAATGATTGTATCACCTAAAGGAGAAGATAATAAAATTCAAGAACTAATAAAAAGTGGATTTGAAAATATTCATTCTCAATTTAAAAATCTTTATTATGATGATATAGATAAAGTTAAAAGTGAACAGATAGAGCTTTTTGATATTTGTAGGGAGCTTAATAGATTTGTGTATTCAGGTGGAAGAAGAAAGTACTACCAAATTATGATTGCTTTTCAACATATAAATAATATTATACATGATTTAAAAAGTTCAAAGGAAATAATTGAGGAAAATAAAAAGGAATTTAAAAGGTTTTATAAGTTATTTAAATATCTTGAAAATAATTTTAATGATTATAAATTATGTGATGAAAAGTTAGAGGGATTTAAAAAAGAATTTAAATTCCACAATAAAAATCTCACTTTTTATACAAGTTTAGTTTTAAGATATTTATCAGAATCTATAGAACATTTGAATTATCATAGATTTAACTTAAGGAAGTTTTTAAACTTTAAAAATAACAAGGATTATTTTCAAGTTTATAGTAAATATAACTTTAAACTTAATGAATTTAAACTTAGATTTGCCATAAGAATGTCAGTTATAGTAACTTTAGCTTTTTTCGTAATTAGAAGATTTTCCTTACCAAAGGGATATTGGTTACCAATGACAGTCTTTATTTTAGCTCTTCCTTTTTATGAAGATAGTAAAGCAAGGGTTTACGCTAGATTTAGAGGAACTATTTTAGGAGTTATAGTAGCATTCCTACTATTTTCTGTTTTTAAAGGACAAGAGATGCATTTTGTTATAATTTTAGTTACAACATTTTTTATGTATGCTTTTAAAGATTATGCAACAATGAGTATATACGTAACTTGCTATGCTTTGGCCATAACTACCATATCTATGAGTGATGGGGAAGCAGTTATATTAAGACTATTATATACAGGAATCGCTGCTATAGTAGTATTATTTGCTAATAAATTTATTCTTCCTAATAAAAATCATGTTGAACTTATAAATATGGTGAAAAAGTTAATTGAGTTAGATAAGGTTATGATCACTAAAGTAAGAGAAGCACTAGAAAAAGATTTTGATGAAATGGAATTAAGAAGAATTATTTATTCTTCATATTTAATTAGTGGAAGAATACAAATGCATACAAATCCTAGTGATGAAAAAGAAGATAAAGAAATTAAAAAGTTTATGCTTTCAAATAGTGAATTTACAACTTCAATTATAAACTATGCCGTTGTTTTGAGTAATTCAAATAAAGGATCCTTAGATTATGAGTATATAAATGAGGGTATAAGTTTGATTGAAGAAAAATTAAGGAGTTTTAAGGAAGAATTTTTTTATAATCCTAATTACATAGGAAGCTTTTGTAAAAATATTCAATTAATAGACCATGAGGATAATTATAAGAATTATTGTTTAATTAAGTGTGTAGACAGGGTTTATAACCTTGAAAAGAATTTAAATGCATTAAAGAGAACAATAATAAATTAAGATAATAATTTTAATATTCAACTTAAAAAATCCTTTATTTTAAAAATAAAATTAACTTTTTACTTAACTTAACATATTTAATCATTTATATGCATATATAAATAATAGTTGCTTAAATTTTATCTTTAGGTAAGACTTAAAGGAGGATTAGAGATGGAGTTAAAGTTAAGATGCAATTATAAGGAAAGTAATGATGAATTAAAGCAAGTTGAAGAAAAAAATCAAAGTGCAGATGCTTTTTGTTTTAATTGTGAAAAAGGTTTTAGTGTAAATGATGGAGGATACTTCATAGTAGATGAACCATATTGCTCTTTAGAATGTGTTATAGAGGCAATAATAAAAGAAATAAATAGTGAGCTAATGATTAAAAAGATGGATAGAGATAATATTAATCTAAAATATTTATATAATAGTTCAGCTAAGAAAAATTTACTTCACTTAAAAAATCATTATAATTTAAACTCTACTCAAAAGGAAAGAATAATAGAATTTACTAAAGAAAAGGGAGCAATATATTTAGTAGAATTTTTAGAAAAAGTTTTATATGATGATTAAAATTTAAATAATATATTGGTTTTAAGTAATGTTTTAAATTAGAGATAAGATAATATATGTATATAAAATATATGGATTAGAAAAGTGCGTAACTATTAGTTATGCATTTTTTTATTAATTTTAAATTTTAAGGTGAAAATTAAACTAACAGGATATTTAATTAATTTAAAATCGTTAAGCTTGTGTAAAGGAAGTGGTGGTAAAATAATTGGAATGCTAAAATATTTAATGTATTTACATAAAAATTAAATTTTAAAAATGTAAAATAAGGAGAATATTATGATAAAAGTACTACTTGTTGAAGATAATATAGAGATTAGTGAAAATATAGTTGAGTATTTTAAAAATGATGTGGAGATAGAATGCGTTTATGATGGATTAGATGCCATAGAATATTTAAATACATATTATTTTGATATAGTAATATTAGATTTGATGCTGCCAGGCGTTGGAGGTATGGAGGTATTAAACTTTATTTCAAAGAAGAGGCTAAATACAGGAGTTATAGTTCTAACTGCAAAAGAAGAGCTTGGAGATAAGCTTAGAGCCTTTAATTTAGGAGCTAATGATTATTTAACTAAACCTTTTTTTATGGAAGAATTAAAAGCAAGGGTAAATGTTATACTTAAAAGCTTAGGAAAGATAAAAGATTCAAACATACTTCAGTTTAAGAGTATGGAAATAAATATGAAGACAAAGAAAGTTTTTATAAATCATAAAGAGTTAGAATTAAATGAGAAATTATTTAATCTATTAGAATATTTAGTAATAAATAAGGGAGTTGTACTTTTTAAAGAGCAACTTTTTGATAATATATGTGGATATAATAGTGATGCATCTACAGAAATTATAGAAGTTTATATGAGTAGACTTAGAAAACAATTAAGTCCCTTTGGATATGATAAATATATAGTTACTAAAAGAGGAATGGGATATTTAATAGATGAGAGCATAGAGGATTAGAAAATGAAGAGAAAAGATATATTCTTTAAAACAAAGAGAAATGTAACTTTAATTAGTGCAGGAATAGTTTTTTTCTGTCTTTTAATATTTGCAATTATAACCACAACATTATATATATCTAGGGTATTTGTAAATGTTGATAATAGCTTGCTTCAAGAGAAAGAAAAGATTCAAAAAGTATTTGTTCCTAATCCGCAGGATAGACAATTTTTTGAAGTTGGTAAAAATGTTTTACCTCCTACTCCTCCTAATATTATAGCTATTTTATATAGAGGAGATAGGGTTTTATCAATGAATCCTAATCCCTATTTTGATGAAGATAATTTACCAGATTTAGGAGAAGAATCTAAGAGTAAGGTAGAACAAATAACCTTTAAAGGCTATAAGTTTAGGGGAGTTACCATATCAAGTAGAGATATAAGAGTACAATTACTTATGAATATTGATTCTGAAGTTCAATCAATAAACCAATTAATAAAAACCATAATAATGGCTTTAGTAATATTAATAGGAATTGCATTAGTTTTATCATACATTCTTTCTTCAAAGGTAATAAAGCCTATAAAGAAAGCTTATGATAAACAAGTATTCTTTGTTCAAGATGCATCCCATGAGATGAAAACACCTTTAGCTGTTATAAAAGGCAAATTAGAGCTTTTAGCAAATTCTTGGGACGATAAAATAGAAGATCATTTTGAACATATTTCTAAAATGATGAGTGAAGTTAGAGATCTTGAAAAGCTAAATAGTGATTTATTATTATTATCAAAGGAAGATATAGATAATAGCGTAAATATAGTATCCTTTGAGCTAGAGGAATTCATAGAAGATTTAAGTGAGTTTTATGTTGATTTAGCAGAAGTACAGGAAAAGAATTTTATTGTAAATAGACCTCTTACTCCTGTAATAGTAAAGTGGGATTATAGTAAGGTAAAAAGAATGCTTATAATACTTCTTGAAAATGCATTTAAATATACAGAAGAGGGTGGTAAGATAAGCCTATCTTTTGAGGAAGTAAATAAAAATATAAAGATAATAGTTTGTGATAATGGTATAGGAATTAAAGAAGAGGATATAGGACGTATTTTTGATAGATTCTTTAGAAGTGCAGATGTTAGAGGAAAGAATATTAAGGGTAGTGGAATTGGATTAAGTTTATTAAAATCTATTGGCAAGACCTTAGGAACAGATATAAAGTTATATTCAAAATATGGTATAGGAACAAGATTTGAAATTACAATACCTAAAATATTAAATTAATACTTAACAAAATAATTAGGAAAATTAAATTTAAAAATATTAGTTTTATTAAAACTAAAAAATAAAAACTTATAAATATTATGAAGATGATAGCTAAGTTAGTTTTTGATCAATTATTTAGATTAGCTCTTTTCTGATTATATTTATAAGTTTTTTTGCTTTTAGAAAAATATTTTTATAAGCGTTAAGGAAGTATTAAGGTTAACTATTTAAAATAGATTTTGATGAGAGATTGGAGGTGAACTTAGTGAAGGAGAAAAAGTTTAGGCATGAGATTAAGCATTATATAAATTACTCAGATTATAGAGCAATTAAAAATAGATTAATGCATATTATGAAAATTGATACAAATGCTAGTGAAAATAATGAATATAAAATACGAAGTCTTTACTTTGACAATTTAAATGACAAGGTTCTTATGGAAAAGATAAATGGAGTAAATTATAGAGAAAAATTTCGTATAAGATTTTATAATGATAATCACTCTTTTATTAAACTAGAAAAGAAATCTAAGATAAATGGATTATGCTCAAAGGATAGTGAGTTAATAAGTAAAGAGGAATGTGAAAAAATTCTTAAGGGAGATATAGAATTTTTAAGATATAGTAATAAACCTTTATTTATTGAATTTTATTCAAAAATTAAGGGGGATTTATTAAAGCCTAAGAGCATAGTTGATTATGTAAGAGAAGCTTATATATACAGATTAGGAAATGTGCGTATAACCTTTGATAAAAAAATAAGAACAGGAATATACAGCACTAATATATTTGATAGTGAAGTACCTACAATAGAAGCCATAGATAATAATATAGTTGTGTTAGAAGTAAAGTATGATGAATTTTTACCAGAATTAATACAAGATATTATTCAAACTAATGAGCGTAGAGCATCAGCTATTTCTAAGTATGCAGCTTCAAGAATATATGGATAAGCTTTTTATAAGGTTTGTTTAAATTAAGATAAATCAGAAAAACATGTAAAAAATACATTAGTTTAAAATATAGGATTAAATTAGGAGGATAAATAAATGAGCAATCAAGCAGTTAATTTTAGTGACATATTTAAATCAAGTTTTGTTGATAAAATGACATCTATTTCATTTTTAGACATGTTTATAGCAATGATCCTTTCTTTTGCAGTAGGATTATTTATAATGCAGGTTTACAAAAAAACATTTAAGGGAGTTATGTATTCATCAACTTTTGCAATGTCTTTACTGGCACTTACTTTAATAACTACATTAATTATAATTGGAGTTACTTCTAACGTAGTTCTTTCACTTGGTATGGTTGGTGCACTTTCTATAGTTCGTTTTAGAAGTGCTATAAAAGAACCTATGGATATTGCATTCTTATTTTGGTCAATAAGTGAAGGTATAGTTTTAGGTGCTGGCCTTATTCCTTTAGCTATTTTAGGTGCCGTTTTTATAGGAATAGTAATGGTTCTATTTGCTAATAAGAAAACAACAGATAATCCATATATATTAGTGGTTAATTGTAAAAATGATATTAGTGAAAATAGTGTACTTAACATACTATCTAAAAATGTAAACAAATATTGTGTTAAATCAAAAACTATTTCTCCTTCAAATGGAATTGAAATGACAATAGAAGTTAAGTTAAAGAATATAACTACATCCTTTATTAATGAAGTATCAAAAATAGAGGGAGTTTCAAATGCTGTTTTAGTTAGCTATAACGGAGATTACATGGCTTAAGCTTTAGTTTATATATATAAATACAAGTAGGAGAGGGTAAATTTATTCTCTCCTATTTTAAATAAATTGAATTTTTGTAAGGAGGGTGAGTTTAAGTGATAAATGAAAAGGCAAGTAAATATATTTCTCTAATAAGTATTTCCTTAGCTGTCATATTTGTTTTTGTATCCGTATTTGCTTTAAAGTCATTTAATTCTACAGAAGCACTTATTACTAGTGGACAATCTTCTACTATTGATACGGTTTTAAATAAAAATATTGTAACTGATATAGATATAAAGATAAAAGAAAGTGATTGGGAATGGTTAATTGAAAATGCTACAGATGAGGAATATAGAAGTGCAGATATAACTATAAATGGAGAAACTTTTTATAATGTTGGGGTTAGACCTAAGGGAAATTCAAGTTTATCCTCTGTTGCAAATGATGATACAACAGATAGATATAGTTTAAAAATAGATTTTGGACAATATGTTGACGGACAGACCTATCATGGAATAAGAAAACTAGCTTTAAATAATAATATATCTGATGCCACTTATATGAAGGAAGCAATATCTTATGACATATATAATTTTCTTGGGATTCCTACTCCAGAGTATTCTTATTCAAACATAAAGATTAATGGAGAACAGTGGGGATTATATTTAGCATTAGAAGTAATTGAGGAGAGATTTGTTGAAAAAAATTATGGTGAATTAGAAGGTAATTTATATAAACCTGAAACTATGGGAGTAGGGGCTAAAAAAGATGAAGGAAATAAAGATGCCATGCCTGATATGAAAAATAATCAAGGAAAAGAAGGAGGAATGATGAATCCACCTAATATGCCTAATAATAAAGAGGGTAATAAACCTATGAATATTTCTAATGAAAATCAAAATATGGCTGGCAATATGAATAAAGAAAATGCAGGAATGGGACAAATGTCTCCTATGATGGGAGGAAAAAATAATGAAGGTGCTGATTTTAAATATATAGATGATAATATTAGCAGTTATTCTACTTTAAGAGATAGTGCAGTATTTAAGAGTACAACGGATGAAGATTTTGAAAATGTAATTGAAATGATGAAAAGTTTAGAAAATGGTAAGGATATAGAGAAATATTTAAATGTTGATGAAGTTCTTAAGTACTTTGCAGTAAACACTTTCTTAGTTAACTTAGATAGTTATTCAGGTGGAATGTATCATAATTATTATCTTTACGAAAATAATGGAGTTTGTGAGATACTTCCATGGGACTTAAATTTATCCTTTGGAGGATTTGCCACAAATAGTGGAAGCAGGGCTGTAAATTTCCCTATTGATTCTCTTGTTACAGGTAATTTAGAAAATTTCCCTCTTATAGGAAAACTTTTAGAAAATGATGAATATAAAGATAAGTATCATGAGTATTTAGATAAGATAGTAAATGAATATTTTAAAAGTGGTATTTTCAATACTACAGTTACCAATAATGATAAGTTAATAGGAGATTACGTAAAGATTGATCCTACAGCATTCTATACTTATGATGAATACAAAAATGCCATTAAGGAGTTATTAGTTTTTGGAGAGGATAGAACAAAGAGTGTAGAAGCTCAGTTAAATGGAGAAGAAACATCAACGGAATATGGAAACATTGAAACTTCATTAAATTTAAAAGCCTTAGGTGAACAAAATATGGGTGGAAAAATGCCTAATGATAAGATGAATGAAGAAAATTTAGCGAATAATAATGAAGAAAATAATAATGGACAAGCTATTCCAGAAGGTGGAAGACCTTTTAATGGAGTAAATATGGGAGAAGATCCTAATAATATTAATAATCCTAATGGTAATTTCAATAATGAAATGCCTAATATGGGAAATATGCCTACGCAAGAAAATATACAAGAGGCTATGAAGATATTTAATAACAGGGATTATTCAAGCCTAAGCGAAGAGGAAAAGGAACAATTAAATGATTTAGGAGTAAGTGAAGAAAATATAAATATGTTTAATAATATTCCTAAACAAGGAGAAAGAGGAGAAGCCAGAGAAACATTTAATAAAACATATTATGTAATATTTGGAGGGGTTATCCTAACACTATTAATTTCCCTAGTTTTTGTAACAAAGTATAAAAGAAAAAGATACTAAGTATATTAAAAAGCTACACATTTATGTGTAGCTTTTTCTTTTAGGAACATATAAAAATAAAATTACATATTATATAACTAGAGTATTTTTATAATAATTAATTATCAATTGATAATATAGATTATATATGTGCCTTGATTTTATATATTTTATTTAAGTTTTAATATATTAATTGATAATATTAGGAGGATAAATATGGAGTCAAGATATTGTGAAGCTAATAAAGTAACAATTATATCTATATTATGGAATATAGTTTTAGCTATAATCAAAATATTAGCAGGTATAATAGGAAAGTCTAATGCTATGATAGCAGATGGTGCACATTCAGCATCAGACATTATAAGTTCTGTAGGAGTATTAATTGGAAATAAAATAGCAAGCATACCAAAGGATAAGGGACATAATTATGGACATGAAAAAGCTGAAACTTTAGTATCTTTTTTATTAGCTATCCTACTAGTAATTTTATCTATAAAGATTGGGTATAATGGAGCATATTCACTTTTTCATTTAAATGAAGTGCAAATTCCAACAACTTTTCCTTTAGTTGTATCAGTTATATCTATTCTTATAAAGGAATATCAGTATAGAATTACTATTAAGGTAGCTAAGAAGACAAATTCACCAGCATTAAAGGCTGATGCATGGCATCATAGGTCAGATGCTTTATCCTCAGTTGCAGCTTTTATAGGAATAGGTGGAGCTATTTTAGGATTTAAATCACTAGATTCCATAGCATCAATAGTTGTTGCCATTTTTATAGCAAAGGTAGGAATTGAAATTTTAATAGGTTCAGCAAATGAACTTATGGATATTTCTATTGATGAAGAGAAGGAAAAGGAAATAAAAGCTATAGTAGATGAAATTGAAGGAATTAAGTCTTTAAGAGAAATTAGAACAAGAAAATATGGGGCTATGGCTTATGTAGATTTAGTAATATGTGTTGATAAAGACATTTCAGTTTTTGAGGGACATAGGATTGCTAGTGATTTAGAGAATCTAATATTAAAAAACATGAAATTTGTTAAAGGAGTTACAGTTCACGTTGAACCTGTTATATAATTTAAAGAATTTTATTTATGAAGTAATTTTAATAAGGGTAGATAAGCTATCCTTATTTTTTTATATATTTATTTAATATGTGGTAACTAAAAAGTGCCTAATTGTTTAAACTAATACAAGTTGCTAAAATTAAATTAACTTAAGGGATGATACTATATTTTAGGTTTAAAAGTGATTTTAGGATGAATTTATATAAAATTAATATTAAAAGTTTGGAGGAAGAGAAATGAATAAGTATGAATACATTGTAATAGGATTTGGAAAAGGTGGGAAAACACTTGCTAATTATTTGGGAAAGTTAGGAAAAAAGGTTGCTGTAATAGAGAAATCAGATAAAATGTATGGTGGAACATGTATAAATGTGGGATGCATTCCTACAAAAACCTTAGTACATAAAGCAAAAATGTCCTTATACAAAGGTTTAAATACATTTGAAGAAAAGGCAAGAGAGTATAGAAAAGCTATAGAAGAAAAAAATGTTTTAATAGAAGCTTTAAGAAATAAAAATTATAATATGCTAAATAATAATGAAAATGTAGATGTATTTAACGGAACAGCTTCATTTATTTCAAATACAGAAATACTTATTAATGGTGAAAAAGAAGATATAATTCTAGAGGGAGAAAAAATATTCATAAATACAGGAGCTACTACTATAATTCCTAATATACAAGGAATAAAAAGTAGCAGTAAAATATATAACAGTACTACCATAATGGAATTAAAGGAATTACCAAAACATTTAGTTATAGTAGGTGGAGGATATATTGGATTAGAATTTGCATCAATTTATGCAAGTTTTGGCTCAAAAGTAACAGTAATAGAGGCTTTTGATAGAATTGCTGGTAGAGAAGATGAGGATATTTCTAAAAGTATAAAAGAAATTCTAGAGAAAAAAGGAATCAAATTCTTATTAGGATCAAAAGTTAAATCTTTTGAAGAAATACATGGAGAAGTTGAAGTTTCTTATGAAAATAGCTTAGGTGAGTTAAACAAAATTAAAGGAGATGCAGTTTTAATAGCTATAGGTAGAAAACCAAATACTGAAGAATTAAATTTAGAGGCTGCAGGTGTTAAAGTAACAGATAAGGGAGCTGTAGCAGTTGATAATAGACTAAAAACAAATGTCCCTAATATCTGGGCTATTGGAGATGTTAATGGTGGTCCTCAATTTACATATATATCTTTAGATGATTTTAGAATTATAAAAGATAATTTATTTGGAGAAGGAAAGAGAAGTACTGATGATAGAGAATTTATTCCATATTCAGTATTTATTGAACCAAACTTATCTAGGGTTGGATTAAGTGAAAAAGAAGCTTTAGAAAAAGGCTTTGAAATAAAAACTGCTAAATTAGATGTTAATACTATACCAAGAGCAAAGGTTATTGGAGAAACTGAAGGAATAATGAAAGCTATAGTAGATGTAAAGACAAACAAGATATTAGGCAGCACACTTTTATGTGCAGAATCAGCTGAAATAATAAACATAGTTAGCTTAGCTATGAAAGCTGATGAAGACTATACTTTCTTAAGAGATAATATATTTACTCATCCAACTATGAGTGAAGCTTTAAATGATTTATTTTCATTAATTTAGTAAAAAATAATAATTAAAATTTTAAGTTTGGTATTTAAAAAAGTGGATTCTTAAGGAATCCACTTTTAATTTTTTATAATTTCATACTAACTTAAAGATGTTCTTCCAATAGAAGTATTATCAGATTTTCTATCTCTTAAAGCAACAATTGGATTTTCTTTTGTTTCAAATCTATAATCTTCATTATTTTTTGAAATAAAGTCAACTATGACCTTATGACTTGGAACATCTTCAACATTTTTATTAACTTTATTTTGGAATTCATGGAATGATGAATCAGGACCTAATTTACTTACATCAACGTAATCATCTTTTATAGTTGTATTATTAACAGTATTATCTAATATATCTCTAACGTAAGATATATTTTCTCCAAGTGTTAGAAGTTCTGGGAATTCACCATTTGGAATAACTTCTTGCCATTCTTTATTTTCATATTTTTTAAGAAGATCACAAGCTTTATGTAATTGAGCAACTTCCTGAGCGAAGCATTGTTCCCATAGTCCTTTAATATATGGATCAACTTCAGAGTTATAGCAAGAATAATATAAATATGCCTCAGTGTATTTATGCATAAGTAGATTTTCAAGCCATGTACAGTTAGGGTCTAGAAGACTTCCATAGTGAGAAACGTGTTGTTCTTCTACTAAACCTATTTCTTGGTAAAGATTTCTTCCAATATCACTAGTGTAGAAACCTGCTATATTCATGTAGTAATTCATAGTTTGTTGTTCTGCCGCAGTTATTATTGATATATCTAGTTTAGTAATAAGGTCTGCTGTTTTAAAGTCAACAAAGTTTCTTATGTTATCATTAGGGCATCTATGATGAGCGATAGTTGGTCTACCTGGCATAATTTCTGTATAATGTCCAACTAGATTTTCTGCTTTTGTTCCTTCTTCCATAAATAATAAATCTGAATATCTATATAAATGGTCAAAATCCTCAAGTAATGCAAAATCTAAAGCTTTTTTTACATGTTCATTAGGTTCACGTTTTGCAAGTCTAGCAGTTAAATCTACAGCTAATTGTTCATAACTTATAGTAGTCTCTAAAATACTTTCATTAGCAGGTCTTAGTGAACTAATTAGCATTTGTTGTTGTTTATCTAATCTTCTAGCAAGGGCAAGTTCTCTTCTAAGTTCATTGTTATTACAATTTCTAGAGAATTGATGAGAAAACCAGTTTGCTTCAAATTCAGCTCCATTCATTAAAATTATTCTAGTTTTTGTATAAGGATCAACTTCGTTTTTATTATAAGGTTTTGCGTAAATATTTCTCCAGTCTGTGAAATAGTCTTGAATTTTTGAGCTTTTTTCTAAAAATGGATTCATAATAAATAAATCACTACCTTTCCAAATTTTAATATATTTTTAGTATTACAAATTTTGTTTTTAGTATTCATTAATTAGAAAAATAATCATTTATTTGTAATCATATGGTACAATTAACTTAATAAAAGACTATTTGGAAAAAATATATATTACCAAGGGGGGACTTATTTGAGAATAATAGATATTATATTAAGCATAACTATATTGATTAGTAGTGTAGTTAATACAATTATTGGCAAAGATAATAAACTAATGAACTATTCAGAAGATAAATTAAATGAATTAGAAATAAATAATTCTATTGGTTTAGAAAAATTTATTTTAGAAAGAAATTTTGAAAGTTTATTAGATAAATCTAATAAAGAATTTAGCCATAATATTGAGCAAGACTTAATAGATAATAGTTCAAATATGGAAGAAGATAATGCATATTTAGAAACTAATAGATTTAATAGAGAAAATCATTTAAAGGATTCTGTTATTAGAGATGGATATGGTGCTTATATTGAAGATGGTTACATAAAATTTGGAGAAAAAAATAAGAGCTTAAGAATTTTTACTAAAGGTAATTATGAAAATGGTGGAGTTAAATTAGAGTTAGCTGTCAATGATTATGATGATACTAGAGGGCTTGAAAATACTTATGGTTATTTAGTTGGAGAAGAGCCAATTAGTCAAGGTGGTTTAGATAGTGGTTATTACTTTGAAACGGCAATAATAAAAGGGGTAATGGTTGAATATCCTAATATGGTTGTTTTAGATAAAAACTATCAATTAGATGATAAATCAGCACTTTCTTTTAAAAGTAAGGATGGACTAATCGAGTTTTCTTTAGTTAACCTTAAAAATTATAATGATGATGACAGTAAGTATCTTTATAAAGAAGAAACTAGTTATGGAGAGGTATTAGAATCTAAGTGTGGTGATGATTGGTTTTACTCATATACTAAAAAAAATGGTGAGATTCTGTATAGTTTAAAAGTTTTAGATGGAGATAGAGTAAAAGGATTTTCTTATAAGTTTCCAGCTCAATATAAAAATGAATTTAAACCTATTATAGAACGAAGTAGAAAAACCTTTGAAATGTTTAATGGTTTTCCAAAGAGGATAAATTAAAAATATATTTTAATAACAGTATAATTAAATATAAGTTTAATGTATTAAAAAGTTTAAGAAGATAGGGGTAATTTCATGTGTTTATCTCTATCTTTAAATTTTTTATAATAAGGTTTAGGTAAAATAGTAATTAACTTTTTAGTTGAATTATTTTATAATATAGATTTAAAAGTAGAGTAGATAGTAGGTATAAGTAGTTTAGAATGATTTTATTGAAAATAAGGAGGGATATGCCTTTGAACTTAGATATTTTTATGAAGAACTTAGTAAGGCGAACTTCCAGTTTTACTAGAGAACAAGGTAAAAAGTTAATTAAGGAAGCATATGTTAAAGACGTTAAGGGTAAGTGCATAGATGGAATTTATCATATTTATGGAAGTGTATTAAATGATGATAAAAACTGGGATTATAATACACACATAAAAATAAATATGCAAAATAGTGATATTATTGGTACTAATTGTAGTTGTGAAACCTTTAAAGAGAATAGTAAACATATAAAAAATTATGTTTGTAAACACATTTCAGCAACTAATGATGTTTTTTATTCCTTAGCAAAGAAGAAGATGCAAAAGAATAAATTAAAAAGTAATAATAAGCCTAAATTAGTTAAAGAGAAAAATGAGGAACATAAAGGAAAAGAAAAGCGATTTTTATCTTTAGATATAAATATTAAGCACATGGTAAAAGAGGGAATTACTTTATTTAACTGTGAGTTTAGAATTGGTTTAGGAAATTTAAATTTAATACTGGATTTAAAAGACTTCTTATATAAAAATAGCTTAAAAAAGCCTTTAAAATTTAATGATGGATTTACTTATAATCCATTAAAAGATGAGTTTTTAGAAGAAGATAAAAGAGTTCTTCAATTTGTAGCAAGCCATAAGGACATGATAAGTGGAAGATATTTAAGGCTTAAACAAAATAATTTAAAGGATTTTTTAAAATTAATAGATGAAAAGAAAAAAATAAATTTTAATTTTAACTCCATTAATTATGAGGTTAAGGTGAAAAAGGAAAATGTTCCAGTAGCCCTGACTTTAAAAGAAGGCAAAGAGGGATTTGTATTAAGTCACCATAAGAAATTTCCTGTTATTTTAAATAACTCAGGAGATGTTATGTTTTTTGATAGAAACTTATATCTTCCAAGGAAGAGACAGTTAGAATATTACATTCCAATTCATAAGTTGTTTATAAAAAATAATACAATCACATATAAGAAGAGCTTAGAGAATTTAAGCAGTCTATTAGAAGAACTTAAAAACATAAGCAAGAATATAGTTTTAGATGAAAATATTAGAGTTTTCAAAGAAAAACTTATGAAAACAACCTTTAATTTATATAAAACTAAGGGGAGAATTTATTGTAATGTAAAAATTGATTATTGTGGATACATTATTGATTTAATAAGAGATGAAAAAGATAATAGCTTTTTAAGAGATTTAAAAAATGAGAAGTATATAGAATTTCAACTTGAAAGATTTAAGTTCATAAAGAGAGAAGAAGATTTTTGCTTTATAGGAAGTGAAGAGGAAATGTATGAGCTTTTCTCTAAGGGAATTAAAAGGCTTAGAGAACTTGGAGAAGTTTTATTATCAGAAGAACTTAAGGAGTTTAAGGTTTTAGATTCATCCCTTATTTCATCAGAACTTAAAGAGCTTAGTAATTTCTATAAGCTTAAGTTTGACTTTGGAGATTTTGAATTAAGAGAACTTAGGGAAAGCATAGAGGCTATGAAAAGGGGAGACCGCTTTTATAGAACTAAGAAGGTTTATTTAGATTTAGAGGATCCTGGTATAGTAAACTTTTTAAATCTCTTAGAAGATTTAGGACTAGAAAATATAAAAGATAATGAAGTCTATATAGATAAGAGTAAGGTTTTATATATTCAAGAAAAATTAAAGGATAGAACTCTCTCTTTTATAAAAGGGGGAAATGTTCTTCAAGAAATAGTAGGAAAGCTTCTAAATAAAGAATTTAAGAGAAAGCTTGTTCCAAAAGCTTTAAATGCAGAACTTAGACCTTATCAAAAAGAGGGGTTTAAATGGATTAATGAAATTACTGATTTAGGTTTTGGTGGAGTTTTAGCAGATGATATGGGACTTGGTAAAACCCTTCAAATAATAGCTTTTTTATTATCTCAGAAAAAAAGCAAAAGCATAGTAGTTGTCCCAACCTCTGTTATATATAACTGGATGGATGAGTTTGAAAAGTTTGCTCCAAGCATAAGGATTGGATTAGTACACGGTAGTAAATCTAAGAGGGATAAGGTTTTAAGGGATTTTAAAAGAGGACTTGGTATTAAGATAGGAGAGGAGAATTTAAAAGAAAAATCCTATGAAAAATATGATGTTTTATTAACTACCTATGGAACCTTAAAGAATGATGAAAAAGCCTATGAAAACTTAAGTTTTGATTATTGTATAATAGATGAGGCTCAGAATATAAAGAATCCAGCAGCGCAAGCAACTTTATCTGTTAAAAATATTAAATCAAGATGCAATATTGCCTTAACAGGAACTCCTATAGAGAATAATTTAATGGAGCTTTGGTCAATATTTGATTTTGTTATGCCTGGATATTTATTTACTAAAGATAGATTTAGAGAAAGATTTATTTTAGATGAAAGCAATTTAAGTGAATTAAAATCCTTAATAACTCCTTTTATTTTAAGAAGACTTAAGGAAGATGTTTTAAGTGAGCTTCCAGAAAAACTTGAGAAAAAATACTTAGTAGAAATGAAAGGAAAACAAAAACAGTTATATAGTTTCTATGTAAAGGCAATAAAGAATCAATTAAATGAAAATAAAAGTTCTGAAAAGAGTGGAAGAGATAAAATTAATCTATTTTCCTATTTGACAAAATTAAGAGAAATTTGTTTAGACCCTTCACTAGTTGTACCAGATTATACTGGAGGAAGTAGTAAGCTTACTGTGGTAAAAGAAATTGTAAAAGATGCTAGTGAATCAGGAAAGAAGATTTTACTATTTTCTCAATTTACTTCAGTACTTAAAAAAATAGAAGAGGACTTTAAAAAAGAGGATATTTCTTATTTATACTTAGATGGAGGAACTTCTGCTAAGGATAGAGTAGAGAGAGTTAAAAAATTTAATGAAGATAGTAATATTAAAGTGTTTTTAATATCCCTAAAGGCTGGGGGAGTTGGACTAAACTTAACCTCTGCCAGTGTGGTTATACATTTTGATCCTTGGTGGAATCCAGCCGTAGAAGACCAAGCTACAGATAGGGCACACAGGTTTGGACAAGAAAATAAAGTTGAAGTTATAAAGTTAGTTGCAAAGGATACTATTGAGGAAAAAATAGTATTAATGCAGGAGGATAAAAGAGAACTTATTCAAAGTTTAATGGATGGAAAAACTATGGATGGTAAGGGATTAAAACGCCTTACGGAAGAAGAAATTAGTAAATTATTTGAGTAAGTATTTAATAAAAGAAAAAAAGCTAAGATGTTTAAGCACCTTAGCTTTTTTTCTAATCTTACTATTATCTGTAGTTGGTGGCAAACCAAGTTAGAGAGTTTAAAGAAATAAGACTAAAATTAATCTTATTTATACATAAAAATCATCCAAGTTATTTTTAAAGCAAAGAAGGTTGTTTACTCTAAAAATACAATATAAAAAACAGGCTAACAGAAAATCCGAAAAGTTTATAGTATAACCATACGTTCCTAAAGTATGTTATTAAAATTTAAATATACTATAATTACATTATAAACTACTATTTGCAATATATAAACTAATTTTTAAAATTTGGTTAAAATAAATATTTTTACTAAAGAAAAAAAGGATAATTTTATCTTAGAAAGAAACTATTATTTAGGGAATTCTAAGGGATTTATAGATAACAGAATTTTAATAGTAGTAAGAGGGAAATAGTACTATTAAAATTATACTTGAATATGAAAAGGGGAAATTTATGAAATTAGAAAGAAAAAATAGTGGGATAATATTTCTTATATTTGGAGTTGTTTTTGTTTTAAACTCCTTAAATCCAGTAATGGAGTTACTGTATATTAAAGCTAAGGGAGAAATTGCAGAGGCAAAAATAGTTGCATATGATTTTATTCAAAGAAGTAGCAGAAGTGGAAGAGGGAGTTCTTATAAGTATATCCCTATAATTGAATTTTTTGATGGAAAGGAAATTGTACAGGTTCCTGTAACAATGAATTCCTTAAATGAAGAATTAGATATAATAGGATTAGATGTTAAGGTTAGTTACTTGAAAAATACTCCATCTAAGGTAATAATAGATGATAAACTATTTTGGTTATATGAGATATCTAATTCTTTAGTAGTTGTTGGCTCTTTTTTATTAATGGTTATGCTAAGTCAAATGTCTGTAGAAACATATAGAGGAAGAGAATTAACCTTTAATGTTCCTACAAAAAATAAAATAATATTTTTGATTTCAGGATTGCCAGGAGTTATAGGGACATTTCTCAGTTTTTACTATGGCTTTATTACATTAAAATATAATGGGTTAGGTTTTACTTCGGGAACCTTAATATTATCTTTGTTGATAATAGGAGTATATCTATTGGGAATAGTTAATTTTCTTAAAATAAAAAATAATTATTGGGGTTAGATTTTATTATAAATTCTTTGAATAGTTAATTTAAAATTAATGTTAACTAACTTGATTTTTAGGAACTAATAAATTATGTTAGTTCCTTTAATTTTTACATATTTTTTCTGTATATTAGTTTTGAAAGTTATTCATTAATTCTGTTATAATTAATCAGATGAATTTAGAACCAATATAAATAAGAATTTGACTTTAGGAAGGAATGTTTATAATTACTAATGAGAATAAACAAGCTTTTTAGCAATTTTGGGATATGCTCTAGAAAAGAAACTAATAAAATTATTAGAGAGGGAAGAGTTATTGTTAATGGCAAGCCATGTATTGAAGGGCAATGGGTTGAATTAAGTGATGAAATATTTTTAGATGGGAAACCCTTAGTTCCAAAGGAAAAGATTTATATAGCACTTAATAAGCCTGTAGGAGTTGTGTGTACTGCTGCAGAAGAAGTTAAAAATAATATAATAGATTATTTAGGGATAGATGACTATGTTTTTCCAATAGGACGGCTAGATAAGGATTCACAAGGATTAATAATTTTAACTAATGATGGAGATTTAGCAAATGAAGTTTTAGCAGCAGAAAATAACCATGAAAAGGAATATATAGTAACCTTAGATCAACCTTTTTATGATGATTTTATTGAAAAGATGGAGCATGGTGTTGAAATATTAGGACAAGTAACAAAACCTTGTAAACTAAAGAGAATAAATGAAAATACCTATTCAATAATATTAACTCAAGGGTTAAATAGACAAATAAGAAGAATGAGTAAGGTTTTTGGCTTTAATGTGGTTAAGTTAGAGAGAATTAGAATTCTTAATATAACTCTTGAAGACATAGGATATGGGAAGTGGAGACATATAAATAGGGAAGAAATTGAGATTTTGAAAAAACTTATAAAATAATTGAGAGGATAATAATGGAAAATAATAAAGTTAAAGTGTGGTTTTTAAAGTTAGTTGTAAGTTTAGTGTGTGTACTAATTATTTATACAATTGCATCTGATTTATATAAAATTGCTTATCTTGAATTTAAAGGAGTAGAAACAACAGGAAAGTTAATAACTTTTGATGAAAAGATTAATTCGGGAAGATCTAAATCAAAATCATATACTCCAATTGTAAGAATAAAGGTTGAAGGACAAGAGATTGATGTTCCTGCAAAGTTAAATAAAATTGATAAAGATTTAGTTGACTTTGTTGGAGATGAAGTGAAAGTTAAATATTCTTCTAAAGATTATAATCTTTTAATTATAAATGATAAAAAATATCTTTTAAATAGAATTAATTACATGTTACTAGCATTTCAAATTTTAATATTTGCTTTATTATCTGTTTGTATTAAGGCTACTTGTGGAGAAGATGGGAAAGTAAAGTGGATTATGGAGAAAAAAAATCCTGTTTTAAATTTGTTGTTTTGGACACCAGGCTTAATATTTTCATTTTTATGGATTTATTATCAAATAATATTAGGGAAGTATGCCATGGAACAGTTTGACTTTATAGGTGCATTAGGTACATTTATGTTTTTATTAGTTTATATTATTATTTCGGATAATTTTATTAAAAGGAATAAGAAGTCTCATAAAATTTTAATAAAATAATGTAAAGTTTAAGATAAACTAGAAAAATGTATTTATTAAAATAATTTGTAGGGTTGACACTTTGAAATTTATTGCATAGAATGAAATTAATAATAGAATATTAATCGGTAGGTGAGGTTACCACCGGGATACGGATTGCTGCCGCAAAATAGTGGAGACACTATGAGAAGGTTAGCAGGCTATGTCGAGAAACAAGGCATAATCTAATGCAATTTCATTGCCCAGTGAAGCTAAAACTTGAACGATATTATACTTAAGCAAATTTTTTGTTTATAGTTTTATTTTGTTTGAATTTAATCCTTACCTAATTTTAGGTGAGGATTTTTATATTTAAATCAAAAATTATTTGAAATTATTTTAAGAAAGTTGAGGTGGTAGTAATGGATACGGGGAGTAGTAGAGGCATAGAAGTCACAGGCAAAGTACTTTTTATGAAAAATGTCTTAAGAATATTTTATTTCATATTCTTACTGCCATTTTTCAATAACTTAATATAATTAAATAAGGTAAAAGTATACTTTTGTCCTGTACAATGTCTTTACTTCCTAAAAATTATTTAGAAAATTAGGAGGTAAGAAGGATGAAAAAGAGAACAGAACAAAAAGTTATAAGTGAAGTTTTAATCAATGAAAGATTAATAAAAGCAAGCAAGATGAGCAAAGAAAATTTATTAAAGGAAATGAAAAATACTTTAAGTGGATATAGCAAAGAAGAAGTTGAAAGAAGAATTCGTAAATATGGCAAAAATGTAATTTCACATGAAAAGGGTGATTCAGTTTTAAAAAGACTTATTGAATCCTTTGTTAATCCATTTACAGTTGTACTTTTTATTCTTGCAATAATATCAGCATTTACAGATATTATTTTACAAGCTCCAAAGGATAGGTCCTATAGCACAGTAGTAATAATAATCACAATGGTTACTATTAGTGGAATATTAAAGTTTGTTCAAGAAAGCAAATCTAATAATTCAGCTGAAAAATTAAAGGATATGATAAAAACAACAGCTACAGTTGAAAGAATAGGTAAAAAAGAAATTGAGCTTTCACAAATTGTACCAGGAGATATAGTTTATTTATCTGCAGGAGATATGATTCCAGCAGATGTAAGAATAATATCTTCTAAGGATTTATTTGTTAGTCAAGCTTCATTAACAGGTGAAAGTGAACCAGTTGAAAAGTTTAGTAAAGAAATAAATTCTAATATAAATGGTCCTTTAGAAAGTACAAATCTAGGCTTTATGGGAAGCAATGTAATAAGTGGCTCTGCTATTTGTATTGTAATTTCAACTGGAGATTATACTTACTTTGGTTCTATGGCAAATACAATTACTAATGACAAAATTGTCACTAGTTTTGAAAAAGGAGTAAATTCAGTTTCTTGGTTATTAATTAAATTCATGATGTGCATGGTGCCAGTTGTATTTTTTGCAAATGGATTAACTAAGGGAGATTGGGGTGAATCATTTTTATTTGCATTATCAGTTGCAGTAGGTTTAACTCCAGAAATGTTACCTATGATAGTTACAACAAACCTTGCAAAGGGTGCCGTTAAAATGGCAAAGAAAAAGACTGTTGTAAAGAGTTTAAATTCAATGCAAAATTTTGGAGCTATGGATGTGCTTTGTACTGATAAAACAGGAACACTAACTGAAGATAAAATTGTATTACAATATCATCTTGATGTTCAAGGAAATGAAAATGAAAGAGTTCTTAGACATGCTTTTTTTAATAGCTTTTTCCAAACAGGATTAAAAAATCTTATGGATTTAGCAATAATAGATGAAGCTAACAAATTAAATCTTAGTTATTTAAAAGAAAAATATACTAAGGTTGATGAAATACCTTTTGATTTTAATAGAAGAAGAATGAGCGTTGTAATAAAAGATAAAGAGGGTAAAACTCAACTAATTACTAAAGGGGCAGTTGAAGAAATGCTAAAAATTTCTTCAAAGGTAGAATATAGAGGAAAAGTTGAAAGTTTAACAGAGGAAATAAAAAAAGAGATATTAGAAATAGTTGAGAGATTAAATAGTCAAGGTATGCGTGTCATTGCAGTTTCACAAAAAACTAATCCTTCTGTAGAGGGTGTTTTTTCAGTAGCTGATGAATCTAATATGGTTTTAATGGGATATCTTGCTTTTTTAGATCCACCAAAGGAATCTACATTATCTGCAATTAAAGCTCTTAATGAAAATGGAGTATCAGTAAAAGTTTTAACAGGAGATAATGATGGGGTTACAAAATGTATTTGCAAACAAGTTGGAATAGAAGTAGAAAATATTCTTTTAGGATCACAAATAAGTGAAATGGATGATGAGGAATTAAAGATAAAAGTAGAAAAAATTAATGTTTTTGCAAAGCTTAGTCCAAGTCAAAAGGCTAGAATAGTTAGAATACTTCGTGAAAATGGACATACTGTTGGTTTTATGGGAGATGGAATTAATGATGCAGCAGCAATGTGTGAAGCAGATGTAGGAATTTCAGTGGATACAGCAGTTGACATTGCTAAAGAATCTGCAGATATAATACTTTTACAAAAGGATCTTATGGTATTAGAACAAGGGGTTATTGAAGGAAGAAGAACCTTTGGAAATATAATTAAATACATTAAAATGACTGCAAGTTCTAACTTTGGAAATATGTTATCTGTAGTTATAGCAAGTGTATTCTTACCATTCTTGCCAATGTTACCTATTCAAATACTAGCATTAAATTTAATCTATGATATTTCTTGTATTTCAATTCCATGGGATAATATGGACGAGGATTATTTAAGAAAGCCTAGAAAATGGGATGCTTCCTCAATAGGTAAGTTTATGATATGGATAGGTCCTACAAGTTCAGTTTTTGATATAGTAACTTATATTATTATGTTTTTCATAATTTGTCCAAGCGTTGCAGGAGGACATTATGGTGCACCTGGCGTAGATAATTTATTATTTATTTCAGTATTTAATACAGGATGGTTTGTTGAGAGCTTATGGTCTCAAACCCTTGTTATACACATGATTCGTACACCTAAACTTCCATTTATAGAAAGTATTGCATCATTACCAGTATTAGCAATTACAACCTTATCAATAATTATTGGAACAGTTATTCCTTACACTTTTTTAGGAAATTCATTAGGCATGAGTAGATTGCCATATACTTATTTCCCTTGGTTGTTAGGAATAGTAGTATGCTATATGGTTCTTGCAACAATAATGAAGAGTGTATTTAGAAAACACCATGGAGAGTTACTATAGAAAATGTATATAATTTTATTTACTTATTTAGAATAATATTTATATACATTGTACTATTATATAAATAAGAGAATTATTAAATATATATTATGTATAAGAGGTGATAAGAATGGATATTTTATCAAAAAGCATAAAAAATAAGGTGGTTATAGTAACAGGAGGTACTAGAGGAATAGGATTTTCTACTGTAAAAAGATTTCTAGACTATGGTGCTAAGGTTGCTTTATGTGGTTCAAGAAAGGAAACTGTAGATAAGGCCTTAAAAGAATTAAATCATATTAATCCTAATTATGATGCACTTGGATTTTATCCTAACTTATTAGATAGTAATGAAGTAAAAGAAATGGTAGATAAGGTTTTAGAGAAATGGGGAACTATAGATATACTTATAAATAATGCAGGAGTTAGTGATAATAAGTCAATATATACCCAAAGTGATGAGGATTTTTCAAAGATAATTGATATTAATGTGAAGGCTATTTTTAATTGCACAAAAGCTGTTTCAGAAATAATGAAAAATAAAAAATATGGAGTGATTTTAAATACTAGTTCTGTTGTAAGTTTATATGGACAAAAAACAGGAGTAGGATATCCTACATCTAAGTTTGCAGTAAATGGATTAACAAAGTCTTTAGCAAGAGAACTTGGAAATGATGGAATAAGGGTAAATGCTGTAGCCCCTGGAATTATTGCTACAGATATGGTTGCCGCTTTAGATAAGAAATTAGTAGATCAAATAGCTCAAAATATACCTCTAGGGAGAGTTGGAGAACCAGAAGACATAGCAAATGCTTTCTTATTCTTAGCCTCTGATATGGCAAGTTATATAAGTGGAGAAATATTATCTGTAGATGGAGCTGTAGTAATCTAATATTTACAAATTAATATATATAGAGATTTAATAAGGTAAATTATTTGTTAGTTGTATATTAAGGATACTTATTTAAAAATAAGTATCCTTAATTTTTTATATATTTAAAATAGAAATTCAATTAGATTTCATAAAAAGATGATTATTGCTTATTATTTAGAATTCAAGAGTTTATTTTAGATAGAATTTAAAATTAGGTGATAATAAATTTAGTGAATTTATTAATTATTTAGATATTACATATTATGAAAAATTTAAGGGAATAAGATAAATAAAAGAATAAAAAGTGAGGTTAAATATAATGAGAAAATCAAGATTTAATATTACTTATATTATGCTAACCATAGCTGTTTTACTTTTCGCATATGTAATATTTCCAGAGGCACAGGAAACTATTAAGGTGGTAGGATTACAAAATGGAAATATAGAGAATACTATTGTTCCTAAGCCATTGCTATATGAACCAAGAGGTGGAATATTTAAAATTGAAAATGGAATATCAATTTATGTTAAAGGAAAAGACATTGGTGAAACCGAAGAACTGTATAATATAGCAGGAAATTTTGCAGCTACTATAAAAGAGGTAAGCGGATTTGAAATAAAAGTTTTAGAGGGAGAACCTAATAATGAAAAATCTATTTTTTTTACTACTGTAGAAAATAATGATGATTTAGGAAATGAAGGTTACAAAATAAATTCATCAGAAGATAGAATAGAGATAATAGGAAATAAACCAGAAGGGATTTTTAGAGGAATTCAAACTTTAAAACAAATGTTGCCTCCTGAAATTACAAATAAATCAATTACACCTGGAATAGAATGGAGTATTCCATTAGTTAATATTTTAGATAAACCAGAATATGAATATAGAGGACTTATGATAGATGTAGCAAGGCACTTTTTTACTATTGAGGATTTGAAACGTCAAATAGATATAGCTTCACAATATAAAATAAACAAGTTACATATTCATCTAAGTGATGATCAAGGATGGAGATTAGAAATAAAAAAATGGCCTGAATTAACTGCGATTGGAGGAACAACTGAAGTTGGTGGTGGAAAAGGAGGATATTATACTCAAGAGGAATTTAAAGATTTAATAAATTATGCTCAAAATAGATATATTGAAATTATTCCAGAGTTTGATATGCCAGGACATGTAAATGCGGCATTGGCCTCATATGGTTTTTTAAATCCTGATGGGCAAAGAAAGCCTCTTTATACAGGAACTAAGGTTGGATTTAGTACACTTATGACAAATAGTGAAAAGACTTATGAGTTTATTGAAGATGTAATAAAAGAAGTAAGTGCTATTTCACCTTCTAAATATATACATATAGGAGGAGATGAGGCTGATAGCACCAAAAAAGAAGATTATGATTACTTTGTAGGAAGGGTTTCAAAAATAGCTCAAAAGTATGAAAAAATACCTATAGGATGGGACCCAATAGATACTTCTCCTAATATAGATTCTAGTACAGTTCTTCAAAATTGGAAGGATTCTAATGAAGAGGCTAGGAAGAAGAATATGAAAATGGTTATTTCCATTGCTAGAAAAACATATTTGGATATGAAGTATAATAAGGATGCTCCTTATGGATTAGATTGGGCAGGATATATTTCAGTTGAGGATGCATATAATTGGGATCCAACAGACTTTGCTCCAAAAAATTTGATTTTAGGTATAGAAGCTCCTTTATGGACAGAGACAATTTCAACTGTTTCTGAAATGGATTATATGATATATCCAAGATTAATAGGTTATTCAGAGATAGGATGGACACCAAAAGATAATAGAAATTGGAATGAATACAGAGAAAGACTTAAATCACAAGAAATTAGGCTTAGAAATCAAGGGATAAATTACTTTAAAGAAAGTATTTAAAAAAGTTAAATTTAAAAACTATGGAATTTTAATTGATTTCATAGTTTTTATTTTATTTATAGTAAAAAATGAAAATAAACTCTAAATAAAGATTGATTTTTAACAATTTTTTTTATTAATTTATAATTTTTTAGTAAAATTTTAAAATTTAATATGGTGAAAATTTGATTTATCCAGTTATCAGCTATAAAATATAAACTATATGTTACAGGTTTTTACATAAAAAACATTATTTGATTTAAATTATATTATTAAATCACTATATTGAAGAAAGTTGGGGACAAAATGAACATAACTCAAGTAATAATAAGGATACTGTTATCTATAATTATAGGTGGACTTATTGGATATAATAGGGAGTATAAAAATAGACCAGCCGGATTTAGAACTCATGTTTTAGTATGCTTAGGAGCTACTATTGCAGCTTTAATTCAGGTACAGGTTGGTTATTTTGTACTTGGAGAAATAGCAAAGAATCAAGCTATGTCAAGTATATTACATGTTGATGTAGGAAGAGTTATATGTCAAGTTATATCAGGGGTAGGATTCTTGGGCGCAGGAGCGATAATTCAAACTAAAGGTACTGTAAAGGGGTTAACAACAGCTGCCTCCATGTGGGCAGTGGCAGGAGTTGGTATTGCTATAGGAATGGGATTCTATGTCATAAGTATTTTAAGTGGTGTTAGTATATTGATAGTTTTAATTTCTCTAAAGAAATTTGAAGATAAATTTATAATAAACACTAAAAATTTAAGTATAGAAATAAGATGTAAAGATCTTAAAGCATTAAATGAAATAAATGATTTTTTTGAGGAATATCAAATAAGGATAAGTAATATTGAGTCAATTAGTGAAGAGGTTTATCAATATAAAATAGAGGCTCCACAGTTTGTAACAATAAATGAAATTATAAGTGGCCTCATAGTTAATGAAAATATAAGTAGAGTAAAAGAAATAAATTATATTTGATTAATGGATTTTACCTTTAAGAATAATCTTTTTGATTTTACATAATCCAGTACCTTATTTAAGAATAAAATTTATAAAATAAAGTGTATTTAATAATATTTTTCTTTTAAATACACTTTATTTTTTATTATATGAAGTAATTATGTTTTAAAGATTATGAGTTAAAATATCTTTAAATACTTTATTATGTTCTAGGTCTTTACTTAAAGCTTGAATTACATATATTATATTTTTTTCTGAAATTTCATTTTGTGATGATATATTCCAAAGTATTAAATAGCTTTTTATTAGTTTATAAGTATTTATAAGCTTATCAATACTTTGATTTAAATCTTCACCTGTATTAAATGGAATTATATCCTTAAAAATTTGATTTACTAAGTAATTTTCAAATATGTATGAATACTGAGTAAAGTAATTATCTAAGGATTTTAAGTCATATTTATGTATATTATTCAATAAATTTTTATCTTTATTTAAATCTGATAACAAGATTTTTAATCTAGTACCAATGACTTTATTTAAAAGATTTCCATCTAAGATAATCTTAAAATAGTTATTAGTAATACTAAGTGGAACAATTGTGCTAGAATCAATAAATTCAGTTATATTTGATGGATCTTCAGTTATTTTTTCAAGTAAATCTTCAATTTCATAAAAGTTTTCTTTATTTTTTAGAGTTTCTAGATTTTTATAAAAGGATTTTAATAGACTTAGTCTTTCTTCAATAGAGAAATTTCTGTTTTGCATAATATTTATTGATATAACTCTTATATCCCAAAAGTACTGAATTAAATTATCTGAACCTATAAAAGCATCAGTATCTATTACTCTGCGTATTTCTATAGAATCTTCATCAAGTTCTTCTTCTATTTCTATAAACTCCATTTTTTCCTTGTTTAAAAAAGCTTTAGAGCAAATTTCTTCACAGGAAGGAAGTCCACTTTTCTCATATATATCATCTATAATATTAAAAACTCTAGGATATCTTCTACAGGTTATAGATAAGTTCTCTTCACCACATTTACCGTGAATTTCACAAAGTAAGTTATCATTGAGAAAAGGACATTTATTATCTTTTGTTATTTTCATAAATCCATAATTAAATGAATCATCTGATTCAGAATTTTTTATGTATTTTCCAGTTATTAATTTTTTTAGATTTCCTTTATCATTTTCATACTTTTTAAAAGTATTTTCATCTATGTTAATGTCCCAACCAGCACAACAAGTATCAGTGCAATTAGGACCTATGCATTTAAATGTCTTCATATATTTTGGAATAAAAAAGTTTGCTTTCAAAATAACACCATCTTTCGTGTAAAAATTATATTGCCTTAATATTTTATCATTTAGTTTTATAAATAGTTAGCAATTTTTTATAAGTTTAATCATTAAAATAATGGTATTATTTAATTAGATGGAAATTTTTATGAATAAATTTTACTTGATTTATATGGGGGGGATAATTTTGAATATTCATATTAGAGATATGATTAAGTCAGATATTATTAATTTTAATAAAGAGTTTAAGTTACAAGGGTGGGAAAAACCAATTACATTATTTGAAAGGTATTATGAAGAACAAGAAAATGGAGTTAGAAAAGTTTTTGTAGCATGTAATGAGAAACAAGTCCTTGGCTATGCAACACTAATTCCAAATGATGAAAATGGACCTTTTGCCAATAAGAAAATTCCTACTCTTCGTGATTTTAATGTTCTTGAGAAATATCAGAATAAAGGTATAGGTACAGCTTTACTTGATAAAATTGAAGATACTGTTAAAGAATATTCTAAAAGCATTTGTTTAGGGGTTGGGCTTCATTCAGGATATGGTTCTGCTCAGAGAATGTATATAAAAAGAGGGTACATTCCTGATGGTAGTGGAGTTTGGTATAATAATATGCTTTTAGAGCAGAATGCTCAGTGCAGAAATGATGATGATTTAGTATTGTATTTAATTAAAGAATTTATTTAATCTAAACAAGATATAAAAAACAGTTAAGCTTTGATGCTTGACTGTTTTTTATTACATCAAGTACCTTTTATTTTTAATATTTTAAAAATAAAATTATTTGCTATAATAAATATTTGATAATCAAAATAATTCGTGATATAATAATGACTTATAAAATTCTTTTATGAAGGAGAGTATATGAATACAACACATATAAAACAAGAAAATAAAACTAAGAAAAGATCGAGTAAGCTTAAAAAATGGATTTGTGGAATATTAGTAGGAATAATAATATGTATTATTTTAGCTTTAGGATTTGGAGGAAACTATTTATATAATTTAGCTATAAATCCCGATACACCAAAGGATATAGTCTTTGAATCAACTGAAAGTAGTAAAGATGTGGTTACAATAAATAGTACAAGTGGACCAGTAAGTATTTCAAGCGAAGAATGGCTTTTAAAGGAAAGTGGTTATGAAGATTTATATATGACTTCAAGAGATGGGCTAAAATTACACAATTATCTTATAAAAAAACCAAACTCTAATAAGTGGGTTATTACAGTACATGGTTATACATCTCAAGGTAAATTAACATCATACTATGCTAAAAACTTTTCTGATATGGGATATAATGTTATAATTCCTGATTTAAGAGGTCATGGCACTAGTGAAGGTGATTATATAGGAATGGGATGGGACGAGCGTTTAGATATAATAGATTTAATTAATTATATAATAAAAGAAGATAAAGAGGCAGAGATAGTTTTATATGGTATATCAATGGGTGCAGCTACAGTTCTTAATACCTCAGGAGAAGAACTTCCAAAGAATGTTAAAGCTGTGGTAGCAGACTGTGGATATACTAGTGCATGGGATGAATTTGCTTATCAGTTAAATAAACTTTTTGGTCTTCCAGCTTTTCCAATGCTGAATATAGCAAATTTAATAACGAAAATTAGAGCTGGATATTGGATAAATGAATCATCACCTATTAATCAAACTTCAAAATCAAAAACACCAACATTATTTATTCAAGGAGATGAAGATACCTTTGTTCCATCTTTTATGGTAGAAGAACTTTTTAATGCCTCTTCTGCTGAGAAGGAAAAATTAATAGTAAAAGGAGCTGGACATGCTAAATCAAGCAAAGTTAATCCTAAACTTTATTGGGAAACAATAGATAGCTTTTTAAATAAATATATTAGTTAGTTTTAAGGGACAAAATAAACTATAAGTAAAGATAGAATAAATCTACACACAAAAAGCTATAGAAAATTTAATAGATCAGATTAAATAATATCTAAAAAAAACAAACAGTAATATTTTATTACTGTTTGTTTTTTTATCTTAAATATATGATTTTAAATTTTTATTACATAGCAGCTTTAGGTGAAAATTTAGCTTTAAGCACTCCTATTATAGCAGGTAAAATAGAAACAACTATTATACCTGTAATAACTATTGAGAAATTTTCAGAAACAATTTTTATATTACCAAAGAAATATCCTAAACTTGATACAAGTATAACCCAAATAAATCCACCAACTGCATTGTAAGTTAAAAAGTTTTTATATTTCATTGTTCCTATACCTGCAACAAAAGGGGCAAAGGTACGAATTATAGGAATAAATCTAGCTATTATTAAGGTTTTTCCACCATATTTATCATAATAAGTATTAGTTTTATCAATATACTCTTTTTTTATAAGTTTAGAATTAGCAAGTAATTTGCTACCTAAAAATTTACCAATACTATAGTTTAAAGTATCTCCAAGTATGGCTGCAATTAATAATAATGGTACTAGTATGTAAATATTAATCATGCCTAAAGCACAGAAAGTAGCTGATGCAAATATTACTGAATCTCCAGGAAGAAAAGGAGTTACTACTAATCCTGTTTCCGCAAGGATTATTAAGAATAAAACCAAGTAAGTCAAGGTTCCATAATTATTGATAAAAACACCTAGATATTTATCTAAATGTAATATTAAATCAAAAAAATTGCTTATTAAGTTCATAAAAAATCTCCTAACTAAAATGAATAAATCTATTTTTTATTATATTACTAATTTAAATATTATTCATTAATTTTTTGAATAAAATGTTAATTAAATCCGGTAATTGGTTTGATTCTACTAATATTTAGGTATTTATATAAGTTTTTACTTATTAATATTCTAAATAAAAAGTATATTAGTTATTAATATTTAGAGATTATAATAAATATATAGAATAGTTGTTCATGATTTTACATGATTTAAGAGGAGAATATAAATGGAGAAATTAACAGTAGAAGAAAAGCAAATATTAAAAGCTAAGGGTATATTAAATCAAAAGCAAGAAGAGTTTTATGCTATAAGGTTTTTAAGTAAAGTTGGATATTTTAAAGCAGAAGAGATGATTGCTTTATCTGAGATTGCTAAAGAATATGGAAATGGAGAATTAAGTTTAACTAGTAGATTAACTGTGGAAATACCTTATATAAAGGAAGAAAATATAGATAAAGTAGTAGAAATATCAAGAAAAAAAGGTCTTAGAATTGGAGGAGCAGGAAAAACTGTTAGGGCTATAGTTACATGTAAGGGAACTGTTTGTAAGCATGGACTTATTGATACAAGAAAAATTGGAGAATTATTTGAGGAGAAGTTTTTAGGAAGAAAGGTTCCGGCAAAATTTAAAATAGGAGTTTTCGGATGTATAAATAGTTATGGTAAAGCTCAAAGCAATGATTTTGGTATTGTACCAATTGTGAATTCAGAAAGTAAGGAAGTAGAGTTTTTAGTTTTTATAGGTGGAAGAGCTGGGAGAAAAGCTAGGAAGGCAGAGCCGATGAAGAGAAGATTCAAGGAAGAAGAATTATTAAAACTTCTAGAATGCACTATAGATTATTATAATGAGCTTGCAGGTGAAAAAGAAAGGTTAGCAGAGATTATTGAAAAAATTGGAGAAGAAGAATTTGAAAAAAATATAATAAAAAGATTTAATGCTTAAATATTACTATAAGTATTTTGAAAAGAGATGAGATATTTGATTGATAAGAAAATAGTCATTGAAGAAAATAGTTATTTAGAAAAGTTTTTTGAACACAATAGAAAACATGAAGATTATATAAGAAATAGAATATATAAGTGTACATTAGATTTAATAAATACTAATCCTCATAAGATTAAGAAGGTAAGAGGATATAAGTATAAGGGTAAAACCATATATGAATATAAGATTCCCTTAGAAGCTGGATTGGACTGTAGGGTTGCATATATTTTTCATAATGAAGAGATAATTATATTTTTTATTTCAAATATAATTATAAAAAATGAATTTACAAAATTGGTTTCAAAATTAAAGGATGTAAAGAAAATATAAAAGGAGATATATAAATTGGTAAGTATAGCGGATTTTGTAGATGTTGCTTTATATACATTAAAAAGAATAGAGATCAATGATAAAGTTAATTTTAAAACATTTAAAAAAGATAGACAAGTTGAAATAGAAAAAATAGATAAGGGGTTATTCAATGTAAATGAAAATGGGTTTCATAGAGAAGTATTTTTAAATCTTGATGAAAAGGAATTAAAGAGAACCTTGAAATATTTACAGAAGAAAGAGTTTCCTAAAAGCAATAAACTTTGGTATAAAATAATAAGAACAAAGAAATAAAAATATGGTTTAAATATATATAAACTTTTTGGCTATTTTAAAATAGAATATATTGTAATTAATAATATTAAGGAAGAATTTACATGATTAATTCAAATGATAAAATAATTTTAGATAAAAGAGAAGGAGATTATAAAGAAGATTTAGGCTGTACAAAGTGTAATGATATCTATCTTCAAGAAAGTGAATTTAGAAATCAATCCTTCACAGATTCAAATAAATTAAGATGCATAAAAACTATGAATTCTTCATTTATAGATTTTTATAAAACTTATCCAGATGAGGAGTTTTTATTAAATAAAGAGGTGGATCTAAGGTTTAATTCTAATATTAATGAAAATAGAAAAGAAAATGTTAAATTTAGTAGAAGCAAAAAAGAAAATAATATTCCACTTGATATAGCAAATAAGTTCCCAATTGAAACTGAATTTTTAACATTAGAGAATTTAGAGGATGATAAAAATTTTCTTAGAATAGTGTCAGAAGAAAAAGAAAGTATCTTAATTCCATATTTATTAGATAAAAAGCCATATTTAGCTTTATTAAATAAACAGTATGAATCCTATATGCTAAAACATAATTTTAGGGGCGAGGGGTTTACTATAAAGGATTTATTTGTTTTGAATTTGGAAAAAGAAATATTGGTGTTCATAGGTTTTGAAGTAGACACTAAGTTAAATAAACTTCATATTTTAAAATTAAAGGATGGAAAGTTAGTTAAGGCTTTTAATGAAAATGAGTATTATTATAGTAAGGTATTTCTAGAAAATTTAAATAATGATAAGGAATCTGAACTTATTATTTGGATAAATGAAATAGAGGAAGCTTACAAAATAGATATTTATTCTATTAAAGAAAGTGGGTTAAAGAAAACTAATAAATTTGATAAAGATTATTATGGAAAAGTAGTAGAATATTATAAAAATCTTATAGAAGGCTATGGTAATAGGAATATATATTCTTATTATTTAGCTTTAGCTTATGAAAAAAGGCGGGAGTATAGAAAGGCTATAGCTGTAATTGATGATGCATTAGAAGAGGAATTTCCATATCCATCAGTAGAAAAATTAAAGGAATTAAGAAAGAAGTTTAAAAAATTAATTAAATAGTTTAAGGATATATATATAAGAATAACTATATCTAAGTTATAGAATTTATTTAGATATAGTTATTTTTATATTCTACATAATCTGATTTCTACATAATTTATAAAGGTTAATTATCATGAGTTTATATATTTAATTAAAATTTTTATCATATATTTGTCTTTTATGATAAAATTAAATTCTAATAGTATATAAGTAAAGAAGGATGAAATTTATGAATTCAAATTTATTAGAGGTATTATTAGATAATATACCTTATTCAGTATGGTTGATAGGCATAGACAGTAGATTTATTTTTGTAAATAAATATTACGCAAATACATTAAATTTAAGTAAAGAAGAGATAATTGGTAAAAGTTTGAGGGAACTTTTTAGTAAAGAAATGGCGGATGAATATATAGGGAACTATGAATTAGTAACTAAAGAAGGAAAACCAAAACTTTTTTCAGGCTATGCAGAAAACCTAGGGTATCCTGAAGGCACTTTTTTAGAGTGTTATTTAGCACCTATAAAAGAAGATGGAGAAATAACATGTTTTTTAGGAATTCTTCAGGATCAAAGCGAAAGAAAGAAATATGAAGAAGAACTTATAAATCAAAAGGAGCTTTTAAATACTATTGTTGAAACTATACCAGATGGAATTTATCATAAAGATAAAGATGGAAAATATTTAAAGTGCAATGATACTTTAATTAATGAGTATTATAAAAAAGATAGAGAAGAAATAATAGGTGAAGATATACGGCAAATTGTTAAAGAGATTTGTAATAAAAATGATTTGTTTAAAGAAGGACATATGCTTGATGATTTAATAACTCAAGATAAGAGGGTTATTAGCACAAAGAAGAAAGTAAAAGAAAAAATACGAATAAAAATTAATGGAAAGATAAAGTATGTAGAATCTATTAAAGTGCCAGTTATAGATAACAATGGCAGTGTAACAGGTATTGTAGGAATTGTTAGGGATATAACTGAGAATGTTATTCTAGAAAATAGATTGAAAAAAATGAGCTATAGAGATAAACTTACGGGACTTTATAATAGAGCTTATTTTGATGAAAAACTAGAAGAGTTAAATAATGAGGAATTTTTTCCGTTAAGCTTTGTAATGGGAGATTTAAATGGGCTTAAAGTAATAAATGATGCTATTGGTCATTTAGAGGGAGATAAAATTTTAAAAGAAATTTCAAAGGTAATAAAAAATTCTTGCAGAAAAGATGATCTTATATTTAGATGGGGAGGAGATGAGTTTTGCATTCTCCTGCCTAAGACAACAGAGAAAGAAGCAGAAGTTATATGTAATAGAATAAGAAAAAATTGTAAAATTAATAATAATACTATAATTCCTTTAAGTATAGCCCTTGGAGTATCTAGTAAAGAAGAGGCTAATAAACCGATAGATGAAGTATTAGCAGAAGCTGAAGATAAGGTGTATAGAGATAAATTGGTGAATGAAAAATACATAAGGAATAATATATTAGATGCATTAAATAAAGAACTTTTATTAAAACATGAAGATATTAAAGAGCATATAAATAGGGTTAAAAAGTATGCTTTTGAACTAGGTAAAAAGATGAATTTATCTGAAAAAGAATTAAAAAAATTAAGAATGCTAGCTAAATTTCATGATATAGGCAAAGTAGGAATTCCTGAGGAAATATTATCTAAGCCAGGTGAATTAACAAAAGAAGAGTATGAGATAATAAAAACTCATTCTGAAAAAGGATATAGAATTGCTATGTTTAATCCAGAGTTAAAAAAAATAGCAGGATGTATATTAGCTCACCATGAAAGATATGATGGTACTGGTTATCCTTTGGGACTAAAAGGTGATGATATTCCTCTACTTGCTAGAATTATAAATGTAGTAGATTCTTATGATGCTATGACAAATAAAAGGATTTACAAAGAAAGAATTAGTATTGAAGAAGCTAAAAATGAACTTAGAAAGAATGCTGGTACACAATTTGATCCTGTAGTTGTAGATAAATTTTTAGAGTTAAAAGAAATTTAGACATGGATTATAATTTTATTTAAAGATAAATATAAATTTATAATTAAGGTGGGTGGAAGTAATGGATTTTTTTGATTTAGTTAATAAAAGAGAAAGTGTAAGAGGGTATTTAGATAAAGAAGTTGAAAAAGAAAAGATATTAAAAATAATAGAAGCAGCAAGGGTAGCACCATCAGCTTGTAATGCGCAGCCATGGAAATTTGTTGTTGCTAATGATAAAAATTTAGTTAGAAAAATTGCAGAGAATTTGTATGATCCTATGATAGGAATTAATAAGTTTGCTTTAACATCACCTGTTTTTATAGTTGTGGTTGGAGAAAAGAGAAATTTAACATCTAAGATGGGAGAGCTTATAAAGAAGAAGGATTATACTTCTATGGATATAGGAATAGCATCAGAACATTTATGTTTGGCAGCCACTGAGCTAGGACTTGGGACCTGTATGATGGGGTGGTTTAAAGAACAAAATATTAAAAAGCTCATTGATGTTCCTGCAAATAAAGAAATTCATTTAATAATTTCATTAGGATACTATGATGAAAAAGTTACAAAAAGAAAAATAAGAAAGAATATTGATGAGATCTATTCTTTTAATAAATATAAATAAGGAAAAGCAAACTAGCATATTAAAAGCTAGTTTGTTTTTTTATAAAGAAGTTTGCTTTAAATTTTAAAGTTTATTTTTTATTTAATGTATAAGGATTAAGTTAAAGTATTAATTTTATCTATGAGCTTTTTAAAATTGAGAATAAAAAACTATTTTATAATTTAAGAAATTAGATCAGTTTATATATTATGTAAATGTGTACAAAAGGTTAATAGAATGATATAATTAAAATGTAATTATTTGGTTTTGTTTTTATATTTAATGACTAGGGGTGAGGATATGGTTTTTACAATTAATGCTTATAAAATACCTTTAGAGTCAGTTTATAGACTGAAGAAAAATAATAATTGGGAGCCACAAGAGCACTTTTTAACTATTGACTTTGAAAATGATATGATATTTAAAACACATGAAGAAGCTGAAAAATGGCTTACTGATAACAATATTCTTTTTATAAATGATGAAAAGGTTAATATTTCAGAATTTCAGTTAAATTGTTATGGGGTTGAGAATTTTAATATTGAAATAGTAGTACATAGAAAAACAAAGCCTAATATTTTTACTGAAAAAGACGTAAGGAAAGTTTTAAATGAGGGTGATGATAGATATAATAATTCCTTAATAATAGACTTTGAGGGCAATTTAAAGTTAATACAAAGCAATCCTGAAGAAATAATATATCATTCTAACTATGCTGTTAGCAATGAGGTTTATAATAGTGGAAATGGATTTGTGGGAAGAGAATTTAGCGACTTGTACATTAAATATATTTATTTAAATTTGTTAGACAATTGGGTTTTACATTTAGAATCAGGAAGAAGTATTTATGTAACTTGTTATGAAGATAACATTGATGAAAAAAATACAATTTATAAAATAAATAGATTGTTATCTGATATGAATTAATTATAAACAAAGGAGATGTAAATATTATGGAAAAGTCAAATGTATTTTCCAATGATGAGATAATAAGATGTACTGTTTGTGGTAAAGATTTAATGGATGATATAAAAATGTCTATGATACAAATAATAACTGACGAGAATGATAAAATAGTAAGAGTTATTCCTTGTTGCAAGGGAAAATGCGATCAGATTTTACAGGATGAGATTAATGAGTTAGAAGGAAATGGATTTAGAGACTTAAGTACCTTTGTAAATCCATATTTATATATAAATAACATTATGCAGATGATGGATAGGATGTTTGAAGGAAAAGGCTTTGCAAATCAAGAAGCTTTTAATGCATATTCAGATTTAATATTGAATTGTTATCAATATGTATCAAGAAATTTAAGTGAAGAGGAAAAGGAATTTTCTAAGAAAATAAGCTTATTACCATTATAATGTTTTTAATATTTTTATAGTTTATTTTAGTTGTTTTTAGTATAAAGGCAGTTTGAGATACAAGAGGAGTGAGTAAATTGATAATAACTACATTAGTAGAAAATACAAAAATATCAGATGAATATGAAAATAAGCATGGCTTATCATTTCATATAGAAACAGAAAAACATAATATACTCTTTGATTTAGGTCCTAAAAATACATTCTTGACAAATGCAAAGAAGTTAAATATAAATTTAGAAGAGGTTGATATTGTAGTAATATCTCATGGTCATAATGATCATGGTGGTGGATTAGAAGAATTTTTGAAAATAAATCATAAAGCTAAGGTTTATATACATAAGGATGCTTTTAATGAGTATTATAGTATGGCAGGAATTTTCAAAAAGTATATAGGATTAGATAAAGAATTAAAGTCAAATCCAAGAATAATATTGACAGAGGGAGATATGAAAATAGATGATGAGTTATATTTATTTTCAGTAGTAGAAAATAGACATAAAGTATCTAAATTTAATAAGGTCCTTTATAAAAGAGTAGATGGTATGTACTTAGAAGACGATTTTGTACATGAACAAAGTCTTATAATAACAGAAAATAATAAGAATGTACTAATGGGTGGATGTGCTCATAATGACATAAGAAATATAATTGATAAAGCAGAGGTTATAATAGGAAAAGACTTAGACTACGTTATAAGTGGTTTCCATATTTTTAACCCTAGCACTGGAATAAGTGAAAGTGATTTATTTATAAATACTTTAGGAGATAACTTAAATGAAAGAAATACTAAGTTTTATACTTGTCACTGCACAGGAATGAGAGCATTTAAAATGCTAGAAGAAAAGTTACAAGATAAAATAGAATATATTTCTACTGGACAAGTTTTAAATATATAAAATACAAGGGATTATATCAAAATAACTTATAAATTTAAAAATAAGTATTTGATATAATCCCTTGCTCATTTATTGTATAAATTTTCTCATAATGGTATAAAATTTATAAATTTGAAAAAATAATGAAAATTTATTAGAATATTAATATAAATAAAAGAGTAAACTGGAGGAGAAAAATGGAATTAGATTTTTTTAGAATACTTGCTACTTTATTAAACCTATCTTTATTAATTTTAATTGCATATGTAGTAGTTAAAATAGTAAGACATATAATAAAGTCATTTAATAGATTAGAAAGAATAGAAAATAAGTTAAATGAGATTTCAGAAACTTTAAAAGAAAAAGAATATTAAAATGTTGAAAATTTAACTAATTTAAAATATTTACATGGATAAATTTTCTTGTAATCTGAAGTGTTTTTTAGTCAAATTAACAAAATTATTAAAAATAAAAGAAATTTTTAATTATAAGCTTGACTATTTTTTAACATATGTATTATAGTATAATTGTTGTTAAAAGAATATTAAATGTTTATTAAAAAGAATTGTATTTGTGTCATAAATATAGAGGGAGTATAATTTATGGCATCATTATTAGCAGAATTAATAGGAACAATGCTACTTATCATACTTGGTGATGGTGTTGTTGCAAACGTAGTTTTAAAGAAAACAAAGGGAAATAGCTCAGGTTGGATAGTTATAACTACTGGATGGGCTTTAGCAGTTGCTATACCAGCAGCTATTTTTACTAGTGTAAGTGGAGCATTATTTAATCCAGCATTAACAATAGCATTAGCTATAGTTGGTCAATTTACATGGTCTCAAGTTATTCCTTATATAATTGCACAACTTTTAGGAGCTTTTTTAGGCGCAGTTGTTGTTTATATAACTTACTATAATCATTTTGAAGAAACAGAAGATCAAAATTCAAAATTAGGAGTATTTTGTACTATTCCAGAAATAGAAGATCATAAAATAAACTTCTTAACAGAATTTATAGGAACTTTTGTTTTAACTTTTGCTGTATTAGGAATAGGTGCACAAAATATAGATTATGGTGTTAAAGTAATTATAGTAGGATGCTTAATATGGGCTATAGGATTAAGCTTAGGTGGTCCAACAGGATATGCAATAAATCCAGCTAGAGATTTTGGTCCAAGATTAGCACACTTCTTACTTCCAATTCCGAGAAAAGGAAGTTCTAAATGGGAATATGCTTGGATTCCTATAGTTGCACCCATAATAGGAGCAATATGTGGAGCCTTAGTTTATGTAAATATATTTTAATAAGCTCAGGTAAATAAGTTTAAAATTATTATCTATAGATCAATATAGATAATAATTTTTTTTAATTATAAATGATAAATTTTTTATAACTTTAAAAATACGTTATTTAATATTATGTTTTTAAGTATTATTTTTTTATAGTAAAATATAGTGTATATATTATTAAAGCTCTTAAGAGGAGGAAATATGGCAAATTTATTAGATATTAGAGAGATTTTAGATGTTAATTCCTTTCAAAAAATACAAGATGATATAGCTAAAGCAACTGAGTTTGCTATGATTACAGTAGATTACAAAGGAATACCAGTTACTAAGCATAGCAGATGTAGTGAATTTTGTAAATTAATAAGGGAACAAAAAGAGTTCTCAAAATTATGTGAAAAATGTGATTCAAGAGGTGGACTAGAAGCTGCTAGAGAGGGAAGTTTTTACATATATAAATGTCATAGAGGACTTGTTGATGTGGCTGTTCCAATAATAATTGATGGGCAATATCTAGGGGCAGTTATGGTAGGACAAGTTTTATTAAAGGATGCAGATGATCATGAGTTAGAAGCTGTTTTAACTAAGGAGTTAGAATATGATTCTGGAATAAAAGATAAAATTATTGAGGCATATGAAAAAATACCAGTTCTTAGCTTTGATAAAATAAAAGCTGTTTCAGAGATGATGTCTCATGTAAGCAATTACATTGTTGAGGAAGCCTTACTTAAAAGAACTCAAAATGAGATTTATACAAAAAATATAGAAATTGCAAGAGCAGAGAGAAGTAAGCTAGAACTTGAAGAGGAATATAAAGCTTGTCAGCTAAAAGCTCTTCAATCTCAAATAAACCCACATTTTTTATTTAATGTATTAAATAGCATAGCATCTTTAGCAATTATAGAGGATGCCCCTAAAACTCAAGAAGTAATTTATAATTTGTCGTATATTTTAAGGTACACTTTAAAGAAAGCTAATAAAATTGTAAGACTTAGTGAAGAAATAAATCATGTTAAAGCATATTTAGAAATTCAAAAGGTTCGTTTTGGTGAAAGAATAAAATATAATATAGATTTTGATGAAGAGGATTCAAATGTACAAATTCCATTTATGGCACTTCAAGTTTTTGTTGAGAATGCAGTTTTGCATGGAATTGAGGAAAAAGAACAAGGTGGAACCATAAATCTATCAATTAAGAATAATGGAGATGATATGATTATTCTTATATCTGATGATGGGGTTGGAATATCAGTTGAAAAACTATGTGAAATTAGAAATGAAATAAAAAGTAGAGATAAACTAGACTTAGATAAAGTGGGAATAAATAATGTAAATAAGAGAATGTTTCATTATTACGGTGAAGAATATAGTATAAATATAGATAGTAAAGTTAAAAAAGGTACTAAAGTAGAAATTATAATACCTAGAAAACTTTAAATAAAGGAAGTGTATTTTTGTGTTTAGCATAATGGTTGCTGATGATGAGCAATTAGAGAGAAGCGTTTTAACTTCTATATTAAAGAAGAATGGAAGAGTTAAAGAAATTATTGAAGCAAGAAATGGAAAAGAAGCTTTAGAATTAAATAGAGAATTTAATCCAGATATAATAATAATGGATATAAAGATGCCAGGAATAAATGGTATTAAAGCATTGGAACTTATAAAAAACGAAAATCCTAACAAGGAAATAATAATGCTTACGGCATATGATGATTTTGAGTTTATACACAAAGTTTTAGTGTTAGGAGGATCAGACTACATAATAAAACCAATAAAGCCAGAAAAGTTAATTGAAATTGTTGATAATATTATGGATAAGATTGAAAATAAGAATATAGAATTAGGAGTAAAAAGTCATAGTGATGAAAAGACTCTAGATAGAAACTTAACAAATGAAGAGAAAATAGTAGATAAGGTTTCTAAGTATATTGATGACAATATGGATAAAATGCTGAAGTTAGAAGAATTAGCTTCAATCTGTAATTTAAGCCCAGGGTATTTTAGTAGGGTTTTTAAAAAAGAAACTGGCAAAACAGTAATAACATATATAAATGAGAAGAAGGTAGAACGAGCAAAGAAACTTTTAAAAGAAAGTAAAGACCCTATAATTAATATATCATTAGACTTAGGTTTTGATGATTGTGGGTATTTTATAAGGGTCTTTAAAAAGATAACAGGATTAACTCCTAAGGCTTTTAGAGAAGAATAATTAATTATTAAATTAACAATCATGGGATTTTTGTGAGAAATGTTACAGAAGAAAAAATAGAAAGAGGATAATATATTGTTATAAAAAAAGCAACTTTCATAGAAAAATATAACTATAAACAAGTAAATATATTAAAAAAATGATATTCGGATAGGATTATTTTAATTTTTACAAAAATAAAGTTAAAATAATCCTATTTTTTTATCTAAAATACGACAAAAATTTAACATAATAGATGAAAATTTTCCGATGGAATTTAGTTAAAATTATATTAAAATCTAGACATAGACAAAAAATTAACAAATGAATTTGAAAGTGAGGAGACGTTAAAGTGAAATCTAAAAGATTCCAAGTATTATCAGAACGTCCTGTAAACCAAGATGGACTTATAGGAGAGTGGGCTGATGAAGGCTTAATAGCTTTAGATAGTCCAAATGATCCAAAATCATCAATAAAAATAGAAAATGGAATAATTACTGAATTAGACGGCAGATCAAGAGATGAATTTGATATGATAGATAAATTTATAGCAGAGTATGCTATAAACATAGAAGACGCAGAAGAATCTATGAAACTTTCATCTAAAGAAATAGCAAGAAGATTAGTTGATATAAATGTTAGTAGAGATGAAATAGTAAAAATTACTACTTCAATAACACCAATGAAGGCTGTAGAAGTTATTCAAGAAATGAACGTTGTTGAAATGATGATGGCTCTTCAAAAAATGAGAGCAAGAAGAACACCTGCTAACCAATGTCACGTTACTAACGTAAAAGATAACCCAGTTCAAATAGCAGCAGACGCTGCAGAGGCTGCTTTAAGAGGATTCGCAGAGCAAGAAACTACAGTAGGTATAGTTAGATATGCACCTTTTAATGCATTAGCTATCTTAGTAGGTTCACAAGTAGGTAGAGGAGGGGTTCTAACTCAATGTGCAGTTGAGGAAGCTACTGAACTTGACCTAGGAATGAGAGGACTTACAAGTTATGCAGAAACAGTTTCAGTTTATGGAACAGAATCAGTATTTACAGATGGAGATGACACTCCATGGTCAAAAGCATTCTTAGCATCAGCTTATGCTTCAAGAGGACTTAAGATGAGATTTACATCAGGTTCAGGTTCAGAAGCATTAATGGGATACTCAGAAGGTAGATCAATGCTTTACTTAGAATCAAGATGTATATATATAACTAAGGGAGCTGGAGTTCAAGGATTACAAAATGGTGCAGTTAGTTGTATAGGTATGACAGGAGCAGTTCCATCAGGAATAAGAGCAGTTCTTGGAGAAAACTTAATAGCTGCAATGCTTGATATAGAGGTTGCATCAGCAAATGATCAAACATTCTCACACTCAGACATAAGAAGAACAGCAAGAATGTTAATGCAAATGCTTCCAGGAACAGACTTCATATTCTCAGGATATAGTGCAGTTCCAAACTACGATAACATGTTTGCTGGATCAAACTTTGATGCAGAAGACTTTGATGATTACAACATACTTCAAAGAGACTTAAAAGTTGACGGTGGATTAAGACCAGTTACAGAAGAAGAAACTATAAAGGTTAGAAATAAAGCAGCTAAATGCATACAAATAATCTTTAGAGAATTAGGATTCCCAGAAGTTACTGATGAAGAGGTAGAAGCTGCAACTTACTGTCATGGAAGTAAGGAAATGCCAAATAGAAATGTAGTTGAAGATTTAAAGGCTGCAGAAGAAATGTTAGAAAGAAGAATAACAGGATTAGATATAATAAAAGCTTTAAGCAAAAATGGTATGGAAGATATAGCAAACAACTTATTAAACATGCTTAAGCAAAGAGTTACTGGAGATTATCTTCAAACTTCAGCAATTTTAGATAAAGATTTCAATGTTATAAGTGCTGTTAATGATGTAAATGACTATATGGGACCTGGAACAGGATATAGACTAGATGGTCAAAGATGGGAAGAAATAAAAAAAGTTCCTACAGTAATGAGACCAGAGGATATAGAGTAGGGGGAGAATGACAATGGAAGAAAGAACTTTTATACCAGAAATAACAGTTGAAGAAGTTGGAGAAGCTAAGGTTGGTTTAAGATCAGATGAAGTTGTTATAGGATTAGCACCTGCATTTTTAAAATATCAAAATAAAACAATAGTAGATGTTCCTCATACTGAAACTTTACTTGAAATCATAGCAGGTATTGAAGAAGAAGGATTACATGCAAGAGTAGTTAGAATTTTAAGAACATCCGATGTATCTTTTATAGCTCATGATGCAGCTTGTTTAAGTGGATCAGGAATAGGTATAGGAATACAATCAAAAGGTACTACAGTAATACATCAAAAAGATTTATTACCATTAAATAACTTAGAATTATTCTCACAAGCTCCGCTTTTAACTCCAGAAACATATAGATTAATCGGAAAAAATGCTGCTAAATATGCTAAAGGTGAGTCACCAACACCAGTACCAGTAAAAAATGACCAAATGGTTAGACCTAAATTCATGGCAAAGGCAGCTTTATTACACATAAAAGAAACTAAACACGTTGAACCAGGTAAAAAACCAGTTCAATTAGAAGTTAACTTTTAATTTAGAAAGGATTGAAATCATGGAAAATAAGAGAATGACTGCGGCAGATTATCCTTTAACTTCTAAGAGAAAAGGAGATATAAAAACTCCTACAGGAAAAGCTTTAGAAGATATAACTTTAGAAAAAGTTTTAAGTGGAGAAATCAATGCAGATGATATAAGAATTTCACCAGAAACTTTAGAAATGCAAGCTCAAATAGCTGAAAGCATGAACAGAGATGCTATAGCTAGAAACTTTAGAAGAGCTGCGGAGCTTATAAGAGTTCCAGACGATAGAATATTAGAGATGTACAATGCTTTAAGACCATATCGTTCAACAAAAGAAGATTTATTCAAAATAGCTGATGAACTTGAAACAAAATATGATGCTAAAGTTAATGCTGATTTTGTTAGAGAAGCAGCTGAAGTATATGAAACTAGAAATAAATTAAGAATAGAAGAGTAAAATCAGAGGTGAAAAGATGAAAATCATAGCAGGAATTGATATAGGAAACTCTTCTACAGAAACTGCTTTAGGTAAGGTTTATGAAAATAATGTTGAATTTCTGTCTAGTGGGATAATTCCCACTACAGGAATCAAAGGAACGGAAGAAAATATAAGTGGGGTAATAGCTTCTTTAAACCAAGCTTTAAAGAAAGCTAACTTAACTTTAGAAGATTTAGATTTAGTTAGAATTAACGAAGCAGCACCTGTTATAGGGGATGTTGCTATGGAAACAATAACTGAAACAATAATAACTGAATCAACAATGATAGGACATAACCCTTCTACTCCAGGAGGATTAGGTGTAGGAATAGGTAAAACTATAAGATTAGAAACTTTAGAAACTTTAAATATTGATGAAATCAAAGAGGAAGATAATGCTTTTATTCCATTGGTTTTAGGAAATATAAGTTTTTTAGAGGCTGTATTTAGAATAAATCAAGCAACTAGAAGAGGTATTAATATAACTGCTGCCATTGTTCAAAAGGATGATGGAGTATTAATCAATAACAGATTAGATAAAAAAATACCTATAGTTGATGAAGTTTCTCTTTTAGAAAAGGTTCCTGTAGATATGAAAGCAGCTGTTGAAGTAGCACCACAAGGTTCAGTAATAAGACAGCTATCAAATCCATATGGAATAGCTACTGTTTTTGACTTAAGTCCAGAAGAGACAAAAATGATTGTTCCTGTATCAAGAGCCTTAATAGGAAATAGATCAGCTGTTGTAATAAAAACTCCTCAAGGGGATGTTAAGGAAAAGAAAATACCAGCTGGTAAGATTAACATAACAGGAATGAGAAGAAAAGAGTCTGTAGATGTTGAAGAGGGAGCAGATAAAATAATGGAGGCTGTTAGCCTTTGTTCTCCAATAGAAGATTTAAGAGGAGATGCTGGTTCTAATGTTGGAGGAATGCTTGAAAAAGTTAGACAAGTTATGGCTGATTTAACTAATCAAAGTATTTCAGATATAAAAATTCAAGATTTATTAGCAGTAGACACTTTTATTCCTCAAAAGGTTAAAGGTGGACTTGCAAAAGAGTTTTCAATGGAGAATGCTGTTGGAATAGCAGCAATGGTTAAAGCTCATAAGCTCCAAATGCAAATAATAGCTAATAAACTTGAAGAAAAGTTAGGTGTTCCAGTAGAAGTTGGTGGTGTAGAAGCTGACATGGCAATAAGAGGAGCCTTAACAACTCCAGGTACAAATACTCCTTTAGCTATTTTAGATATGGGAGCTGGATCTACAGATGCTTCTATTATAAATAAAGAAGGTAACATAACATCAATACATTTAGCTGGTGCAGGAAATATGGTAACTATGCTTATTAAATCAGAATTAGGTATAGAAGACTTTGGACTTGCAGAAGATATAAAAAAATATCCATTAGCTAAGGTTGAGAGTTTGTTCCATATAAGACATGAAGATGGAACTGTAGAGTTCTTTGAAAAACCTTTAGATTCTTCAGTTTTTGCTAAGATTGTAATTATTAAAGAGGGAATGCTTATTCCGGTAGATGGACAGAATTCTTTAGAAAAGATTAAAAATGTTAGAAAAACTGCTAAGGAAAGAGTTTTTGTAACTAACTGTTTAAGAGCATTAAAAAGTGTTTCACCTACAGGAAATATAAGAGACATAGAATTCGTTGTTTTAGTTGGAGGATCATCATTAGACTTTGAGGTTCCTGAATTAGTAACAGATGCTTTATCTCATTATGGGGTAGTTGCAGGAAGAGGAAATATAAGAGGATGTGAAGGTCCAAGAAATGCAGTTGCAACTGGATTAGTATTAGCCTTTGACAGAAAGGGTGTCAAGGAAAATGATTAAGGATTATAATCATCCAAGCATATTTGTATATTGTTCTTTAGGAATAAATGAAGTGGATATAGAAGAAATTCTATGGGGAATAGAAGAAGAAGGAATCCCTTTTATATTAAAAAATAAAGATTTAAATGATGCTAAGGAACTTGCTAATTTAGCTGCTAATGATTCTAAACTTTCAGTTGGAATAGGAGTTAATAGTAAAGGTGATGTAAGTTTAACTATTAATAAGTTAAAGGAAGAAGAGCCTTTATTCTTTATAAACTTAGAAAAAGGAAATACTTGTTTAAGAAGTTTAGGAGCTAATGGAGCAAGATTAGTTAAGGGGATGCCTTTAAAAAATATTTAAATTGAAGAGGTGTTTAACATGAATATTTACACTAAAACTGGTGATAAAGGAACAACTTCTCTTTTCGGAGGAAGTAGAGTAGATAAATGTGATTTAAGAGTAGATGCTTATGGAACAATAGATGAATTAATATCTTTCATAGGACTTGCTTATGCTGAATTACCTGATGAAGAAGAGAAGGATATACTTAATAAAATACAAAAGGAATTGTTCATGTTAGGAGCCGAGCTTGCTAGTGATGAAAAAGGACTTGAGCTTTTAAAAGATAAAATCCAATTAGAACATATAGAGTATTTAGAAAAATTAATAGATAAATACATGGGCATAGCAGGGCCTTTAACAGCCTTTGTTATACCAGGTAAAAATAAACCTTCAGCAACTCTTCATGTAGCTAGAACTGTAGCTAGAAGAGGGGAAAGAATAATGACTGCTTTAAACGAGGTACAGCCATTAAGAGAAGAAATTAAAAAATATATAAATAGATTATCAGATACTTTATTTGCATTAGCAAGATATTATGAAGAAAAATAAATTAACCTAAAGGAGGAGAAAATATGAAAAAATTAAATGATGTAAAAGAATTAAGCTTAGAAATAGTTAAAGAAATGGCTAAAGCTGCAGAAGCTAAAGCTACTGAAATGAATGTTCCAGTTATATTTGCAGCAGTTGATGCTGGTGCTAATTTAATGCTTATGCACAGAATGGAAGATGCATTTTTAACAAGCATTGATATAGCTATAAACAAAGCTTATACAGCTGCATGTTTAAAGCAAGGAAGTCATGAAATTGCAGAATGCGTTCAACCAGGACAAAGTCTTTATGGTCTTCAATTAACAAACAATTGTAGAATAGTGCCATTTGGTGGAGGATTCCCAATTATAGTTGATGGAAAAGTTGTAGGAGCTGTTGGTGTAAGTGGTGGAACAGTTGAAGAAGACATGGCTATAGCACAAGCAGCAGTAGATTGTTTTAACAATAAATAATAAAAAGCTAATATTATTTAATCATATTATATAGATTAAATATTTAAAAATATATTTTAATAGATAGAAATCATTAGAAAATGGAGGAAAATGAAATGAGAATGTACGATTATTTAGTACCAAGTGTAAACTTTATGGGAGCTAACTCAATATCAGTAGTTGGTGAAAGATGTAAAATATTGGGTGGAAAGAAAGCTTTAATAGTTACAGATAAATTCTTAAGAGGATTAAAAGGTGGAGCAGTTGAATTAACTGAAAAATACCTAAAAGAAGCAGGAATAGAAGTTGCTTATTATGATGGAGTTGAACCAAACCCAAAAGATACAAACGTTAAAGATGGTTTAAAAATATTCCAAGACGAAAACTGTGATATGATCGTTACAGTTGGTGGTGGAAGTTCACATGACTGTGGTAAAGGAATAGGTATAGCTGCAACTCACGAAGGAGATCTTTATGACTATGCTGGAATAGAAACTTTAACAAATCCACTTCCTCCAATAGTAGCAGTAAACACTACAGCTGGAACTGCAAGTGAAGTAACTAGACACTGTGTTATAACAAACACTAAAACTAAAGTTAAATTCGTTATAGTAAGCTGGAGAAACTTACCTTTAGTTTCAATCAATGACCCAATGTTAATGGTTGGAAAACCAGCAGGATTAACAGCTGCAACAGGAATGGACGCTTTAACTCATGCTGTAGAAGCATACGTATCAAAAGATGCTAACCCTGTAACAGATGCTGCTGCAATACAAGCTATAAAATTAATATCAAGCAATTTAAGACAAGCTGTTGCTTTAGGAGAAAACTTAGTAGCTAGAGAAAACATGGCTTATGGTTCATTATTAGCTGGTATGGCATTCAATAATGCTAACTTAGGATATGTACATGCTATGGCTCACCAATTAGGTGGATTATATGACATGCCTCACGGAGTAGCTAACGCTATGTTATTACCACATGTATGTAAATACAACTTAATATCTAACCCACAAAAATTCGCTGATATAGCTGAGTTCATGGGAGAAAATATAGAAGGGTTATCAGTAATGGATGCTGCTCAAAAAGCTATAGATGCAATGTTCAGATTATCAACTGATATCGGAATACCAGCAAAATTAAGAGACATGGGAGTAAAAGAAGAAGACTTCGCATACATGGCTGAAATGGCTCTTAAAGATGGTAATGCATTCAGTAACCCAAGAAAAGGTAACGAAAGAGAGATCGTTGAAATATTCAAAGCTGCATTCTAATAAAATATTAGCTTTATAATGAAAATAATACAACATAAAATTATTTAAAATATGAATAAATGCTAGCTCTAATTATTAGAGCTAGCAAATAATAAAAGGCATAAATACAATAGACTTTTTATATAAACTTAATAAACAAACAACAGTAAAAATTAATATATGTAAATCGGATAAATTATAATAAAATAATTAAGTTATAAATACCCAATAACTTAAATTAAAAATATTAGTTTAAAATAATTTTTTATATATCCAATTAAATTATTTTAAAAAGGAATTTTTCATAATATATTTAAAAGACTCTTTCAATATTGAAAGAGTCTTTTAAATATATTATGAAAGAATAAAAACTAAAAAAACTTTTATAGAAAGTTTAATTACACAAGATAAGTATTGGTATATATAGAACTTTACAGAATAAATCATATATTTAATTAAGAAATAAAGAAAAATAATAAAAAACTTAAAAATGATTATAGATATAATTAAAAAATAATTAACTATATCTATAATCATTTTTTGTTTTTAAATTATGCAACAACTTGTATAAAATTTGTATGGAAATAATTGCGTTATGTAGGAAAATGATTAATAAAATAAGAAATTAGATTTAAAACAACGATTTCGTAAATAAATATACAAAATGTATGCATTTTTATTCGAAAAATATATTGTATATTTATTATGTTAGTAGTATAATTTTAACATAAATATGAACAGTAGATTAATAAATATTGAATAAAGTTTAAAGGTGTAAACTAAGGAGAGTTTAAAATGGGAAAGGACAAAAAAATAAAGTTATGGGCATTGGTAATGCTTATTTTCGTACCAACATTCGGATTTACTAATATAGCAAGTAATGCTGTATATTTAGGGCCAGCAGCTATTCCATCTTGGGTAATAGTATCTATTTTTTATTTTTTACCTTTGTGTGGAATAATAGCAGAAATGGCTTCAGCAAATAGAGATAAAGAAGGAGGAATATATTCATGGATAAATAAAGCTTTAGGTGAAAAATGGGCTTTTGTAGGGACTTGGACTTATTTCATAGGAATATTATTTTACTTACAAATGGTTTTTTCAAGAATACCAGTAGCTGCATCATGGGCAATACTTGGAAGAAATGTATTTACTGATTCTAATGCATATTTATTACCTATTTTATCAATTGTCATATGTATAGCAATGACATATATAGCAACCATAGGTGTAAGTAAGTTTTCAAAACTTGCTGACTTTGGAGGACAATTTACTTTAGGGGCAACTGTTATCTTTATATTAATGGCAATAGTGGGATATTTCATGGGAACACCTTCTGCTACAGAATTTACAGTTCAAAATGTAATTCCTGATTTTAATGCAAGTTATTTTTCTACATTCTCATGGTTATTATTTGCAGTGTCAGGATCAGAAGTTGCGGGTACTTATATAATGCAAACTGAAAATCCTAAAAAGACATTTCCAAAGGCTATGATAATTGCAACAGCTTTAATAGCATTCTCATACATTTTAGGTTCTGTAGCTATACAGTTTATAGCATCACCAGAAGTTTTACAAAAGGCAGGAATTCAAGATGCAGGTTATGTTGTATATTATATATTAGCTAATAATTTTGGAATAAATGGTAAGGTTATAGTACAAGTATACGCAGCTATTAATTTAATAACATCAATAGCAGCCTATATAATTTGGATGGAATCACCAATAAGAGCCATGTTTGGAGAAGTTCCAAAGGGAACATTCCCAAGTTTTTTAACTAAGAAGAGAAAAGACGGAACTTTAGTAAATGCTTTATGGACACAATGTGCAATTTTAGTAGTATTAATATCAATACCTTTATTAGGAATAGGATCAATTAATGATTTCTTTAAATTATTAACAGATTTATCATCTTTAGCAGTTGTGGTTCCATATGTAGTATTAATATGTTCATTTATATCCTTTAGAAAACATAATAAAGATTTAGACTTTAAATTTTTTAAAAGTGATGCCTTAGCATATACAGTTGCAGGAATAGCTTTAGTACTTTCCTGCGCAGGATTCTTTGGTGCTGGTCTTCAAGACATTGTTGGAAGCTCAGGGAAAGAAGCAGCCATTTTAATAATAAAAACTTATGGTGGACCTGTTATACTTATGGCTTTAGGTCTTGTTTTAAGAGCTTTATCTGAAAAGTCATATAAAAATAAGAGTTTAGGCAAAGAGGATATTGAAGTTGAAATTGTTGAAGAGAGTATATGTGAATAGATTAAACAATAGTTTTAAAAAAATAAGGTAGAGTGTGTGATATTTTCATATAATTTCATAGCTTAGATTAAGCAATAGCTTTTTAAAAATTAAATATGGTAATTTTATTTATGTAGAAAAAAGGTGGATTATAGGACTTATCCATCTTTTTTTGTTTTATGATAATTAAATTAAAAATAATAAAAATTTATTAATAATATTTCTAAATTTTTAATTGACTTTTAATGAATTGTATAGTAATATCTAAATGAAAATGATTGTCAGTAACAGATGAAAGGAGAAATCAATGGAATATCTAATTTATTCATTAATAGCAGTAATAATTTTAACAGTAGGTCTAAACAACATTTTTAAAAAGCAATCTAAATATTTTTATATGCTGGCTACTTTAATATCAGTAGTAGTTACATCATATGAGATTTTTAAAATATGGACAGGCTTTAAATTAGAAGGAATTATATTTGTTTTAGAAAGAAGCTTTATGAAAGGCTTTGTATCAACGGCATTATTTATTTTAGTAATGTTTGCAGGAGCTTTAAGTAAGAAATGGGGAATTACTAAAAGACTTTTAAGAGTTAGAGCAGAAATGGCAATTTTAGCATCTATACTTATATTACCTCATTTTATAATCTATACTTATAAGTTCTTAGTAAGATTATTTAGTGGAAAGCCATTAAGCATTTTATACATATCTTTTATAATAGTAGGATTAATAGCATTTATAATAATGATACCTCTATTTATAACATCATTTAAGAAAGTAAGGGTTACTATGTCACCAAGTAAATGGAAAATGGTTCAAAGATGGGCATATCCTTTTTATTTTCTAGTGTATTTACATATAATATTAATCTTATTTAATAAGAAAGTTTTTAATTTAAATGCTGTAATATTATATACAGTTATATTCTTAGGATATTTTATTTTAAGAATATGTAATAATAAAAAAGCTATTAAATAATATAAAAGTTAGTATTCTTACAAACTCCCTTTATAGTAATAATTAAATTTTTACTATAAAGGGAGTATTTTATTGTGAAGTTAAAAGATAAAATAGTATAAGAGACAAAAATAAGTTATTTTTATATTATAGTAAGAGTTAATTTTTACATTCTTAAGATTAAGTTTGATTTTTAATATTTAAGAGTTTATTTTTATAATTATATGTTATTAAGATTAATTTAATTTTTGATATTTAATAGTTGATTTTTTATTTTTAAGATAAATTTGATTTTATTTTAAGGTAGACAAAAGAGGAGTTTTAATATAAAATTTCATTTAAACTTTAGAAATTAGGGGGAGTAAATTTGGAATTTAGACAAGCAAATATTTCTGATTTAGATCAGATTGTGGAAATAATAGAATTATCTAAAAAATATCTTAAAGAAACTAAGGTTGATCAATGGCAAGATGGCTATCCAGCAAAGGAAGATTTGAGAAGAGATATAGAAAGTGGAAATAGCTATGTATTAACTAATAAAGATGAAATTGTTGCTACAACTGTAATATCCTTAGATGGTGAAAGTACCTATAATTCAATATTTAATGGGGAATGGATTACCAATGAGGAGTATATTGTTATGCATAGGGTTGCTGTTCATGATAGGTATAAAGGAAAAGGAATTTTTAAAGAATTAATAAAAGAGGCGGAGAATTTAGCTTTAAATAAGGGGATTTTTAGCATAAAAATAGACACTCATAGAGATAATATTTCTATGCAAAAAGCAGTATTAAAAAATGATTTTAAAAAATGTGGGATAATATATTTAGAAGATGGAAGTGAGAGAATAGCATTTGAAAAGGTAATGAAATATTTTTAGGTATAAATTAAGAATTTCTAGAAATAAATATTTTTAATGCTTAAGAATTTAATATAGATTTATCTATTAAATGAAAAAGAAAACTCTTTAAGAGTTTTCTTTTTTAGAATTAAAATTTATGTTGCTTGACTTAAGTTCTTTTTTTAGAAAGTAAGAGATTACAGTTCTTAGTGCGACTAGTGATCCTAAAAGCAAAATATCATATAGTGTAGGTTTTAAAATGGATAATATAATACCTGAACATACTAATATTTCTAAACCTAACAATATATAACTACCAAGGAAGTTTTTAGCCTTATTTAATGCTTTAACTTTTAATATTCTATTTCCCTTTGAAAATTCAATTTTGAAGAATTTAAATATAGTTAGTATAACTCCATAAATAATTACTGTAACAGATATTCCTTGCAAAATAAGAATCAACCATTCCAAAGTTTTGTGTATCAAAGAAATCACTTCCTTTATAATAATCTAGAATTTAATTTTCAAGGTGCTCCTTATTAGATTCTATTTCTTTATTAAGAAAGTAAGAAATTACAGTTCTTATTACTACTATGGATGCTAAGACTATAATATCGTGGAAAGTAGGATTTAATATAGATTCAATTATATCAGCACATATTAGAATTTCTAATCCAAGTAATATATAAGTTCCTAAGCAATTTTTAACAATAGTAATCTTTTTTACCGCTTCAATTCTATCTTTAGATTTTATTTCAGATATAATAAAATCCTTTACTGTTAAAAGAACTCCCCATAAAAGAACCATTATTGAGACTGCATTTATTATCCATATAGCACCTTCTAAGATATGTCTAAACATATTAAATTCACCCCTTATACTTAGATTGTAAAAAAAATATTTTTTTATTCAATTTTATATAGATAGTATAGCATAAAGTCTTTAAATGATTTTAACCTTTTATAAATATTTATTTTTAATAAGTAGTATAATTATCTTAAGGAAAATATATAATCTATGAACATATAAAAAGGGGGAACTTTATGTGTAAAACTTTAAATAGAAAATATATTTATAAATATGGGGAGAAAAAAGAGGATGTAGAAATAGTTGAAAATATGCTAAATAGGATGAGAAATAGTGGAACTTTTAAAGGAGAGAATTTTGCTAATATATATTATGAAAAATACATAGTGGAAGAATCGGATAAAGCAATAGTTATATGTCATGGATTTTCGGAATGTATAGAGAAGTATCATGAAATAATATACTATTTTCTAAATGAAGGTTTTTCAGTTTATATAATGGAACATAGAGGTCATGGGAGATCGGGATGTTTAAGTAAATATTGTAATACACAGGTGGATGTAGAATTCTTTGATTACTATGTTAAAGATTTAAAGACATTTTTAAATGAGATTGTATTAAAAGATAAAGGATTTAATAATAATTTATATTTATTTGCACATTCTATGGGGGGAGCTATAGGTACTATATTTTTAGAAAATAATCATGGGTATTTTAAGAAGGTAATTTTAAATTCTCCAATGTTTAGAATAAATACAAGAGAATACTCTCATATAAAATGCAAATTAATAGCTAAATTTTTAATTCTTATGGGAAAAGGAGCGAATTTTATTTTTGGACAAAAACCCTTTGAGGAAGAGGAGAATTTAGAGGTATCAGGAACATCAGATAAACTTAGACATGGTTTATATCATAAATTTCTCCTAGATAATCCTATTTTGAGAAGAGGTGGAGGCTCCATTCATTGGTATAAAGAAGCAGCAAAGGCAACTGATTATTTAATGAAAAAGAGAAATATAGAGAGAATTGACACACCTATTTTATTATTTAAAAGTGAGTTTGATTCCTATGTTGACACAAAATTTCATGATGAATTTAAAAAATTAGCTAAGGATTGTGAACTTATTGAAGTTAAGGGAAGTAAACATGAGGGATTTTTTGAAAAAGATGAAATTCTTTATGATTATTTAGATAAGATATTTAAATTTTTAGAGGAAAAGTAAAAAATATTGAATAAATAACTTAAAGCTAAATTATATTATAAGTTTTTAACTTTTATATAAATAAAAGTTAAGAATTAGTTTCCTAGTTAAATTAGATAGTAAGTTTAAATAGGAATGTTTAAAAATATAATATATAGTATTAAAGTTTTTATGTTAAGATGAATTTAAGGATGAAAATTGATAAAATTATATAAAAGATATTATAAGCGAGACACAACATCTCTTATAATATCTTTTATATTGATAATCTTTCTTATAATAAACCTTCATTTTTAAGCTTAGTAATAGCTTTGTCTATGTAGCTTAAAGTACAGAAATCTCTATCTATTTTTTCAGCAGAAAGTTTAAGACCTTCTATAAGCATATTTTCTTTATGATTCTCAAGAAGTCTAATTAAACTTAAGGTATTTAATTCACCTTCTTTTGTATCTAAAACCCTAGATTTTTTTATGTATTTATTTTCTAAAGCCTTTAAAGCAGCTTCCTTAAGAGAATCGCTGATTTCAAAAAATGGCATATCTTCATAAATTTTAACTTCATCTTCTTTAAACTTCATGCCAGATGTTTTACTTATATCACTATTTATAAATATTACATTTTCAAAGGTAGCACCTGAAAAATCAACTCCATCTAAGTTAACCCCTTCAAAGATTACATTTTTAAATTTAGATTTTTTAAATTTACTTTTCTTAAGGTTACTACCTATGAATTCTGTAGAGTCAAATTTGCATTCAAAGAAATCACAGGATTTAAAATGTGCACCTCTAAAGCTTGCATAACTAAAGTTAGAACAAGAAAAATCACAGTTATAGCAGTTTCCTCTTCTAAAATCCATATACATAAAATTTTTATTTCTTTTTTCTGCCTTATTGTATTTGAAAATTTGAGTGTTTTTTTGAGTTTGTGTCATAATAATCGTTACTAAGTCTTAGTTATATATTATAAACTTAACTAATATAGTAACGTATCCACCACCTTTCTAAATAAAAATACCTTTAATTTATTTAAAATAACTTTATAAAGATAAATTATATGATTACTAATTTTAAAAGTCATATTTTTTTATTCTATCACATAATATTACTCTTAGAGAAGAGATTATAAGCTTTTAATTATAAATATTATTATAAAAAGGCAACTAAAATTTTATTTAAGTTGCCTTTTTACTTAAAGTTTGAGATCTTCTTCTATTTTTTTTCTAACCTCTTCATCAAAATCATATATTCTAATATAGGATTCACTTATAGAATTCATAAATTTTTTATACTCATCTATACTCATAAAAGAGTTTTTAGATAGATTAAGAGGAATAACCTTACTTTCTGAAATGTATTCTTTTACGTTTACAATTAAGATTATAACTGTAAGTATATCAGTTGCGTTTGCATAATCTAATAATCTTAATGGGATATCTTCAAAATATAAGGACTCAGATGAAATTAATACTAATAAATTTCTGATTTCATCTTTAAAGTCTAGAGGTTTTAATTCTAATTTTTCAAGAAAATTTTTTATATCAATAGATTTTTCATAGACTTTATCTATATGGTTTTCTAAGATGGCTTTAACAAAGGCTTCTTCATAGTTTGCTTTTTTCTTTATGCAGCAATTATAAGAAGATAAAAAAATAAGAGATGATATAAAGTTAAGCAAGTTTAAATTATACTTGGAGGTTAGCTCATTGTATGAAGACTTAAAATCTTTATAGTAATCTTTTTCTAGTGTTGAGTTTTTAAATATAGAACAGTGTTTAAAATAAGCATAAGGGTTATTATTAAACCAATTCCTAAATTCATCTTTATTTTCAAGCAAAAATTCTAAAATTAATTCTCCTTCATCTAATAACCTTTTAAAAAGAGTTAATTGTTGAAGTTGAAAAGAACAGCCAGTTAATGTTGTAGAAGCTACTCCAGAAAAATCAGAATTTAGTCCTCCCATTATCATGTTTCGTTCACCAATTTTTTCATAGAAAAAATCTGAAAGAGTACTCTTTGATAACCTAAAAATAATATCATCTAAGGCTTCATTATTAAACAGATCTTTTTCCATAAATCTTCAATAAGAGTATAAAATCATTAGATAATATTCACCTATTGATTAGGCCTCCCTTCCTATAGTAATGTAGACATCGCTATAGTATATGCATATGATTTCTAATATGTTTATATAGGAATTTTGTTTATGAATTAATATTTACAATAATTTAGCATAATTAAAATTTTTAAATTAAATTTAGAATAAAAAAGTAGAGCTTGGCATCCGGCGAAGGACTTAACCAAGCTCTACAAAAGAATTAGCACTATACGTACCAACTGCTTAATTATAATACCATTTAAAATATAAAACTGTCAAGGATAAATTAAAATTTATGTTAATAACAATTTATTGTTCTAATAGTCAAACATTGACATAAAATTATACCTCTGAGATAATATTTATATTCTGATTGGGTTAGGAGATGATTGAAATTAAAAAAATATGCAAATATTTTTTTATTATATCATTAGTTTTAATAACAGTTTTCATGTTAAATTATTTTAATTACAGAAGAATTTCTAATGTGATAAATAGAATAGAGTATTCATATTTAGATGGCAAGGATATAAATGATTATGTTATAAAAGAGGCTAATAAAATAGTTAAAAATAAGAGGGAAAAGAATTCAAATGACTATTTTATTCTAGGATATTATAATTTAAATTTTAGTGGAAATAAGAAACTAGCTAAGGAATATTTTGAAAAGACAATAGAAAATAAAAATAATAAAACTTCAAAATTTGCTATTTTATATTCATCAAATTATTTGTGTGAAGGCTACTTAAAGAATAAAGAATTTGAGAAGGCTATTCAATGTTATAAAGACAGTTTTGAATCTTTAAGACCGACTGACTATAATAAATATCAAAAAATATTATGGAGTATTTCAAAAAATTTTTTGAATATAAATAGTGGATTAAATGAGGTTCTAAATGTATATAATACAATAAATGAATATAGTTATAAACTTAACAATAAAAATAAACTATATCTTTATGAAAGGTTGACAATAGTAAATACTATTTTAAATAAATATGCTTCTGCAATGGAGTATAATTTAAAGGTTATAGATTATGCAGTTAAAACTAAGAATAATCAAAGTAGATATAAAGCTGCAATAGAACTTGGAGTTTTAGCTAAAAGAATTGGCCAGTATGATGAAGCACTTAGAATATTAAATGACATAAATTATATAGATGTAAATAATGAAGAAATTAAAGCCGAATTAAATATATATAAATTAATAAATCAAAGTGATATAGAGGCTAGTTTAGGTAATTATGATAAATCATTAAATTATTTAAATGAAATTAACAAGTATAAGAATTATATAAATAAGGATAAATATAAGCATGTTAAAAGTTTGGAAAATATAATAAGAGCAATATGTTTAAGTGGAAAAGGAGATTACCAAGGAGCAATTAATATTTTAGCTGAGTCTAAACAAGATATAGAAGAGAATAAAATTTCTTTTTTTTATGATAAAGATATTATGTATTATGATGCATTAGCTGATATATATTTTAACAAAGGAGAATATGATTTAGCTATAGAATCGTATGAAAAGCTTTTGGATTTATCAAAAGAAAGAAATGATTTAGAGCACATAGAAAAAGCTTTAACAGGCTTAGTAAGAGCAAGTAGTAATACTGATGAATATGAAAATAAAGATAAATATATTAATGAATTATTATATTGGGAGAGATTTATAAATAAAAATTTTTCAGAAAACTATTATAATAATTCAATACGTAAATATGAATTTAATAGAACAAGAAAAGAAAATAGTCTAATAAAAATTGTTAATATAATTTTTAAGTTTCTAATAATTATATTATTTTTAATAGTTTTTAAATTAAAGATTTATTATGTTATAAATAAAATAAGACTTAGAAAAAAAATAAAAAGATATCTAGATCAAAATATGTATTTTCTAAATTATCAGCCAATAGTAGATCCTAAAAAAGAAAAAATTGTTGGATTTGAAGCACTTTTAAGATTAAAAATAGAGGATCAAGTAGTAATGCCTAACTTAATAATAAATGAGATAGAAAAAGCTGATATGATTAATGAGGTATCAATCTGGATATTAAATAAGATAATAAGTGATTATGGAGAATTAACTAAAATAAGAGGTGTATCAGGTAAGTTTTACGTATCCATGAATATATCACTAAAAGAAATTGAGGATATAGATTTTATTAAGAAGTTAGCAAATATATTAAAGGATTCAAAGTTATATAATCAAAAAATTGCAATAGAAATTACTGAGAATAATAAATGTAAAGATGACGCAACTGTTAAGAATAATATTGAATATCTTAGACGAAGTGGTTTTTTAGTTGCTTTAGATGATTTTGGAGTTGAATATTCTAATTTATCCATGTTAGAAAAATTTAACTTCGATATTATAAAGTTAGATAAATGTTTTATAGAAAATATAGAAAATTCTGATGTAAATAAATCTATTATAGAAACTTCGGATTATTTATCTTGTACAAAAAACAAAACCATTGTAGTAGAAGGTGTAGAAACAATAAATCAAGTTGATTTTATAAAGAATACAAATTCACAAAAAATTTATATTCAAGGATATTTCTATAGTAAACCTTTAAAAATAGAGGATCTAAAAAAGATTGATTTGTTTAATATTGTATAATATTAAAATTTATATTAAATTATAAAAAAATGTTGACTTTAAAAAATAAATAATATATTATTTAAAACAAGAAAAATATTTATTTAAATGCGTTGAAGAGGGAAAGTAAATATTATAAGTTACTACAGAGAGAGGTTAGTTTGCTGAGATAACCTGTAATGAGTATTATTGAAGTGCCCCTTGGAGCTTAAGTGCCGAATTAAGTAGGTGTTTATGGGAACTCCCATTATAGAGTTAGGGTATGAATGTACCTAAATAGAGATGGATATTATATATCTAATCAGAGTGGAACCGTGGAAGTATAGTCTTCTGCCTCTGTAATTTACAGGGGTAGAGGGCTTTTTTTATTATATTTTGCTGGCCAGCATATAACAATAAAATTATACTTTGTAAGCTTGGCTTTTAATAGAAAAGCTTAGCAATATTAAATAAAAAGTAATTTTATAGGAGGAAATTTTTTATGATTAATATTAAATTAATATTAGCAATTGTGCTTTCAATATTAGCAACATATGCTATATATAAAATAAGAAAAATTACAAATAAATTTTCATTTGCTACGCTGACAGCATTAACTTTAGGGGTAGTACTTGGAGTTATATTCAAGGAGAATATACTATTTTTAGATACAGTAGGAAAGGCTTATATGTCTTTAATTAAGATGATAGTAGTTCCTTTAGTAGTAACATCCTTAATAACTAGTATTGTTAGATTAGAAAATTTAGATACATTAAAATCAATAGGATTAAAGACATTTACTGTTTTATTAGGAACTACAGGAGCTGCAGCCTTTATAGGGATTATTGTAGCTAGTTCTTTAAATCTTGGACAAGGTTTAACATTTATAGGGACTGAAAATTTTAAGGCAAGAGAAATACCAGGTTTTTCTAAGGTGCTTATAGATATGCTACCATCAAATCCTTTAGCGGCTATTGTAGAAAATAAAATAATACCAATAGTTATCTTTTCAATGTTTGTAGCAATTGCGTTAGTTATTGAAGATAATACTAATAAAGAAAAAGCAAAGCCATTTAAAGATTTTATTTTATCAGCTTATGATATAGTTTTAAGAATAACTAAAATGGTATTAAGGATAATACCATATGGAGTATTTGCCTTAATAGCTACAGCAGCAGCTAAAAATGGAATGGATACTTTGATGTCATTAATATGGGTTATACTAGCTGTTTATATAGCTGCCTTTCTTCAATTTTTATTTGTATATACTCCATTAATAAGCTTTGTTGCAAGAATGAACCCATTAAAATTCTTTAAAGGAATTTTCCCAGCGCAGGTTGTAGCTTTTACAAGCCAAAGTAGTTATGGTACTTTACCTGTTACAATAAAATCTTTAGTAGAGGGTGTAGGAGTATCAGAAAATATAGCAAGCTTTGTAGCGCCACTTGGATCAACAATTGGATTAAATGGATGTGGAGGTTTTTATCCAGCAATAGTTGCAATATTTGCAGCCAATGTTTTTAATGTAGAACTTACTATTTATTCATATATACTTATAGTTTTAACTGCTATAATATCCTCTATAGGAATAGCAGGGGTACCTGGATCGGCAACAATGTCAACAACTGTAATGTTAGCGGCCTTAGGATTACCAATAGAAGCCCTAGCAATGGTGATTGCAGTAGATTCTATAATTGATATGATAAGAACCGCTACAAATGTAACAGGGGCCTCAGTTGCTGCATTAATAGTTGATCAAACAGAAAAGAGAAAAGAATATAAAGTTGAAGAATCATTACAAAGAGCATAAAATTAAAACTTTATTTTAAAATATAATACATAAATATCTAATATAAGGAGTTGAATTAAAGACTTACTAAAGCTTATTTATTAATAAGTTTTAAATTAAAGTTTTGTTCAGCTCCTTTAAGATTTATTTGATATAAGTGTATAGAAGATTTACAGTTTTTTAGATAGAATACATTCTTTTCGATCTTTAATTTGATATATATATAAATTTTATTTTATATTAAGGGTTAAATTAAAATTTAAGATTATTTTAAATAAATATAACTATAGTATTATGGTATTATTTTGGTATAGAAAGTTTTAAAAATACAATTATAAATTAATTTTTAGGGGAGTTATAATTATGATTAATTCAGAAAGTATTTTAATAGTTGAAGATGATATAGATATAAATAATTTATTAAGCAAAATTTTAGAGAAGGAAGGGTTTAAAGTTAGACAAGCATTTTCAGGATCTGAAGGTAAGATGTGTTTAGAATTTTTTGATTTTGATATGGTACTTTTAGATCTTATGCTACCAGGTATAACTGGTGAAATATTTATAGAAGAGATTAGAAAGATAAAGAATACTCCAATAATAGTTATATCAGCAAAAACTGCAATGGAGGATAAGATAAATGTTTTAAAATTAGGTGCTGATGATTTTATAAGTAAACCTTTTGATGTTAATGAAGTTTTAGCTAGGGTTGAAGCTCTTTTAAGAAGAAGTAAAATAACAAATTCAAGTGAAGTTGTAGAGACAATAAAATATAAGAATCTTATATTAGAGCCTAGAAGTAGAGAAGTTAAGGTTAATGGAGAGGAACTCCAACTTACTTCTAAAGAGTTTAAAATATTAGAACTTTTAGTCTGTAACCCAAAGAAAGTTTTCACTAAGGCAAACTTATTTGAAACAGTATGGGAAGAGGAGTTTTTAGGTGATGATAATACTATAAATGTTCACATAAGCAATCTTAGAAATAAGATAAATCTTTTAGATAATGAAAATGATTATATAAAAACTATTTGGGGAGTAGGATTTAAAATGGATTAGTTATATTGATGATTCATAAATCTCTTAATAAGATAAGTCAGATAAATATTAAATTATAGGGTGGTTTATATTTTAAATATATATTTAATTAAGGTTTAATAGAAAAATTAAGACTTTCTTAAGGTTTTCTTTAAGGTATTTTGAGACTTAAGGTTTATTATATAAACATAGATAAAGATAAAGAGAAAACTTATTAGGAGGTAAATATTTTGGGAAATATAATTTCTATAAGAAATTTAAACAAAAATTATGGTAAGAAAAATATTCTTGATAATTTAAGTATGAATCTAAAAAAAGGCGATATATATGGTTTAGTTGGAAAAAATGGTGCAGGTAAAACAACTTTAATAAGAATTATTTTATCCTTAGCTAACTATGACTCAGGAGAAATAGAGCTTTTCGGCAAGATTGATGAAAAGGAAAAGCTTCATGAGCATAAGAAAATAGGAAATATAATAGAAACTCCATCATTTTATTCCTTTCTTACAGCAAAGCAAAATCTTGAATATTATAGAATTCAAAGAGGAATAGTAGGAGAAAAATCTATTGATGAGATCTTAGAAATGGTTGGACTTGGAGATGTGGGAAATAAAAAGTTCAAAAAGTTTTCACTAGGTATGAAGCAAAGATTAGGTTTAGCTCTTGCACTTTTAGGAGAACCAGAATTGCTTATTTTAGATGAGCCTACTAATGGAATGGATCCTATGGGAATTAAAGAAGTAAGAGAAGTATTAATTAATTTAAATAAGAAAAATGGAGTTACAATATTAGTATCAAGTCATATTTTAGGAGAGTTATCACAACTTGCAAATTGTTATGGCTTTTTAAAGGATGGGAAAATAATAGAAGAGATTTCATCAGATGAACTTAATGAGAAATGTAGGAATCATTTGCTTATTAAAGTTGATGATTGTAAAAAGGCAGCAGTGATATTGGAAAAGGTTTTAGATAATAACTCATATGAAGTTTTACCTGATAGATTTATTAAGATTTATAATAAGTTAGATAAACCTCAATTAATAAACAGAGCACTAGTAGAAAATGGAGTTGAAGTTTATTCTTTAGAAAGAGTAGGAGTTAACTTAGAAGATTACTTTGTAGATTTAATTGGAGGTGAATATAATGCTTAATTTAATAAAAGCAGAACTTTATAAGGTAGCAAGAAGACCTGTATATATTACAATTTGTATAATATTTAATTTACTTATAATTTTATCTGGAATAGGCATGCATTATGCTTTCTTAGAAAGTTCTAGAATACCTGATTTCACAGCATTAGTTTTTATAACAATTAATTTTATGGGATCTATTCCATGGATAATGCTTATGTTTATAGATGTAGTTTTAGAAGAATATAAAGAAAATACTCTTAAAAATTTGATTTCTTCAAGTATATCAAGGGAAAAAGTGTATTTAAGTAAATATATAGTTCAGGTAATTATATTTTTAATTATAGAAATAACAGCAGTATTAACTATGATAGGAACTTCTTATGCTTTAGGATTAGTTGGGCCTAATGGATTTTCAGATTTTATGGAAGTAATATTAAGATTACTAATAGCGTTACCAATATATATTAGTGCATTAGCTATATATGATTTTATTACCATAATAACTAAAAAGGAAGGGTTAGCAGTTGTAGTTATATTAGGTATTGTTTCAGGAGTACCAATTATATTTTCTATATTATCAAGTGTATATGAAGGAATTTTCACTTTAATTTATCCTTATTTATTATTTAATCCTTTAAAGAGTTTAGTCAGTGAAGTTTTAACTACAAAAATAATAGGAACTAATATTATAGTAGGAATAATAAATACAGTAGTATTTTTAATTTTAGGGATTTTAGTAATAAGAAAACAAGAAGTTAAATAAAGGAGGAGGTATATTGGAAGGATTTATAATAGGATTGTCTTTGACAATCCTTATTGTGCTTTTAATAATATTTATTTTAAAAACTAAAGAAATAAATAGGTTAACTTCAGAGTTAAAAAAATTAAATAGGGAGGGGAAAATAGAAAAATTAAGATTATCACTTCCAAATAAAAATATTGAAAATTTAATAGTAGAGATAAATACCCTAATAGATGACAAAAGGAAAATGGAGAATATTTACAAGGGGAAGGACATGGAATTAAGAGAAGCCATTGCAAATATGTCTCATGATTTAAGAACTCCTTTAACTTCTATAATGGGATATGTTTATTTATTAAATGATGATAAATTAGGTAAAGAGGAAAGAAAAGAATATTTAAAAATAATAGAAAAAAGATCTGCAGTTTTAAATGATTTAATAACAAATTTTTATGGACTATCTAGAATACAAGCAGATCAGTATGAAATTAAATTTGAACCTGTTAATTTAGAAGTGGTATTGGGTGAAATTATTGCAGCTTTTTATGAAACCTTGGATTATAAATTTGGAGAACCAGAAATTAATATTGAAGAGGGATTAAGTCCTGTATTAGGTGATAAACAGGCTTTAAATAGAATATTTACCAATTTAATTGAAAACATGATAAAGCATGGTGAAGGGGAAGTAAAAATATCATTAAAGAAGAAAAAGAAATATATAGTAATGGAGTTTTCTAATAAAGCAGAAGAATTAGAACCTAAGGATGTAAATAGAATCTTTGAAAAATTCTTTACTAAGGATAGAATGAGAACAGGACAAAATACTGGCTTAGGGCTAGCCATAGTTAAACTATTAGTAGAAAAGCAAGGACAAAAGATAGAGGCTGAAAAGGTTGGAAATAGGCTTGTTATAAATATAATATGGAGTTTAGAAAGTTAAAGGTATGTAAACCTCTGAGAGGTTAGAAAAATTAATTTTTTAGAAGTATAAAATAAGCAATTTGAAATTAAATTGCTTATTTTTTATTTTAATGAATATAATTCTAAAGTTTTTCGTAAACTTTTAGTCCTTCTCTTATTTCATTAAGTGCTTTAATTCTTAGATCAACTTTTTTATTTATATGCTTTAAAAATGCGGATTCTAAGGTTCTCTTTTCTGTATATGATAACTTATCCCAAATTATTTTAGGAAAAAGATCTTTTATTATGAATGTTTCTCCAGAATTTATATAACTTAATAGATTAACTGCTTGTGGTAATATTGAATTCATAAGAAAACCTCCTTAAAACGTAAATTAAACTACTAAGTATAATATATGCTTAAAATTTTTTATTAAGAACTTTGGAAGTGATTTTAAGTTAAATAAAAGATTATAAAGTAATTGATGTTAAGTAAAAATATTAAGGTGAGTTAAATTATTATGTAGTTTTGCTCACCTTTTTTAGTGTATAATACTTATATATTTTTTTAAAATTAAATTATTAAAAGTAGAATTTAATTTCAGTTAATTATAAAGAATAAGAGATAAATTTTGAAAAATATTTGTAAAATAAAATTTGGAGGAAACAAATGAATAAGAAAAAGGTAATAGTAGTTGGGGGAGGACCAGCTGGAATAATGGCATCTTTAACAGCATCAGCTAATAATGAGGTTGTGCTTATAGAGAGAAATAATGAGATTGGAAAAAAGCTTAGACTTACTGGTGGCGGAAGATGTAATATAACTAATAATAGAGATATAGAAGAGTTTTTTGATAAGATAGTTACAAATAACAAGTTTATGTATAGTGCATTATATACATTTTCAAACTATCAACTTTTAGACTTTTTAAGCAAAAAGGGCTTAGAGTATAAGGTTGAATTAGATCAAAAAGTATATACTAAAAGCGATACAGCAGAAGAAGTTATAAACATATTTAAAAATGAATTAAATGATTGTAGAGTAAAAGTTTTATATAATACTAAGGTATGTGATTTTATAGTTGAAGAAGATGAAATAAAAGGAATAATCACAGAGCAAGGTAAAAAGATTTTAGGTGATAAAATAATAATAACTACAGGGGGAAAGAGTTTTCCTAATACAGGGTCAGATGGAGAAATGTATAGTATATTAGAAAAATATGGACATACAATAACTCCTATTCATGCAGCCTTAATTCCTCTTGTTACTAAAGAAGACTTCGTTAAAAATCTTCAAGGAGTAGCTATGAAAGATGTAGTTGTTTCAGCTAAAATAAAAAAGAAAAAGTATGAGAAGTTTGGAGATATGATATTTACTCACTTTGGAGTATCAGGTCCTGCAATACTAAAATTATCTTCTTATATAACTAAGGCTTTAGATCAAGGAGCGGTTGAGTTAAACTTAGACTTTTTAAGTGATAAATCTAAGGAGGAATTATCACAGATAATAAGAAGCAATCCTAATAAAACCGTATTAAATAACTTAAAAGGAATATTACCTCAAAACTTTTTAAAACAGATATTTGAAATGCTAAGATTAACAGAGATTAAGGCTAGTGATTTGAAAAAAGAAGATGAAAATAAAATAATTTCATATATTAAAGAGATGAAACTTACTGTAAGAGAAACTTTAACTATAAAGGCAGCTCAGGTAACTTCTGGTGGAGTTAAGGTTAAAGAAATAAACGCCTCTACTATGGAATCAAAGATTATAAAAAATCTTTATTTTGCAGGAGAAGTTATAGATATAGATGCAGAAACTGGTGGATATAATCTTCAAATGGCATTTTCAACAGGATACTTAGCAGGAAGTGATTTTTAAATTCTTTAATTAAAATTATCAAAGTAAAAACTTACAAAGGATAGGAGATTTATCTAGTAATTCTCAAAATCTCTTTGTAAGTTTTTTATATTTTAAAGGTGTAATTAGTTAATTTTTATATAATTTTAAAAAAGTTTTCAGTATTTTTGGATTAAAAAAATTTTTATAGGATAAATTAAAAAGGTATTAAAATACATTAAAAGGAGAGATTTAATTATGCTATATGATTTTAAAGTTAAGGATATTGAAGGAAATGAGGTTTCTTTAGGGGAGTATAAAGGAAAGGTTCTTTTAATAGTTAATACTGCAACAGGATGTGGATTTACTCCTCAATATGAAGGGTTAGAAGTGCTTTATAAAAAATACCATGATAAAGGGTTTGAAATATTAGATTTTCCATGTAACCAATTCTTTGAGCAAGCACCAGGAAGTAATGAAGAACTCGTTGGATTTTGCAAGTTAAATTATGGAACTACATTTAAGACCTTTGCAAAAGTAGAGGTTAATGGAGAAAATGCTTGTGAATTATACAAATTTTTAAAGAAAGAAGCTCCAATGGCAAAGGAAGATGAAACATCTTTAGGATTTTATGATAAACTAAAAGGCTTAGGATTTACCACAGAGGGAGAAGAAATAAAGTGGAATTTCACTAAGTTTTTAATAGATAAAAATGGTGAAGTTGTTGCTAGATTCGCACCTACATTTGAACCTGAAAAGTTAGATGAATTAATAGAAGAATTATTAGAAGAATAATATAGTTTTTAAGAAAAAGTCCTATGATTAGTATTAAAAATCTAATCATAGGACTTTTAATATTTTATTTAATATTTATTAACTTAATATTCATCATAGAGTAATTAATTTGTTATTAAGTGAAAGTCTAATAAAGATATACTTAATTGTGATAATTTGTAAAATTTCATAGTAGAAAGGTAAATATGAAATATTAAAATAGGGGGAAGAATGATAATTCAATGTAAAGATATAAAGAAAACATTTAAGGTTGGAGATACTTCTGTTGAAATTTTAAAGGGAATAAGTTTAGAAATTAATAAGGGAGAATTTACTGCAATTATAGGAGAGTCAGGATCAGGAAAATCTACATTTTTAAATATTTTAGGAGGTATAATGCCTTGTGATGAGGGAGAAATAGTAATAAATGAACATCATATTGAAGGTTTAAATGAAAATGAATTAGCTTTATTTAGAAGAAAAAATATGGGATTTATATTTCAAAGTTATAATTTAATGCCTCAACTTACAGCTTTGGAAAATGTAGAGATGCCACTAATTTTTTCAGGAATTTCTAAAAAGGAAAGAATAGAAAGAGCAAAATCAATGCTAGAAAAGGTTGGATTAGCTGATAGGATGAATCATAAACCATCAGAATTATCAGGGGGACAACAACAAAGAGTATCTATAGCAAGAGCTTTAATAAATAATCCAAGTGTAATACTAGCTGATGAGCCTACTGGGAATTTAGATAGTAAGACTACCATAGAAATTTTAGATTTATTAAAGGAGTTAAATAAAAATTTTAATACAACTTTTGTTGTGGTAACTCATTCACAAGTGGTTTATGAATATGCAGATAGAGTTATAAAAATGGAAGATGGTCTTCTTTGCTAATAAAATAATTAAAATTAATATTTATATAAATTAGGTGAATTTAGGGGGAGAAATTATGAAAAAAAGAAATTTAGGTTTAGTTTTAGCTTTAACTACAATATTGACAACTGTATCAGTTCCACAAAAAGCATTAGGTTTTACAGATAAGGTTTCTAATGCCTTATCTGAAATACAAAATCAAAGTGATAACAGTGAAAATAATAATTCAAATGGGGGAGAGCAATTAAATACTCAAATAAGCAATATTCAATCAAAGGATTTAATAATAAGTTCAGTATCAATAGATGAAGAAGTTATAGAGCCAGGAATACCATTTACATTAACCTTTAAAGTTGAAAACATAAGTGGAAGTAGTTTATATGGAGTTTCTCTTAAAATTGTAAATGTTGAAGGTAAAGGAACACTAGATGGATTTATGCCTGTGGGAACAACAAATGAAATATATGTAGGCAGTATTGCACGTAATGATATTAAATATATTAGTGTGACTTTAGCAAGTGATCCTAATATAAAAGCAGGTGTACACAATTTTGTTACTAGCCTTATGTTTAATGAAAAAGGAAAAGAGCAAGAAGAAATAACAAAAGTTATAGGGGTAATGATTCAGAACACTCCAAGTTTAAGTATAAGTGGAGTTACTCCAACAGAGAGTACTATTAGTGCTGCCTTAAGGAATGATAGTAAAACAAAAATAAAAAATGTAAGTGCTAAGGTTACTATAGGCACTGAGGTTATGGAACAAAATATAGGAACTATTGATGTAGAAGGAGAGGAATATATGGATGTAGCAATAACTCCTTCTGAAGAAGAAAGAAATGCTTCCATTGAAATTACTTATGAAGATGCTACAGGTAAGAAGTATAATTCAACAAGTTCATGTATTATACCAGCTATGATGCCTATGGAAGAGACAGTACCAAAAAAGAATAAATTAGGGTTAATCTCATTAATAAAAAGTTTATTCGGATTTTAGGTGAGAATTTATGAAGTTTAATGATTTGTTATCCATAATATGGAGAAATATGTGGAAAAGAAAAACAAGAACAATTTTTACTATGATGGGAGTAATAATTGGGTGTCTTGCAATTTTTATAATAATTTCAATAACAAATGGTTTTGAAAGATACTTAACCTATGAAATGGAAGGTTTAATGGATACTTCAGTAATAAGTATTTATCCTAATTGGAAATCAGAAACTGAAGATAATAAAGATAGTACCACCAAAACTAAGTTAACAGATAAAAATGTTGAAGAGTTGAATAAATTAGGATATTTTTCAGAAGTTATTCCTAAGAGGTATGCTCATACTCAAATAAAATATGGGAAAAATCAGACTTATGCAAGAATATTAGCTAATGATAAGGCTAATTTAATTTCTGAAAGTTCTTTTTTAGCTGGAAAAGCACCTAAAAATAGAAGCAAAGAATTATTACTTGGTTATGATGTAGCTAAGGAGCTTTTAGGATACTCTTGGGAAGAAAAGGTTAAAGATGATTCTGAATTTCAAAAACTTATTGGAAAAAGAGTAAAGTTAGGAGGAGAAGATTTTGGTTCTGATGACAAAGGAAATCCTCTTAAAAGCAAACAAATAACTTGTAATATTGTTGGAGTTTTATCAAGTGGAAATGGGCAGAAAAATTATGAAATACAAGGTTCGCGTAAACTTGTTGAAGATATAATAAAGGGAGCACCATTAGTAGATGAAGAGTTTTTAAAAGAACAGCTTACTACATATGAAGGAATAGATGTTAGAGTAGATGATAAAGAAATGTTAGAATCTTATGAGGGAACATTAAGAAATATGGGATACCAAACAAGTTCTTTTAAAGAGTTTGAAAAACAAACAAGGTCTATGTTATTAGGTGTCAATATAATCCTTGGTTCCTTAGCTGGAATTTCACTTTTAGTAGCTGCTTTAGGAATAACTAATACTATGGATATGGCTATTTATGAGAGAAATAGAGAGATTGGAGTAATTAAGGTAATTGGTGGAAGTGTAAGAGACGTAATAAAAATATTTGTTGGTGAAGCTTGTGCAATTTCTATCACAGGTGGATTTATTTCAATAATACTTGGAGTATTAGCAACCTTAGGAATAAATTCTGTTGCAAAATCAATTACTGAAAATATGATGGGACAACCTATAGAGAAAATAGCAGTTCCGAGTTTTTCATTGATTTTAGGAATTCTTATTTTTTGTTTAGTTATAGGGTTTATTGCTGGGATACTTCCTGCTAGAAAGGCAGCTAAAACAGATGTAATAACTGCAATAAGATAAAGAAAATAATTTTTTATAAAATAACCGCACATCTTTAATATTTTGATGTGCGGTTTATAATTTAAAGTTAACTAATTATTTAGTTAATTTTTTTATTAATCAGATACTCTAACTATTTGAACCCAAGATCCTATTCCTGAATTTATTCCTGTAGATTCTCCTAAGATAGCTGGAGTTACAGAAATTGGTGAAGATATTATTTGTGATAAAACGTTTCTTGTAGAATTATTAATTAAAGCAAATACATCACCAGCATTAGCATTTACGGCAATACTTCCATTTACTACGCCTATTTCACCAGGAGCTACTCTAGGAGTTCCTGATAAAAATACTCTAAAACCATTTTTAAATAAAGATACTATAGCGCTAGCTGTGGTATTATTTGTGTTATCTAAATTAAATGACCACATAAATAAATATCTTCCAGGTTCATTTATTATAAATGTTCCATTTGCTATATTGGCGGTTATTGCTGTAAACGTTGATCCGTTAGGATTTTGGATATTATAAGTGAATATACCATTAGCATTAACATTTTGAGAAGTTAATGAGGAATAACTAACTAATAAGGTATCATCAAAATCTGCTCCAGGTTCACCTTGAGGACCTTGAGGACCAATTGGACCTTGTGGTCCAGCAGGACCTTGATTACCTTGAGGACCCTGTGGGCCAGTAGGACCTGTAGCACCTTGAGGACCTTGTGGACCTTGAGGACCTTGAGCTCCTTGAGGGCCAACAGGGCCTTGATCACCTTGAGGACCAGTAGGACCTCCAGGACCTTGAGGGCCAGTAGCACCTTGAGGACCAGTAGGGCCTTCAGGGCCTTGAGAACCAGCAGGGCCTTGAGGACCAGTAAGACCTTGTTCACCCTGAGGACCTTGAGGTCCTATAGGACCAACAGGACCTTGATCTCCTTGAGGACCTTGTTCACCTTGAAGTCCAGCAGGACCTTGAGGACCGGTAAGACCTTGTTCACCTTGAGGACCCATAGGGCCTACTGGACCACGCTCACCTTGACAGCCCATAGGACCTCTTGGACCTTGAGGACCCCTAGGACCTTGAGGGCCTCTTGGACCCCTTGGTCCAGGTTTACAACAATCGCAACAATTGCAATTTATCTCTAAATAGCAATCATCTTTACAATAATAATCATCTTGACAATACTCATCATCATAACAATCGTATTTATCGTAACAATTATATCTATTGTAATCATCATAATATCTATTAGAATTATAAATTTTTCTTACCATAACAAAACTCCTTGTATACTATTAAAATCAATTTTATAATATTAGTTTATGAAATTTTTATTATGTTGTTCCAAAATATTTTATATAAAAAGTAAAAGCACTCAAAATAGAGTGCTTTTATTTATAAAATTTAATATGTTTATTCCTAAAATATCAGATAGAATTAAAATTATATTATATAAAATAAGAAGAAAATTAAATATTTTTAGTATTTTATTTATTATCTTTTCAGTTTTTGATCCAGTTTTAATTTTGGCTATCTTAAAATTAGTTTTCCAAGGGTAGAAAAGTTCGATTCCTTCTGAAGTTAAAAAATCCAAAGTTAAGTGGGATATATATCCAGCTATAAATCCTATTGAAATTATTAATAATATTATGTTGAAATTACTAACATTTAAAACAATATATAAGGTTAATATTATTAAAGATAGACATAGTAAACTATGAGTAAAGCCACGATGTCTACATTTACTACCTATATGTTTTGAAAGAAAAGGATACATTTGACTAATTGAAGATTTTCTTTGATCTATATCAGGGAATAAGGAGCCTATATAAGAAAAATGAAAAAATAATGCTATTAATAAAATTTTATAAGCTATATCATATGGAAATAAGAATAAGCTTAAAATTGTATTTAGCATTATTAAAGAAATGCATACGCCTCCAGTTGAATGTGTTTCTTTTGTCATAAAATCTCCTTTAAAAATAATTATCATTAGTTTATATTAAAAATTTTATCATAATATTCATTTTACATAAAGAAGAAAAAACTTAAAAATCCTAAAAATAGAGTGGACAGTTCTATTTTTAGGATGATAGTTATGGTGGTAATTTTATGTAAGGTTTTTTACCAAATTAAAGTAATATTATTAATAAGTAATTATTTATTTTTAATTGCAATTATTGAATATGCAATTAAAAATATTGATATTAAAGCAAACAAGGGACTTAAAATATTTGAAACAACTTCTACAGATGTAAAATAAGATACTCTTTGTTCAATATATAAAGCTATGCTTTTTCTAAGTATTAAGGGAGAAAAAAGAGTTATTAACGTAATTAAAATTGCACTCATTAAAATCTTTTTTAAATGTTTCAAAAAAATCACCCCTTGCTTAATAAAAATAAATATTTACTTAAGAAATATTACAAGTGTATTCTAACAAGAATTTAAAGATGATGGAATAGTTTGTGCGTAACTGGTCAAAAAACAGGTAAAAGTGGGCAAAGTATGCAAAATGTAATCTTTAATTTGGAAAAGTTTATTATAATTAACTTGTGAGAATTTTAATTTGGAGGTTTTGTTATGAATAAATTGTTAAAATGGGCTACAGAGATAGATTCTATTGCTCAAGCAGGGTTAACTTACTCTAAAGATGTATATGATATAGATAGATTTAACCAATTAAAGAGTATTGCAGCTGATATTATTAGCGAAAGCACTAATTTAGAATTACATAAAGTTAAGGAAGTTTTACTTGAGGAAAGTGGATATTTAACTCCTAAGGTTGATGTAAGAGCTGCTATAATAAAAGAAAATAAAGTTTTATTGGTAAAAGAAAAATTAGATGGTACGTGGAGTTTACCAGGAGGATGGGCTGATATAAACTTATCAGTAGCTGAAAATATAAAAAAAGAAGCATATGAGGAAGCAGGGGCAAAGGTTGAACCTAAAAGCATAATTGCAATTTTAGATAGAAATAAACATAATAAACCCCTAATGGTTCAAAGTATTTATAAAATCTTTATTCTTTGTGATCTTTTAGATATTAATTTTAATGAGAATGTTGAAACTGAGACATGTGGATTTTTTGAACTAAATAATCTTCCGAAGTTATCTTTGACTAGAAATACAAAAGAACAAATAGAGATGTGTTTTGAAGCATATAATAATCCAAGATTTAAGCCTAAATTTGATTAGTTTTTATTATATTAAAAGCCATAATATTTGAATTTTTATTTTTGAACTTAAATATTATGGCTTTTAGATTTTAGTTAAATAAGAAAGAAGATATTTAGAAGCCGCGTTTTTTTGCTTCTATTCCACTTTCATTTATTCCTGGTTCTTCTATACTTGTGTTAATATGATTTTTAGCCCATTGATTTTGAGTTTTATGGCCATTAGCTAAATAATTCTCTTTAGAATATTCTTTTTTGTTTTTACTTTTCATAAAATCAACTCCCTATATGTTTATATTATTAGTATGTAAAAATTTTTAAAAATTATATTGTAAATTAGAGCCATATTTGTATGATATAATTTATATTAAATATAATTTTTGTTTTAGGAGATACAAGTATGAAAGTTTGGAAAATAGAGTTACCTAAAATTCCTTTAGAATTAAATAAATTAGATGATGTAACAGAAGAAATTTTGAAAGAAGAAAAACTAGAGGAAGCTATAATAGAAAATGTAATTATAGAAAATTTAGAAGAAAGTTCAATAAAGTTTGATTCATGTATATTTATAAATGTTATATTTATAAATTGTAATTTTAATAGAATAGATATGACAGATGTGAAATTTGAAAAGTGTGATTTATCTAATTGTGAATTTTTTGATGGTGGTTTTTATAGAGTAGAGTTTAAAGGCTGTAAAATCATAGGAAGTAGATTTGATGAATCATCATTAAACAATATTTCTTTTAAAGATTGTTTAGGAAAATATATTAATTTATCTTTTAGCACTTTAAAAGAGGTGGAATTTAAAGATTGTGATTTAACAGGAGCTGTGATTCAAGAAGCTAAATTAAAAAAAGTAAATTTTCAAAATGTGAATTTAAAAGAGTCTATATTTAGAGGAACAAATATTAAGGATATTGATTTTAGAACTTGTAATATAGAAGACATAGATTTAAACATGGAAAACTTAAAAGGTGGAATTTTTACAGCTTATCAAGCTTTAGAGTTAAGTAAATTTTTAGGTATAATAATAAAATAGATAGAGCTATACAGATAAAATGTAATTATCTACTTACCTTTATCGGAGAGTATTTGCTTATATACTTATATCATTAAATCATTATTAAAAACTGATATTATAAATCTAATTTATATTGACAATATAATAAAAAAGTAATATCTTAATTTTATAATTAATTGTATAAAATTTAATGTAGCATATTTAAAGGATTAAAGGGAGCTATTATGGATAAATATAATATTTTAAAGTTAGAAAATCAACTTTGTTTTAGATTGTATGCTTCTTCAAGAGAAGTTATAAAGAAATATAAACCTATTTTAGATCAATATAATTTAACTTATACACAATATTTAACAATGCTTGTTTTGTGGGAAAATGAAAGAATAACAGTTAAAGGGATTGGTGAAAAATTGCATCTTGATTCTGGAACTTTAACACCTCTTATAAAAAAGTTAGAAAAGATGAATCTTGTAACAAAATATAGGTCAAAAGAGGATGACAGAGTTGTAATAGTTGAATTAACAGATGAGGGAAGAAATTTAAAAGATGATATGATAGATGTGCCAAGAAAGGCTTTTTGTTCTTTAGGAATAGAAAAAGAGCAAATATTAGAACTTAAGAAAAATTTAGACTCATTACTAGAAATATTAAAGTAAAAAGCATGTATATAAGCATATATACATGCTTTTTTTATATTAGATAGGGATAAATTTGAGTGTTATATAGTAAATTTTATTCTTTAGTTAAGACAAAAGCAAAAATAAATAGAAGTATACATAAAGTCTTTAAGATTAATTCTTAAAGATTTTTTTTATAAAATTTTAAGAAGAAAATCTTTAAACAATCTTAATACTAACAAATGAAACTCTAACGCCATCTTAATATGCTTTTAAATATAATAATTTAAGAAAGGGGAGAGAAATATGGATTTAATTTTAATCATCACTGGATTAACATTTTTAATACTGTTTATTTACCTTTGGTATATATTGCTTAGGGGGGAGAGAAATGAGTAATGCAATTTTACAGTATTCTTTATACTTAATAATTTTAGTTCTATTAGCGATTCCTTTAGGAAAATATATAGGAAAAGTTATGAATGGAGAAAAGGTATTTTTATCAAAATTAATATTACCTTGTGAAAATTTTATATATAAGGTTCTAGGAATCAATGAAGAGGATATGGATTGGAAAAAATATTCATTTTCAGTTTTAGCATTTAGTGCTGTAGGATTTATATTTTTGTTTGCTTTGAATTTGTTACAAGGAGTATTACCATTGAATCCTGAAGGAATAAGTGGAAGTTCATGGGATTTAAGTTTTAATACAACAGCAAGTTTTATTACAAATACAAATTGGCAGGCCTATTCTGGTGAAAGTCAATTAAGTTATTTAACTCAGATGCTTGGATTAACAGTTCAAAACTTTTTATCAGCAGGAGTTGGTATTGCCGTTTTGTTTGCTTTAATAAGAGGATTTACAAGGGTAAACAAAAGTGGATTAGGAAACTTTTGGAGGGATTTAACAAGGATTGTTCTTTATTTATTAGTTCCTCTTTCAATAGTTCTTTCAATACTATTAGTTTCGCAGGGAACAGTACAAAATTTTAAACCTTATGAAGAGGTAGCTTTACTAGAGGAAATTGTTTTAGATGATGGAAGTAGAGTTACTAGTCAAATAGTACCTCAAGGACCAGCAGCAAGCCAGGTAGCTATAAAACAATTAGGAACTAATGGAGGAGGTTTCTTTGGAGTAAACTCAGCTCATCCTTTAGAAAATCCAACAGCTTTTTCAAATTTATTAGAAATGTTATCTATACTTTTGATTCCAGCGGCTCTTTGTTTTACCTTTGGTAGAAATATAAAGGATAAAAGACAAGGGAGAGCTATATTTATAGCTATGTTTACTTTGCTTATTATTGCATTATGCATAATTGGAGTAAGTGAAGCTAATGGAACACCACAATTAGCTCAAAATGGAGATGTAAATTTAGGATATATAGATCAGAGTGGTGGAAATATGGAAGGTAAAGAAAGTAGATTTGGAGTAGTTGGTTCTAGTACCTGGGCAGCTTTTACTACAGCAGCATCAAATGGTTCTGTAAATTCTATGCATGATAGTTTTACTCCAATAGGTGGAATGGTTACAATGCTTTTAATGCAGCTTGGAGAAGTTGTATTTGGAGGTGTTGGGTGTGGTCTTTACGGAATGATAGCATTTGCAATAATAACTGTGTTCATAGCAGGGCTTATGGTTGGAAGAACTCCAGAATATTTAGGTAAAAAAATAGAGCCTTATGAGATGAAAATGGCAATGCTTATATGTTTAGCAACTCCTATTTCTATTCTCATAGGAAGCGCTTTAGCATCTATTAATCCAGAAATATTAAATAGTTTAACTAATTCAGGAGCCCATGGCTTTTCAGAAATTTTATATGCTTATTCTTCAGCAGGAGGAAATAATGGATCAGCCTTTGCAGGCTTAGGAGCTAATACTATATTCATAAATGTAAGTATAGGATTAATCATGTTATTTGTTAGATTTGTACCTATGATTGCAACACTTGCCATTGCAGGTTCCTTAGTCAAAAAGAAAAAAGTTGCAACTAGTGTAGGAACATTGCCAACCCATAATGTATTATTCATAGGATTACTAATTTTTGTAGTTTTATTAGTAGGTGCTTTAAGCTTTTTCCCAGCACTTGCTTTAGGTCCTATCGCTGAGTTTTTACAGATGATTGCTTAAGGAGGAGAAAAATATGAAGGAGAAAGAAAATTCTTTATTTAATAGTAAAATGATTAAAAGAGCTATGAAAGATTCTTTTATAAAATTGAATCCAAAGATTCAATTACAGAATCCAGTAATGTTTATAGTATATATAGCTTCTATATTAACCACAGTTTTATATATTTTTTCACTATTTGGAATAAAAGATAACTCACCATCTTTTATATTATTTATTTCAATTTTACTTTGGTTTACTGTTTTATTTGCTAATTTTGCTGAAGCTATTGCAGAAGGTAGAGGAAAAGCACAAGCTGATGCTTTGCGCTCTGCTAAGAAAGATATTTTTGCTAACAGAATAGAGTCCATAGAGACAAAGGAAAAGGTTAGTAAGGTTAATTCAACAGAGCTAAGAAAAGGAGATTTAATAATAGTTAAGGCCGGTGAACAAATACCTGCTGATGGTGATGTGGTCTATGGAGCTGCATCAGTAGATGAGAGTGCAATAACAGGAGAATCAGCTCCTGTTATAAGAGAAAGTGGAGGGGATAGAAGTGCCGTAACTGGAGGAACTCAAGTTATATCAGATTATATAGTAGTTAAGGTAAGTAATAACCCTGGCGAAAGTTTTATGGATAAAATGATAGCTATGGTAGAAGGAGCTTCTAGAAAGAAAACTCCAAATGAAATAGCTCTTCAAATACTATTAGTTTCTCTTACAATAATATTTTTAGTTGTTACAGTATCATTATATGCTTATTCAGAATTTGCTTCTAATCAGAATGGAGTTACAAATAGTACTTCAGTGACATCATTATTAGCTTTATTAGTTTGTCTTGCGCCTACAACAATAGGAGCCTTATTATCTGCAATTGGTATAGCAGGAATGAGTAGATTAAATCAAGCTAACGTTCTAGCTATGAGTGGAAGAGCTATAGAAGCTTCAGGAGATGTTGATATTTTAATGTTAGACAAAACTGGAACAATTACCTTAGGAAATAGACAGGCTAGTGAATTTTTACCTGTTGATGGGGCTAATATAGAAGAACTTGCAGATGCTGCCCAATTATCATCTTTAGCAGATGAAACTCCAGAAGGAAGAAGTATAGTTATTTTAGCAAAGGAACAGTTTGGAATTAGAGGAAGAGATTTAAGTTCTTCAAATGCTAAGTTTATTGAATTTACTGCTAAAACAAGAATGAGTGGTGTTGATTTTAATGGAGATGAAATAAGAAAAGGATCAGCAGAATCTATTAAAAAATATATAACTGAACATGGGGGAGATTTTTCTTATGAATGTGAGAAAAAAGTTGAAGAAATTGCTAGGAAAGGAGGAACTCCCTTAGTAGTAGCTAAAAATTATAAAGTTTTAGGAATAATATATTTAAAAGATATAGTAAAAAGAGGTGTTAAAGAAAAATTTTCTGATTTAAGAAAAATGGGGATAAAGACAATAATGATAACTGGAGATAATCCACTTACTGCAGCAGCAATTGCAGCAGAGGCTGGGGTTGATGACTTTTTAGCGGAAGCAACTCCAGAAGGTAAATTAAATATGATAAAAGACTTTCAAAAAAAGGGACATTTAGTAGCCATGACTGGAGATGGAACTAATGATGCGCCAGCACTAGCACAGGCAGACGTAGCTGTAGCTATGAATACAGGAACACAAGCAGCTAAAGAGGCTGGGAATATGGTAGATTTAGATTCATCGCCAACTAAATTAATAGAGATAGTAAAAATAGGGAAACAACTTCTTATGACTAGAGGTGCACTTACAACTTTTAGCATAGCCAATGATATAGCAAAATATTTTGCCATAATTCCTCCACTTTTTATAGGGTTATTTCCTGAATTATCAAGGTTAAATATAATGAATCTTCAAAGTCCAGAAAGTGCCATATTATCTGCAGTTATATATAATGCCTTTATAATAATATTTTTAATTCCTTTAGCTCTTAAGGGAGTTAAATACAGGGAGGTTTCAGCAAATAAATTATTATCAAGAAACTTATTTGTATATGGATTAGGAGGAATTATAGCTCCATTTATAGCTATAAAAGGTATAGATATTTTAATAACAATGTTAGGAATAGTTTAGAGAGGAAGATTAATATGAAAATTATCAGGAAGTCTATTTTAGCTGTTTTGATTTTTACAATATTATGTGGAATAATTTATCCAGTATCAACAACTGTGCTAGCACAAGTTTTATTTAAAGAAGAGGCAAATGGAAGCATTATAGAAGTAGATGGTAAAAAATATGGAAGTGAGTTATTAGGTCAACAATTTACAGATAATAAATATTTATGGGGAAGGATTATGAATATAAATGTAGAAATGTTTAAGGATAGCAATGGAAATCCATTAATGTATTCATCTCCATCAAATTTAAGTCCAGCAAGTGAAGAATATGAAAAGTTAGTAAAAGAGAGGGTAGAGAGAATAAGAAGTTACAATAAAGGTAAGAAAGAAGAACCTATTCCTGTAGATTTGGTAACTTCATCAGGTAGTGGATTAGATCCACATATATCTGTTGCCGCAGCAAAATATCAAGTAGATAGAATTGCTAAGGAGAGAAATTTAAGTGTAGATTATGTTAATGAAATAATAGATAAATATACTACTGGAAGACTTTTAGGTGTTTTTGGAGAGAAAACAGTTAATGTTTTAAAAGTTAATCTTGCTTTAGATGGTATATTACGAGAATAGGAGGATTATAAATGAGGGAAACTCGTCCTAATCCACAGAAAATACTAAAAGAAATAAATAAGAATGAAAAAGAGAGTAAAAGAGGAAAACTTAAAATTTTCTTTGGATATGCTGCTGGGGTTGGGAAAACATATGCAATGTTAGAAGCGACACATTCAGCAATTGCTATGGGGTTAGATGTTGTAATTGGATATATTGAGCCTCATACAAGACCAGAAACCCTAGCACTTTTAGAAGGATTAGAATTATTACCTAATTTAGAAGTAGCATATAGAGGATTGGTATTAAGGGAATTTAATTTAGATTTAGCTTTAAGTAGAAAACCAGATTTAATCATTGTGGACGAGTTAGCTCATACCAATGTTAAGGGACTTAGACATGAAAAGAGATATAGTGATATAGAGGAATTATTAGATGCTGGCATAGATGTTTATACCACTCTTAATGTTCAACATATAGAGAGTTTAAATGATGTAGTGGCATCTATAACTAATATAGTTGTTAAAGAGAGAATACCTGATAGAATATTTAAAAATGCTTTTCAAATTGAATTAATAGATGTAGATCCATCAGTCTTGATTGAAAGATTAAATAGTGGAAAAATATATGTTAAAAATCAAGCGAAAAAGGCATTAAAAAACTTTTTTATAAGAGAAAACTTAGTTGCTTTGAGAGAGTTAGCCTTAAGAGAGACTGCTAATAGTGTAAATAAAGAGGTTATGATAAATAAAAATGAAAATTTTTATCATACTAGTGAGCATATATTGGTATGTTTAAGTTCTTCTCCTTCAAATAGTAAAGTAATTAGAACAGCTGCAAGAATGGCAGAAGCCTTTCATGGAAAGTTTACTGCTTTATTTGTTGAAACAACTTCATCAAGAGAATTAAAAGAAGGAAATATTGAAAGGTTAAGAGAACATGTTAAATTAGCAAAAGATTTAGGGGCTAAAATAGAAACAGTTTATGGAGATGATGTTGCATATCAAGTTTCAGAGTTTTCTAAGATTAGTTCAGTTTCAAAAGTTATAATAGGAAGAACAAAGAAGAAAAGACATCTATGGTCAAGATTTGGTATTGTAGATAGATTAATAGAATTAGCTCCAGAGCTAGATGTTTATATAATACCAGATGAAGAAGAAAATGTAGAATATATAAATAAAATTTGCTTAAATAAAGAAAAAATAACAATTAAAGATTCTTTAAAAACTTTGGGGATTTTAATTATTACAATTATTATAAGCTTATTCTTTGAAAATTTAGGTTTTAGTGAAGCCAATATAATAATAGTATTTATTCTAGGTGTTTTAATTATAGCAAAGGAGACTTATGGAAGAATATATGGAGTTATATCTTCCTTATTTAGTGTTTTACTTTTCAATTTTTTCTTCACTGAACCTAAATTTACTCTTAATGCTTATGATTCAAGTTATATATTTACATTTTTCGTAATGCTTGTATCAGCTTTAATAACTAGTACTCTTACAAATAAAGTTAAAGTACAGGCCAATAAATCAGCAATAACAGCATACAGAACAAATATTTTATTAGAATCTAGTAGTGAGCTTGGAAGATGTTCAGATTTAGAAGAAATTATTTTAAAGTCTCAAGAGCAAGTTAGTAGATTAGTAAAAAAACCTGTAGTAGTTTATAAGGCTAAAAATAGTCAAATTGAAAATATATATAATTATAAATTCAAAGATGGAAGTGAATTAAGTGATAAATATATTAATCTAGACGAACAGGGAGTAGTACTTTGGGTTATCAATAATAGAAAATATGCTGGAAAGGGTACAGAAACATTACCTGGAGCTAAAGCTATGTATATTCCTGTATTAGGACAAGAGGATATAGGCATAGTAATAGGGATAATTTTAGAAGAAGGAGAGGAATTAGAGGAAGGAGAAAAATCCTTACTAATTGCAATGATAAATCAAGTATCTTTTGTCATAGATAATTATATTTTAGAAGAAGCAAAGAAGCAGGCTTTAATGCAAGCTGAGAATGAAAAATTTAAAGCAAATTTATTAAGGGCTGTTTCTCATGATTTAAGAACACCCTTAACAAGTATATCTGGAAGTGCAAGTTTGCTTTTAAATAATAATTTTGACGAAGAAACTAAAAGAAAGTTAACATTAGATATATATGATGATTCAATTTGGTTAATAAACTTAGTTGAAAATTTACTTTCTGTTTCAAGAATAGATAATGGAAATATAAATTTAAATAGAGAAGCTCAATTAGTAGAAGAAATTATTTTAGAGGCTTTACAACATGTTCATAGAAATGCCTGTGACTATAATATAGAAATTGATTTGAAAGATGAATTGTTAATGGTTAATGTTGATGTAAGACTTATAATACAAGTAATAATAAATATTGTTGATAATGCAATAAAGTATACAGAAAAAGGATCAAATATAAAAATAAGTGCCTTTTCAAAAGGAGATAATGTAATAATTGAGATAGCAGATAATGGGGTAGGAATTAGTAAAGAAGACAAGGAGCATATATTTGATATGTTTTTTACATCTAAGAAAAATATTAGTGATAGTAGAAGAGGATTAGGATTAGGATTAGCATTGTGTAAATCAATTATAAATGTACACGAAGGAGAAATATATGTTAGAGATAATAAACCTAGGGGAACTATAATTGGCTTTAGTTTGCAGAGATTTGAGGTGAATAAGAATGAAACCAGCAATTTTAGTTATTGAAGATGAAAAAGCCATAAGAAATTTTGTAACAGCTACATTAGAAATAAATTCATACAAGTGTCATACGGCTGCTAATGGTTCACAAGGAATGATTTTAGCAATATCAAAAAGACCAGATATTATAATATTAGACTTGGGATTACCAGATATGGATGGTATAGAAATAATTAAAAAAGTAAGAGAATGGTCAAATTGTCCAATAATTGTAGTTAGTGCAAGAAGTGAAGATAGAGATAAAATTGAAGCCTTAGATTTAGGGGCTGATGATTATTTGACTAAACCATTTAGTGTAGATGAGTTAATGGCTAGAATAAGAGTTGCTATAAGAAAAATGAACTATGATAGAAATAATACACAGGAAATACAAGAGTTTGTAAATGGAGACTTAAAAATTGATTATACTTCAGGATGTGTATTTTTAAATGAAGAAGAGATACATTTGACTCCAATTGAATATAAATTACTATGTTTACTTTCTAAAAATGTTGGAAGAGTTCTTACTCACAATTATATATTAAAAGAAATTTGGTCTAGTAGCTGTGAAAGTGATATTCCTTCATTACGAGTTTTTATGGCAACTTTAAGAAAAAAATTAAGCAAAAAGGCTATGGATACAAATTATATCCAAACCCATATAGGGGTTGGATATAGACTGCTTAGAATTCAAGATAAGGATAGTGAACTTTAATATGAGTATTATAATTTCAAAGTGTTTAATAGATGATTTAATAGAACAAATTGAGTTTATAATGAAAAAGGTAGAGAGTTTAAAAGAGAGTACCTATATAAAAGAATCTCTAAAGAAAGCAAGAAAGTATATTTGCTCTAGAGAATATGATAAGGCTGAATTATTATTAAAAAATGCTTTAATAATTAATAGTAGTTCAGCAGAAATAGAAAATTTACTTGGAGTAATTGAAGAAAAAAGAGGGAATATTTTGTTAGCACAAAGATATTATAGAGCAGCATTGGCCTTTGAACCTTGTTATTTACCTGCAGATAACAATTTAAAGAGAACTGTTTTATATAATAGTGGCATATCAAAATTTGATTTGGGGTAAATGAGTTAAGAGAGATATCCTATATATTAAATTAGTTATTTAATATATAGAATATTAATTATTGAAAATTTATTAATAAAAAATAATTGGTCATAAATTTCTATGACCAATTATTTTTTTTATTAATCATTATTATAATTAACTTTAAATTATAATTCTTCTAGTTTATTTGGAATCATCATCATGAACTTCTATATCTATTACTCCTATTGTTTCACTTGTAACTTCTTCTTCAGCTTTTTCTATTTTTTCAAGTTCTGTATCAATTTTATTGTCAATATTTGAAATTTGTTTTTTTAATACATTTTTTTCATATCTTCTATAAATTAACCATGCTAATAATCCAAATATAATAGGACCAGAAATTTGGAATATTACAGCAACATAATCTTTATTTTCTGAAGTAAGAGGTTGTATGATTGTAAATAAGTTAGCAAAACCAACTGTTAATGTTACTATAATAGACCAAACTAAAGCACTTTTATAATTTTTATATACTTCAAAAGGTTTTGCAATTTCTTTTTTCTTCTTGAAGAATGAAAAAGCAAAGGATAAAAACATATAAGGTAATGTCATGGCTACATTCCCCATAAGTATTAAATAGTTAAAGAATTTAGATGAATCTTCGCCACCCATTGAGCAACATAAAACAAATATAATTACTGTTATACATTGAATCCACATAGCTGTAGCTGGCATATTTTCCTTGTTTAATCTTGTCCATTTTTCAGGCCAAATATCCTTAGGAGTACCTTCTATTAATTGTTTTAAAGGAGAGTAGCTTAAAGCGAAGAAGGCACCTATAAGTGCTAAAAACATTGAAAGTCCTATAAATCTAGCAAAGAAGTTACCTAACATTGTACAAGCATTAGCACTTAAGCCAATTGCTTCTCCTATGTAATAACCAAGATAATTTACTACAATATATGCTATATTTGCCATATTTACATCAGGACCAGTTAAGTCTCTATTCCAATTAACAAAGAAACCAATACATAAAATTCCTATTGCATAACCAATAACAATTACAAAGGCAGAAATTTTTATTCCTTTAGGGAAATTCTTTTTAGGATTTTCAGTTTGGTCAACTAATCCACCAACTACTTCTATTCCACCATAAGCAAATATTGCAAATACAACGAAGCCAAGTACGCCTAAAGGGGATTGATATGCAGGGTTTGGAGAATGTATGAACTGTTCAATATTAAAACCTTGAGCTGATTCAAAACCATTGCTTGCTAGTACGAAAAAACCACCAAGAATTAAAACTACATTAGCTAAGGCAACAACTGTTCCTCCTATGGATGTAATTTTTGAAATTTTATTTAATCCTTTAGAAGAAATAAATGTTATTGTTATTAGTAATATTATAGCTAGCACAGCCATTGCACGAGGGCCTGTTAAACCAAATATATTCCAAGTGGAAGTTGTGTCTTTACCAAAAAATACATTAGATAAAGGAATCCATATAGATGATGATACAGATACCATCCATATTAGATTTGAAGAAAACCACATAAAGGTTACTATAAAAGCAAACTTAGGGTTTACTGATTTAGCCATCCAAGAATATATTCCTCCCTTTTCTTTTCTAAAGGCAGCACCATATTCAGCCATCATAAAAGCATAAGGAATAAAAAATAAAATAGCTGACATTATATACCATATGATTCCGCTATAACCCATTAAATAAAAGGTTCTTGGCATATTAGTAAAGCCATAAACAGATGTAAAGATCATAAGGATTAAGGCTGTTAGGGTTAATTTACTTTTTTCTTTTGATTCCATATAAAATCACCTCTCATATATACTTTTAAAGCCTTATTTTTCTTAAGTATACAAATAATACACATTAAGTTAAAGTAAAGTATGTTAATAAATTAATGATTTGTTAATAAAAAGAAGAAAAAAATATCTGTAAAAGAATCTATTTTTATAAAATAAGTAAATTTTCAATAGTTTTCGTATAAAAATAATAAATTTACCAAAATTTATAAAACCAATTACTATGTATAATTTTATTTTTGATTATTATTATTTTATAGGTCTATTTAAATTAACTGTAGTAGATATTAAATATTATATAAAGATTATTTAAATAAAAAGAACTTTTAAAAATAAATTATAATAAGCGGACAACTTAAGATTTATAATCATATAATTTATATATATAAAATTTTTGGGGGATTTAATGCCATTAAAAGATCAAAGATATTTGTGGATTTTAGGATTAATTTATTTCTTAATAGTAAGCATCATTTTTATTATAAAGGGTTCTTATCTAGGGTGGCTTAGTATAATAACTTCTTTTCTATTGGGTATTACTGTTTTTAAGGTGAAGAAAAATTTAAAAGATACATAGGTATTTTTTAGAGTAAACTATCTTATTAGAAAATATAATTTCATAAATAGTTAATATATGCTAGGAATAAAGAGAAGTTAAGTACACAAACTATTTTTGAGGTGATATTAATGAGTAAAAAAAATAACAGTAAAAAACACATAAATCATAATCCTCAAAGTGAAAGTGTAAAAGCTGTTTTTGGAGAACCAAAAGCAAAGGGAGATGAATTCACTCCAAAAACTTTTAAGTAGATTAAGAGTTCACTCCAAAAAATTAATAGAAATTTTGATTAATATAAGGAAAGGTAAATTGTTGTAAATTACCTTTCCTTATATTAAAGTAAATTAGAAGAATCAGAAGAGTTGTCTTCTAGATAAGTATAAGTATTTCTTCCTTTTGTTTTAGATATATATAGTGCTTTATCAGAAAATTTAATTGCATTTTTTAGGTCATTTTTAGTATATGTAGTATATATTCCAATACTAAAGGTTACATGGTCTGAAGCCTTTGAATATTCATGCTTTATATTTAAATTATCTAAATTTTCTTTAATTCTTTTAGCGTAGTTAATAGAAGAATACTTAGAAGCACCCTTTAGTAAAACGCAAAATTCTTCTCCTCCATAACGTGCAACTATATCTTCTTTACGAGAATTCTTTTTAAGTACATATGCTATACTTTTTAGTATAAAATCACCTGCTTGATGACCATAATTATCATTATAAAGTTTAAAATAATCTACATCTATCATTAAAAAAGAAACGGGCAAATCTTTTTCCTTTAAATTATTTATGTAAGAATCTAAAAAACGTCTGTTATAAATATTACAAAGCCCATCTTTTAAAGAATCTAATCTTGAATCTCTAGCTTTTTTTAAGTAAAAAAGCACTAATATAATAGATATTAAAAATAAGAATAGCAATATAATAATTATATCTTTTAAAAATGGCAATTCATGATTATTTATAATTTTATTATTTATGTAATATTTAAATTCATAATTATTTATATTATTTATTGAAGTTTGTTTTTCATAGTATTTATTTATTAAAGAATCTACCTTTGTATTATCATTTAATTTTCTATAAATTGAGATTCTTTCGCTAATAGAAAATAATGAAATATAAGAAGCACCTTCATTATCAGCTAATTCTTCTAATTTTGAAAAATAATCTAATGCTAAATTGAAATCTCCAGTACTTTCATAGTACATACCATAAGAACGAGTCTTTATCATTTCTAATTCAGAATATATAACATCTTTATTTTTAATCTCTAATTCTTCTATTTTAGAAATATAGTTTGGTATCAGATCAAGATTATTTTCTGATATTGCTTTTATTATTAAATATGAATTTAAAAGTATTTTTAAGTCTTCTAAATAATTTTCAGGGCCAGAATAATAAAGGTTAGATGCCTTTGCTATTGTAGAGTTAAAATCAGTCATATCATTTACAGAAAAATAAGTTTCAGCTAAGTTTAATAAAGTATATTCTTTAAGGTAAGAATCTTCATTTCTAAATATTAATGATGAATCTAGCATTTTATCTAAAACATTAGTGGCAGTAACATAAGCTCCCATATATCTATAAGCAGATGCCATGTTTAATTTAATAATAATTTTTGAACTTTTATCAGCATATTTAAAGGCTTCTTCATAATGGGATAAAGCATTTAAAAATTTTTCTTGTTGAAGATTTATTATAGCTAAATAATTATAAATTTCGAATTTTAAATTATCTGGTAAACTATAAAACATATCTTTATTATCTATAATTGCATAAAGTTTATTTTCAGAATCTTTAAAATTTCTTTTTTTCATCTCTAATTTAGATTCATATAAAATGACATTAGTTTTTTCTATATATTTTTCATTTTTTTTATTTACTTTAAATTTATAGAAAGAAAATAAGGTTAAGTTAATAACTATTAAAAAAATTAATGAGAGTAAAAAATATTTCTTTTTTTTATTTTTCATAAATACTCCTAAAATTAATAAAAGTTAGAATTTATGTTTTTCATTAACATATAACAAAAGAAAGTATACCATAAATATTAAATAAATGTACATAAAATGAATAAATGATTAAATATAAAAAAATATTCAAACATTATTGATAATGTTTATATTATTCCCAATAAATGGTAAAATGTTTAATGTATTAAGCTAAGGGGGGATTTTATGTTTAGCAAAAAGACGATTGCTAAGATATTAAGTATTGCAGTGTTTTCCAATGTTGTAATTAATAATTTTAGCATTAACGAAGTTTTAGCAAATGTAAAAAAAGTAAAAATTGAAGATGGTGTTTTTTGGGCAAATAATCCTGAAAAATTTGAAGACAATCGGGAAAAAGCACATGCTACTTTAATGTCTTTTAATAGTATTGAAGAAGCATTAAATAATCCTAATTATTCTAATTATTCTAATTCAGAGAATTATATGTCTTTAAATGGAGAGTGGAAATTTAATTTAGTAGAAACTTATGATAAAGATATAAAAGATTTTTATAAAACAAATTTTGATTCTAGTTCATGGGGTACAATTCCTGTTCCATCTAGTTGGCAATTGCATGGATATGATCAGCCAAGGTATAATGATACAGCTTATCCTTGGGAATATCAAGATAATATACCAGAACCGCCTGATGTACCAACAGACTATAATCCAATTGGGTATTATAAGAAAACATTTACTGTTCCTGAAGGATGGGATAATAAAGAAGTTTTTGTATCATTTCAAGGAGTTGAATCTGCATATTACTTATATATAAATGGAGAATATGTGGGTTATAGTGAGGATTCATTTACTGGACACGATTTTAATATAGGAAAGTTTTTAAAAGAGGGAGAAAATGAAATATCTGTAAAAGTTCACAGATGGAGTGATGGAAGTTGGTTAGAATCACAAGATATGATAAAGCTTAGTGGGATATTTAGAGATGTGTTCTTATATTCTACACCTAAAGCTCATATAAGAGATTATACTTTAGTTACAGATTTAGATGATAAATATAGAGATTCTAATTTGAATGTTGAAATTGATATTTCTAATTATGGTATTGAAGCTGGAAAATATAAAATAAAAGGTATTTTATATGATGAAAATAAAAAAATAGTAAATGAAGATATTAGTGAATTTGAGTTAAATGATGAAGAAAATGTATTAGTTTCTATTAATACTAGAGTTGAAAATCCTAAAAAATGGACAGCGGAAACTCCTAATTTATATACTTATGTAATTGCTTTAGAAAATGAAAATGGTGAAGTTGTAGAAACTATAAGTAACAAGTTTGGATTTAGAAAAATAGAAATTAAAAATAATCAAGTATGTATAAATGGACAGCCTATATCATTTAAAGGAGTGAATAGGCATGAATTTTTACCTGATAACGGTAGAACGCTTACAGAAGAAAGTATGATAGAAGATATAAAGCTTATGAAAAAAAATAATATAAATGCAGTAAGGTCATCTCATTATCCTAATGATCCAAGATGGTACGATTTATGTAATGAGTATGGACTATATGTTATGGATGAAGCTAATTTGGAAACTCATGGAAGATTAGATGATATTCCTCAGAGTAGACCAGAATGGACCGAGGCGGTTATAGATAGACAGAGATCGATGTTAGAGAGGTCAAAAAATGAAACAAGTATAATAATGTGGTCATTAGGAAATGAGTCAAGTGGAGGGGAAAATTTTGAAATAGCTGCAAAGTGGATAAAGGAAAATGATCCTACTAGATTAGTTCATTATGAAGCGGAGAGGACTGTAGGAGACGTATATAGTAGAATGTATAGAACTATAGAAGAAATGGAAGCCTATGCAAATGATCCTGATAATACAAAGCCATATATACAATGTGAATATGCTCATGGAATGGGAAATAGTATAGGTAATTTACAAAAATATTGGGATGTCTTTGATAAATACGATATAATGCAAGGTGGATTTATATGGGATTGGGCTGATCAAGCTATAAGAATGAAAGATAAAAACACGGGTGAAGAATTTCTAAGTTATGGTGGCGATTGGGGAGATATTGAATTTACAGATGGGAATTTCTGTGCTAATGGCTTAGTTTCAGCTGATAGAACAGTTCAACCTGAACTTCAAGAAGTAAAAAAGGTTTATCAAGAAATAGAGATAGAGGATATTAATATTTTAAATGGTAAAGTAAAGATAGTAAATGAACATTTATTTACTAATTTAAATAAATACAAAGGAAAATGGGAGTTAAGAGCCGATGATAATATATTACAAAATGGGGAGTTAGATATTTCTGTTGATCCATTAAGTAGCAAGGAAATTACGATTCCATTTAAAAAGCCAGAACTTAGTCCAGGGGTTGAGTATTGGTTAAATATAAGTTTTGAATTAAAGGATGATGAGCCTTGGGCTGAAAAAGGATATGTAATATCAAAAGAACAATTTAAACTTCCTTTTGATAATGAAATGGAAAAAGGAATTGATTTAAATTCAATGAATTCAATAGAACTTAAAAATGATGAAAATAATGTGCAAATGATAGGTGATGGATTTAAGGTTTCTTTTGATAAAAAACTTGGTGCTTTAGAATCATATAAAATAGATAAAGAAGGGAATGAAATTGAGCTTATAGAAGAACCTATAAGACCTAATTATTGGAGAGCACCTAATGATAATGACAAAGGATTTGGTGCTGAAGAAAGATTTGATACTTGGAGATATGCAGGTGCAAATGCTAAAGTAGAAAATTTAGAAGTTATAGAAGTAGGAGATAAGGCTGTAAAAGTAAATGTAGACTTTATATTACCAACTAATATAGAATCTAAACTTAATGTTGAATATATTGTTTATGGAAATGGAGAAGTTTCTGTAAATAATACACTTAATGCTTCTAAAGGTCTTTCAGAAATACCAGAAATAGGAATGATGCTTAAACTTCCTAAAGAATTTGATAGTATTACTTGGTATGGAAGAGGACCAGAAGAAAATTATATAGATAGAAATACTGGGTATGATATTGGTGTTTATAACAAGAATGTTAAAGATTTCTTCTTCCCATACTTAGAACCATCCGAAACAGGAAATAGAACAGATACAAGATGGGTAACATTAACTAATAATAATGGAGTAGGATTAATGGCGTCTGGAATACCTAGTATAGAATTTAATGCATTACAGTATACTCCAGAAGAACTTTCATCCGGTAAACGTCATCCACATGAGTTAGCAAAAGAAGATAGTATAGTTTTAAGACTTAATCATAGACAAATGGGTGTTGGAGGAGATAACAGCTGGGGAGCAACTCCACATAGAGAATTTATGAATGAATCTGGTAAAATATATAATTATTCTTTTAAAATTAAAGGTATCGACAAAAGTTCTTCTCCAATGGAAATAAGTAAAAAGAATTTAAAGGAAGATTTAATTAAGGATATTAAAATTGATGGTGTTAGTTTAAGGGACTTTAATGAAAATATTACAGAGTATAACGTAGATTACTTAGAGAAGACATTGGAAAAACCTCCAGTAATAGAAGTTGTAAAAGCTAATGATAATATAGATGTAGAGGTAGAAAATGTATATACAATACCAGGAAAAGCAACCATTAAGGTTAATCATAAGGATGAGCTTTTAAATAAAATTTATACTAAAGAATATGTTATAAATTTTGGAACACATAATGTGGAATATCTTTCAGATATAAGTTGGAAAAGCGCAACTTCTAGCATGTATGAACCTGTAAAAGATAGGTCTGTAGTTAATAATCCATTAGTGTTAAAAATTGATGGAGAAATAAAAACTTTTGATAAAGGTGTGGGAGTAAACTCAAACTCAGAAATAGTAGTTGATTTAAAAGGAAAAGGTTATGAAAAATTTGAAGCTTATGTTGGCATGGATAGAGGAGTAAGTGGATATGGATCTTCTATAGTAGCTAGGGTTGAGGTTGATGGCAAGGAGGTATTCAATAGTGAGAAAATATATAGTACTTCTAATGGTCATAAGGTTGAAGTAGATTTAAAAAGTGCTGAAAAATTAGCATTATATATTGATGACTATGATAATAATATTAAGTATGATCATGGAAATTGGGCTGATGCTAAATTTATAAAAGCTGAGGCAAATAAAGATACTTCCTTAAAAGCTTTAAAAGTAAATGGAGAAAATTTAAAAGGGTTTAACACAAATACTTTTGAATATGATGTGAACCTTTCAAAGGAGTCTGATATACCTAAGATTGAAGCTATTGCAATGAATGAAAATTCAAAAGTATTTATTGAAAATGCATTAAGTATTCCTGGTACAAGTTATATTAAGGTTATTTCAGAGGCAAGCACTATGAAAACTTATAAAATAAACTTTGAATTAAATGGAAATTCTACAGAAGATGATGAGAAGCCTGGAGATGTAGAAAAACCAAATGATAATGACTTAGATGAAAATAATAAGCCAGAAGATTCTGAGGGATTACCAAGTACAGGACAAAATGTTATTAACTTTGCTATTATTGGAATTATTTCATCTTTAGCAGGAGTAAAACTATTAAGAAGAAAAAATAAATAATTAAAATTTTAGTTTTTAATAAGCCTTTCTAAATTTTGGAAAGGCTTTTTTATATAATCTAAATTAATAAAAAGTCATAAAAGTGATAAAAAGTTAACATTAAAGTTACTAAAATAAAATTGATGAATGGTTAACTTATTTGTATTTTGATAATATTTTTTTGATAATTTATATGAAAATTTAAGTTTAATAATGAAATTAAAGGAAAATTTTAGAATTTAAATTATGGTATATTTTAAATGAAATTAATGGATACTAAAGATGAAAATGTTTTTATCTTAGAATAATGAAGAATTAACCTAATTGACTTAGTATATTTAGGTTTATATAATCAAATACGTCATTGAGAAAAATATATAGGTAAGGTGATAAAATGTCGAAAAAAGTAAAAGTGATATTTACTATATTATTAGCATTATTAGTAGTTGGAGGATTAAGCAAAATATTCTTAAGTAAACATAGCAGTGAATATGCTTATAATATAGGTGATACAGTAAAAATTAAGGGTCAAAGTTTAATAGTAAATAGTGTTAAAACAAGTATGGGTGAAGGAAATGATAAACCTAAAGAAGGCAATGAGTTTCTTATTTTAAATTTAACTCTTAAAAATAATGGAGATTCAGAATTGAATTATAATCCATATAGTTTCCAAATTGAAAATGCCAAAGGCGAAATAAAAGATAGAACATTTACTGCTATTGATGGTAAGGAAGCTTTAGATAAGGGAACACTAGCACCAGGAGAAGAGGTTACAGGAACTATAGTAGTTCAAGAACCTATAGGAGCTAAGGATTTAAAATTAAATTATGTTCCAAATATATTTAAAAAAGATGTAGTAACAGTTAAACTATAATATTCGACATTTATATACAGCAAAATTTATAGTAATAGATTATATTTTATATACAACAAAATATTTAGAGCTTAAAAAGGTAATATATTAATAAATATTACCTTTTTATTTACATTTTTTTAAATTTATGTTGACTAAGTACAGAGTTTAAAATATAATAAAGTTAATTCGTATAAGAATACTAAGAATTAATTTTTATAATATGAAAAGCTGTGATTAGAAAAGTAGAATTAATTTCTTTATTCAGAGAGAGTCTTCTAGGCTGTAAAAGACTTTAAAGAATTTTTTCATGAGTGCATCTATGAGCTTGTTTCCAGAAATAATTTTAGGTTAGAGTAGGGAAATACGGGTATGCCCGTTATAGCAGAGTGGTATATTTGTACCTAAAGAGATTTTGTAGTTTAAGCTTATAGCTTACTACTTAAAATCAGAGTGGAACCGTGGAATTTTACTTCTGCCTCTGTATAAGGGGTAGAAGTTTTTTTTTATAAATAATTCTTTACATGAAAGTATAAAATAAAAAGGGGGGGATAAATTGTGAAGAAATTATTTAATAATCTTATTTTTAAACTTGTTTTAGGTGTTATATTAGGAATAATAATAGGAACATACTCTTCAGAGGGGCTTATGTCGACAATTGTGACAATTAAGTATGTATTGGGACAAATTATATTTTTCTCTGTTCCACTTATTATTCTAGGATTTATAGCACCATCTATTGCTAAATTAAAAGATAACGCAAGCAAATTATTAGGATATGCTGTTTTAATAGCTTATTTATCTTCAGTTTTTGCTGCTATTCTTTCAATGATTGCAGGATATGCATTAATACCTAAATTGTCTATAGTATCTAACATAGCATCATTAAAGGAATTACCAGAACTTATATTTAAATTAGATATACCACCAGTTATGAGTGTAATGAGTGCTTTAGCTTTAGCATTACTTTTAGGATTAGCTGTTGGATGGACAAAGGCTGATTTAGTAGAAAAACTTTTAGATCAATTTCAAGCTATAGTACTTAGTATTGTAAATAAAATAATAATACCAATATTACCATTTTTCATAGCAACTAATTTTGCAGCTTTAGCTTATGAAGGAGGATTAAGTAATCAACTTCCTGTATTCTTTAAAGTTATATTAATTGTATTATTTGGTCATTTTATATGGTTAACAATTTTATATTTAATAGGTGGAGCAATATCAAAAGAAAATCCATGGGAAGTTGTAAAATATTATGGACCAGCATATCTTACTGCTGTAGGTACAATGTCAAGTGCTGCAACATTACCAGTAGCTTTAGAGTCTGCAAAGAAATCAAAGGCTTTAAGAGAAGATATAGTGGATTTTGCAATACCATTATGTTCAAACATACACTTATGTGGTTCAGTTCTTACAGAAGTATTCTTTGTAATGACAGTATCTCAAATTTTATATGGTAAAATTCCTAGTTTACCAACTATGATACTATTTATATTATTATTAGGAGTGTTCGCAATAGGAGCACCAGGAGTTCCGGGTGGATTTAAATAGTTATGAAATAATTATATTTTCACCTGTCCAAGTAATCTTATTAATTACCTTTCTAATTGAAGTTTGCTTTTCTTGCATATTCATATTTTCAAATTCTTTTATAAAATGTTTTCTATTCTTTTCTTTTAAATTCAAATCTTCTTTGTTATAACTTAAAGAAATCTCTTCTTTTTCTAATAAATCTATTTTACTTTGTAATTCTTTTATATTTTCATTCAAAGTTTCCATTTTATCTATTAGTATATTTGCTAAATCAGAATCTACTAAAGCTAATTTTTGAACTAAACCATCTAATATTTTTTTCTTATTTTCAAGTTCTTTTAAAAGAGAAGCTTTAATTCTAGAGCTATCTTTATTATTAATAGTAGGTTTATTTTTATTAATTTTCTCAAAGAAATTAACATCTTTTAGAGTTAATAATGTATCTTCTTCAATTTCCTTTACATCTCCAAAGGTATTACCACATTTGTTGGGACAAGAAAAATATAATTTCCTAGTTCCATCTTTCTTTTTATGGCCTAAGACTATCAACATATTAGAACCACAAGTACATTGAATCAGTTGAGCTAAAAAACTTTTGTTGCTTATACGAGGCGCTTTTCTACCTTCAAAGGTTTTTAGCTTTTCTTGAGCTTTTATAAAAGTTTCTAATTCGATTATAGCTTTATGCTTACTTATAGCAGCTATTTTCAAGCCATCAATATTCTTAACTTTTTTACCATTGATTACTTTATTTTTTCCGTAAGGTAAATAACCACATCCGTTGGGAGTGCCAACAATTTCATATTTCAAAGTTTGTTTTAAGTATGTATTAGCTTCGGTAGAACTTTTTAGGTAGGTTATGTTATGAAGTATTCTACTTATTTTCTTTTTATCACAATTAAATTCACTTGAAAGCTTAAGTATACCTTTTCCATTTATAAATTCATCAAATATATATAATATATTATTTTTATCTTCCAATTCTAAATATTTACCTCCATCGATAGTAATAACCTTGTATCCAAATGGAGGAGTTCCACCAGTCCATCTACCAGAACGAGCTAAATTCAACATACTATCAGTAACTCTTTGTTTTATATTTTCTCTTTCCATCTCAGCTAAAGAAGCTAATAAGGTCATCATTAATCTACCAGCAGGAGTACTAGGATCATATTTATCTTCTACACAAATTAAGTCAATTCCATATTCTTTTAAAGTATTAAATGTTGTAAGAAAATCTAATGTATTTCTAGCTATTCTATCTAATTTGTAACATGCTACAGCCTTAAATTTGTTTTGAGTAGCATCATGCATTAATTTTTGAAATGCTGGTCTATTTGTGTTACCTCCACTAAATCCATCATCTTTGTATATAGTAAATTTATTTTCGTTTTTAAAATAGTGTTTAATAACTTCAGTTTGAGCCTCTAAAGAAATTGAGTTATCATCACCTTTAACAGATTTTCTAATATATATTGCTATATTTTTCATAGTCAAAAACCTCCTTGTTTTAAGAAAATCATAATAAATTTTTAGGGATACGTAAAATTAATTATTAATGATATAATTAACAATTTTTCAGAATTTTGTAAAATGAGTTGATTGAATTTTAATCCGGTATACATTTACATTTCAAATTATTAAAATACATAAAATTCCAAAAGTAAAAATAAAACCAATAAATTTCTAATTCTACAATTATATAAATTCAATAAATTTTCACCTTTTCAATGTTATAGAAATTATTAATTTCATAAATTATCTAACTTGCTAAGTTTAACTAAATTTACTAAAATACAAGCGAATATTAGATATGTATAAGAGTTTAAAATGTAATTTCAAAAAAAGAAAAAGAGTAAATTAAAATTACTCTTTAAAATTAATATTGTTACTCTAAATCTTTCGATTGTAGTTCTAATAATTGATTTATTTGATTGATTATATATTCTTGAAATTCAGGTTTTAATTCTTTAAATATTTCCATTGCGATTTGAGTAGAATTATCAATAGTATCGTTGAACATAGGACCTTCACCTGTTTTTAACCAAGTTTCATTTACTTTAAATGTTGTACAGATAAGTTTAATTATTCTTTCGTTAACAGATCTATTTCCTAATTCAATACTAGCTATATATCCGTTGGATATAGAAATTGCTTTGGCGAATTTGGCCTGTGATAAGTGCAACTCTTTTCTAAGCTCTTTTATTCGTTCGTTTACAGACAATTTATAATCTCCTTTCTATGTTTTTACTTACAATATCATAAAAATACTTACAATGCAAGTAAAAAACATTGACACGCTCACATAGTAGTGGTATTATACTTACATAGTAAGTGATAGGGGTGATGAAATGAATGCTAAAAAAAATACTAGGGATTTTACTATTGGATTTGAAAAATTAAATGAAAATAATAAACAATATATTTTGGCTATAACACAAGCGTTATTTTTTGCACAAGAAACATCTGAAAAAATAGTTGCTAAAAATAAAAAAGTAGTTAAGTAAGTAATTGTTAGTTTAAGTATTTAGGATGATTAGTAATGGATAGTTGAGGAGGGATTAGAATGGATAAAAAGCAATACAGAGCTATAAAAATAGACTATAGCAAACTAAGAAGAAGCAAAGCAAAAACTAAACATCCAGTTTACTTTGCTGTTAGTGAAGAAGAAATGGAAGAGCGTATGGCTAGAGCGTGGGAGAGAATACAAGTTGAAAAAGCAGAAAAAGAATTGATGAAAAAGTGTAATAGTATCTGAGTTTGAAGGATGTGTGAAATTATGGATGCTAAAAATATGGGGATTAAAGCTATAAAAGAAGGTATATCTAAAGGAAACTATGAGGTTACAGGAGTGATAGAAACTGGAGAAGTTATAATAGCTTTGGTTACTGATGTGGACAAGGTATTTATAAAAGAAGTTTTGGAAAGTAGCGAAAGTAATGAGGAAAAATTAAGAGAAACTAAAAACATAATGAAAATAAAAGATAGACCTGCACAAGAACTTATGCAAGTCTACGAACAAAAATGTGGCTTAAATTATCCAAGGTGTAAAAAGAATAATTTAAGAATTAGATAATCACAAGGAATAGTTAAGATTGGAGAAGAAGTGATATGAAAAGAATAGATATGATAGAGAAATTAGTTGAATTAAGAGATGAATTTTTAAAGTACGATAGCATTGAGTGCAAACAAGAAGATGTAAACTTATTTGATAATATCATTAAAGAGTTAGATAAGGCGGAAAAGAAAGAAGATGACAGAATATTTTATAGACGTGAGTATCATGCTGGAGAGTTAACACTAAAAGAAGCTGAAGATAAATTAATGGAGCTTATACAAAATTTATGTAAATTTGAGGTATCTTCAATTACTAGTATTGATATAGCTGCTATGGAAAAAATATTAAAAGCTAAAGTATTTTACGAGCCTATAAAATTGAGGGTTAGCAGTACAACAGCTCTTAAAGATGTTTTGAAAAAACTTGAGGATGATGGAATTATTGGAAAAGGTGATTATTCAAGTTTAGATATAGAAATCAGACAATTCTAAATGAAAAAGCATATACAAAGATAATTTTTTAAATTCATCTTCGTATACACTTTAAAATTTAAGTTTTTAACGGCATAAAGTGAATTTATCTATTTCATCATCAGAAATTATAGAAATTAATTCGTAGGAAATATCTTTATCTAATGTTAAAAAAGGTACTTTCATGCCGGTGCTTAAATTTGTAGCGTTATATAGGCATGGTTCCAATTCTATAGTTAAACATTCTTTAAAAATAGAATCATCTTTTATAATTTTATGAAATTCATTTAGAAAATAAGGTAATTCTTTTATGCTAAGAGATTTGTAATTATTGGAGTTAAAAGAATATTTTTCTTCCAATTTTTCGGATAAATTCTGAATGTTATACCAATTATGAACTATAAAGCTTTTACAATTATTATCGTATCCCAGTTTATAGTTAAGTATAGCAGGTTGGTTAAAATTAGCTGGATCTAATCTTTCTAAAGATAATCCAGTACAAGCCCATAAACAATTGTTAAATGAAATAATAAAATTTTTAGGTAATGGGGTTAAATAATTAGTGGAATTTGATTTAGAAATATTAATTTTTTCTATAAGAATACTTAATCTATGAAGTTCGTTTACGGTTAACTTCATTACAATCACTTCCTTTCTCATTATAATTGTACAAGTTATTCTATGAAAAATTTGTTGAAATTTGTAAGAGGTAAAAAATAAATGAATAAGAATATCAAATATATAACTGAAGAACAAGCTAAAAGTATTATTAGAAATTGGCAAGATGGCAATAGTGAACCAGGAAGATATATAGCTACTTGCAAGGATAACTACGCACTTAATAAATATATAGCAATAGATAATTCCACTAATGAATGTTGGGAAGAAGAATTTAGAACTTTAAAAGGATGTAAAAAGTATTTACTAGAAGGTTTGGAATATGAGGAAGTTTTAACTTGGGAAGCTAAAGAATTTAGAAAAAGAGAAATAACACTTTACATAATATATTATTTAGTAATGTTTATTTTTGTATTAAGTTTAATGTTTTTAATAAAGAAATTATAAAGGAGTAAATTTATATGCTATTAAGAGAAATACAAGAATTGAAGAAAAGATGTAGTTTGGAAATGTTTGAAGAAATTTTAATAGCAACAGAAGATGACATAAGATTTAATAGATTAAATTTTAATAAGAAAACACCACCGAAGAAGTTTTTAGAAATATTAAGTAGAATAGAAAATGTTTTTAGGAGGGTATATGAGGGATAGAAGACTGTTACTATGGATTTTGCTAGGTGATTTACTTTTAGTTTTTATTTTAATTTATTTTATTGTTTTATAAGGAAGGAGAGTTTTAATATTGGCTGGCAGGATATGGACTGAAGAAGATATAAATTATCTTGAAGAAAAATGGGGAGCAGTAAGCGTTGATATTATAGCAAAGAAATTAAATAGAACCATTGTAAGTGTAAGAAAAAAAGCTTCGGCTTTAAAGTTAGGAAAATGGATTGATAATACTCAGTATATTAAATTTAAAGATTTAATAATAAGCTTAGGATATTCAAGAAGTGGCTATGGTTATTTAAAAAATAAACTTAAAGAGTTAGGGTTCCCAGTATTAGTTAAAAAGGTATCGAGAATGAAAATTGAGGTAGTAGACATTGAAGAGTTTTGGAAATGGGCAGAAAAAAATAAGGGTGAATTAAATTTTGCAAATTTTAAAAATGGAGCTTTAGGAAAAGAGCCTAGTTGGGTTGAAGAAAAAAGAAAAGCAGATCAAATGAATCCAGCTAAAGTTAATGTTAAAAAGAGATGGAGCAAGGAAGAAGATAATTTATTAATAGCAAAGGTAAAAAGCAACACTTACACATATAAAATGCTTTCAGAAGATTTATCTAGAACAGAAACTGCTATAAAAAGAAGATTAATGGACTTAAATGTTCCATATAGACCTATTCCAGATGGGGGAAGAACTTGGAGCAAAGCTGAGGAAAATAAAGCGATTATATTAAAAGAAAAAGGTTACGATTGTTTTGCTATAGGTAAAATTTTAGGAAGGACTCAGATGTCAGTTGATGATAAATTGAGAAGTTACTTTTAAGGGAGGTAGGAGAGATGAGATATTGTAAATTATGTGGTAGCACAGAAAATATACAAGCGCATCACATTGTTAGCAGAAAACAACAACCTGCATTAATAAGGTGCAAACATAATTTAATTGATTTATGCGCTAATTGCCACGTTTTAGCACCTAATGCAGTACATAATAATGGCTTTAAGGAATTGAAGAAATTAAGGTTAGAAAAACAAAGAGAGTATTATAAATTATTTGAACTTAAATATTATCCTAAAGATATTATAAAGGAACTTTTAGGTATAAGCCAAAAGGATGTTGATATGTTATTAAAACCAGTTAAAAATGTAGCAGGTTTTTATGAAAGAGAAGATATTATAAGAGCTTGCATGGGTGGAAAGATTTTAATTGATGTTGGAGATATTTTATGAATCCACAGGAGATAATAGAACTTTTAGATCATGCACTAATAGAGTTATCAAAATTAAATGAAAATTTAACTATATTAGCAGAGCAAAAAGCATTAACTGAAGGTAGATATAGAAGGGAACTAAGAAAAGAAATCTTATTATTAAGGCAAGAAAAAGTACAAGTTACTTTAATAGATAACTTAATTAAAGGTAAGGAAGAAATATCTACACTTAGATACAAAAGAGATATAGCAGCTAGTAAATATTTTACTTGTATAAGTGCTATAGAAAACAAAAGATTAGAAATAGAAGTGTTAAGAAGTAAATTAACATGGTTAAGAGTAGAATATAAAAATTCTTAGGAGGAGCTATGGAAAGAGAAAAAATACAAGAAGCTTTAAATAGAAACTTTAAAAGCTTTGATTATAAAATAACGATGGCTTTTTATGATATTACAAGAAAGAGGGCTATTAAGAAGGTTAATAAATTTATAAAAAATTATATAGGATTTTCAAAGAGTTGTAAGTACATTTTTGTAATAGCTGATTATGGAAAAACATTAATTGCAAGAATATTTATAACTAACATAAAAGAAATTGAAGAAATACCGGACTATAAAGAAAGAGTTGAAATTATAAGAAAGAAAAATGGTAGTTTTGGTAATTTAGCAATTTATTTTGAAAATGATTTTGATGTTATAGGTGGATATTCGGAGGGGTTTTTTGAAGATGAAAAATTATAAATTAAAAAAGAGATTAAAGAAACTTATTAATTTAGATGTAAAAAATAAGAAGATTTCTATAAAAATAAATTATACAAAATAGAAAGCGGTTTATGATATGAAAAAGAAATTTGATTTTAAAGGACTTGAAAATGCTTTAAATAAGAAATTTGAAAATAATGATTATCTAATAAGAGAAAAGTTTGAAAAAATATCCAAAGAAAAATTAGTTGAAAATGCTGATGATTTTATAAAAAGGTATAGAAAATGTGCAGAGTTTTTTGAAGATTTTAAAGATAATATAAATTATTTTTGTGTAGTAAAGTATGATCCAGAAAGCAAAACTGGTGAGATTGCTTTAGCGATAAATAATATTATCGACATAGATAAAGTTGAAGGATTAAAAAATAGAGGAAGTAAAATAAAAATATCTTATCTAACAAAAAATGTAAGAATAACTAGTTTGTTAGATAAGATAGATAAAAATAGTGTAATTAAATATCCGAAATATTTAAAAAGATAGTAGATTAGTATTTACTTTACTAATCTACTATTTTAGAAATAAAATACTTGAAATCGCTATATAAGTATCTTATTTCTAAATTTGAAAAAAGTCAAGGGTGGCTTTTACGGGTAAGGATTAGAGTCTAAAGTTACAGGGATTTTATAAATTTAGTTTAAGAGGTAGTTTGCATGTATATAGAGAAGACAATTTATTCAGGAAAAATGTTAGAGGTAGAAGTACATAAGGGTTTTGTTATAGATAAAAAGAAACATAGAAAACCTAGAAGAAAAAAGACAAAAGAAAAAAAGAAAGTAATAAATGAAATAAATGCGAAGAAACATGTAATAAGATTAATACATGCAAATTTTACAGAGAGAGATCTAGCTGTAACACTATCTTACTCTAAAGATACTTTACCTAGTAATTTAGAAGAAGCAAAAAAAGATTTTAGTAAATACATTGATAGAATAAAGTATCATTTAAAGAAGAAAGGATTACCAGCTCCTAAATATATTGGAGTTATAGAGTATGGACAAAAAAATAAAAACTTACATCATCATCTTATTATTAGTGGAGATATAGATAGAGATGTCCTTGAAATTTTATGGACTAAAATAAATAAAGGTAGAGCAAATAGTAGAAGATTACAAGAAGATGATTTTGGATTTGAAGGAATTGCTAAATATATGCTTAAAAGTCCTGAAGGTAAAAAGAGATATTCACGTAGTAAAAATTTAAAAAAGCCAGTAGTAAAAGTGAAAAAGTATAAATATACTAGAAAAAAAGTTTGGGATTTAGCTCACTCTCAAGGAGGATATGAGTTAGAAAAAGAATTTAAAGGATATAAAATGTGTGAGTTTAAAACTTTTGTAGATGAAATGCTTGGGTTGATTTTTATAAAAGCTAAATTGAAAAAGAGGGAGTGAAAATAGTAATGAGAGAATATTACTTTAGTAATACTATAACATTACTAAATTTATGAATAATGAGTACATAAAATATATAACAAGATTAAAGGAATTAAGTGGTAATCACTATAGGGTACTACTTCTATTAAGCATGGGCAAATTTACACAAAATGAAATATCCAAAACTTTAGATATAAAGAAACAAAATACAAATAAGTTATTTAAAGATTTATTGTATTTAGGACTTATAGAAGAGGTAGACAAGCTAGGAAACAATAAATATTTTAAAGCAATAACAGATGTTAAAAAACTAAATATACCAGGACAAATGAAATTTATTTAAGGGGAGTTTAATATGCTTGCAAGGTTAAAAGAAGATTTTAAAAGAGATGGAAATTCTAAAACATACAGAAAAGGTGAGTTAGTATCTGTAGAAGAATGCAAAGTAAAAGAGGCATATATAATAACAAGATATGTTGGATGGAATAATTGGGTAAAAGACATTATAGAGAAAGATAGTGTTGAAATATTAGATTAGGAGAGTGATAAGAAGTGTATATAGAAATAGCAAAAAGAAATTATACAGAAGAATGTAGTATATGTGGATGTGAGTTATATCCAAAAACAAGATTTATAGTTGCAACTAATGGAGAAAAAGAAATTAAAATGTGTTTATTATGTGCTAGGGAAACGGCTAGTAAGATTTCAAGAAGAGGTGGGAAAAATGATTTAAGTTGGAAAATAATTAGTTTATTACAAGAAATTAAGGAGTTGAATAAAAATGATAATGATAAAGAGTAGATTTAAAGGAATGTTTTGTACACACAAATTTAAAGAAGTTAGAAAAAGAGTTCCGTTCTATTCCAGAAATGGAGATGTGATTTATTTAGAGTGTACTAAGTGTGGAAAAATTAAAAATAAAGAATGGCAACCAAGGGAATAAATTGATGAGAAGAGGTGTTAGATTAATGAATTGTGATTTTTGTAAAGAACCATTTGGAAAAGAGTTTAAGATTAATAAATCACCTAATGATTTTGAACAGCCTAATGAAGCTTTTATTTATTTAATGGAAAATGATACACCAGGTATTGTATTAATGAAAAATAAAAGTAGTAGCGGGTGGTTTGATATAAAATATTGTCCATTTTGTGGGGAAAAGTTAATAGGGGAAGAGAATGAGTGAGTTTAATACTGTAAAAAGAAAGTCTATATCAAAGAAAGTGAGGATAGGTAATGAGTTGTAGAGCAAGTTATGGAGGAATGGAACGTAAATGTAGAGTAACTGGTGATAGGTGTGTATTTATGATTCCAGATGAAAAATTATGTTATGAGCTTTATGGAGAAGGACCATTGGAATACGAGAAAGAAAAGAATATAGGAATTGATTTAGCTGAAGGAAAAGATAAGAGTGTTACAGTAAGAAAAAATAATGATAAGTATGAGTTTGAAGAGGTGAAATAATATGATATTAAGTGATGTATCTAAAAGAATAATTAAATCAGATAATCTTAAAGAAGTTATAGCTATATTTGAAAAGGCTATGAATGGTAAGAATGAAATAAATGTTAAAGTGGGAGAATTCAAGAAAGAAATTTGTTATGAAATAGAAATTATTTATCCTATTGGTGATTATTTTAATAAAGAAGAGGTGGGACAATATGAGAATTAAGAATGTATCTTTTAACATAAATGCAGGAGTTAAAGTGCGTTTAACTGAAGAAGCTAAGTTGTATTTAGAAAAAGATTTAGCTAAATATGGAGCGAAACTAACATTAGATGAATAGGGATATTGGAATGGACCATTAAGATGGATGGTAAATGAACTAGGATTACTAAGAAGTATAGGTATTAATCCGATAATAGAAATAGTTTTTAAAGAGATGGATGTTAAAATTCCTAATGAAGTTATTGAAGTAGAAATTGATAATATAAGAAATGACTATGATAGTGAATTCAAAAGATATCTTAATATTATAAGCAAATACAAAGTAAATATAGAGTATTTTGAATTCTTAGGAAAAGCATGTACTTATTATGGGTATAGTTTGGATAATTTAAAAGAGAAATTAATACCTGATAAAGAAAAAAGGAATATGTGGGGTAATAAAGATGAGTAAATATGAAAAAACTTTAGATGAAGTTTTAGGAAGACAATTTGATTTATGTAAAAGGATGGATTGTGAGAGTTGTTATGTTCTTGAAGAATGTATAAAGGTATTTGGGAATACTGAACCAGATTTTCTTGTTACTAAAGAAGAGTTCGTGAAAAAGATTAAAGAAGAATTGTTATTACCTTAGGAGGAATAGAAATGGTTTTAGTAATTATTATAGCAGCAATAATTTTATTATTAGTTGCTAGCGCATACCAGGAACATAAAGATAAAATTACAATAGAAGAGTTACCAAAAGTTATAAAAGAAATGATTGATCATGGTAAGAAAATAAGTGTCCTAGAACAAGGGATAATATATTCTCATGAAGAGGAAGAATTTATGGTTAAAGGATTAGAGATGGCATGGGCTTATGAAGGGGCTAAAACCTATAGGAAGCTATTAATAAAATATAGAGAATTAGAGAAGGTATTAAATGAGAAGAGATTTGAAAGAATGCTTGAAGGGTTAAGTAAGAAGAGGTGATGATATGAAAATATTTAAAAAGTGTACAGGTGAAATATATCCTAAAGAATATGAGTTGGGTAAGGAAGAATATTGGAAAGAAAGATTATGTGAAATATATAGAAATCATGGAATAAAGACATTAGCACCTACAGAAGAAATTAGAATGGTACTTATAGGTGATCCAAGCTATCCAGCCAATATTATAATCATGAAAGATGGAACTGAATTTTATGATGAATTAAATAGTCCTAAATGGGCATTTGAAATAAACAAGAAAGTATTTAACAATAAGGGATAGAGTAATTGGATTTGATTAGAGAAGAGGTAGAAACATGAAGGAAGAAGTAATGGATAAAGCTATAAAAAAAGCATTAAAAGAATTTAAAGAAGAGGAAAGGGAAGAGAAGAAGAAAAAAGTTCTACATAATACAAAATTATTGTTAAGAAATTTTAATAATTTAAAAACTCATTCAGATAAGGCTAAGTATGATATAAGTGAAATGGATATAGAAGCTGAGAATGGAGATGATAGAGCTTATATATTGAGTATAAGAAGAAGCAAACTAAGAACTTTGATAATGGTATCACATATTGAAATGGCTATGAGTGAACTAAAAGAAAATAAAATTAGGTCAGGATCATTAGAACAGTACAGAGCTTTAGAAATGTTTTATATAGAAAAGAAAAGTTATGGAGAAATCAGAGATAAATTAAATTGTGGTCAGAATACGCCATCAAGATGGATAAATGAATGTGTAGATGAATTAAGCGTATTACTCTTTGGATTTGATGGATTAAAAATGGATTTGGTGTAATCATGGTGAAAAGATGGTGTTTCCATGGTGTTTTATAAATGATAGAATTGTATTGTGAATAATTATATTCATTCAAAAATCTAACTCCTAACGTTAAAAAGTTAATTACACCATTTAAGTGATGCTATTTATTTAATGGCATCACTTAATATGAGAATACCTTGGAGGGTTCGATAGGTAAGGCTATCATGAATGAAAGTTCGAATCTTTCTATTCTAAACTTAAATATTCTATAATTTCAAAAAAAGCCAATATAATTATAAGCTCTCTGGACTGCGGAGCTAAAGAAAGAACTTAGTTTAATAAACTGAGTTCTTTTTATTTTTTTAATTAAGAGGTGTATTAAATGAAAGTATGCGAGGCAATACCATTTAAAAGTTCAAAGAAAAGATAAGAATAGTTAAAGAACTTGAACGGAGATATAAAAATGCATCTATAGAAATACATGAAAATTTTGTTATTATACATTTTTAATAATATTATAGGAGTGAAATAGTATGGTAGTTAAGTGTGATAAATGTCATGTTGAATTTGAAATATGTACTCAAACAGAGAAAATAAAGAATGATATAGAAATGATTTATTTTGTTTGTCCAAGTTGTGGAGAAAAATATAAATGCTTTATAACTAATTCAAAAATAAGAAACAAACAAGATCAGGTCAGAAAATTAAGAGGTGAACTTGAGAAAACTAATAGTATTGGCCAAAGAGTTAAGTTAGAGAAAAAAATTACTCATTTAAGGCAAGAAATAACGAAGGAACATATTTTATTAAGTAAGCAGCATAAAAATATTTGGTGATGTTAGGAGGAAGAATTTAATTGGCTAGAGCTAGAAGCCCTAATAGGTATAAAGCAAAAGAATTATATTTAAATTCATGTGGTGATATTAAATTAAAAACTATAGCAGAAGAATTAAATATAAGTTATAACCAAGTTAGAAAGTGGAAGTCAGAAGATAAATGGGATGAAGAATTAAAAGTAACAGTTGGAAAAGTTGTTACTAAAAAAAATAGTTTGAAAAAGAACAATGGAAAGCCTTTTAAAAAAGAAGTTAAAGAGTTAATAGAGAATGACGAATTAACTGATAATCAAAGGCTTTTTTGTGCTTATTATATAAATTGTTTTAATGCTACTAAAGCCTATAAAAAGGCATACAATTGTAGTTATGACACGGCCATGGTAGAAGGTTGCAAGTCCCTAAGAAACCCTAAGATAAAAAATGCAATTGATAAATTAAGAGAATATAAATTAAATAAAATCTTTTTAACTAAAGAGGATATATTTCAGAGGTACCTTGACATTGCTTATGCATCTATGACGGATTATTTGGAATTTGGTACTGAAGAATTTGATATAGATACTAAAGATGGAACTAAGACAATAAAAGGTAGTTATATATATTTAAAAGATAGTGCTGAGTTAGATGGTTCTGTTATAAGTGAGGTTAAACAAGGGAAAAGTGGAATATCTTTAAAACTTCATGATGCATTAAGAGCTCTTGATTGGTTAAGTGAACATATGAATATAGCTACTGATAAACAAAAGGCTGAAATAGAATTATTAAAAGCTAATGTGGAATTAACTAAAGTGAAGAAAGAACAAGCAGAGAAGGGAGAGTGGGATTAGTGAAAAGACTATTGAAGAGGATATTAATAGCAATAAGGAAACTATTGATACTAAAAGAAAACAAGATGTTATACACGAAGGAAGAATTAGAGAAGCGTGAAGAGGAATTAACCCAAAAGCTAAATAGAAAAGTAGTTATTGTTGATTTTAAGACAGATAGGATTATTTATTAATGTGGATTACATTAGATCAGTTTTATAAATCTAAAGAGTGGGTTAACTTCAGAAAGATAATAATAAGTGAAAGAGAACCGAGATGTTGGCATTGTGGAGATGGGTTCAAAGTAAGTGACACAATAGTAGTGCATCATAAGATAGAATTAACATTAGCAAATGTTAATGATTATAATATATCTCTTAATCCTGATAATGTTGAGTTAGTACATCTTGAATGTCACAATGAGATACATGATAAAAAGCATGGATATAATCATTATAAAGAAAGATTAAAGCATAGAGGAATCTACATTGTATATGGACCACCACTTAGTGGAAAGACTTCATATGTTTTATCTAATAAACAAGATGATGATTTAGTTGTTGATATGGATAGATTGTATGAAGCTGTAACAATGTTAGAAAGATATAATAAACCAAATAGTTTATTACCTAATGTATTAGCTCTTAGGAAGTGTTTAATAGATAATATAAAGGTTCGATATGGGAAGTTCGGCAGTGCTTGGATTATTGGAGGCTATCCTGATAAGTATGAGAGAGAACTATTGCAAAGAGAATTAGGAGCAGAACTTATTCTACTTAAACCTAATAAAGAAGAACTTTATAAAAGATTAGATAACTGTATTGATTATAGAAACCATCAGAAAACATTATGGAAAAATATAATTGATGAGTGGTTTGATAGATTTGTAGAGTAACCCCCCCTAGAAAAATTTCATTGGGGGGATTCCGAGTGCAGAGGGGGAAGAGTACTTTCACGCACAAGGTAATTTTGACTTTTTTTCAAAAATAATTTGAAAGGTTGGGAAAAATGTGCGGAAAAGCCGAAAAAGTTAAAAAATCAAAGAACTTAGAGAAAGAAAGACTTGAAAAAATAGAAACTGAATATAAAAGATTAATTTCTTTATTTGAGGGACTTGACGAAGAACAATTAATATTAATTGATGGTGCTATATTAGAAGCTGCTAGAATGAAAATTGAACTTGATGAATTGGCTGCCATAGTAAATTCAAGTGGTGGACTTGTAAAAGTTAATCCTGAAAATGTTAGGCAACAAAAAGAATTACCTTCAAGTAAGCTTATTACAAAATTAAGACCAAATTATTTAAGCTACATTGATAAATTATTTAAATTACTAGGTAAAGATGCTGATGATGAAGATGACGAGATGAGTGATTATGAATAGTTATATCCTGGATTATTATAATAAGATTAAGAATGGTGAATTAATTGTAGGTGTGGAATTAATGCTTCAGTTAGAAGGATTAAAAAAAGAAATAGCAGATCCTATTTATCAGAATATACACAATATAAAAATAGAATTTGAAGATTCAAATAAAAGAATTAAATTCATTGAAAATGAGTGTAAGCATTTTGAAGCACCATATGCAGGTAATCCTTTTTTATTAGAGATTTGGCAAAAGGCTTTTGTTGAAGCAATATTTGCTATAAAAATATATGATGATGAAGTTGGAAGGTACGTTAGAAAATATCAAGACGTACTTTTTTTAGTTGGAAGAAAAAATGGTAAAACACCTTTTATAAGTGCTATATGTTTAGCAGAGTGGTTTTGTGGAGAGATGGGAAAGAAAATTCTATGTGCTTCAAATAACTATGAACAAGCTGGGTTGATGTTAGATGCTATGGATGCTATGAGAGAAGAAAGTCCAAGGTTAGAAAAGGTAACTAGGAAAACAGTCAAAGGGATATTTTTTGGAAATCCTAAACAGAAAAAGAAAAAAGGTAAGTTTACAAGACAAAATAAAGGCTGTATTAAAAAGATTTCAGCTAAGACAGGAGCAAAAGAAGGTAGAAACATTGGAATTGGTGCTGTAGATGAAGTATTTGAAATGAAAGATGATTCTATAGTTATGCCGGTTAGACAAGCGCTTTCAACACAAGATGAACCTTTATATTTTGAATTAACAACTGAAGGTTTTACTAATGATGGTTATTTAGATGAAAGACTTATTGAGGCAAGGCAAGCTTTAAAAGGTGAAATTGAAAGACCAAGGTGGTTAATTTGGTTGTATACTCAAGATTCTGAACAAGAGGTTTGGCAAGATGAAGCTACATGGGTTAAAAGTAATCCAGGGCTTGGTGTAATAAAGAAATGGTCATTTTTAAGAAAAATGATAGATGAGGCTAAAACCAGTAATTCTAAAAGAGCTTTTGTATTAGCAAAAGACTTTAATATTAAACAAAATAATGGAGCAGCTTGGTTACAAGAAGATGATATAGTCAATGGAAATGATAAAAAATTCACATTAGAAGAATTAAGAGGCTCAATTGCAATAGGAGCTGTAGATTTAAGTGAAACAACTGATTTGACAGCAGCTAAAGCTTTAGTTATTAAAGATAAATTTAAATATATTATTCAAATGTACTTTATTCCTGAAGGAAAACTAGAGCGTTGCTCAAAAGAAGATGCTGAAATGTTTAAGGCATGGGCTAGAGATGGATATATACATATCTGTAAAGGAAATGAAGTTGATTATAGCGAAGTAGTTGCTTGGTTTGTGAATCTTTATAAAACTTATAGAATTAGATGTTGGAAGGTTGGATATGACCGATGGAACGCCAGGGCTTTTAAGAAGGAAATGGAAGACTATGGCTTTGATTTAGAAAAGATAGAGCAAACTATTAGGAATTTGAATAATCCAATGAAAATGGTTGAGGCTGATTTAAAAGCTAATTTAATAAGATATAATGGTAATCCTGTTGATAAATGGTGTCTAGAAAATACTTCTATGAAGTTAGATGATCAAGGCAGAATAATGCCAATGAAAATAAAAGATATTAAAGCTAGACATATAGATGGAGCTGTAGCGTTGATAATAGCTTATGCAACATTAGACTTATTTAGAAGTGAGTATATGAGATTAGTAGCTTAGGAAAGGAGGGGAAGATTTGGGCTTTTTTAAAAATATGATAAATAAGTATAGGAATTATGTTTACGCCAAAATGTTAAGTGGTGAAACTCCTATATTTAGTCAGTTTGGAGAAGATATTTATGCTAGTGATATAGTTAAAAATTGCATAAGATGTACTGCAGATGAAATGTCAAAGTTAAAACCTAAGCATATACGAATTTTAGCTGAAGATAAGCAACAAACAATTAATAGTTCAATTAATAGATTGCTTAAAGTGTCACCTAATCCACTGATGACTATATCAGAATTTCTAGAAAAATGTGTTTGGCTAAGAGAAACTACGTATAATTGTTTTATTTACCCTCAATTCTATATAAACGACTCTGGTAAAAGAATTTATACTGGCTTTTATCCATTGAATCCTAGAAATGTAGATTTTTTAGAAGATGAATCAGGAACTTTATTTATAAAGTTTACTTTTGGTAATGGAATGGAAGTTACTTTAAAATACAGTAATATAATTCATTGGAGAAAAGACTTTAGTTTTAATGAATTTATGGGAGGAAATGCACAAGGTCAAGCAGATAATAGAGAATTATTAAAAATATTAAATATAAATAATACTATTACTGAAGGGTTAGACAAAGCTGTAAAATCGAGTTTAACCATAAATGGGATAGTTAAAATAAACACTTTGCTTGATGATGAAAATCAACAGAAAGAAAGAGCAAAGTTTGAAAGGCAACTTCAAACTTCTCAAAGTGGTATTTTAGCTTTAGATATGAAAAGTGATTTTATATCTCTTTCAAGAAATAATCCAGTTGTAATTGATAAAAATATTTTAGAGTTTGTAGAAGCTAAAATATTAAATAGATATGGCGTATCTTTTCCTATATTGACAGGAGATTTTACAGATGAACAATACCAGGCATTTTATGATAAAAAGTTAGAGCCAATGATTAATTCGTTAGGTCAAGCTTTTAATAAATGTTTATTTACAGATAGAGAAATAGATATGGGGAATGAAGTTATATTTTATCCTCAGAAACTTCTTTTTACAAACACTAAAAATAAAATTGCTGTAGGTGATATTTTAGGAAATAGGGGAGCATTAACTGATAATCAGTTATTAGAACTATTCGGCTATCCACCGTTTGAAGGTGGAGATATTAGACATATGTCTCTTAACTATATAAATAGAGATTTAGCTGATAGTTATCAAGCTCAAAAAGCTGGAAAGGGGGTGAAAGAGGATGAATAACAATTTATACATTACTAGAAGTTTCGAAGCTAATGACTTTCAAACTACAGAAGAAGGAAGAATTAAAGGTTATGCAGCAGTATTTAACCAAACTACATTAATAGGTGGGTATTTCAGAGAAGTAATAGAAAGAGGAGCATTCGATGCATGTGATTTAAGTGATGTATTTCTTCATGTAAATCATGATACAAGACAAATACCGCTTGCTAGATGTAGAAGTAAAGATTCTACAATGACTATAACAATAGATGATAAAGGATTGTGTATAGATGCACTTTTAGACATTGAAAACAATTCAGAAGCGAAAGCAGTTTATAATTCGGTAAAGCGAGGAGATTTAGATGGAATGTCCTTCGCTTTTTTTATTGAAGAACAAAAGTGGGAAAATTTATCTAGTAAAATTCCAACAAGAAAAATTTTAAAATTCAAAAGAGTAAATGAAGTTAGTATAGTTAGTAGACCAGCTTATAAAGGAACAAGTGTTTCAACTGAAAGAAGTGAAGAGGTTGCTAATGCTAAAGAAGAATTGTTGGAAGCTAGAAAAGAATTAGATAACTCAAAGTTAGAATTAGAAAAATTAAAATTAAAAATAAAATATTCAAAAGAGAGGTATTAAATATGGACTTAAAAAAACTATTACAATTAATAAATACAAAGGAAACGAAAAGAACTAAATTAGTTGAAAGATCTCAAGCGACAGAAAGTATTGAAGAACTTAGAAGTTTAGAAGGAGAAATATCCGGATTAGATGAAGAAATAAAGGAACTTAGAGAGTTATATGAAGCTTTAGGTGGAGAAACAAATGAAGGTTGGCAACAAAATGAAGGTAATCAAAGAAGTGTTGCTGGTGGAATGATACCTTCAACTGGCAATTTTAATCCTATTGCTTCATTTTCAACAGGTTTCAATGAAAATAGAAATGATGAAGATATGTATAGTTCTTTAGAATATAGACAAGCTTTTAAAGACTATATGGTTAATGGAACACCTATACCAGATAAATTTAAAAATACAGAGGCAAGAAGTAACGAATTAACTGTAGTTGGTGATATAGGAGCAGTTATTCCAACTACAATTTTAAATAAAGTTATAGAAGATATAACTACTGAAGGAAAAATATTAAGCAGAGTTACTCAAACTTCTTACCAAGGAGCAGTAGCAATTCCTATATCTGAAGTAATGCCAGAAGCTACATGGTTAGAGGATGAAACTTCTGTATCTGATGAACAAAAGGCAAAAATGGGTGCAAAAATTCAATTTGGATATCATGTTTTAGAAGCTAAGATGGCAATAGGACTATTATCAGCTACAGTATCTTTGCCAATATTTGAATCAACAGTAGTTAAACAATTAAAGAAAGCTATGATTAAAGCTATAGAAACAGCTATAGTAAAAGGAAGTGGCTCAGGTCAACCTTTAGGATTTATAAACGTTGAAGGATTACCAAAGGAACAAATTATAGAATTCAATAGTACCAATATAGGAACTGTAAGTAAGTGGGCTGAAGTTGAAGCTGCTATAGATGAAGAGGTTGAGGATGATGTTATTTACACTATGTCAAAACCAACTTGGGAAACTCATTTAAATGGAATGACTGATAAGAATGGACAAAAAATAGGATTAGGGAAAATAAATGAAAAAGGTCAAAAAATACTAAGTGGTAGAGAAGTATTAACAGTAAATAAATTTCCTTCATTTGCAAAAGCTTCAGAAGGAGATATATTCGGAGCAGTAGTAAACCTTTCTCAATATTTGCTTAATTCTAATTTAAGTATGTACTATAAAAAGTACTTTGATGAAGATAAAAATAAGTGGATTCATAAAGCATTAATGATAGTAGATGGGAAAATGGCTATGGGTAAAAATAGCAAAGGTACATTAGTTGGAGCTCAAGGGTTAGTATTATTAAAAAAAGGTGCAGAATTAAATAAAGCTCAATTAAAAGCATTAGCTAAAGCGGAAGCAGAAGCTGCAAAGATAGAAGAGGCGGAAAGTGAAAAGTAATTTAGATTCTGTAAAAGACTATTTAAGAATTGAAGATAATGACGAAGATGTACAAATATTATCTTTAATTCAAGCTTCTAAACTTTATTTAAAGAATGCAGGAGTTCCAGAAAGAGAAGATGATGAATTATATAACTTAGTTATAAAAATGCTAGTATCAAGTATGTATGAGAATAAGAGCTCGGGAAATCCGAGCTTTTGTCTTTCTCTACAATCATTGATAACTCAATTATCTTGTTCGGGAGGTTCTAAAGATGAAAATAAACCCTAGAGAATTAAGATATACAATAGAAATAAAAAGATTAGTTAAAGCAGATAGTAGCCTTAAAGATGATGAGTATAAGGTAATAAGAAAGTGTAAAGCTAAAGTTAAAATGCTTGGAGGAAATGAGTTTATAAAAGCTGATGCTGTTAACTTAAAACAAACAGCAAATTTTATTATAAGAAGAAGCAAACAATATACTCCACAGAATACAGATATAATCATTTTTAGAGGTAAGCAATTCAATATAGATTATATAAATGAATTGCCAGACATAGGTGATTATATAGAACTAAGAGGAGTGATTATATAATGGGGCTTAAATTTGATTTTTCAAAAGTAAAACAACGTTTAGCTACACTTGATACTAAAGCACAAAAAGAAGTTTTGGATAGAGCTTTAGATGCTGGAAATAAAGAAGTATTGAGAGCTCTTGAAATAAATGTTCCTGTTAATACTGGAATAACCAAAGAAAACTTAGGTGAAATAAGTAAAACTGGGAGTTCTACAGATAGAAAATCTAAATTAGGCGTTAAAAGCAAAGAAAAATCTATTGTTGCCAGAGTTTTCTATACTGAGTATGGGAATAGGAGACAAGTTGGTACACATTGGATGAAAAAAAGCTTTAATCAAAGTAAGGGAGGAGCTAAGAAAAAAATAATAGCATCTTTAAAAAGGGATTTGAAATTATAATGTTAGAAAAGATTGAAGAATTATTAAAAACTTTAAATATAGATTTGGGATATCAAATTTACGATGGTAATTCTAATGAATATATTATTTTTGATATTGCAAGTGAGTATGACACAACCTTTGCTGATGATGATAATTTAGAAGAAAAGAAAATTGTAACTATTAATTATTGGCATAAAAATAAAAGTGGAATTGAAAAGTATATAGAAATTAAGAAGCTATTTAAAAATAATGGCTTCTTTTTTGATTCCATGAAAACATTAAATCCATCTCAAGGGTTTTATGGCAAAAATTTTATTTTTATATTGGAGGAATTAAATGATGAATAAGAAAAAATTATTAAAAGGATTTAGTAATGTACATTTCGCACCATTCGAAGAGGATGACTATACAACACCAATACCAATTCAAAATGGGAAGAAGATTGAAGCGGAATTAAAATATGAAAGTGATCAAGATTGGGCAGATAATACGAGTGCTGATGATTTTAACTATGCTGGTGGCGAAGGAACTTTAACTACATTAGGATTGGATAAAACAGAGTACAATGCTTTGTTTAGCAATAAAATTGTAAAAGGTGGAATAGTGGTTAATTCTGAGGATGTTGCAAGAGAGGGAGCTTTTTTATTTGAAAGAAAGAAAAAGGGGTCAAAACATAAAAGATTATATGTAATTTATGCTTGTAAGTGTAGTCAATCTGGATTAAATGCAGAGACGATTGAGGATGGTAAAGGTGCGGCTGGAGAAGATGAAATTAAATTTACTGTAGGAGAAGCGGTAAATGGAGATATATTTCATTTTATAGATACAGATGACCCTACTGTTGATCAAGATGCTATTACAAATTGGTTTAAAAAAGTTCAAAAACCTAAAGAGGTAGGAATGTTAAATGAACTTAAAATACAGGAAGTTTCAGAAGAAAAAGAAACTAAGTCAAAAAGTAAATAATTTTTAGAGAAGGCTTATACCTTCTCTTTTTATTTAAGGTGATTTCATGTATATATCAAAAATTAGATTAAATAATAAAGAATTTGTAGGTACATTAACATTTTTAACTATAAAAAATATTAAGGAAACTATGCTTAATGAATTTAATAAAGAGGTTACAGTAAAAGAAATTATTGAAGGAATCTCAAATTTTGATATGACATTATTTACAGTTTTTATATTGGAAACTATAAATTCAACTAATCAACACAATAAAGAAGAGGTTTTAGATGCCTTTTCATCTGATTCAAATTTAGTTGATAAGTTTAATAATGCTTATTCATACATCTATGACTTAATAAATAAGTGCTTACCTTTAAATAAAGAAAAGGAAGAAAATGAAAGTGAATTTGAGGATGGTGAGGATGAGTCAAGTTTTGAGTGGGAATTTGATTATATGGAATATCTATGGAATACCGTTTTAAAACGAAATGACTTTTGGAATACAACACCTAAGAATTTCTTTTCACAAATGGATATACATTACAAATTACATGGAGATAAAAAAGATTCTAATGTAGAGGAAATTTAAGATAAGGAGGTGGTTGTATGGGTGACAGTATAGAACGTTTAGTTCTAGAATTAGCATTAGAAAGTGGAAATTTTAAAAAACAAATTCAAGGTATAGATAGTGCTATTAAAAAATCTGAAAATGAGTTCAAAAATGCTTCAAAAGGTGTAACAAACTATGAAAATAGTTATGTAGGATTATCTCATAAGATAAGTAAAACAAGTAAACAAATTGATTTATATAGTCAAAAACTTGAAAAACAAGAAGCTGAATATAAAGAGTTATCTAATATAGTTGATACTCAAAAAGCTAAACTTTTAGAATTAGAATCTACAGTTGGGAAAGGTTCTGAAGAGTGGCAAAAACAAGCTACATTACTACAAAAGAATGCTCAAAAAATGCTAACTTTATCTACTAATATTGATAAGACTAAAAACACTATCAATACATTAGAGCAGGAACTAAAAGACTCTAAGCAACAATTTGAACAACTAGGTAATAGTACTAAAACTGTAGCAGAGCAATTAACTGAAATTGAAAATAAATCAAGACTTGCTGAAAGTGAATTAAATAAATTAGGTTCAGAAATGAATTCTAATGGTAACTTTTTTAAACAATTAGGTCAAGAAATGAAATCAATGTCTTTAACCTTAGAAACTAATATACAAAAAATAGATGTATATGAGCAAGAGATTAAAAAGTTAAATTCTAAGTTACAAGAAAATAAATTAGAGCATACAAAGTTATCAGAAGAAATTAAAAAAATTGAATCGGCTCTTGAACAATCTAAATCTGAATATGGTGAAAATTCAGTTGAAGCTGAGCAATTAAGACAAAAATTATTAACTTTAAAAGATAGTTATTCTAATGTTGAAAAAGAAATAGAAGATACTGTAACTGATTTAAATAAATATCAAACAGAACTAAATGAAACTCAAGCAGAAGTTAATAATTTAGCTAGAGATTTAAAGCAATTACCATTTGATACTATTGGTGAAAAAGTAAAAAGTGCAGGACAAAATACGAAACAATTTGGGCAAAGTGTGACGATGGGTGTTACTATGCCTATGGGAGTCGCAGGAGCTGCCGCAACTAAAGCAGGTGTTGATTTTACAACAAGTATGAGTGCATTACAAGCAACGGCTGGAATAGCTGATAAAAGTTCAGAATCATATAAAAAATTAGAAGAAAAAGCATTAGCGATGGGAAGCTCAACTTCTTTCTCTGCTTCAGAAGCAGCTGATGGATTAAAATTTTTAGCTCTTGCCGGTTGGGATGTTGAAACATCAGTTTCAAGAATAGAACCAGTTTTACGTGCTGCTGAAGCTGGAGGAATTGATTTAGCAAGAACTGCCGATTTAGTAACTGATTCTATGTCGGCTGCTGGAGTTAAATCTGATGATTTTGCAAAGTATTTAGATATAGTTGCTAACGCACAAAGAAAATCTAATACATCAATGGAGCAAATGCTAGAAGCTTATATAGTAGCTGGGGGAATATTTGATCAATTGAATGTTCCATTAGAAGAATCAGGAGTGCTTTTAGGAATATTAGCCAATAGAGGTACTAAAGGAAGTGAAGCTGGAAATGCTTTGATTTCTGTATTCTCTAATATAATAACTGAAACTGGTCAAGCTGGAAAAGCTTTAGATGCATTGAATATTTCTTTGTATACAAGTGAAGGAAAACAAAGAAATATAGTTGAAGTATTAAAAGAAATGGCTACTAAGTTAGGAGTTGCTTCTGATGGTACAAGCAAACTAACCGAAAAACAAAAACAACAATATGCCGCCATGGTAGGTGGGAAAACTCAATTTGATACACTTATGAAATTACTAAGTGGTGTTAGTGGTGAATATGATACATTAAAATCACAGCTAGAACAAAGCAACGGTTCTTTAAATGAAATGGCTAGAATTATGAAGGATAATTTAGGTGGAAAAATTGAGTCAATGAAATCAGCTATAGAAGGTTCCTTAATAAGAGCATTTGTTGCAATGGAGCCTGTATTATCTAAAATAGTTGAACTTATAACGGATGTTGCTAACTGGTTTAGTTCTCTTGATGAAGAACAACAAAAAAATATTGTAACTATGGGAGCTATTGTTGCAGCTTTAGGACCAGTTTTAATGGGAATAGGAAATTTAATAATAGTTGGTGGTAATGCTGTAACTTTATTTGGAAAACTTGGAGCTGGAGCAACTGCAACAGCTGGAGCTACAGGTGGTTTAACTAGTGCATTAGGTGTATTAGCAAGTCCTATAGGAATAGGTGCTGTTATTGTAGCTTTAACTGCATTAATGGCAATGGTTGGCGATAATGAAATGGCTATTTTAAAACTTCAAGAAAAATTTGGAGGGTTAGGATATATTATAGGGGCTGTTTGTGAATTTATTAGTGGTATAGTTCAAATGACTTTTGGTAATTTAGCTATTTCTATAATGGGAATATGTGATATCATAGCAGCGATAGCAGATGGTCCAGGAGGACAAACTGTTAATGATGCTTGGAGTAGAATGACAGCTAAATTAACTTTAAATACTGAAGAGGCTATGATGAAGGTAACTAACTCTACAAGTAGAGGATTATCTCAAATGAGAGCAATGTCAGAGAGTGAATTAACTGTTTTAACTCAAACAGCAGATGGTATATTAAAAAATATTCCTTTAATTGTAGATGGGAATTATGGTGAAGCAGCTAATAGAATGGCCCATCAACTTGGAGCTTTAGACCAAAATCAACTTAATACCTTAACTCATATGAATGATACTACAAAAATGTTATTCCAAGGAATAAATAATTCAATGACTGTAGAACAAAAGGCAAATCAAGTTGAATGGAATCTTAAACAAATGGCTCAAGCAGGTAAAATAAATGGTGATACTATGGCTAAGGATATATCTAAGGCTATGGAAACTTTCACTAAAACTATGGAACAAAAAACAAAAGAAAGTTCCAATAAAGCTGATACTAATACAAATGAAATGTCTAAAAGTGTAGCCGATAATACTGATAATATGGCTGATAAAGTTGATGATAACGCTAGTGATATGGAGAAATATGCAACTTCTAACGCAAATGCCATGAAAAACAATGTTACAAGTGCTACAGCTACAATGAGAGATAGATGTATTTCAGATTGGAGAAGTATAAGAAATGAATATAGTAGAGGCATAAATGGGAATGTCAGTATAATGAGGACTACAACTAATGTACAAAGAAGTATTGTAGAGCCGCCTAGAAGTTATTCTCTTGAACCACAAAATTATAGTCTTGATAATAGGGTGGCTAGAGCTTTTAATATTCCACAAATTGATTCTAGCAATTATATGACTAGAGGTTCTTATTATTCAAGTTCATCTGAAGAAAGTTTAAAAGTTAATACTAGCTTCGTTAATAATGATTTTAATAAAATAGTAAAGGCTTTATCTCAAAAAGAAACTGAATCTAAAAATGAAATTAATTTATACTTAGAAAAAGTAGAAATTAAAAATAATGATGATTATCAAGTGGTGGCAAAAAAACTTGCTAATATGTTGAATGTTGAACTTGAAAAGCTTAAAAAGAAAAATAAAAGAACTAAAGGAGGGGGAATATATGCTTAGTTTATATTTTAATAATATAAGAATACCTGATTGGGTAAAAGTAACTAATATTACTGAAGATATACTTCCAACTTTAGAAGCTACTAAATATAAAACTAAATTAGGAGAAAAGAAAATAACTATTGATTTTAAATTTAAAAGAAATAAATTGATAGATCATAAAAGGAAAACTGAATTGTTAACATGGCTTAAAGGAGATAATTTTAAATTAAATAAATTAATTTTACCTAATAGAATAGATTTTTATTATATGGCCAAAGTAACAAACCTTTCTTCTATTAGTGGAACTATTAGAAAAGGAGAAGGCTCAATAGAGTTTACTTGTTTTAATTATCAAGAAATTCAAGCAAATGAAATTAAATTAAATATAACAGATACAACTGAAAAAATAATAAACTATACTGGTTCTGAAGATGTATATCCTGATTTTATATTTAAAGTTATTAGTACTTGCGACAAAATAAAAATTAGAGATGGTAATTCTAACTTTTTAGAATTTAATAATAGTTTTAATAAAGGTGATATTTTAGAAATAACTCAAAGTACAAATAAAGTTATGCTCAACAATTCTCTAAATATGCAAATATGGCATTTAAAAAGTAAAAGAATTAAATTTATTCCTGGATTAAATTCATTGAAACTAGAGAGTGGAAATGTTGAGGTAACTGTAAAATGGAACAATAAATATTTATAGGAGGATCTATGCTTTATATATTTGATAGAAAAGAAAATTTACTTGAAATATTAACAGAAGAAGACTATTCAGATTTTAAACATATCACAAAAGTTAATTCAAGTGATTCTTTAAGTTTTAGTACTAGCAAAAAAAAGAATATTAAGAAAAATAATAAAGTTGGATTCTTCAAAGATGAAAAATTCCAGCTTTTTTTAATTTATGATTTTAACGATACAATATCACTTGATGAAAATAAAATTGATATTGAATGTATTAGTGATTTTAATTCATTAGGAAACTTCATAATAGAAGATAAAAGAGTAGTTAATGGAACACTAAGAGAAGCAGCTCAAAAAGCTCTCGAGGGCATGGACTATCAAGTGGGAGTTACTGAAGAATTTGAATTAAGAAATATAAATTTCTATTTTATCTCAAGATTAAAAGCTTTTAACGATATTCTTGATACTTTTAAAGCTGAATTTGATATAAGGATTGAAATTGATGAAGCTACAGGTCGAATAACTAATAAATATATAGATTTTAAACATAGATTAGGTGAAGATACGGGATTAAGATTTACTTTTGATACAAACTTAAAGTCTATTGAAAAAAGTCCGGTAGGTGATCATTTTAATGTTTTATATGGAAGAGGTAAATCATTAGAGACTGATAACGGCGGATTTAGTAGAAAGTTAGATTTTGCCGAAGTAAATAATGGTAAAAAATATGTTGAGGATATTGAAAGTATCTCTAAGTATGGAAGATTAGAAGGAATTTTTTCAGATGACAATATATCAGATAAAAGAGAATTATTAAATAAGACTCTTGATAAATTGCAGGAAGTTAAAAATCCTAAATTCACATATAAAGTAACTTTAGAATACTTAAATACTTTAGATGGTTTTGAACATTATAAATGTCAAAAAGGAGATACAATTATAATAATTGATGAAGAAGAAAATTTAGTTTTAGAAGCTAGAATATTAGAAATTGAAGAAACAGAGGATATAATTATAACTCTTGGAAGTGTGCAGGTTGGTTTAGTTGACTCAGATTTTGAAAGTGAAATAGGTGATTTAAAAGATAAAGTCGATATATTAGATAATAATAAACCAACTATAGATAATATTTACCCAGACACATTACCAGATGTGCCAATATTAAAAGCAAAAGCTTTATATAGCAGCGTAATATTAGATTGGAGTTATAGCAATAAAGAGTATTACACATATGAATTATTTGCAAGTAAGATAAAAGACTTTAATCCAACTAGCGATAATAGAATTTTCGAAGGTAAAGCAAGTTCGTTTTTACATGAAGTTAAACCATCTGAAACTTGGTATTATAGAGTGCGTGCAAAGAACACTTATGGTAAAACAACATTATTTTCACCTCAAATTAAAGCTGTTACTTTTAAAATAAGTGATTCGGCTGAAATTTTCGAAGAAGCAGCAATAGGACACGCTATTATTAGAGATTTAGATATGGATAAAGCAACAGTAGGGAAATTAAAAGGTCAAAGAATAGATGCTAGAAACCTTACTGTAACTGACGGTAATGGTAAAAGAACGTTAGATATAGATAGTTTTGGAAATGTTGCGTTAGATGTTACAAGTTTAAATATAAGATCAAAGAGTGTTTCAACTAAAGAAGATACCACAAAAGAGATAAATGAATCAATAAAAAAATATAAAAAAACTGTGGATGATTCATTCCAAGAGCTTTTAAATGCCCATACAGATTTAGAAAAAACTATGAATGGAGTCTTCAAAGATGGAATTTTAACAGAAGCAGAAAAGAAAGACTTAGAAAAGCAACTGAATATACTGGAGATAGAAAAAAATAATGCTTTAAAAGAAGTAGAGGCTTTAATGAAAAGAGAAGAATTAAAAGATACAAATCAATTATTACTTTTAAATAATGCTAAACAAAATTTTATAGATAAGCATTATTCTTTAATAAATGCAATTAGAGAAGTTATAGGATTAAATCAAGAAGAAAAACCAACAATTCCAAACATATCTATATTTAAAGATATTGTAATACACTTTCCACACTTCAGTGATAAGCATAGACCTGCATATCCTGATATTTCATTGATAGAAAACCATAACGGTGATGTCTATTTATTTGATGGTGGTGAGAAAATAAGTCAATACGATGTAGAAAAGTATCTTTATAGTAAAAATATTTTTAAGGTTGATAAAATATTCATAACACACTCGCATTCAGATCATATATCAGGTATTCCATATCTAATAGATAAGTTTGGTTGCAAAGAGCTTTATTGTAAAACTCCTGATTGGAACTCTATGCCTTCAATTGAAATTAACGAGTGGAAAACAAAGGAACTACATGAGGAAATGATTGCAAAAGCTCAAAGTATTGGTGCAAGAATAATAGAACTAAATGATGATATAAAAATACAGTTAACTGATAAGAGTGATATTTGGGTTTATAATACTCAGAACACTAATTATAGTAATTATAATAATATTAGTTTAGGTTTCTTATTTAGATACTATTATAATAATCAAGATGCTATAAGATATTTCATTCAAGGAGACATGTCTTACTCTAGTGAAGAGTTTGTTGGTGGTCAAAATATAGGTAAAGTAGATATTCTTAAAATGGGACATCATGGTAATACCAGTTCAAACGGTGAAAAATGGTTAGGATATTTAAGGCCTGATTATTCTATTGCAACAATTGCTTATCCGCCTGGAAATCAGGTTAGGCTAAATACAATGAGATCTAAGTTTGTTAATTCTAAAGTTCTAATTCCTAATGAAAATAGAGATTATATGAATATTGCCATTGATAAAGATAATGGTTCTATTTTTACAAGTGCTATAGAGCATGTTATTTCTAATTCGTGGTATCAAAGGGACAATGGAGATTGGTTTTATTTTAAGTCTGACGGCTTTTTTGCTACAAATGAAAGTCTAATAATAAATGAACGTAAATATTATTTTGATATAAACAGTAAATGTACAAATCCGGAGGGAGAGAATATTGAATAAAAATATTGACAAAGAGCTTTGGGAAAGTTATTCTGAAGCACTTTCTAATTTAAATAAAGAAATTCAGGAGTCCTTAAATTCTATTTCTACAACTAAAGCCAATATAACTCTTGAGGAGTTAGCATCTAAAATGAATATGTTTGTTGGGAAAATAAATTTAGAAGTATCTAGGAAAGTCGGTATTAATGAAATAATTTCATATATAAATATGAGTCCTGAAAGCATAAAAATTAAATCTAATAAAATTTATCTTGTTGGATATGTAACTGTAGGTGATTTAGAAAGCGATGAAACCACAACTATAAATAATGCTCATGTGACATCTGGGATTATTGAAGGTAAAACCATGATTGCTCTTAATGGTTCAGGAAAAGGGGATGGAGTTTTAACTGTAAATAATGCAGATGCTTACTTAGAATACTTTAGATGTAGAGAGGCGTGGATGTTAAGTCCATATGCAAATGGATGGAAGGTTCCTTTGATTCATAGTAGATATGGAACTAAGGATTCTGAGATTATGAATACCATGATAGATGAATTAAGTATTCATGAATCTACTCAAAATTGGCTTAGGATTGACAATACAATGACAGGTAGAGTTGAATGGATTTCATTAGAACAATCATATTTAAAAAAGATGGATACACCTTATTATACGAGAAGTGCCCAGCTGAGTGCTAATGAAAAATTAGAAAAAGTTAAATTTTTAAATTCTGACACTAAAAGAAATAGTGCAGAAAATAACTATAATATTTTAGATATAGATAGCTTGGATGATACTTGGATTGAAGATATTCCTAATACTTTAGAAAAAAAACTTAATTTTGAATCTATAATAACAGATTTAATCAAAATAGTTCAAAAACAAAATGAGCAAATTAAAATTCTTAAACAAGGAGGTTAGTTATAAAATGGCAAAAAAGAATATGACTTTTATAGTTGACACTTTTGAAAGTGATTACAGTCCAGTTGGGATTGTAAAACAATTAGATAGTGTCATTTTTAATATAACAGTAACTGAAAATAGTACGATAAAAAGTTTAAATAATCAGAATATAAAACTTTTTGCAAAAAAGCCTGATAAAACTAAGGTAGAACAAACAGAAGGTATCAATATAACTAATTCAACTAATGGAGAATTAACTATTGATTTAAAGAATTCAGCCCTTCAATCAGTAGGTCTTGTTTATTTTGAATTAGAATTAAAAGATTCTGAAGGAACAATAAGTACAGCTAATTTTATCATTAGAGTAGATGAAAAACTTGGAAGTAATGAAGCTATAGAAAGTACAAATGAATTTGATACTTTTGAAAAGATAAAATTAGAAGAACAAAAAAGGCAAGAATCTGAAAAAGAAAGAGATAAGATTTTTAAAGGATTGATAACTGAAGGAACTGAATTTAATGGATCATTGGAGAATAATATCAATTTAGCAGAAACTTTAAATACTAATTTAGCTGAAAATATAAAACTAGCAGGTCCATTAAATACATCTTTGAATGAAAAGATTCCAGAAGCAGCTACAAAGAAAAGTGAGTTAGAAAGTTCTATAGTAGAAGCAAAGAAATTCATTGATGGACTTGATGGAAGCCAAAACATTCCTGGTATTAGAATGGAACTAACAGAGCTACAGAATGGACTTAAAAGTAACCAAAATTTATCTTATGAAGGAATTTCTATAAATGCCGAAAATACGCTAGAAGGCAGAACAGAAGGTATGAAAATTAAGGGTAGAACTTTGAATAACTTATATAAAGCAAATAATATAAGAGAAGATGCTGGAGGGAAATATATACTTGTTGATACATTTGAGGAATATGCACCGAAGGACAGAGTTGTTTATATAGTTAATAATACTAATAGAATACTTTTATTAAATGTATATAGAATAGGTGGAGGATGGGATAGTAACCCTATTATAAGAGAAAATTCTATAAGTAAGTTAGATTTGACTGGTAAAAAACTAACTGGATTTTTAGGTATGTATGATAGAGGATGGACAAATAGTGAAACTGATAAGGAATTACTAAGAAATACATGCATAGTCCTTGATAGAGAAGAAACTTATATACCACAAAAATACTTCGAAGGATTAAAAAGCTTTGGAGAAGCAGAGCAAGAAGGAGATAAATATAAAATTAGTATTTTAAGTAGTGGTAAGAATATTGGTAGATTAGATTTATCAAATAAAAATATTACTCCTTTTGAAGATGGATATCGACTTGATTGTGTAGCTTTATACAGAGGTGATGAAGATATATTTAATTTGAAAGGTAAGTATAAGTATAATACATCATATGTGCTTTCTTATTATGGCAAAATATTAGATAATTCAAACGCAAATAACTATAGATTGAGAGTATATTATACTGATAACACATATACTGATGGTGTTATCACTGGAAATAAATATGAAAAGAGAGTTATCAAAACATTGAGTGGTAAAACAGTATATAAGATAATAGGTTACTATGGTTCAATGAATGGTGATTTTATAGTTAAAGATGTAATGTTAGAGGAAGGGACACAAGCGACACAATATGAATCTTACAAATGTGATAAAAAAGATATTTTAATATCAGCTCCATTACCAGGTTTTGATTTTGGAGAAGATATTATGTACGAAGAGAATGGCCAAGTAAAAATAACTAGGAATATAGATACTTATACATTTACTGGTGATGAAACTATTCGAGATACTACAGAACAAGATGAAAAGAGTGGAACTGGAAAATATAAAGTTTTTGTTTTAACTATTAATAAAACAATAGATAAAAATAAAAACATTAATAATAATTTTCCTAAAAAACAATTTAGTGTTGCTTTCCAAAAAGTAGATAGTGAAGGACTAGCCATTACTCAATATGGTGTTTATATAAAAATACTTAAATCTAAATTATCTACACAAGATGCAGAAGGATTAAAAGCATGGCTAAAAGCTAATACAACAACAATATACTTTGCAAGAGCTACACCGGTAACGGAGATTGTAGAAAATTGTATTGATATAGATTTAGATACATTCCAAGAAAAAACATATTTCTATATATTAAACTCACTTCCAGGAGCTGTAGATTTTAGAGTACCTAGTAATTTAGGAACTATGATACAAAATATATCTAAAGAAATTAATAATATATGGGATGTTATAGATATGTTAGTAGCAGGACTACTAGACGCTAAGAAAGATCTTGCAAGAAAGACAATAAAAAATAATTTAAAATAAAAAATGTAAAAAGAAAGGAGGATTTGTATGAAAAATATTAAGTTAATAGCTAAAAGAGATTTTGAAATAATTAGAAATAAAAAAGTTATAGGTAAAATTAAAAAAGATAAAGAATATATTGCTAGATATTTTGAAGATACACAAGAGTTTTTTATAAATGTAAATGATAATGAAATTTTCGTAGCAGAAATATTAGATAATCAATTAAAAATAGATGAAGATTTTAAATTAAAATAGAAAGGATGATATAAAAATGGCATACGAATTATGTAAATTTCAAATTGAATCAGGAAACTACAACAAGGAGGAAATGAAAGAGAACCTAATTCTTTTTAAAATGACAGGAGATTTAACAGCAAAGCAATTTATGGAATTAAGTAATATGCTTAATTCAAAACAAGATATTACAGAAGGAGAAATAAATTAATGTTTAAATTTATACCAGAAGCAATAAGTTGGTTATTAGTTCTTTATTTTGGAATTAAAACAATAGATATGATTCTAGGAATATTAAAATCATACAAGAACAAAAATTATAGAAGTAGAAAAATGAGAGATGGAATAATAAGGTGGATAGCTGAATTGTTAGCTATAGCCTTTGTATTAATACTTGATATGTTCTTAGGATTAAAATTTACTTTAATAGGTCTTACAGTAGCATTGTTTGCTTATAAAGAAGCTGGAAGTGTAGTAGAGAATTTAGGGGAATGTGGAGTAACATTACCAAGTATCATTTCAGAAAAATTAGAAGTATTAAATACAGAGAAAAAGAACAAAGATACAGAAAATGAGAACGAAGTTATAGAAATTAAAGACGATATAGAGAAAAATAAGAACGATATATCAAATAATGAAGTTAAAAATTAAAAAAATAAGGCAATGAATTAGGAAACTTTAAAGAAGTTTCTTTTTTATTGTCTTTTTTATAAAAATTCTTTGAAAAGAGATGACGTATTATGAAAGAAAAAACATTAATGATTAAACCACCAATTTCAAGAATGGGAGGAAAGTCAAAGTTAAGAAAAACTATAATAGAGAAATTACCACCTCATACTTGTTATGTAGAATTATTTTTTGGTGCAGGATGGATTTATTTTGCTAAAAGTCCATCTAAAGTAGAGGTTATAAATGATGTAGACAAAGAGTTAATTAATCTATTTAAAATGATAAAATACCATTCACCAGAAATAGAAAGGTTACTAGAATATGAGTTTTCAGGACGAGATATTTTTGAAGAATATAAAAACTATACTATTGAGAGTTTAACAGAAATACAAAGAGCTATTAGATTTCTGTATCTAATAAATTTTAGTTTTGCCAGTAAAGGTGGAAACTATGGATATAGTACAAGTAGAAAACCAACACAAGAAATTTTCAAGAGTAGATTAAAAGAAATTAGAGAAAGATTATCTAATACTTATGTGGAAAATCTTTCATTTGAAAAGATAATAGAAAAATATGATAGAGAACATACAGTATTTTTCGCAGACCCACCATATTTTGAAACTGCAGGTTATGAAGCAGAGTTTGGTGAAAAAGAGCATTTAATATTATTAGAAAAATTAAAGAATTTAAAAGGTAAGTTTATATTAACAATAAATGACCATCCAAAAGTAAGGGAGTGGTATAAAGATTTTAATATAGAAGAAGTAGAAGTTAATTATTCTATATCAAAATCTGAAAGTGGAAGAAGAAAGTTTAATGAACTTATCATAACAAATTTTTAAAATGATATTTAGGCAATAAAATGTGGATTAATTAAAATCCTTTTTTTATTGCCTTAAATTATATAAAAATAAAAAATGGAGAGTGATTTTAATGTACATCAATCAATCAAACATAAAATTTAATGGATTAAAATATGGGAATAATCCTAATAAAATTATTATTCATAATGCAGATCATCCTAACTGCAGCGTATATGACATAGATAAATGGCATAAAGGAAATGGATGGAGTGGCATAGGGTATCATTATTTTATTAGAAAAGATGGTTCTATATGGACAGGTAGACCAGAAAATGCAATAGGAGCTCATACAATAGGTCAAAATAGTTCAAGTATAGGGATTTGCTTAGAGGGTGCTTTAATGAGAGAAAAACCAACTAGAGCTCAATTAAATTCTATTTATGAGTTAATTGCAGATGTAAGAAAAAGAAGAGGCAATTTACCTGTGTATGGACATAAGGATTTTAATAATACAGATTGCCCAGGAAAGAACTTCCCATTAAGTGAATTTAAAAACAATTCATACAGACCAACTGGCGTAAGTTCTGAAACTGTAGTATCAGAAAATGGATTCTATACAAGTAATGAAGAAAGAACGAATGCCACTATAGTAGGAGTAGGAGATATAGAGGTTTTAGATGAAAAAGGTAAAGTTATTCAAGGGAGACATATATCAAGTTTAGACAGAGTTTTTGTACTAGGTATATACCCATCAAGAAATCATATAGAACTTATTTATCCAGGAAAAGATGAAAAATATCATGCGTATATTTCTATAGAAAACTATAGTAGATTAAGTTTTGATTATCACATGCAATATAAGAATGATGATGGTGTTACGTACGTATGGTGGGATTCAAAAAATGTCAATGTAAAAGAGCATGATGAAGAATTACAACCACATCAAAAAGCTTCACCAATGTATAGGACTGGTGGTTGGCTAAGAATAACATTCTACAGAGAAGATGGCACACCTTCCGATGGTTATGTCCGTTACGAAGGAGAACAAAAAGAAAGATTTTATAGAAAAGGTAAAGTAGTAAATGTTAGAACTTCTTTAACTGTAAGATCAGGAGCAGGAACTAACTATTCAGCTATAGGAAGTTTAGAGCCTAATGAAAATGTAGATATATTAGGAAAGGCAGAAGGTTGGTACTACATAGAATACAATACTTCTAATGGAAAGAAAAAAGGATATGTAAGTGAAAAATATATTGAAACAATTCAATAAAATGGTATAATGAAGATGTATTTTATACATTAATTCACTTATTAAATTAGGAAGGGAGAGTTAGATTAATTTCTAACTCTCCTTTTTTAGTTTAAATAAGTATAAAAGCATAAGTGGTTTTAAACACCTTTATCAACGCTTAGTCATTTAACTATACAACCATTAATAGTTTATTTAAAATTGCAAATAATATTCATACAATTATGATACTTTTTTTATTTACAATAATGTTATATAATGTTAATTGAAATTTATAGAATAATAGGGAGGATGTATGAAAAAGATAATTTCGATTTTTTTAAGTTTATTAGTAGTGGGGACTTTGTTTTCGGGATGTGGAAGTACGAAAAACAATAATAATCAAACAGAAAAGAAAAATGAAAATTCTATAGTGAGTGGTGAGGAAAATTCTATAGTGAGTCAAAATGAATTGAGTCAGGACGAAAAAGCGGTTTATAAAGAAAAAGCAAAGAAGGCTTTGGAAGGATTAGAAGTAAATGATTTAACGATATTAACTCAAAATGAATCTAAACAACCTATAGTATCAGTTCAAGTGGTTTTTAATGGAACTAAAGAGGGGGTAAATAAAAATGAGGTAGAAAAATTTATAAAAGATATAAAGGGAAGAATAGAACCTGTTTCGAAATTATATGATATTTCAATATTAGATAAAAACAATCAACTAATAGCTATGGCTGGAGATGAAAGTAAAGGAGAAACAACCTTTTTGGAATAATGAATTGTTGTTACATATTTAAATTAATGTTATAATTAAAGTGATAGAAACTTATCAAACTCCAATAATTTAGAGAACAAGAAAAAGGTTGGATTAGATCCAACCTTTTTCTATTTCAGGAAATAGAAAAATTATATTTATTACCAACATAAATTAAATTCAATATATTTATGTATCAGAGAAAATTTTTATTTATTTTTATTTTAGTAATATTGAAATAAAATATATGTTAATATAAATATATTTTTTTATTATACATACTTATATAAATAAAATGCAAATTAATAACTGGATAAAATAGAAATAGTTAGAAGTATATTTGTTGATATTTTTTGAAAAAATGATATAATATCGACATAGTAGTTTTATTAAACGCTATAACCCTGTCAATCAAATTTTAACAGTAAGAAGGTTGGAGTAGTTCCAACCTTCTTTTAATTTCCTTCCAAGAATGAATCTATAGATTATTATTCCTACCACAAAGAAAACTCTAGTAATAATTTAGGCATATAAATTACCTTTTGAAATTCAATTTTAAAAACTAAAAGATTAAATAGTAAAATTAGGATTTTTTTTTAATTATGTGTGTATAAATTGAATAGCTTTGTGTTAATAAAGTGTAAAAAATGATTGTGAAATGTTGAACTTTTTGTGATATGTAGTATATTCTTTAAATGTAATTTTTTGTAGAAAGGAGAGGGAATATGGAAAATACTAAAGAAGAAAGTAATAGTATGCTAATAATTTTAATTATTACAGTTATAGTATTTATTTTATTTGGGTTATATTTTACAGAATGTGAAAAGCGTATTACGAAAGAAAATAAAATTAAAAGTGAAATAGAATCAGAAATAATTACTGATAATGAAGCAGTTATTACGAATAATTATCTTTTTGAAAAAGAGGTGTTTGATTATGAAAAATAAAAAGATTTTAAGCATAATAATGGTTTTAGCAATAGTTTTTTCTAATTTATTTGTTAGTTGCTCAGATACTAGCAAAGCTCAAGAGGAAAAAATAAAGGTAGGACAACAAGCAAAAAATGAAGAAGAAGCTAAGGTTGACGCTGAAGAGGAAAGAAAATCTAAGAATGAAAAAGAAGTAGAGCAACAAAATAGTAGTGATAATACTTCAACAGAGTTAAGTAGCGAGAGTAAAGTAAAGCTAGTAGTAAAAGATTTAATGAGTGGTGATGGAAAAACAAAACTAAATGGACAGTATGCTATAGGATATTATTATTCAGATTTAAGTGATGATGATTTAGTAAAAATATTTAATGAGCAGATAAAAAATAAGAAATTGAATTATGCATCACTTGTAGATGGAAGAGATAAAAATAAGGGGTATGTATTTTCAACTAGCGGAATTTTTGATTTTGGAACTGTTGATAAAACAGGTGGGATAACTAAATCAGAAAAAACGGGAGAAGTAACAGAAAATTCAGTGATATATTATTAATTATATTTTAAAATAATTTAAAAAAGAGGAGTTTAGAAATGAAGAGTAAAAAGTTTTCAAGTATAATAATGGCTTTATTAATAGCCTTTTCAAGTTCTTTTATTAGTTGTTCAGACACTAGCAAAGCTCAAGAGGAAAAAATAAAGGCAGAGCAACAAGCAAAAATTGAAGAAGAAGCTAAAGTAAAAGCAGAAGAAGAAGAAGCTAGAATAAAAGCTGAGGAAGAAGCAAAGGCAAAAGCGGAAGAAGAGGCTAGAATAAAGGCTGAAGAAGAAGCAAAAGCTAAGGCAGAAGAGGAAGCTAGAATAAAAGCTGAGGAAGAGGCAAAGGCGAAAGCAGAAGAGGAAGCTAGAATAAAGGCTCAAGAAGAGGCAAAAGCAAATGCAGAAGCTGAGAAGAAGGCACAACAACAAACAACTAAAAGTAGCAATAATAGCTCATCAAATGGAGCTAATAATGAAACTAAAGTAGGACAAACTGTATATCTTACAGCAACAGGAAAAAAATATCACTCAAAAGCTAAGTGTGGTAATACAAAAACAAGTTGGCAAACTGATATAAATGATGCTAAAAGCCAAGGATATACAGCTTGCTCAAAGTGTTTTTAAAATAGTTACAGTTTAAAACCACCACGAGTTCCAGGTGGAACAGTTATGGCATCATTAGGTTTAATAATTAGTGTGTTAGCCTTTGATGAGGCTGGAACAGCTCTTATGCTAACAATATTTGCTCTTCAAGATAGTTTTGGAACAGCATGTAATGTAACTGGTGATGGAGCAATAGCTCTTATGTTAACAGGTATAGCGAAGAAAAGGAATTTATAAGAAAAAAAGGTGTACTTTTATAGTACGCCTTTTTATTTTTAAGTAAATAATAGAAAATCTCTATGAAGTTAAGGATGTATAAATGATTACCTAAATTAGTATTGATATAATATACTAAAATTTATTGCTATAAAAGGAAAAAATAATAATTTGTAGAACTAATAGTAAAAATGAAATATTAATTATAGGGTGGGATATTTATGAGAAAAATAAGTATAGCTGTTATTGGGGCTGGATCAAGAGGAAGATTTGCTTATTCTTCATATGCTTTAAAATATAAAGAAGAGGTTGAGATTATTGCAATTGCAGAACCTAATGAAGAAAGAAGAAATTTATTTGTTAAGGAACATGGGATAAAGAATGAATTTGTTTTTAATACTTGGGAGGATATGTTAAATAGAGATAGATTAGCAGATGGTATTATAATAGCGAATAATGATGAAGGACATTTTGAACCAACAAAGATAGCTTTAGAAAAGGGATATAATATTTTATTGGAAAAACCAATGTCAAACTCATTAGATGAAGTTATAAAGCTAGGAGAACTAGCAAAAATATATGATGATAGAGTATTTATGGTATGTCACGTTTTAAGATATACTCCTTTTTTTGAAGCTTTAAAAAACATAATAGATAGTGGACGACTTGGAAGGCTTATTAATATTCAGCATAATGAAAATATAGGTTATTGGCATTTTGCTCATAGCTTTACAAGAGGAAATTGGAGAAATTCTGATGAAACATCTCCATTAATTTTAGCTAAAAGTTGTCATGACATGGATATATTATTATGGCTAACTGGAGCTAAGTGTAAATCGATAGCTTCTTTTGGTCACTTAACGTATTTTAAAGAAGAAAATTTTAAAATGAATATGGAAAATAGGTGTTTAGATTGTAAAGTTGAAAAGAATTGCCCTTACTCTGCCAAAAAATTATATTTAGGAGAAAAACCTGTATTTACTTCAGTTGTACATCCTAATCCTACTAAAGAAAACTTAGAAAGAGCCTTAAGAGAAGGACCATATGGAAGGTGTGTTTATAGATGTGATAACAATGTTGTGGATCACATGGTTACAATACTTGATTTTGATAATGAAGTAACTGCAACATTTAATTTATCTGCATTTACAAAGGATATTCATAGAACTATAAAATTAATGTTTACAGAAGGTGAAGTTGGTGGAAATGATATAAAAAATATTATTGAAATTAAAAAGTTTGTAAGTGATGAAATAGAAACTATAATACCCCAAAAGGTTGAGGGAGGTCATCTTGGAGGAGATATTGGTATTATGAGAGATTTTATAAAGGCAATAAGAGAGGAAAATATAAATACTAGAACTTCAGCATTAAGAAGCATAGAAAGTCATATTATGGCCTTTGCCGCTGAGGAATCTAGATTAACAAGAGGCATTGTTGATATAGACAGATTTTTTAATTTAAAGTAAAATAAAAAATTTTAAAAGTCAGCTAAATTTTAAGCTGGCTTTTTTCTTAATAAACTTACAAATAATTCCTGAAAATTCACAAAAATACAGAATTTGACTAAAATAAATAGTAAGAGAGTTTATAAATAAGTTTATATTTTCATTATTATTTATAGAATTTAACTTTAGAAAATGAAGGTGAATATGAATTTGTTTATACTAGTTTTATATTTATGAAAGGAGGTAATTATCAGCTTAAAAGAGGTTGATAAGTAATTATGCTAAGCAGAGTTAATAAAATAAATAATCGTACAGTTGCTGCTTTAGGAATAAAAAGTTTAGATGAAAATTTAGAGAAAAGTATAGTTAATATAATAAATTGTAATTCAGAATATATTATTTTAGGATGCAGTGAAATTCCTTTTACAGAAAGAATTTTGAAAGCTTTAAATAATGCTAATTGTCCTAAGATTTTAATACTTCCCTTTAACTATAGATTTAGAAATCAAAGAGAGGTAGTTAATGAAATAAAATTAATGAAAAATTTTTCTGAAAATAATATAGCAATTATATTAAATTCAGTAAATGATGCTAATTTTATTTTAACTGATAAAATTTGTTATATATCTTCAGGAAGCTTAAACAATAATGGCATAGCAAACAATGTAAATTCCTATGAGATAATGAACAAAAAGGATTGTAATTATAAATTATGGGAATCAGAAATCTTTGATTTTATAAATAAAGAAATAATAAATTATAGGAGTAATGATCAAAGAGAGCAAATAGAATACATTTTAAAGGAACTGAAAAAAAGATTGTTTATCAATATTTCTAACAGTTCCAATATATTAAATGAGGAGTATATTTATATTCTTCTAGATATATTAAATAGCATAGATAGGTTTATTATGATAGGAACTGATGTTTATCAATATTTTGACAGAGATTTTTTAGATATAATAAAGGGTAATAAAAAAATATTAGCCAAAATAAATTCCATAAGAAATGAATTATTTAGAATACTGTTAAACATCAATGAAGGAAAGAATGATATTAATACCAAAATTTTTAATTGTTTAAAAAATGAATTTTTAATTCTTTTAGAAGAATTAGAGGAGTTAATAAATTTAAGAGAAAATAAATATCATAATTCTATTATGCCATGGAGAAAAGAGAGAAGTATAATCTCATTTTTATCAGCTAATAATACAATTAATAATTCTTTGATTAGTGAGTTCTATGAAAGAATTATTTTAAATTATGAAAGGTAGAAAGAGTGATAAAAATGAATAATAATATAAAGAATAAATTTGCACTAGGAAATTATACAAAGGGAGCAGTTAAAAGTTTTGAAAAGAAAATAGTTAGTCAAAGGGATTATTTAGAAAAGATAAAGAAAAATAAATAAGTGTTTACTCTAATAAACAATAATAATTAATTTATTATTGTTTATTTTTTTATAAGTATATTTTTAGCTTATAATATAAATATAAAACTTAATTATAGTATTATTCTAGAATTTACTATAAAAATAGTATAAGTTTTTGACAAGAGGTGATAAAACATGTGGAAGAAACAAATTATGTATCTTAAAATGTTTTTGATAGTGGTAATTTCTATACTAATATTTGTTTTATTATTTGGAAAGGAAAATCTTTTTATTGGATTAGCCGCTGTTATTACAGTTACTACAATGTTTGGAGAGGATTATACAATAAATCCAATACATCATACATTATACTTTATTGGAGTTGAACTTTTTGTAGGTTTAGGAGCATATTTTGCAGGGGTAAATCCTATTTTAGGAGCTATAATGACTTTAATTGTATCATTCTTTATATACTTTGCTTTTACTTATGATACAAAGCCTACTAAAGCCTTAGGATTTATACAGTTATATTTATTTTTGTTATATGAACCAGTTACAACTAGCGAATTACCAAAAAGAGTATTTGCTTTGGTTTTTGGTGGTATAGTCATAATGACACTTTACTATATATTAGCTAGATATAATTTTAATAATATATTTAACAAATCAATAAAAGGGTGTATTAATTCATTAATTGAAAACTTAAATGAATTGATAAATACTGGTTGTATAGAAAAAAATAATAGTGAAAAGGTAGCTTTAATGATTAAAGAACTTGAGATAAAGGTCCATGAAAGATTGGAATTAGATAAAAATCAAGTTTATTCTATATATTCAAAAGATTTAATAGTAGTTTTTCTAAAGAGAGTATCAAGTCTTTCATCTGAAGCTATGAAGAGAGATGTTAATAAGGAACTCATTAAAAAGACCATTGAATTACTTAAAAATGTGCAAGACTTTATAGAGGATGGAAATAAGGAAGAGTTAAAAAATATACTAAATGAATATTATAATTATTTAGATTCTTTCAAATTAAGAGATGATTTAGATAGATATAGCTATTACAATGCTAAATTAAGCGTAAAGGAATTTTTACAAGGACTTAATGTGAAAGAAAATCAGATTGAAAGCTATTCAAATTATATTGCAAATTTTTTAAAAGCTTTAAAATCTAATTCAAATAATTTTAGAAAAAGCTTAAACATAAGATCACTAAGATTTAATTTGGCAGTAAAAGCAGCCATAACATTGGCTTTTTCAGTATTTATAGTAAATTACTTTGAAATTTTTCAAGGTAAGTGGGCATTATTCACTATTTCCCTATTATTAATTCCATATGCGGAACAAAGTAATAAGAAGGCAAAGGCAAGGGTTGTGGGAACTATAATAGGAGCAATTTTATTTAATGTAATTTTTTATTTTATTCAGTCAAATGTAATACTTATATTTGCTTTTATAGTTGTTTGTATATACTTAAGTATGTCTGTTGTTTCTTATAAAATTAGATGTATATTTATAACATTAAATGCATTATTAATGGCTGGGGTAATGGATCCATCACATACTCCCTATTATGTGCTAAGTGAATACAGAGTATTTTTTATATTAATAGCATCTATAATTGTTGCTATAGTAATGAATTATATTTTCCCTTATAAAATGAAGGATGAAACTAATAAAGCAATAAAATTATATGTTTATTTAAATGAGAGAATACTAGATGGTTTAATAGAAGAAAATTCAGATAAGGAAAAATTAGTATTATCTTTTTTTGAAAGTTATAGAATATGGAAGAAGATAAATTATAACAATAAAGAGATAAAATCAGATCAAATTAAAGAATTATTGATATTGCAAAATGATTTTGTATCAGATGTAAACTTCTTAATAAAAAGCCCTATGATACATAATAATAAAAGCTTATTAAAAAAGAGCTTTGAAGACTTTAAAAATTATACTAAGAAAAAAGACTTTGAAGATTTAGCAATAGAGGATTTAGAGAAGGCAAAAACAGAAGAAGAGAGATTAATACTTGTATTGCTTTATAAACTTTTCTATGTGGTAAAAGAGATGGGAAAGTTAAGTGATTTAATATGTAAAGAATAAAAATGGCATATATATAAAACTTACAAACATATTCCGAGAATTACTAGATTTCGCTAAGAATTTATAATTATTACTCCGAAGATATTACTAAAACTTCGAAACTTAAGTGAAAGTCCAAATTTCTAATTTGGGTACTTGAACTTATGCAATCGAACTTTGTGAGATTGTATTCCTAAGAATTTAAAAGTCTCAGTTTTTTACGTAATATCTTCTCCATAATAATTTAAATTCTAAAGCTCATCTAGATATTCTCTTCATACTGTTTGTAAGTTTTATAAAAAGTTATTCTGATACAGCCTTTTTTATTCTTCTGGTAAAGTTAAATCGCAGGTTGAAAGCATATTAAGGGTTTCATTTACATCATGCTTAACTCCAGCAAGGATTACTAAGTCATTTTCCTCTAGAGTTGTATTAGCATTAGGCATAAACTCATGGTCATCTCTTACCATTGAGAAAATCCTACAGCCTGTAGGTAACTTACAATCCTTTAAGGCTTTACCTATATACCATTGGCTACTAACAAGTACTTCACGTATTATTATTTTTTCATCTTCCTCTACAGTATCATTAGTATCACCATGAAGTGCAATTAATTTTTCAAATAGTATTGGGAAGAAGATACAAGTTATTACTGTGGTAACTACGAAAGCAGAGTAGTCTGCAGCAGTTATGTATCCTAAATTCAATGCCATTTGAGAACCAACTATAACTAAACTAAGCTGAGCTGTTAATAACATAGATGCTGCTAAGGAATTTCTCTTTCCATATTTCTTTTTTAGTAAAAGTGATGGAATGAATTTTACTAAGAAGAAAATTAGTATAAACAAAGGTATTTTAGCAATTGATTGAGGATTTTCAACAACTGCCTTTAAATCAACATTAACTCCCACCATTATAAAAAATATAGGAATTAAAAAACCATACCCAACCACATCTAATTGGTGAGAAATTTCTTCTTTGGCTTTTCCAACTATTAATGAAAATACCATACCAGCTAAGAATGAGCCTAGAATTATCTCAGAGTCTACTTTTTCAGCCACAGCAACAAGTACCAAAACAAGAACAAAGGCACCTCTTACGCTAAGGTGAAGGTTTTTAAAGGCAATAGTAGAAAAATCATGAACTTTAAATATAATCTTTGATAAGAAATATACTACTATAGCCACTGCAAATATTATTAAGAAAGTAAAACTCTTTAAGGTAATACCATTTACTGCAACAGAGGCCACAAAGGTAACACCTATTAAACTTACTAATTGAGTTATTATTCCAAAAACAAGTAAAGTTTGACCATAGCTACTATTTATTATGTGTTTTGTTTTTAAAATAGGTACAAGTAATCCTGGGGCAGCAGCCGTAAATAGTAGTGCAAAGAATAGATAACCTTCTGAAATACCTGCAAATTTTAATGTAAATGATAAAATTATAGCTGTTATTATAGACACAATAAACATCTTTATACTAGTGAATAACTTAGAATCTTTTAAAAGTTCTCCTTCTTTAGGTTTAAGCTCATCAAAGTCTATAGCAAGACCACTTAAAAACATTAAATAAGCTAATCCTAAGTTTGATAAAAATAAAATCCAAATATCTGGTTTAATTATGTTTAAAAAACTTTTACCCAATAATATACCTATAAATATTTCCCCTACTTGATAAGGGATATTTACTCTTTTTAGTCTTGAAACTAAAAATGGAGTAAAAAAGGCTACTACAGATAAGATTAACAATGAATCATAATTTATAGTTTCATTCATAAATAAATCCTCTCTTTTCTTTAGTATTTTATATTAAATTTAAATAACTAAGTTCATATATAAGGATTTTTTCTCTTGAGTCATATTCATACTTATTAGGAATCTTTATTTCCTTCTTTAAAGAAAATGGAGTGTAGTTTTCTAAATAGTATATGTAATCATCAGAGGGATAATAAAGTATAATATCTACTGGTCTCTCATGATTAGATACAGAATCAAGAATATTTCCAACAACTTTTATAAATATTTGTTCTGAAAATGGATTAAAAAAATAAAATTTATTATCCTTTGAATCTATAGGATACCTTTCAGCAAAACAATTTATAAAATTTAATTTATCTTCCTTAACTTTATTTTGTGATAAATAAGATTTTTTATTTCCTAAGCATTCATTAAAAAAGAAGTTATTCATCTCTATTCCTGTAACTTTAATATTTAAAAAGTAATTTAAATAGAAGTTAAGTCTTCCTTTACCACAGCCAAAATCGATTAAGGAATCTTCTTTAGAAAATTCATAGTGAGAACACATAGCTTCTAATACATCATAAGAGGTAGGTTCATATCTATTGTAATGTAGAGATTCATTAAATATTTTTTGTTCTCCAGAAGTTTTTATGTTTAGTAATTTTTCAAAATATTGTTCTTTCATTTTCTCCTCTTTCATAAAAATTTAGTATTTAAATTTACAATTATCAGTATAGTATTTTACCTTAAATAGGGCAAGTTAAAATTTAGGGTGAGGAATTCTTAGTTAATTGAAAATACTTTATGTAAATTAAACGAAAGAAGAGATAATAGATTTATAGAATGGAAATCTAATGTTGGTCAAATTTTTATAATTAGATACAATAGTAAATGAATGTTTAAATACATAGGAGGAGTTTTAATGAGAAGCAATTATCATACACATAAAAAGATCCATAGAATGCGAGTATTTCCCAGACTTCGGATGGCTTTATGAAGAGCTAAAGGATAAATATAAGGCAGATTATTTAGCTTTAGGAGTACATTTCTTCCCTTATAAAGGAGAATGGGTGTATGTTGGAACAATAGAATTAACGCCAGAAATACTAATGATTTATGCTGATTTTGTAGTGGAAGCAATTAAGAGTGGATATTTTTCATATTTAGCACATCCAGATTTATTTGGAATGACATATAAAAATTGGGATGTGCATGCAGAAGAGGCCTCAAAGAGAATTTTAAAAGCTGCTGAAGAAATGAATATGCCTATAGAGATAAATGTAAATGGAATGAGAAAAAATAAAATTCCTTATAATAATGGAGAAAGATATCAATATCCAATAAAAGAGTTTTGGGAATTATCTAAGGAATATAATGTTAAAAGAATAGTCGGAATTGATGCCCATAATCCAGAAGAAATGCATGATTTAGATATGGGGTTAAACTTTGCTAAAGAACATGATTTAACTATTATAGATAGATTAGAATTTAATAAATAAAAAAATAGGAGCTTAACTAAGCTCCTATTTTTTATTTATATGTTGTTTTACTTGATGGCTCATTGGATTCATATGGAGTATTTTCATTAGCTTTATTTTTAATTTTTTCATTATAATTATTTGAACATGGTGATATAGAATCAGTTTTATGTTTTTTACAGTTTTTACTTATGATTTGGCCTCCTATTTATTGTGAGAAAGTTTTGATCTTTTAGTATATTTTTTACCATTTGAATGGGAACCTTTTTTATGACCATTTTCAATTCCTATTTCAGAACCAGCTTCTGAATACATTTTTCTTTTCTCAGCATTTGATTTAGGCCTATCTTTTAACCTGTTTTTATTATTATCCACCTTTTATTACCTCCTTAATATTTAGCTATGTTTTTATTTAATATTGACTTTTATTAAAATGCCATTAAAGCAGAGCTTAATTATGGTTTAAAAATCAATATAGGTTTAAGATTTTAAATCTTGATAATAGCTTATCCATTTATATATTTCATATAACAGGCAAAAGGGTGAATTATATACGTTTTTTGGTAATAATAAAAAAGGCATGTATTAAAATAATTTTTAATAAAACTTACAAATATATTTTCATAGACATTATCTTCATAATACTTGTAAGTTTTATTTTTATATTTTCATACAGCCCATTATTTTGCTATTTAAACTTTATACATGTAGGAGATGGAATAAATATATCATTTTTAAAAAGTTTTAGTGTTCCATCTGGATTTTTAAGATAAATTGTTAGGTTATCTGATTTTTCATTTGCAATGATTAAGAACTTATTACATGGACTGATTTCAAAATCCCTAGGGAAATCACCATGTGAACTATAGTGATTTATAAGTGATAAAGAACCAGTTTCCTCATTTATTTTAAAGGCTGATATTCCATTAAAGCCTCTGTTAGAAACGTATAGAAATTTATTACAAGGACTTATTTTTATTGCAGAACCAAAATTTTGTCCTCCAAAGCCATTAGGAAGTACATGAATATACTGAACTAATTTAAATCCTTCTTCTCCTAAATATTTCAATATAATGATTTCAGAACTATTTTCACATATAACATATGCAAACTTTCCATTCTTTGAAAATTCTATATGTCTTGGACCGCATCCTTTAGTACAATAAAAACTTAGATTTTCAATGTAACTTAAGGTGTTATTAGAATTGATTTTAAAAAGTTCTATTCTATCCATACCTAAATTTACAGCACATATAAATTTATTATCTGGAGTTATTGATGCAAAATGCATTTTTGAATCATCTTTATGAGAAAATGAACTTAATGAAGTATCTATATCAAAATTCTCATTTAATGAATAGGTATTAATTGATTTTTCATGATAATTACTTGAAACTATTAAGGATTTATCAGGGATTATATTAATATGACAAGGTTTTTTACCTTGAAGTAAACTAGCACCTGTTAATTTTAATGAATAATCCTCTTCTATATTATAAGAAGCAACACCACCTAGTGTATCTAGAGAAAATGGGTTCCCAACTGTATATAGTTTATTGTTATGTATGCACAAATAAGTAGGATTACCAAATCTAGCTACTAAGGATAAATCTTCAATATTTCCTTTATCAGTATCTAGACATAATCTATAGATACCTTCACTAGCCCCATTTGTGTAAGTACCTATATATGCAATAGATTTGTTCATTTTTAAAGCCCCCTCTGACTTGAGTATATTGTTAATTTTACGTTTTATTTGTATGATATAAGATATATTAACAATTTTTATAAATAATATTAAAGATTAAATATTATTTGTTATACCATATAAAACAAAAATAGTAAAGAATATAAAAGAAAAAACATATATAAATTTTAATGTTTAGATTTTTTTAATGGAGGACAAGGATGAAAAAGACTATTGGTATATTAGCTCATGTTGATGGAGGAAAAACCACTTTTTCTGAGCAACTTTTATATCATACAAAAAGTATAAGAAATAGGGGGAGAGTTGATCATAAGAATTCTTATTTAGATAATAATGAAATAGAGAGAGATAGAGGGATAACTATATATTCTGAGGTAGGTAAATTTTCTATAGAAAATCAAGAATATTATCTTATAGATACTCCAGGGCATATAGATTTTTCACCAGAAATGGAAAGAGCTATTAGTGTTTTAGATTATGCTATTTTGATTATAAGTGCAGTAGAAGGGGTTCAGGGACATAGTGAAACAATATGGGAATTATTAAATAAGTATAAGGTTCCTACTTTTATTTTCATAAATAAGATTGATAGAGAAGGAGCAGAAGTAAATAAGGTTATAAATGAAATGAAACACAAACTTAGTGAAGATATTATTTTCTTTTCAAGTAAATTAGAGGATGAGACTATAGAAGAAGTAGTTGAAAGAGATGAAGACTTACTAAACTTATATTTAGAAGGAATTTTAAGTGAAGAAGAATTATTAAATAAAATACCAAGTATGATAAAGGAACTTAAAATTTTTCCTTGCTTATGTGGTTCTGCTTTACTAGATGAGGGAGTAGAAGATTTTATAAGGTGGTTTCATAAATTATCATTTACTAACTATGAGGAATCGGAAGATTCTTTTAAAGGAAGAGTTTTTAAAGTAAGACATGATGAAAAGGGAAATAGATTAACCTTTATAAAAGCTCTAAGTGGAACTTTAAGAACTAAGGAAGAATTGACATATTTAAAAGAAGGAAAAGAGTCTTTAGAGAAAGTAAATGAAATTAGAATATATAATGGAAGTAAATATGAACTTGTAAATGAAGTTAAGGCAGGAGATATATTTGCAGTGGTAGGAGTTAAAGGACTAAAATCTGGTGATGGGATTGGTATAGAAAATATTGATTCATATGATATGGTTCCCACTTTGAAGTCTAAGGTTGTTTATAGAGAAGGGTTAAATCCAAAGGAAGTACTTTCATGGTTTAAAATCTTAGAAAGTGAAGAGAGTACTTTAAGTGTATCTTGGGATGAAAGATTAAAAGAAATTCATGTTAATATTATGGGAAAAGTTCAATTGGAAGTTCTTAAAGAAGTTATGAAAAATAGATTTAATGAAGAAATAGAATTTGGAACTCCAGAGATATTATATAAGGAAACATTAAATGAAGAAGTAATAGGATATGGCCATTTTGAGCCTTTAGGACATTATAGTGAGGTTCACTTAAAAATTGAGCCTTTGGAAAGAAATTCAGGAATAGTATTTGAAAATAAGTGCCATGCAGATGATCTTACAGTTGGAAATCAAAATTTAATAAGGACTCATATATTTGAATGTGAGCATAAGGGAATATTAACAGGTTCGCCTATTACGGATCTTAAAATAACCTTATTAACAGGAAGAGCTCACAATAAACATACAAGTGGTGGAGATTTTAGAGAAGCTACAAAGAGAGCTTTAAGACAGGGATTAGAAAGTGGAGAAAATAAACTTTTAGAGCCCTATTATAAGTTTAAAATAGATGTGGATCTTAACCTAATAGGAAGAGTAATGAATGATATACAAAAGATGCATGGAGAGTTTAAGGATCCAATTATAGATGGAGAGAAAGCAACTATAGAAGGAAAGGGGCCTGTTTCTACATTTATAAATTATGGTATGGAGTTTCAGTCGTTTACTAAGGGAAAGGGAGGACTTTCTCTTAAGTTTCATGGGTATGATTTATGTCACAATGAAGAGGATATTATTGAAAAGGTGGCATATGATAGAAATGCAGACATTGATTATACTTCTACTTCTATATTTTGTTCAAAGGGTCAAGCTTATTTAGTTAAAGGAGAAGAGGCAAAAGAACATATGCATTGTTTAGTTTAGATAAATTTTGTTTTTAATATCCCTTTTTATAATCTTAAAAAAATATATGAAATTAAAATTTAGCTAAATTATATTCATTAGACAAAAATATGTAGCTTAGTTATAATTTATAGAGAAAGTTTAAACTATTTAAGATGAATTAATTTTCTATGAGGTGAAGAAATGGAATTAGTAAATATTTATGATGAATATAGAGAAGTAAATAAAAATTATGTGGATTTTATAGAGGAACTAGTAAATAAAAATTTTGAAGGATTCAGTGAAGATTTTGTAATGGGCAATCTAGAAAATTTTCAAAATTCCATTGGAGATTTAAAAGTAAAGGCTGATGACCTTCAGGTTGAGGAAGAAAATAAAGATAATTTAAAGGATTTAAAATATTTAATTGTTGATACATTATTCCTTACCTTTGATTTAAATAACTTTTATAAGCTTAAAGAATTTGAAAGATTTAAAATGAGATTTGCAAATTATGTTAATAAAAGAAGAAGAGATGAGATGTTAAAATCTTTTTAGGATAAAAATAATAGGGCTTTTATCAAGAAATAACAATAAAACTTACAAACAATATGAAAAAATACTGTTTGTAAGTTTTATGAAAAGTTATTTTGATGAAAGTCCTTTATTTATAAACACGTTTTAGAGTAGTGTGTTCAGTAGATCCTAATATTAAAGGAACATTTTCAATTTCAATTTCACTAGATTCAAGGCCGAACCATTTAGCTGGAGAAACTGTGAATTTTTTTATGAAAAGCTTAGCTTTAATTATCATTGAATTCCATGATTTAAGCTTGCTTTCTGATGATAAACATTCATTTATAAGAATAAATCTGAAATCTCCTACATTTCTGTTAGGAAGTGTAGTGTACTTTCTATTTTGAACCTTAATATCACCATTATTTATAAGTTCACACACTATTTGACGTAAAAATACATTTAGTTTTTGGTTAACCCTAAAACCAAGTTTAAGTTGCACCTTAACCATATAATCAGTACCAAATGTATTTACAGTATATTCAGCTGTATAAGGTTCATCAGTTACAATTACATTTACAAACCAATATACATCCGCTCTCTTAGGCCTTTTATCTAAAATAGAGTACATTATTTTTCTTTCTATTCTTTTAGATTTTTCTGAACTTGTTAAATAAACAAGATTTGTTGCATATTTAGGTCTATCTACATCATTCTTTAATTCCTTTAATTGATTTTTATAATTTTCAATAGGAATATAGTCTAATAGACTCATTTTTATATAATGACCTTTTATCCATATATACATTATGCTTAAAATACATAAAGCTATTAATACTGAAACAAAACCACCTTTTTCGAATTTGACTGCACTTGAAATTAAGAATGAAAATTCTAAAGAGCCAAAGAAGACTAGTATAATTAGTGCAATTGGTAATGGAGTTTTTCTTTTTAATAGATAATTGAATAAAAGTATGGATGTCATAAGCATTGTTACAGTTATTGATAATCCATAAGCTGCTTCCATATTATCTGAACTTCTAAAATATAAAACTATAGCTATACAAGCTATCCAAAGTATTCTGTTTATAGCTGGCATGTAAATTTGTCCCTTAGAATTAGAAGGATAAAGACATTGTAATCTAGGGAATAAATTTAATTTAATAGCTTCTGAAACTAAGGTATATGAACCTGAAATTAAAGCTTGCGATGCTATAATAGCAGCTAATGTAGAAATTAAAACTCCAAATAGTAAAAGCCAACTAGGCATCATTTGAAAAAATGGATTTAAGCTTTCAATTCCATATAATTTAGTATTATTTTTCTGAGATAATATCCAAGCAGCTTGACCAAAATAATTTAATAGTAAGCATATTTTAACTAAAGGCCAAGTAAGATAGATATTTTTTCTACCAACATGACCAAGATCAGAGTACAAAGCTTCAGCTCCAGTTGTTGATAAAAATACTCCTCCAAGAATAAAAAAACCTAAATGATTATTTGTACTAAATAAAATTTTTACTGCATAATGAGGAGAAAGTGCTTTTAAAAGATATAAATTTCCTGATAAATTTACAATTCCTAATATGGCTAAAAATGCAAACCAAATAAACATAACTGGTCCAAAGATTTTACCTATTATTTCTGTACCAAAATGTTGAATAAAGAATAAAAAACTTAGTATTATTAGTACAATGATTATAATAATATCTTGATTATTTCCAAATATATTATTAAAACTAGGTAAGATTTTTAAACCTTCAATGGATGAAGTAACAGTTACTGCAGGGGTTAGCATTCCATCAGCTAGCAGAGCAGAACCTCCTACCATGGCAGGTATAATAAGCCACTTAGCACGGCGACGAACTAAGGTATAAAGAGAAAATATACCTCCTTCTCCTTTATTATCGGCTTTTAAGGTTATAAGAACATACTTTATTGTTGTTAATAAAGTCATAGTCCAAAAAATAAGAGATAATACTCCAAGGATAAAATCAGGAGTAATGCTTTCTAAACCTCCATTGCCATTTATTATTGATTTCATAACATAAAGAGGAGAAGTCCCAATATCTCCATAAACAACTCCTAAGGCTATTAAAAAGCTTCCTAAAGTAATTTTTTCAATAGAACTTTTATTAGTACTCATATCTATTCTTCCTTTATTATCATAAGTTAATTATTAAGTTTAAAATATTAATAAATTATTAACGTGTACACATAAAATTAAAATCTAATAAAATTTATACTAGCACCATTATGAAATGATGTAAAGTTATAAATTAAAAAGAAATTAGTTCTATTTTATTAAAACATTTACATTAGAAAGTTTATTAAAAAATACATAAGTTTTTTGAAAAAATTATAATGAATTCCTGATGAGTATTAAAGTAATCTAGTAAAATAAAAGGGGCTGTATCAAAATAACTTTTGATACACGCCCATTGTATTGATAACTTTAAATTTAATCTATTTTGTAGTTGTTGGAGGAGTGAATACTCTTGCAGCTAATTCATCATCCATCATATATAAGGCAGCAGGATTACCTTCAGATCTTCTAACTTTTTTTAATAATGAGTGGAAGTTGTTTTCTTCTTCAACTTGTTCATCTATAAACCATTTAAGTAAACTCATAGTTGCATGTTCTTTTTCTTCAAAAGCAACATCTGCAAGACCATATATTTTACTAGTTACTAATTGTTCATGTTCATAACCTTTTTCAAAGGCTTCAATTATATTTGCAAAATTAAATTTAGGTTTATCTATTTGTTCTAATTCAACAACGCCATTTTTTTGGAATATATAATCGTAAAATTTCATTGCATGGAATAATTCTTCTTGAGCTTGAACTCTAAAAAAGTTAGCGAAACCGCTTAAGTCAACTGATTCAGCATAAGCAGCCATAGCTAAATAAGTATATGATGAATAGAATTCAAAATTAACTTGTTCATTAAGTCTTTGTAATAAATTTTCACTTAACATATATGTACACCTCTTTTTATTATTTCTATAAAATAATTGTAGTCTTAAAAAGAAAATTAAGCAAACTAATTTATAAAAATTATTAACAGAAATTATTATTCTATTAATAATAGATGGCAGTATCTTAAGATTACTTTATAATACTTAAATTATGTAATTTTTTCTTCAGATGGAAGTAATCCCATATATTTTTTATAGGTTTTTGAAAAATAAGATAAGTTATTAAAACCGCTTTTATAAGCACTTTCAGATATAGTATATCCATTATAGAGGATTAAATTTCTAGCATTAATACATCTAATATGATTAATATAATCTAAAATAGTTTGCCCTGTTACCTCCTTAAAGGTACGACAGGTATAATATTTACTAAAAGCAACATGGTTACATATATGATCAATTGAGATTTCTTCTTTATAGTTTTCTTTTAGATAGTTTATTATTTCTCTTACCATTAGTATTTTATTATTATCTTTTATTTTTATTAATGATGAGTTTTTTTCAACATGGTTTCTCTTAATATGAATTAAAATTTGAAGTATATCTGATTTTATAAATTCTTTAAAATAATCATTTTTATTATTTATTTCTCTATTTATTTCCTCAATCTTGGTCTTTAAAAAGGAATCTTTAACTAAGTTTTTAAATCTAAAATTATCAAAATCATTTAAATTATCATTAAGTAAATCTTTATCTATAATAAGGCAGTAATATTTACAGGAATCAGATATTTTTTCTATGGAATGAAGTTCCTTTGAATTAATTATTATAATATCATCAGCTTTAGCTTGAAGTATTTTATTATTACAAACAATCTTAGCATGTCCATCTAAAAAGTAGAGAAGTTCTATGTTTTCATGATAATGCATTAAAAAACTAGGTCTATTTTTATTTAAAATATCACAATGAAATATTACTGGGAAATTAGGATCCCTATGAAAGTGATTTTCATATATGTAATTACTCATAATTCCTCCTATATAAAAAGCAATATTGTGTTAAATAACAGCAAAATACTTACTTAAATAAATAAAATTATTTTATATAATAATAGTAAACATTTAAATTGTTTATTACCATTATGAGCAAATTTTTGTATAAAGTAAAGGATTATTAGGGGGAAGAGAAATGCATTTAATACCAAGACCAAAAAGTGTAATTAATTATGAAGGTGAATTTTTTATAGAAAGAGATACTGAAATTATATTAAGTAGTGAATTATCCTTTGAAGATTTAAATTTAGCAATTATGATTCAAGAGGAAATAGAAAAAGTATTAGATCTTAAACTTAACATAAATAAACTTTTTATGGACAAGAAATATAGTAACTCAATAATTTTAAGAGAATGCAAATTTGAAAATGAAGAGGAATATAAAATAGAAATAAAGGAGAATGAGGTAATAATAGAAGGGTCTGGTGCTGGATTATTCTATGGATGTCAGAGCTTTAGACAGCTTGTAAGAGAGTTTGGAGCATGTATTCCAAATTTAACAATAGAAGATTCACCATATTTTAAATATCGTGGATTTTATCACGATGTAACAAGGGGAATGGTACCAACCTTAGATACATTAAAAAGCTTAGTTGATAAGGCAGCTTTTTATAAAATAAATCAGTTGCAACTATATATAGAGCATACCTTTGCTTTTAAGGGAATGAGCGAAGTTTGGATGGACAAGGATCCTTTAACAGCAGAGGAAATATTGATTTTAGACAAGTATTGCAAAGAGAGACATGTGGAACTTGTACCATCATTATCAACCTTTGGTCATCTATATGAAGCTTTAAGAAGTAAATCCTTTAGAGAACTTTGTGAATTAGAAATAGGAGATGAAGAATATTCTTTTGTAGATAGAATGGCACATCATACCTTAGATGTTACTAATCCTAAAAGCTTAGACTTTGTTGAATCAATGCTTTTAGAATTTATTCCTTTATTTAGTTCAGATAAGTTTAATATTTGCTGTGATGAAACCTTTGATTTAGGAAAAGGAAAGAGTAGAGAGAAGGCTGAAAAATTAGGGGTAGGTAAAATATATACAGAGTTTTTAAATAAGGTATACAACATTGTAAAAAGGTTCAATAAAAATGTTATGTTCTGGGGAGATATAATAGTTGGATATCCAGAGCTTCTAAGTGATATACCAGAGGATTTAACTTGTTTAACTTGGAACTATCATCCACAGGCTAATGATGTAGCCACAAAAATTATAGCAGAGCATAATAAAGTACAATATGTTTGCCCTGGTGTAGGTGGATGGAATATGATGATGAATCTTATAGAAGGTTCTTTTAGTAATATAAGAAGAATGGTTAACCACGGAATGAAATATGGAGCTATAGGTGTTTTAAATACAAACTGGGGAGACTATGGAAATATAAATCTATTAGCTAATTCAATGCCATCTATGATTTATGGAGCAGGAATTTCATGGAATCCAAAGGAAGAGGAGTTTAATGAAATCTTTAAGTCTATAGCCCTTATGGAATTTGGTGATCAATCTATGAAGGTGGTATCTTTAATGGATAAGCTTTCTAAAAATCAAGTTGCAGGTTGGGGAGAACTTGTTAGATGGAAAGAAAAGTTTAATGAAAGAGAAGAAACCAAGGAAGAAATTAAGAGTATAGATACTTTAAAAGTTTTTGAGGGATATAAGGTTGCTTCAGAGGTAAGAAGAGAGTTTATTAAATTACTTAAAAATACAGAGGATAAAGAAGCTATTCAAAGCTTTATTGTGTCTTCAAAGGGATGGGAGCTTATAGATAAATTCTTCATGGTATTACTTGAAAGAGAGTTTAATAAAAAAAGTTTATTAGATATAGATAAAAAAGACTTAGCTAAGGATTTAGAGCTTTGGTTTTATGATTACACATCAATATGGAGAAAATATAATAAAGAAAGCGAGCTTAATAGAATAAGAGAAGTTATAGTATATATGTGCTCATATTTAAGGGGTTAAGAGGATTTTTAAAGGCTAAACAAATATAAAATTAAAGAGTATAATAAATTATAAAGTAATATTTACTTTGTTGATAACTTTATTTTTATACTAATAGAATGAAAGAAGGTAATAATTATGAATTATTGGCAAATATCAGCAGAGATAGGTAACACAAATTTAATAGATATATTCTTTGATTTAGGAGTAGCAATTGTTGGCCCTGGAGACAAAGGAGATTATTTTGACAATAAAGAAGAGTACGATATCTTAGGAAAAGAGGGAATAGTTATAAAGAGATTTGCTGAAGAAGTTAAGGTAGGAGATGTACTTATTTTAAAACAGATAAATTCAAGGGATGGAAGCTTTACTATTGTAGCAGCTGGTAAAGTAACAAGTCCATATAGATTTGAACCTGTATTTAACAAAGTAGGACTAGATGAATTACCTATGCAACACTGTAGAAGGGTAAAATGGTATATTCCTACTGATGGTTTAGTAATAGATAAAGAAGGGTTAAGTATTGGATTACAAAAGCTTAAGGATGATAGCCCACTAAAAATAAAAGCTCAAGAATTTATGAATGAATTAAAGGATGAAAATTAAAAATTAATTATAAAAATTAAAAACCAAGCTTTAGCTTGGTTTTTTAGTTTGATGTTTATAAATTTCCATAATGTTTTTATAATTATTATTTATAAATTATTTTAATGAAGTTTAATTTTATTAAGGCTTCAATTTATCAAAGTAGTCAAGAGATTCAATATCATCTACTTGAAGTATTGTATCAGCTAACCATTTATCCTCTTTTCTTATAAACTTCCAGAATTCTTCAAATGAATTTGCTGTTGAATAATCACCATCAATTATGCAATTATTTTCTTCATTTATAGTGTAATCAATCATTTTAGCCCTTAATAAAACCCAAATAAAATCCTCTCCATTTTCATCATTTTCTACTGCTAATATAGGGGTTACACTCTTTAATTCCACATCAGATAAGATGTTCTTTTCCTTCTTTAAAAGCATCCAATTCATTTTTACAGTATGAGTATCAAAAAAGTTATCTGTCATTAAATGTTTTACAGGTGAATAATCCCTATTCATCCAAGCCTCTTGAATTAGAGGAAAGGATTCTTCAATCTGAGTTTCTATTTCATAGAAATTCCATGCTGGATTTTCAATCTCAAAGTCTTTTAGAGTAGACATAGCTTCTCTTTTTTTAGAATAAACTTTATATCTAGATACACTTCCGTTTTTCACAAACAAGAAATTTATTCCTATGAATGAACCTAATATTAAGAAGTCAATCATATTTCCATAAGGGGAGCTTGAGCTGCTTCCATGAGAGCTATGTGAAGAAGAGCCTCCTCCCCCACCACCGCCGCCACCTCCACCACCACCGCCTCCGCCGCCCCCACCACCGCCGGCACGACAAAGAACTGTTGTGGATGGAATTAAAAATAATAGAACTAACATTATACTTAAAATCTTTCTTAAATTTTTCATTTATTGTCCTCCTTACTCCTATAGAGTATTAATTACTACAATATTTAACAAAATCCTTCTTTTTTTATTAAATATTATTTGTTAAATGAAAATTTAAGAAAATTAATAACTTTTTATTATTCCTCTTTTTGTTTAGGTACTAATCTTACTCTAAATATAAGGGCTTTAAGTGCTTTCCAGTCAAGAGGAATAAGAGGATAAAGATAGGAATCACCAGTTAAAGTTTTATTGCTTGTAATTAAAACTATTCCTATTATTAATCCTACAAAAAATCCTATTACATTGAATAGGCTTGTTAATATGAGTAGGAGAGTTCTCCAAAATTTTAAGGCATAGCTAAGTTCTAAACTAGGTTGAGAAAAGCTTCCTAGTGTAACTATGGCCATATATAATATGGTTTGTGGTAAAAACCACCCAGTATCTACAGCAAATTGACCAAGTATTAATCCACCAATAACAGATAAGGACATACCAAGGGCATTTGGCGTATTTAAAGAGGCAAGTTTTAATCCATCTACTGCAACTTCAAGAAGTAAAAATTGAACTATCAATGGAACTTTATATCCATCAACAGGCAATAAAAATTTTAAGTAATCAGGTATTCTATAGGCATTTTGGATTAAAAGTAAATAAAGTGGTGTTATAAAAATAGTAGAAATTAGTATAAAATTTCTTATTAAACGAATAAAATTACCTGTTATTACAGGAAGGTAATAATCATCAACATCCTGTATAAAATCAAAGATAGTAGTTGGTAAAATTATAACAGAAGGAGAGTTGTCTATAATAATAACTATCTTTCCCTCAGTTATATGGGCAGCTGCAACATCAGGCCTTTCTGTGTATCTAACCTTAGGGAATGGATTATACCATGAGGCATTTGAAAGAGATTCAACAAGGCTTTGTTCGCTCATGGTTAATGCTTGTATATCTAAGTTTTCAAATTTCTTTTTTATTAGATTAAGAGTTTTTTTATCAACTACCTCGTCTAAAAATGATATAACCACATCTGTTTTTGATACATTTCCGATAGACATCATTTCAAAGGTAAGTCTAGGATCTCTTATTCTTCTTCTTATTAATGCAGTGTTAAATACAATGGTCTCTACAAAGCCATCCCTAGAACCCCTTAATACTTTTTCAGTTTCTGGTTCTTGAGGTCCTCTAACTGGATAGGTTCTTAAATCTATCATTATTGCACTGGAGAATCCTTCTAAAATTAATGCTGTCTGTCCACAGAGAACTTGAGATACTATTTTATCTATTGATACTTCTTCAGCTACTTCTACATAGGGAATTTGTCTTCTCATAAAATCCTTAGGTGATTTTATTAAGTTCATTTCAGTTTTGCTTAAGGAAAAGAAGTCACTCATGATTAATTCCATTATGTCATCTTTTACAAATCCATCAATATAATACATTGTGGCTTTTTTATCCCCAATTATTATTGAACGTTCGATTATATCAAAACTTTTCCCAACCCTTAAAGCTTTAGATAAAGTATTTATATTTTTATCAAAATTTGATGTTAAGTCCAAAAAAATTCCTCCTTAGTAAATAATATAAACTTATTATTTCAAATGAGAATAAATAATATTCCTATAATAATTTTATAGTTTAGTATTCTTATAATAAAAAAACTTACAAACATATTTAGAAAATTAATAGATTTTCCTAAGAATTTAAATTCAAAAGCTTATCTATATAATTTTCATATTGTTTGTAAGTTTTATAAAAAAGTTATTTTAATAAACTAATCTTTTAAAAATGTACCTGTACTAATAATAGTAATGCTGCAAAGGCTGCTATAATTCCCATTAAAGGCATAATAAATTTCAGCCATTTATTATAGGTTACATCAACCATAGCAAGGGTAGCTAGAATTAATCCTGTTGGAGTTATAAAGGAGATTAATCCTTGACCAAATTGGTAAGCACTAACTATAACATCCCTTGGTAAACCAACTGTATCTGCAAGTGGTGCCATTATTGGAATTGATAAAACAGCAAGACCAGATGAAGATGGAATAAAGAATCCTAAGATTGTGAATATAACAAGCATTAATATTATAAATATATTTTTATCCATACCTTGAATTCCATTTGAGGATACATAAAGTAAAGTATCTGATATTTTACCATTTTCAAGTATTAAGTTTATAGATCTTGCAACACCTATAACTAAAGCAACTCCTACTAAATCAGCAGCACCAGCTATAAATGTATTAACAAATTTCTTTTCTCCAAGTCCTGAAAGGAATCCTAAAATTATTCCAACTACAAGGAATAGAGCAGTCATTTGTATAAATCCCCATCCTTTAGCTGAAACTCCATAAACTAAAATTATAAATGAACCAGCGAAGATTAAAAGCATAAGTTTAAGTCTCCAAGTAAATACTGGCACATCATTATTAGATTCATGAAGGAATTTAGAATCTATTTCATCTTTTTGGTCATATACAAGAGATTTAGAAGGATCATTTTTAACTTTTTTAGCATATCTAAGTATATAAATTATTGTTATAAGTGTAGCTAAAACTAATCCTATCATCCTAAAATCAAGGCCTTCTTTAAAGCTTATTCCAGCAGCTGTTGAAGCTATTACTGAAGAAAATGGGTTTACAGTTGAGAACATTGTTCCTATAGATGAACCCATGTATATTGTGGCTATACAAACTATAGCATCATAACCAGAAGCTAGGAAGATTGGGAGCAGAATTGGATAAAGAGCAATGGTTTCTTCTGCCAATCCAAAAGTAGTACCACCAAGAGAAATAAGTATTGATAATAATATTATAAGTATATATTCTTTTCCCTTAGTTATTTTAGAAAGGCTAGCAATTCCAGCATTAAATGCTCCAGTTGTATTTAAAACCCCTATTACTCCACCAATTATTAGAACGAACATAATTATATCTATAGTGTCATAAGTTCCTTGAATAGGAGCTTGTATTATTTGAGCAATACCTTGCGGATTTTGCGCAACCTTTTCATAAGTGTTTGGTATAGCTATTGGTTTACTTATACTTCCGTCAGTAAATTTACTTAAGTCTATTTTTATACCAAGTTCATCTAAGGTATTTTGGGTTGCAGCTTCCTTAGTGCTTTCCCCTTGAGGATTTGTAACAATAAACATATTTTCAGCTTCATTATAAGATAACTTTGAATATGACCCTGCTGGAATCAAATAAGTTAAAACAGCTGATAAGATTAAAACAATAAATAATACAGTAAAGGCTGTAGGAAATGAAATTTTTTTCTTTTTACTCATTTTTTTTACCTCCTCTTAAGCTTTTTTATGTTGATAAAGTTTACAATTAATAATATTAATAAATAAACTTTATCAATTAAATAATTATATTATTTTAATTATACTCTTTTGTAATTTGGTGGTAAAATCAGAAAAAATTATTAAAATAATGAATTAGTGATTAAACAAATATATATATACTATTAATTAACTTTAAATGAAATAATTTGAACTTGACTTAATGTGAAATTTAATGTAGAAAATATATTTAATATATTATGTTATCATATTTTTACATAATTAAAATAAATTTAATGTATTGTTTTAAAGTTCCAAAGTGAATATAATAAAGATTAAATAAGGGAAATAATGTTTTAATTTGAAAATAGTTGATTTCATAACTTAAAGGGGAGTTATATTATATGAAGGATTTTAATTTTGAAGAAATATTAAAATCATGTCCTATGGAGTATATTTATGGGAAACTAGATGATAAAGACTTTAATGATTTATTTGTAATTAAATCTAGCATAAAAGAATTTAATAGTAAGTTATTAAGTGAAGTACTAGGTAGTGATATAGATTTTAAAACTATATTTAGTATAAGCAATATTGAGGGAGAAGGACATTATAAAGATTTAAAGGAAAACCTTAGTTTAAAGTTTCTTAATAATGATTATGTGATTATTTGGTTTAGTAAATATTTATTGGAGAAACATAATAAACTAGAATTTAATCTAAAAAAAGAAAAAGACATGTTAGATTTATTTTTAGATTCTTTAACAGATTATGTATTTTTTAAGGACATTGATGGAAGATATATAAATTGTAATAAAGCTTTTGAAAATAAAGTTGGAATTGAGAAAAAATATATAATTGGAAAAACTGATAAAGATATATTTTTTGATGATCCACGCAAGGTAGAAACATTTTTAAAAACAGATAAAGAAGTTATTAATTCAAGGGAAAAGAAAGTTTATGGTGAAGAATGGGGATTTGAATGTGAAGAGGGATATTTAGAAGAGACTGTAAAATCTCCTTATTTTGATGAAAACAATGAAATTAAGGGTATAATTGGACTAACAAGAGATATTTCTTATAAAAAAGCTATAGAGCATAGACTTAAGAAAAATGATAAGATGTTTTTTGAAGTTCTTAATTACTTAGATGATGTTGTAATTATAAAAGAAGGAGAAAAAACTATTTATGTAAATCATGCTTTTGAAAAATTATATGGATTAAATTGTAAAGAAGTATATAAAGAGAGAAGCATGATTGTAAAATTAGATAGAATTCATCCTGAAGATAGATATAAATTTAATAATATTGATTTTGGGGATTTTTTTATGGAGAAGGCTAGAATCGTTAGGGCAGACAATGAAGTTAGAAATGTTTTATTTAGAGCAAACTCTATAAAAAATGAAAATGGAGAATCTATAAGGAGAATCATAGTTATAAATGATATTACAGATACTATAGAAAAAAATAATGAGATGGAAAAGCTTAGAATGGAGTTCTTTGCAAATATATCTCATGAATTTAAGACACCTGTAAATTTAATATACAGTGCACTTCAACTTTTAGAATTAAAATTGAAAAATTATATGGATGGAGATGAAAATAGTTATATTAATTATATAAAAGTGGCACAACAGAATGTTTTTAGACTGTTAAAGCTAATAAACAATTTAATAGATAGCACAAAATTAGAAGCTGGCTTTTTTAATATTAATATTAAAAATCATGATATAGTAAGTTGTGTGGAAGATATAACAATGTCTATATGCGAATTTGCTGAAAAAAATAAAATTTCCATAACCTTTGATACAGAAGAGGAAGAAAAAATAATTGCTTTTGATTTGAATCATTTAGAAAGGGTATTATTAAATATTTTATCAAATTCTATAAAGTTTAATCGAGAGAATGGCAGTATAGATGTAACTATGAGTTTTGATGAAAAATATGTAAATATAAGTATTAAAGATACAGGAATCGGCATACCAAAGGATAAAATAGATTTGCTTTTTAATAGATTTAAGAAAATAAATAATAGGCTAACCAAGGTTAATGAAGGAAGTGGAATAGGACTTTTTATAGCTAATGAACTTGTGAAAATTAATGGGGGAGAAATGATGGTTAATAGTGAACTAGGAGAAGGAACAGAGTTTATAGTAAAACTTCCAATTAAAAAGATTGCAACTGAAACTTTAGAGGAGATAGCCTTAACATCCTGTGAAAGAGAAAACAGAGAAGAACTTTACAAAGTAGAGTTATCAGATATTTATAGTCTTTAGAATAAAAGCTGTATCAATTGATACAGCTTTTTTTTACATGTTTCTAACAGTTTCTTTATCCCATATAAACATTTGATCTGTATTGGTTAAAGATTTAAATAAATTTTTCTTGAAGCCAGGCATAGTTTTATCTAAATTTCTAATAAGGCTTTTCATATCTTCTCTTTTAGTTTTACCATCTGCAGGACAAGGATTTTCTATTATTGGAAAATTATATTCTGATGCTGCCTTCCTTATTTGGCTTTCCTCAATAAACACCATAGGTCTTATAAGAGTTAAGTTATTTTTATGCATAAAGCTTTTAGGAGAAAAGCAGTTTATTCTTCCTTCATAGCTTATTGAAAGCATTAGGGTTTCTAAGGCATCATCCTTATGATGACCTAAGGCAACTTTGTTGCAACCAAGTCTTTGAGCGTTATCATTTAATGCGCCCCTTCTAAGATTAGCACATAAAGAACATGGATTTTTTTCTTTCTTTATATCAAAAACTATTTCCTTTATATCTGTTTGAATTTCATAAAAAGGAACATCTAGATTTTTACAAAGATTATGTAATGGACTATTATCAACTCCTCCAGGATTTAAAGTTATAGCTATTAATTCAAATTTTTCAGGAGAAAATCTTTGGTAGTTTTTTAATATATGTAAAAGTGTTAGACTATCCTTTCCACCAGAAAGTCCTACGGCTATTTTATCACCATCTTCAATAAGGTTATATTCTTTTATAGCTTGTCTAGTTTTACTTAATAATTTTTGCATGGTTTTCATAAAAATCACCTCTTAATGTTTATTTAATTATCTTATAATAAAAAGGTGAAAATTAAAAGAGTGAAAATTTTAGAATAAAATTAAATTTATTGTCAGATATTTAAATTGATAGTACAATTTTAACAGGTTAAATAAAGTATTAAAATTAAAAATTTAAATTTATATATTTAAATTATTTTTGAAAGGAAATTAAAATGAGGAATATAAAAATTACTTTAGATTATGATGGTAGTAAGTACAAGGGATGGCAAAAGCAAAACCAAAAGGGAAGTAATGTTTCCACAGTTCAAGATAAATTAGAAAAAGTGATAACTAAAATGACTAATGAAGAGATTCAACTAATTGGTTGTGGAAGAACTGATAGTGGTGTACATGCAAAAAATTATGTAGCAAGTTTTAAAACAAATTCTCTTATGACTCTAGAACAAATTATTGAACACATAAATGAATATTTACCTGAGGATATAAGGGTAAAGGAAATAAGAGAAGCAAGTGAAAGATTTCATGCTAGATTTAATGTTAAGTCTAAAACTTATGAATATACTATTGATAACAATAAGTTCAAAGATGTATTTTTAAGAAAATATGCATGGCATGTTGAAGAGAAGTTAGACCTAGAAGCTATGGAAGAAGGAGCAAAATATTTATTAGGCACTCATGACTTTAAGAGTTTTACAAGTTTAAAGTCAAAGAACAAATCAACTTTAAGAACTATAAATAGCATTGAATTTCATGAAAATAATAATATATTAAGGATAAAGATAAATGGAAATGGCTTTTTGCTAAATATGGTTAGAATAATAGTAGGAACTTTAGTAGATGTGGGACTTGGAAAGATTGAACCACAATATATGGATGATATACTTAAAGCTAAGGAAAGGGCAAAAGCTTCAGAGAAAGCACCAGCCCATGGACTTTGTCTTTTAGAATTAAATTATTAAATAAAAGGCTGTATAAAAGGCTTATAAATTTTAATTTATATTTACTTTCTTTTATACAGTCTTTTAATTTTATAACTTATCAATAAATATTAAATAAATTAATGGTAAAAAATTATGAATAAATATATTATAATTAATACTAAGGATATAGAATTACAAATAAGAAGTTAGGAGAGAGCTATGAAAAAATGTGATTGCAAGGGCTATAAAAGTTGTTTATGCAACAAGGAGCTTACTATATTTAAGGATTTAACAGAGGAAGAATTTAATAAATTAGCTACTGGAATGACATGTTTTCATTTTAATAAAGGGGAATATATATGTTATGAAGGTGAAAAACTTTCGAAGCTATTTCTAATAAGTAAGGGAAGTGTAAAGACATCAAAACTTACTAAGGGAGGAAAAGAGCAAATAATGCACATATTCTCTGTAGGGGACTATTTTGGAGAGACAAGCCTCTTTAATAATGAGGGAGGAATTTTATTTAATGCTATTGCTTTAAATGATGTTATAGTTTGTGCCGTAGATAAGGATAAAGTTGATAGTGTTTTAGAAGAAAATCCAAGAATAGCTATAGTTGTTTTGAAATCCTTAACTAATCGTTTAAAGGATACTGAAGAATTTGCTCATAAATTAGTAACTAATGATGTTAGAGTTAGAATAGCATATATGTTAAAAGAGTTTAAGAGAAAATATGGCAAAATAGAAAATGGGGAAATATTTATTGATTTACCAATTAATAGAGAGGATATGGCTAATTATTGTGGTATAACTAGAGAAACAATGAGTAGAAAACTCTCTATATTTGAGCACGAAGGATTAATAGAAATTAGAGGGAATAAATCTCTAATAATAAAAGACATAGAAAAATTAAATAAAATAATTTCATAGGAATAAGTGTTTCCTATGAAATTATTTTATTTTTAGAAAAAATTCTATTTTTTCATAACTCCCTCATATTTAAAAGAAGGAACATATGCCTTTGAGTTAGTTCCACTTTCTTGTATAAATGCATTTTTAATTCCTAAAGATGCTGCATAATCTATAAGAGATTCATAATGTTTAGGGTTTAAAGGCTTATTTATTTCAGGATAATCACAAGACTTATTCATAGGAGTATATTGATTCATAATGCTTATATAAACATCATCTCCAAATTTAGAGAATATAGTGTCTATAACTTTCTTTGAATCAAATAAAAGACCTGGAAGCATTAAATGTCTAATTATCATACCCTTTAAAAGTTTACCTTCCTCTGAAAATTTTGGAGAACCTACCTGCCTAAACATTTCATCTAATACTGGAATTAAATTGTCCTTATAATTTTTTATCTTTGAATATTTAATTGCATAATCATCCTTAAAATATTTAAAATCAGGAAGATACACATCTATGTAACCATCTAATAATTTTATTGTTTCTAAACTATCATATCCATTAGTATTATAGAGAATAGGAATATTTAATCCTTTTTCTTTTGCTATTTTTAAAGCTTCTAGTATTTGAACTGCATAATGCGTTGGAGTAACTAAGTTTATATTTTCAGCTCCCTTTCCTTGAAGTTCTAAAAAGATTTCTGCTAACCTTTCAATTGATATTTCAAGTCCTTTAAAATCTTGACTTATTTCATGGTTTTGACAAAAAACACATTTTAAATTACAATGAGAAAAAAATACTGTTCCAGATCCATTCTTAAAGGAAATAGGAGGTTCTTCCCAAGGATGAAGTTCCGCTCTAGCTACCTTAACTTTTTCACTAGCCTTACATACCCCAAGAGATTTAAATCTATTAACTTTGCAGTTTCTAGTGCAAAGAGTACATTCTTCTAATAGTTCTTTATTTTCCATTAAAACACCTCTAATCTATATTCAATATTAATTATATATTTTAAGAGATTAAGTAACAAGATTCTTAAAAATAGAATAGTGATTTATGGCATTATATAGCCTATATGTTATAATTAATATACAAATAGAGGGGGCGAAATATATGGTAAGTATAAACAAAGATTTTATTTTAGATGTAGCAAAAGAAATTTTAAGTTTTCATAGTCCAAGTGGATTTTGTTTTGAGATTATGGAAAAGGTAGAAACAATAGTTGGTGAGCTAGGATATAATCTAGAATTGACTAATAAGGGATGCGGAGTAATAACTATTCCTGGAGAAAGTGATGAAAAGGTTATTGGATTAGCTGCTCATGTAGATACTTTAGGGGCTATGGTTAGATCTATAACACCAAAGGGAACTTTAAAGTTTGATTTAGTAGGAGGTCCAATAGTACCAACTTTAGATTCAGAATACTGCATAATAAGAACAAGGGAAGGAAAAGAGTATACTGGAACTTTCTTAAGCACAAGCCCATCAATACATGTATTTGATGATGCATCAAGCAAGCCTAGAGATCCTAAGAATATGGAAATCAGAATTGATGAAAGGGTTTTAAATAAAGAGGATGTAAAAGCCTTAGGAATAAATAATGGAGATTTTATTTTTATAGATCCAAAAACAACAATAACTGAAAGTGGATTTATAAAATCAAGATTTATAGATGATAAGGGAAGTGTATCAGCTTTAATAGGATTATTAGAGCTATTAAAAAGAGAAAATATAAAGCCTAAATATAAAACAAAAATCTTTATATCTGTATATGAAGAGGTAGGACATGGAGCATCATATTTGCCAGAGGATATAACTGAATTTATAGCAGTAGATATGGGATGCATTGGTGATGACTTAAGTTGCACAGAGTATGATGTTTCTATTTGTGCAAAGGATTCAGGTGGACCTTATGACTATAAAATTACATCAGATCTTATAGAATTAGCTAAAAATAATAATTTAAGCTATGCAGTAGACATATACCCTAGATATGGCTCAGATGTTGGAGCTGCCTTACGAGGTGGAAATAATATAAAAGGTGGCCTTATAGGTCCTGGAGTACGCACAAAAGTAACAGAGAAAAATAAGCTTATGAAATTAGATAATAATTGGTTTCATAAGCTTATTTTTTTTGCTTTTTAAAAGTATCATAAAGACATTTTTAAGTTGGCTCATATTAAACCCTTACTTATATTTAATTAGATATATATAAATAATATTAATAGATTTTTCTATTATTTTTTAATAGAAACTATATAACAACATAACAATATATGATATAATTATATTAATTAAAAATACGGAGGTTTCTAATGGGTACTAGAAAAGCGATTAATACAACTATAGATAGTGATTTAATGAAAAAAATTAAACTTTTAGCATTAGAAAAAGAGTGTAAAATAAACGACTTGATTGAAGAAGGATTAAGAATGGTTTTAGAAAAGGAAGGCAATAAATAAAAGCCTTTCTTTTTTTATTTATTTTTTTTGTTGTTATGTTGTTGACAACATAAATTAATTTGATATAATAAACATAACAACATAACTATATAACAACAAGAAAGGAGATAATCACATGAATATTCAATTTTTAAAGTTAGATATGAGTTTAATAACAGATAAAAATATAAATTCAAATGAGTTTAGAATATATACATATTTATTAAGTCTTTACAATGAGAATAAAAAATGTGCTTATCCTTCTTTAGAAACTATAAGCATAAATCTAAATATTTCTTTAAGTACAGTTAAAAGAGCAATAAAACACTTGTCTGAACTACGTTATATTAGCATAGAAAAGAAGAAAGCCCAAATAGGCAACCATAATATATATACTAAATTAAAACATATTATAGGAGCTAAGAAGACAGAAATAGTAGATATTAAAACTGTAGAAGAAATTAAACAGAATAATATAGACAATAATACAAATGTAAGATTAGCTAGAAAGCATGTTGATATTGATAAGAGTAAAGCTATAAAAGAAATGTTAACTTTAATGAGCAACAAGAATGTAAAAGAAGGTATAAAGAATTTTAATAATAAACTTGCTAAAGGTGTATGGAAAAAAGCTAATGTAAGTAATTTATTTAGAGAGATAGTGCAAGTTTATTATACTTTTGCTGAAAAATTGAATTACAAAGTGTTTAATTATTACAAAAAGTATTTTGATGTTTATGCAATACAACCTAAAATAAGATAAGTGAGGTTTGTAGTAAAATATTAAATTATTATTAATTGAATAATATAATTTTAAAAATTGTTGTATAATATAGAAAAAAATACAATAAAAGGAAGTGGATTTATGAAAAAGAATTCCAAGATATTAATAATTATATCTGTCATAATTATAGCAATAGTAATTTTATTTGTAGGTTATAAAATAAAACCAGTACAGAAACAAAGTTATGAGCCTATTTCTTATGACGATTATTTAATTGCAGAAATTGAAAAAGTATTAGTAGAAAAGGGAACTCAGGAGCAAAGTGTAAGTATATTACTTAACATAGAAAATATTTCAAAGGGTTTTCAATCTGGAATATATCAGTTTGAATTAGTTAAAAATGACGAGGTAAACAAAACGGAAACTAAAATAAATCCTAATAAGGCTAAGTCAAAAATAAAGGCTAAGGAGATATTAAATACAGATGATGTGTTTACTTATGGTGATCCTATATTAGCTAGTACAGAAATAAAAATAGTAGTTACTTATGAAATACCATTAAATGATAAGCTAGAAGGGTACAGTTTATCATTGCATAATACACCTGTTGGAAATGGATTAGAACCGACACTGATTAATTTAAAATAAATAATACCAATCAATGATAAATATAATTAAAAGGTATAGATTTATAAAAAAAGTCTATACCTTTATTTTTTTGCTTTTATTTTTTAAAAATAGTAACAATTTTATAGCGTATACATAGGATATAGTAGATAGTAAAGAAATCAATGAAATAAATGATTAAATTAGATACGCAATGCTATTTAAAGCAATCCTTAAAATGTGAATCTTTATAATTCTTTGGTTTGCAATGCAATCTAAAATATTAAAGGAGGATATAAAATGAATAGGTTAATAATACCGGTTGAATTTAAAAAGGGTGATTTAGAAGAGTTAGAATTATATGAGCGTTTAAAATCATATTCAGCACCGGGAAGTATGATAAAGGATATTTTGAAGAAAAGAATATCTTTGGATATTCTATATGAAAAAAGAAATGATAATAACAATGATTAAAATAGATATCATTGAAATACAAAAATAACAAATAAAAGGCACACTTCCAATAGGGTGGAAAATGTGCCAAATAACTACTACGTTACTACGTACACTAGTAGTCTATGCATGTATATATTAAAACGTTACTATTTTCTTTGATTTAATGAGAATATTAATTGAAAAATAACATTAAAGCAAAACTTCAGCTATTCTTGCTCCAGCACTTAGAGCTAAAAGAGCTAATTCTATTGCAAACATAGTTGTCATTTTAATCACCTCACATTTGTTGATTATATTCTTATTATGCCTATTTTTAAATGCTTTATACATTATGGAGGGAAAAATAATGTTAAATAGATTATTAGGTTATAAAACTGTTACTATGAGTATTCCAGAATTTTGTGCATTAAATAGAGGAGAATTAACTTTAAGTGATATTTACTTTAATAGGAAAGCTTCAAGATCTATAGAAAAAATTTGTAGAAAGAATTCTAGATTGACTATGATAATAGTATTTTTCTTAGCTTCTATGTTTATAGTACAAACTAATGTTTACGCTGCTAGTGTAGATACAAGTAAAATTGATAGTTTAGGTAGAACGTTATTAACGCTTGTCCAAAATATTGGATATTGGTTCTGTATTATTATGGCTGCTAAAGAAATATTAACTTCTTTGATGCAAAACCAAGCTAAAGAAGTAGGAGGAATAATTTTAAAACATGTTATGGCTTTTGGTGGATTCTATGCTCTTCCTTGGATTTTTGATATTATAAAAGATTTGTTAGGGTAGGAGGTTTTAAAATTATGTTTGAATCTATGTTTTATAGTTTAACTAGTTTTGCATTACATGGTTTGGCTAATTTTGGTTATTGGATATGCTTAGTTATTGCTGTTGGTGGTCACTTTGCATATGTAAGTGGTTTTAGAAATGGAGCTAAATGGACAACTTTTAGTACTATCATATATGCAGTTATTCAAGCAATGTCTGGAGCTATATCAAAATGATTAAAAATATATTTAAGAAGAAAGATACTAGTATAAGTATAGATAAGTATTTTGAACTTGTTAAACCTAAGTATATATACATTAAAATTACACCTCATAAAAGCACTAGAAACTATAATACAACTAACATAGCAAAAGCTATAGCTTTAAGCTATAAGGGACTTAATGAACGTATAAGAAGAGAACAAAAGAAAATATGGTTAGAAACTAATTTTAAAATCTCATACATGATAGATATTGTAGATAAGAATGCTAATTTTTATTTTATAATTCCACAAGTATTTAAAACTACTTTAATAGAAAAACTTAGAGAAATATGGAATAAATCTACTATAGAAGAAGTAGAGTCAATAAATCCGATTTCAAAAGATTCAACTATTTTTGAATTAACATATAAGAAAGATGATGCACTTTCTATAAGTGTAGATAAGAAAACCAATGAGCCATTAAATCAAATTCTAAGTGTTATAGAAATTATGCAGGAAGGGGACAGGGTTTCTGTCCTGTATAATTTTATACCTTGTACTCAATTTGGATGGCAAGCTAGATATGATAAAGCCATAGAATTATTTAAATCTAAAAAACCACTTGAAAGAGATAAGAAAAGTGCAGGATATATAATAAAAAAGTTTTTAAATATTCTAGTTGAATCTTTAGATACTATTAGTAATGTTATTAGTGATTATTCTGGCGTGAAAAGACAAGCTAATAAGCAAAGTTTTGCTGAAGTTTTAGCTACTGCTCTTGAAACAAATAAGGAATTAAGTTCAGAAACTAAGAAGAAAAAAGAATTGCAGATTATAAATACTCAAATAGCTATCTGTAGTAAAAGTGATGATAAAACTAGAGAATATAATAATGCTATAAGTACAGCACAAGCTTATAGAGTATTAGATGGAGATAATCAATTAGTATATAAAAAGCATAACAATACTATAAATATAGAGGATTATAATATTGGAACTGAAATAAACACTGTAAGTACTGATGAGTGTCAAAATTTTATTCAAACACCGGGTAGATTATTGCTAACTCAATTAGGAATCAACCATATTAAAGTAAACGAAAATCCAATGCCAAATCAATTAAGAGAGGGGGCTAAATGTCTAGGTGAATCTACTTACAAGGGAACTACAGTCTCTGCTTATTTAGAGGATGATTACAATATAGGCAATTTACCATTAGTAGAGATTGGAGGGCAAGGCGGAGGTAAAACTACTTTTATGGGAAACTATGCTAAAGATTGTTGTAATACAAATGAGTGTGTTATAGTGTTGGATTTTATAAAAAACTGTGAGCTTAGTGAAACAATAAAAAGCTATGTGGATAAAAATAAAATTATTGAATTAGATATGGCTAGTGAAGACACTATACAAGGTCTAGGGTATAATGAAATTAGAATAACTAAAGAAATGAGTTCATTTGAAAAAATGAAACTTGCTAACTTACAATCTCAGCAGATTATGAGTTTGATTGATGCAGTAAGTGTTGGTGATCCATTAAGCAGTAGAATGAGAAGATTTTTAAATGCTGCTGCCAATGTAGTTTTTGTACAAGGTTACAATAGTGTTAAAAATGTTGTTGAATGTTTAGAGCGATTTGATAAAAGATTAGCTTATATTGATGGTTTAAGCGATGAATTAAAAAATTATTTAGAAGAAGAAATAACTACTATAAACGAACTAAATGAATATTCAAAAGTAAGTAAAAAAGAAGAAGCTGAAGGTGTATTGTCGCAAGTAATTGGAACTTATTCTAGTAAGATAGAACATATATTGGATAGAATGGGGATGTTAAGAGAAGATTTTAAATTAAAATATATGTATAATAAACCTTTAGACAATAATATAAATTTAGTTGATGTTATGAATGAGGGAAAGATTCTTTTAATAAAAATGAAAGAAGGAGATTTTCCAACAAAAATGGCTAAAAACATATTAATAACATATTGGATAAGCAAAATATGGTTAGCAAGTCAATTAAGAGGTATGAAGGTTGAAAAGCCTAATAGAGTTAATGTTTTAGTTGATGAAGTATTTCAAGCTCCAACATGTTTAAAATCATTAGAATATATATTACCTCAAAGTCGTAAATTTGCATGTAAGTTTATTTTTAGCACCCAATATATCAGACAATTAGAAAGCATATTTGATACTTTAGAAGCCAGCAATAGTTCATATATGCTATTAAGAGGTTGTTTAGAGGATGACTTTAATCATTTTAAATCTAAACTTGATGATTTTGAGTATGAGGATCTTAGAGATATGAAGAGATTTCATAGCTTAAATTTAATTTATTATTCAGGAGGATATGCTAGTTTTATAACTAAACTACCTTATAATAAATATAAATAAAAGAGAGTTAATACACTCTCTTTTTTGTTTTCATAAAAAATAAGGGCTAGAATTAACTAACCCTTAAAATTTTATTCTTCATCTGGAAGCTTAATATTGTTTCTTTCAAAATAATCTTCTAATATCATTTCTATTTGCGAAGAAGTTGTTCTTTTTTCCTTCTCACAAAGATAATCAAGCTTTTCCTTATTTTTCTTTAGTATTGTAACCATAAATCTAGTTTTAGTGTCTTTTATTGCCATTAAAACTCCTCCTTAAATGTACACCTTTATTATATCATATGCACTTAGAAAATAAAAGTGAAAAAAAGTGAATAAATATTTAGAAAAGGTGTTGACAGGTGTACACCTTTTTGATAATATATATTTGTAAGGTAAATAAAAACAAATTTGCAAATTAAAGTTAAGTAATCTTACTAAAGAACTAAAGAAGTAAATAAGTATAAAATTAAAAAATTAAAATGAGTATAAAAGGGAGAGAGTAAAAAATGAGAGGGAATTTAGTTTATAACAATATCAATTTAAACACAGAAAATAAAAAGGAGTTAAGTTTAGAAAAAATAGCTTTCAAAAAATACAGAAATAATACTTGTCAATTTTGTGGAAAGACAATTAAGAAATGGGCTGAGAAAACTGTTGATCATGCTGTACCAGTTGCTAGAGGAGGAATAGATGCACCTTCAAATTGGAGAATAGCATGTAGTTTATGTAATGCTGAAAAAGGAATGATGACAGAAGTAGAATATAAGGAGTTTAAGAAAATAACATCAAATTGGAAGCCTTTTTCTAAAAACTTTGCTAGAGAAAAGATAAATCAGTGGCTTACTAATTATACGGAAATTAAATGGGATAAACTAAGAAGGAAAGTAATTGAGAGAATTATAGAAGAGATAGAAGTGATTAAAGGGGAAAATCTTATTACAGAAGAACGAGATCAGTTAATATTGAGTGATGAAGTGCTTAATTATAATAAAAATAATAAAGAGTTTATTAGAGCAGATAAGATATTTATTTGTGAAAACTTTGAAAATACATTTGAAAGGACTATACATCCAGAACAAAAGAAAGTAAAGGATATATTAGAGAGATATAAGAGATGTGGAACTATAAGTAATATAAAATTATATAAAGGCATATTGCTACCTTGTTCAATTCATTATTTTTATGCTTACTATAAAATATTAAGAATAAAAGAGTTACCAGTTATAAACATAAAAGATAGTTCAATCTTATCTAAGAAAGAAATTGCTTTTATAAATTCATGTAGATTTTAAATATAAAATTATAAAAAATATATAAATGAAATGAGGGTATAAAAATGAGATTATGGAGATTTGAAAAAAATACAGATGCGGTTAGAGAGAATATGAAAAATGAGAAGGTTTTAAGACAATTAGAGGTTAATCTTAATCTTTTTAAGGACAACCATGAGGCGCTAGCAAGAATAATGGAGAAGGCTCATGGTTATATTTTAGGCGAGATAGAAGAATCACAAGCTAAGAGATTATCAAATCAGCTTAAAACAGATAAAGAAATTAAAATGTATGTCAAACAGTTTTCTAAATTTGGACATTTAGGATTTGTTAGTACAGTTTTGGAGGTATAAAGATGGGTATAGTAGTTATGAAAGATTGGGTAGTTGAAAAATACACTAGAACTAAGAGAGATGATTTAGCAGACAAGCATTTTGATATTGAGATTTTAGAAGCAGAGTTAAGAGAAAAAGATATAGAGTTAAATTATAGCTATAAAGCAAATATAGAAGAGATATATAAAGAATATTATAGATAAGAAAGAATTGACTTATATAGAAAAAAGTTCTAACGGGGATTTAAATTTGTATGGCTTATTGTTTAAAAATGTGTCAAAATAAGCCCAAAAACAAGGGGATTTTTTTAGACACCCCCTTTAAACCCACTGATATCAACGGTTCAGCAGGTTGTCTTATTGTGGTATAGGTAGACCCAATAAAAGCAATATTCAGAAGAGTTTTGATTAAATATTCCGTGGTTCTTTACGAGAACCAAAAAAAACTATAAGTGAAGAAGTTAGAAAATAGGCATTTTAAGCGATTAGAGTTTTGTAAAACTCTTCAAACCATTGGTATTACTAGGGTGTACGGACTATATCAATTTTTGTTATAATGGAGATAAATAGTTATTTTATATATTTTTTTTTAGACAATGATATCATAATCAAATAAATAAGAAAGGAAGTGAGGAAATGACAGAAAATCAATTAAGAGAACAATTACAAAAGATGAGGGATATGTATTTCATGAGTGTTAGTAAGTTGGCAGATACTTTAAAGATACATAAGCCAAGTTTATACCAATTTATAAATGGTAGTTTGAAAAGGAACTTAAATGAAAAAGAAAGGATTAAGTTAACTGAGTGGGTAAAATGTAGGGAAATAAATTAGAACTTAAAAATTCACAGTAATTCATTAAGAAAATAGAGTTAAAATTGATATTATAAGAGATATATGGAGCGGGCTTACTAACCGTTCGCTAACCGCTCCGTTATTGTGAAAACTGAATATAAAAATAAAAAAGATATAGGGAATTTAGGAGGAATTATTATGGTTAAATTTGTTATCAAGGATATGTCAAAAAATATGGAAATAAAGATGGATGAAAATATTTTATTTAGGCTTTATTGCATATACAAAGGAATAGAATTAGAAGGTAATTTAGAATTAAAAAATATTATAAAAGTAATGTTACCAGACGATGAAGAAAAAGCACTAAAAACATTAAATGAGGGATTAGTAATAGAAGATAAATTATTTTTACCTTTATTAACATCACCTTCATTGCAAAAAAATGAAGATAAAGAGTTAGGTAAATGTAGTTACATGTTTATTGCTGAAGAAGATGCAGAATTCATTGAGTTATTTGAAAAATTAATTAGTTTAGATAAGTTAAGAAAATTTAGTGGGAAAGAAATATGTATTGCAAAAGATGTTACAGCTAGAACTGGACTAGCATTATCTTCAAGTACATTTATAAATTACAAGCCTAATATAGTTGTATTACCAGAAATTAAATATAACTATACAGCTAATTATTTTAAACTAAATGGAATAGAATTAAAAGCTAATCAAGAGACACTAGAGCATACCGCATATGATGGATGTGGATTTATGAGTGAAGGATTTTCAAAAATAATCCAAAAAGAATTAAACTTAGATTATGAGGTAGATTTTGCACAATTTAGACTTTATAACGGAATTGCTGCAAAAGGAATAGTTGTTAAAGCAGACTTCCAAAAGTTTTTTGAAGAATTTGAATATATGGCAGATAAGAATTATTTCTGGAAAGATAAAAAAGGTGATTTTATAACTAAAGATGTGTTTGGAAAAGAAGTTAATATTTCAAAAGCAGACTTGATTTTAAATGAAACACAGGTAAAATGGTTAAAGCTTTGGGAAGATGAAGTAAAAGAATTTGGTTCTTTAAATAAAGCTATTGAAGAAGAAATTAGTAAAGATATATATTCACCTTATAGAAAAACTTTAGAGGGAATATATATATCGAGAGTAAATAAAAAAGAAATTAAAGAATATTCTCTTACTAATTATCAGCTTATTTGCAACTTAGCCTTAACTCTAAAGGATATTGAACAACTAGCTAAAGAAACATTAAATTCTTATAAGAGAGTTGTAGGTCGTGGAGAAAAAGATATTGATGCTATAAGATTATATTTAAAAGATATAGCCAGAGAAGAACAAGAAGAGTTAAGTGCAAGTACAAAAGTTACTCGACTATTACAAATCGATGAGAGATTTAGTAGTACATATTGTGTAGAAGACGTTATTAATAATATGCTTTCAAAATCCGCACATCAGCTCGCTGGAGGAAAATTCTTGGTTAAAGGGAATTATAAGACTGGATTTGGCGATCCGATAGCTTATCTAAAGTGGATTATGAATAGAAAATTTGAGGAAAATAGAGAATTAGGTATAAATGAGTTCTATGTAGCAGGTGAAGAAGGTAAAAGAGTTTCTAGCCGTAACCCACTTGCTTCTTTCTCAGAAGTTCATAAGATAAAACTTGTTAAAACTGATTTATTAGATAGGTATTTTGGAAATCATACAAAAGAATTATTGTTTATAAATCAAGCAGATAACTTCCTTATGTTGTCTTCAGGAGCTGACCTAGACGGAGATATTTTCTTTATTTGCAATAACAACATCCTATATAATGCTGTAATTGATCCAAAAGATGGAATAAACTTTTTAAATGAAAATGATGGTGATAAGAAAGAACTTGAATACACAAGAGAGAATATGTATGAAGCTGTAGTAAAAAGTTCTGGTAATTTTATCGGCTCTGTTGCAAATACAAGCACACTTATAAGTAATTTCTGTCAGCGATTAGAATATTTTGTATATGAAGTAAGAGATGGTAAAGAACATAAAATCTCAAAGACATACATGGATATAAAAGAAGCTTGGAGAGAGAAATTTAAAAAAGAAGAAAATTGCAAGGTAGAAAAACATTATAAATTAAGAGAGTATTTACTTAAATCAGACAAGCTAAAAGATAAAATGAACTTGATTAGAAATAATGATAATAAAAAAGATGAGTTTAAGAAATTGCAAGAAGAATTCTTTGCGTTAAATAAGAAGATTGGAGAAGTTTTTGAAAGCTATTTAGAACATGAGATAAAAAGAGGAAAGATTATAGATGTAGCTTCTTTTAGTGAAGAAGAAATAAGAGAGCATATAAAAATGAGATTCTATAGATTTATGCCGTACTCTTATCACACCTTAAAAGTGTCACAGATTGCAATCGATAGTCAAAAAACTTTGATTACTCCTGCGAAGGAAGATATGAAAGTAGTTGATGATTTCTTAGAGAGAAACGAAATAAAGAAATATCCAATCTTTATGTATTACGCAAAATGGAGTAAGAATTATGAGAATAAAAATAGAATTGATAAAAGACAATGTTCTAAATTAAGAGATACAGCACTTAACAAACTAGCATATAAAGTTCAAGATGAACTAATAACACCAATAATTGAATGTCATAAAGGCACAGATAATTCTAAAAGCAGACTTTATAGAATTTTAAAAGACATAGCTGTAGAAAATAATAAGTGTTATGAAGAATTCTTTGAATTTTATAAGATTTATCAAGCGGAAAGACAAAAAATAAGTCGTGAATATGAAAAAGACAAAAAAGAAAAAAATCGTAGATTATCATTTTTAGATATCTATGCTATACAAAGAGAGAAAGAATTAGAAGAAATCTACAAAATAGAAGAATTAGCTTATGCTATTATAAAAACAGAATGTTCAAGTAAATTTACAATAGATGTAATGTTTGATACTTTAGAAAAAGCTATAACTAGCAAAACTAGAGAATATACTATCTATAAAGAAGATGAGAATGGAGATATAAATTTCTTATTCAAGAGATATAGTAAGCATACTGGTGTATTAGCGGCTGATGGTAAAACACAAGATAAAAATTATAAATTAAAAGTAAAACAAGTAAGCCAGAAGGCAAGAATTCAATACACAGATAAAGATAAGATGGCTGATGAGGTATTAATAGGAGTTGAAGAATATAAAGGAGATGAACAACTTATTTTAAACAATAAAGATGGAGAAAAGATAGGGTTCTTCTATAGAGATCAAGATTTATCAGCTTTAAAGAAAACAGAAGGAATTTTAAAAGTTCTAGATAGAGTAGATGCTAAGAAAAGTGCAACTTTATTTTTAGTATCTTAAAAATAAAGGGGTCGTAAAACACGAGGGGTAGCGTCATTTCACCGCCCCTCTTAATAAAAAAGGAGTTGCAGAGTGTAACATCCTTCTTAAAACTTTGTTAAATGACGAAGGCAAAAATGCCGACGTTAAATAAAATTTAGATGTAACCTGAGGTGACGGACATTTTTGTCCACCCCCTTCATTAAAATAGGTAGATAGCATCGTCTTATTTGACTTTGCTAAAGAAGAATTAAAGTCAATTTGTCTCCTTCACTATGAAGGTGAGAGGTTATCGACAAGCTTGTCGATTCGATAACTCAATTATATGAAAAGGTAGGTTTGATATTATGAGAGAGAAAAGTAGATATTATATTATTGATAGTAAAAATATGGCTATTGGATTATCATGGCTATTGCATAGAGATTTTTATACATTTGATGATAGTCGCAATGAAGGAAAAAAAGTTTATGGTTTTGTAGATGATGCTAAGTTTAGAGAAGTGTTAACTTTAGCATGTAATATAAGAAGAAATAACAAATAAATAAATAAGGATGGTTGAGAATGGATATGGTTAATAACAAGGAATTAGAATTAATAATTAATGAAAAGGAATTAGAAAATTTAGGTTTTAAAAAGGAGAAAAGGGAAATGAGAATTGAAAATTTAGAAGTAGGTAAGGTTATTAAAAATTATAAAGAATTGTGTGGTTTATTAGGTATAAAGGTTGCAAGTGGTAAATCTAAAAAGTTACAACTGGAAGATTTAGAAAGATATTGTGTATATCATAAGGAAGGTAATAAATTTGTAGTTGATGAAATATATGAAAATCCATTACCTAAAATTGATGCTAGATTAAATGGAAACAATAATGTGTATGTAGAAGAAATAGCGGATATATTAGTAGAGTACATAGCTAATAATAAAAATAAAGATAAAAAAGTTTTGTTATCCTTTTCAAAATTGATCAATATATTAGGATTGGTTAATAATACATATACTGTTGCTAACAATAGAAAATCAGAATTAGCTGAAATATTAAACATGAAATTAAGTGCTGTTCATTATTTCTATAATACATCTAGAGCAGAATTCAAAAAGATAATTAATAGGGCTTTAAGAAATCTACAAAATAGAAGTGTTATAAAATATGAAGAAAAGTGGCAAATATGTGAGAAAGTTAATAGAGATGGTGAAACTATAGATATATATAGACTTGCAAATGATGATGAAGTAAGTATGATTTTAGATGCACAAAAGAAATCATTAGAAAGTTTAGGTATTAAAGATTTTAGATCTTTATTTTTAGCAGGTAGTGGAAAATATAAAGAATTTACTACTAAAGTTAAAGAAAAGTTACCTGAAAGCTGGGTGTATTGGTTTGGAGTGTATGAAATAATTTATGGATCGGCTGCTATAGATATAGAAATGAAATATATAGAAGAAAAAAGAGTTTCACTTAATAATAAATCAAAGGATAAAATGAGTAAGGTTTTCGGTATAGATGAAGAAGAAAGTAACGAAAAAAGATTAACTGAGGTTCTTATAGATTTAATAAAATATGATTTAAAATTAGATGAAAAAATAATTGAAAAATATAAAGAAAATAAAAAGAAAAAATATGAATTAATGATGAAAAAATATAGTGAAATCACAATCATAGAAAGAGAAAGAAATAAATTAGCAATGAGACAAGATGATATTGCAAAAGAAATAAGCTATATAGAAGATATGTTTGATAACAGAGATGCTGTTGACTCATATGATTACTTTAATTATAAAGATAGTATTGATATGAGAAAAAAGACAAATAAATTTATTGATGATTTAGAATTAGATGAGTTATTTGAATTTTAAAAAATAATAATCAAAAGTTGGCACTTTAAAATGCTATAATAAATAATAATATATATATTATATACACTTTAAAGTGCCAACTTTTTAATAGGTAAGATTGTAAAAATAATAGAATAATAACTTTTACCCCCCTATTTTTTGAATTATTTATTATTTAAATAGTTCCTATAAAAAGGGGGTATTTTCTTCTTCTAAAAAATAATGGTTGATATTCCCAAAATCCAGTTTATAAATCCCTGTAATGGAATGAAAGGGATTTTAAAGTGGTTTTGGAGGAGAGCTTTAGCTCGACTATAACCTCGTAGAGCCTAGTATATCTTTTATGTGGTATAACGGTATTGAGTGACACTAACTGGGCACTATTCAGATATTAAGTTTTATATTATAAAAGGATAATTTTATTAGGTATTATATAGTTGTATGAGTTAGTAAATAAGAGAATTAGTGAGTATTTAAGAGTAAATTTATAGGTATTTAATTGTAATGGAACTTTTGGCGTAGCCAATGTCAAGCCCTTGGGGCGTCCTTTCGTTAGAAAGGTGAGAAGGGGGACTTATATTGTTTAGAAGATAATTAATTAAAATACATTAAATTAACTTACATTTTATTAAACTTAATTATATTTTATATAAAATATATTAAATAATATTACATTAGATTAAATTTTGTTGCAACTATATTAAATATAAACAAATTATAAATAATAAAATAATTAGAAGGAATATTTTGCTAATAATAGAATTAAATAGGTGTAAAGATTTTATTATTAGGAGGATGTATATTATGGAAAAGATTAAAGATGAGCAAATTCATTGGGAGGCTGTCAGAATAGAACATTGCATTCATTTAGCTTTAAATCTTGATAAAATAGAAGGTTCAAAAAAATTCGGAGGATTAATTACAGCTGATACTATAGAAGTAGAGCCATATATGATGATGTTTAGTTGTTTGTTAAAAATATATGATCATGAAAATTCAAAAAATATAGATGAGTTTTTAGATTGTTATTCATATTGTAGAAGTAAGTCATTAAAAGAGTTGAATGAAGATGATTATATTGATGTAAAAAAATTTATTAATGATTTTAAAGATATTTTAAAATTATGCTAAATAGATAGCCTTATAAAAGACTTAGTATTAATTTACTAGGTTCTTTTTATTTGTTTTAATATTAACGGCATGTTCGCTAAACCGCTCACTTATGCCGGTTATGGTGAAAATTAATAACAAAAGAAAAATTTGTTGTTAATTAATACATTATACCTATTTTGTGTAATGTAATCATAATAATTCCTAAATGACAGTTTTCGGTAATCTGTCTCCTGAAAAACCGACACTCCTTGATTTCTGAGAGAGAGTTTAGCTAATTTTTCTCTCTCATTTTTTTATAATCTTTAAAGCAGATATGCAAAACACATATGTTCTTCCTCCTTTGTTTTATTTATTTATATTTTTGTTTGTTTTGTTAATTGTAATCTGTGTGTCTGCTTTAAAGATTATAAAGCTTATATAGTAATATAGTCTCTAAAATTTAATATAGAATTAGTCTTAAAATTAAGGCTACTCAGTTAAGGCATCTGAGATACAAAAAGCCTTCACAAAAATATTAAATTATAGGGAGAGATATTATTATGAGAATGGTTAAAGAAAGTATTAAAAACAAAGAAACTAAGATAGGAATAATAGGAGAAATAAAGTCTAATATTCTAGAAGATTATAAGGACGGAAAGTTCACAGATTCTAAGAAAGTTACTTTAAATGAGTTTTTGAACAAGTTAGGGTTTTATACAGGTAAAACTTGGGTTAAATGTAAAAGTAATGGCTGTAATAGTTTAGTTAGCGCACAAAAAAGCAATAAGAAATATTGTAGGCAGTGTGCTGCTAAAACAAAAAAAGAGGATAATAGGAAATGGATTAAAGAGAATAAAGATAAACAAAATGAATATCAAAGAGAATACCAAAAAAAATACCAAAGAGAAAATAAAGAAAATACAAATAAATATAAGGAAAATTTCTTAAATAAATATAAAGGACTATTTGTATATTTTTTAGTTAACAAAGAAAGTGAAATTAAATATATTGGACAAACAAAGAATATATATACAAGATCTATTGCACATCTAAGTGGAAATGTTCCTGCAACTAGAGATTTTGTTGCAAGTAAAGATTTCAAATGCATTGTATATAAAAATTTAGTTGAGTTGCTTGCTGAAGAAGAAGAATTAAAAAAATTAGAAAGCTATCTATTAAATAATACAAAAGCAGAACTTCTAAATGAAAATAAAGAAGAAGTAATGTATAGACAATTAACTGAAAAAGAAAAAGAAGTTTTTGGAATGTTAAATTTAGATGTAGAAAATATGATTGAGTGGGTTTAATCCTACTCTTTTTTGTATTAAAAATAAAATATTTAGGAGTGATGGTTTGTGGGAATTATTATAAGAAATAAGAAGGCTAAAACAAGTGATATAGAAAGACAACATAGAAAGCTAATAAAAGAAAATAAGAAGCTTAATGAAGAAACTAAAAAATTAAATGAAGAATTAAGAATTAGATGTGAAGAAATAGAAAAAGAGAATGAAAGAATACAAGCTGAGGCAGAAAAGATATTTAGAGAATTTAGAGAGAAAGTGGGTATGGAGGTAAATTAGCAATGGATTATATTAAGGATGTTTTAATCGAGAGTAATGATAAACTATTCTATATTTATTGGGAAGAAATAGGATTTAATCTAGATAGAAGACAGAAAGCAGATATAGTTAACACATTAGAGAATAAATATGGTTATAACTGTAAGGCTGATGAAAAGGGAATATTCATTGAGAGATATGATTGTATAAAGAAAGAGTTAGCTAATATGGAAGAGACAAAACATATATGTGAGAGTTGTGAGATTCACCATTATGAAGGGAATAATATCTATGCAAAACTATATTATGATGAACTAACAGAAGATAGTTACTATGTTCTTGTCTATAATAACTTTTATGATTTTATCGATGATACGTTAGGATTAATGGAATGCAATTATATACGTACTAGAGAGTTAGATAATGATTTCTATATGATAGTGCTTAAGAATGTTCCTAACATAGATTGTGATGAGGAATAATTATTATGAAGAAGATTTGTCCTAGATGTGGTATAGTTGATAAATCACATAAGTGCAGAAAGATTGGGAAGAAGATAGATGATGGGTTCTATTCTAAGTATAATTGGATTAAGCTGAGGAAAAGAATCTTGGAACAACAACCGTATTGTCTTAGGTGTCTTAGTAAATATGGACAGATAGTAGATGATAAATTGGAAGGTCATCATTTGCTAGCTAGGAGTGAGTATCCAGAGTTTGAATTATTTGAAAACAATGTGGTTATGCTTTGTAAGGATTGCAACTTAAGGCTTTCGTCAAGTTCTATATTAGATTTTGAATTAAATAATAAAGATAAAGAAGAGTTCTACTATAACAATAAGAGAAAGTAGGACTCTTTTATTATGTTAAAAAAATTTTAATCCCCCCTATACATATGTAGGAAAAATTTAAAAGTCTTCTAAGGACGACGCCCTCCCTTTCTCGAAAAAAATTCCCTAAATGAAAAATTTTATGAAAATTAAAGGTGGTGATATTTTGGCTCGACCTAGAAAATCAGTTGATACAATGAGTAAAAATTTAACTAAAGAGGAACGTGAAAATAGAAAATTAGAGGAAGAAAAACTAAAAGGTGGAAGCAATAAAATTAACCCACCTGATAATTTAACTAAAGACCAAAGGAAATTTTTTAGATACATAGTAAGAGAGTTGAGTGAATCAAACATATTAACTAATTTAGATGTATTTATTTTAGAAAAGACAAGTATTTGTTTAGATAGAATTAGACAGGCTGAAGATAAATTAAATGAGGATATATTTAATAAAGAAGCCTTAAAAGTTAAGGATAGTTATACTAAAGAATTTTTTAGATGCTGCAATGAGCTTTCATTATCCCCACAGTCTAGAGCTAAATTGGCTGGTATTAATCTACAAGCTAAAGCAAATGCGGAAGATCCAGTTTTAAAAGCTTTAAAAGGAGAGGATGAAGAGTAATGATTCTTTTAGATAAAGCTATGCAATACGCCAAAGATGTTATTGACGAAAAAGAAATAACCACATTTGAAGTTAGAAAACAATGTGAATGGTTCTTGAGGGATTTAGAATTACAATACAATGATGATTTTAGATTTTATTTAGATAATAAAGAGTTAAAGAAGATAAACAACCTATTAAAATTATTTAATCTTGCAACCGGATTTAGTGCAGGTAAGCCAGTCTTAAATGAATTATGGGGTTTTCAGGCATTCTTAATAGTTAATGTTTTTGGTTGGAGATTTAAAGATAATAGAAGGAAGTTTAGATATAAGGATATAACTTTATTTATAGCTAGAAAAAATGCAAAATCATTTATATCAGCTTTAATATTAATATTATTAATGTTAACAGAGCAAGATTATTCAGAATTTTATTCAATTTGCCTAAATAGAGATTTGGCAGGAGAGATAAGAAAAGCTATCATTCAAATTCTTAATGTAAGTCCTGCTGTAGCAAAATATTTTGAATTACCAAAAACTTTAGCTAGTAGAAGTGTCTGTAAATTAACTAATTCGTTCTACATGGCTAGAACATCTGAAGCAAATTCAAATAACAGTATACGTCCTGCTGCAATTATAGCAGATGAAGTTGGAGCAATGACTTCAAAGGCAAATATAAAAGCTATGCAGTCTGGACAATTAAGTGTAATAAATCCTTTGATATTTAAGCTAACTACAGCTTACGCAATTGACGGATCAGTTATGGAAGGTGAATTAGATTATTTAAAAAAGATATATACAGGGCAAATAAAAAATGAAGTCTCTGAAAGGGTATTTGCTTTATTATATTATGCAGAAGAAGATCATTTGTGGGATGATATTGGTTTACAACAAGCAAATCCTATGAGAATACAAGAAAATTATGATGAAATAATAGAAGTTAGAGAAATGGCTTTAGAAAAAGGTGGAGAAGATGAAGAGGAATATTTAACAAAAAATATGAATCATTTTTTACCTTCATCTGTTACTTTTAGTTACTTAGATATAAAAGATATTAAAAAATGTGAGCTGAAAGAAGATTTTAGTTTAGAAGGAAAAACAGTTTATATGTCTCTTGATTTATCCCAAAGTGATGACAATACAAGTGTTTCCATTTCCTATATAGAAAATGAAGAAATTTATACAAAATCATGGGCTTTTATTCCAAAAAATAAAATTGCTTTAAAGAGTAGAAGAGAAAAGATAAGCTATGCTAGTTTTATTAAGCAAGGTATTTGTTTTGCATGTGGAGAAAATTCAATTGATTATACTTTTGTGAAGAACTTTATACTTAACTTTGAAGAGAAATATAAGTGTGAAGTTGAAATGGTTGGCTATGATATAAGAGATTGTAAGCTATTCGCAAAGGATCTTGAATTTGAAGGAATGAATACAGTTGAGATAAGACAACATAGTAGTGTTCTTCATGCACCTACCAAATATTTAAAAGAACTTATAGAAAATGGTAAGTGGCATTATTTTGATAATAAACTGTTAGAAATTAACTTAACTAATGCAAGATGTAGAGAAGACACAAACCTTAATAAATATGTAACAAAAAAACATAGTGCTGGTAAGGTAGATATGACTGTTGGAACAATAATGACAGTATCATTATTACAAAATGATGATAGTTGGGACAGCATGTAGAAAGGAGGAATATTATTTGGGTTTTTTAAGAAATGATGAAAAAATATTTGAAACAACAAGTAGTAATATATATTTAAATGAACTTTTAGGAATTGCAAGAGAAAATGTAACTGAAGAAAATGTTATGAACATTCCTTCTGTTAGTAGTAGTGTTGACCTTATATTAGATTTAATAAGTATGCTAAATGTAAGATTATATAAAAGAGTCAGATGTGATAAAGTTGAAGAAATTGAAAATGACAATAGATTAACTTTATTAAATTTAGAACCAAACAATTTAATGACAGCTCAACAATTCAAGAGAGCTATGCTTAAAGATTGTATTTTACATGGAAGTGGACATGCGTTAATAGAAAAGAATAGAAATAAATTTGTAAAACTTTATTATACAGAAGAAAGTAATGTAACCGAATTGCTTGATACACAAATCATACATAAAGATGCAAAATTATTGGTTGGTGGAGAGGAATTTGAAATTTATGAGTTTCTTACAATTGCTAAAGATTCTAAAAATGGATTAAAAGGAAATGGCATTCTGCAAAAGAACAAAGATATATTAGCTTTAGCTTTACTAGAACAATCCTTTTTAAGAAGTAATTTGCAAAATGGAGGTAATTTAAAAGGATTTTTTACAAGTGAAAGTAAGGTGAAAGATCCTGATGAGCTTAGAGAAAAAATAAAAAGTGAAGTAACTGGATCAGCTAAATTTTCTGTATTTAATGCAGGAATAAAATACAATCCAATTCAATCAAGCAATACTGACATGCAGATTTTACAAAATAGAGAATTTACAAATGTTGAATTAAGAAAGATATTTAATATACCTAATGAGATAAAAACAGATTCAGATTATAGAATTTTTCTTAAATCATGTATTACACCTTGGTTAAATTTATTTGAAAATGCTTTAAATAAATATCTTTTATTGCAAAAAGAAAAGAATAATAACTATTATTTTCAATTTGATATTAAAGAACTGAGTAAGGCCAGTATCAAAGAGCGTTTTGATGCTTATAAAGCTGCTTTGGATTCTGGGATAAAGACTATAAATGAAGTAAGAACAGAAGAAAATCTTGAGACTTTAGAAGGTATGGATGTCTTAAAGAGTTCTTTAGGTTCAGTATTTTATGATATAACTAATAAAACTTATTTCACGCCTAACACTGGTGAAACTAAAAAGCTAGGTGGTGATATTAATGAAGAAGTTCAAGAAAAACCTGAAGGAATTTCAGAACAAATGGAAGATTAAATTTAATAAATTCAAGAAATCTATTAATATTGAGGATATCTATTTTTTCTTAGGTGTTTTTTTTATGCTTATTTTTATAATAGTAAAGTTTGGAATAATATATAGTCTTTTAATTTTATCAGCTATATGTTTCCTTAAAACTTATTTATTAATGAGAGGAGGTGCTACATATGAAGATAGAGTTAAGAGAAGATAGTGTAACACTTGAAGGTTATATAAATGTTACTGCTAGAGAAAGTAAGGTTCTAACTGACTTTGATGGCAGTAAATTTATAGAGGTAATCGAACCTAGAACATTTGATAGAGCTTTAGGAAAAGGTGGAGAAGTAGCAATGCTATTAAATCACGATTGGTCTAAACAAATAGGTACTAGAGATAGAAATGTTGAATTATTTGAAGACAATATAGGCTTGTTTTTTAGAGCAAATATAAGTGATAGTGAAACTATTGAACTTGCAAAAGCTGATAAACTGGTTGGGTGTTCATTTGGTTTTATAGAACCTAAATATTCTAAAAGGGAATTAAGGGGAGGATTTGAAAAGAGGTATATAGATGATTTAAATTTATTAGAAGTTTCTATATTATCTGATAAGAAAAATCCCGCATATTCAGGTTGTAGTGTTTATAAAAGAGATAATGATGAAAATATTTATACTAGAATGTTTAATGAACCTACTAAAGAAGAAAAGATTGATTATAGCATTTTAGAAAATGAAATTTGGCTTTTAAAAAACAAATAAACTACAACCCAAAGGCACTTATGTAAATAGGTGTCTTTTTTATATATAAATTTTTAAAAAATAAGGAGCGATTTAATAATGAGTAAAGCATTAGTAGAACAAAAAAATGGATTAATTGAAGAAATGGAAGGTTTAGTTAACAAAGCTAAAACAGAAACAAGAAGTTTAGATGATAAAGAGTTAACTAGAATTGATGAAATTAAAAGAGAAGTTGAGCAAATAGACAAAACTATTGCTGCTGAAAACTTAGTAAGATCATTTGAAAAAGTAGAAGAAAAAAGAGAGGTAAAAGATATGAATACACAAACAAGAGAGTTAGAAATAAGAGAAGAAGCTAAGTTTTTAGATTTTATAAGAGGAAATGAAAGAGCTTTAGATGTAGCTAATAATGGTGCGGTTATACCTACTCATATAGCGAACAAAATAATTGAGAAAGTTAAAGAATTATCACCTATATATTCATTAACTACTATATATAATGTAGGTGGAGATTTAGCATTCCCAGTTTACGATGAAACTTCAAGCTCAATATTTGCTGCTTATGTAGAAGACGGAGAAACTTTAAGTGAAGGAACTGGAAAATTCAAAGTTGTAACATTAAAGAACTTTATAGTTGGTTGTTTAGCAAAAATTTCTAAATCTTTAATGAATAGAACAGATTTTGATTTATTAAACTTTGTTATCTTAAAAGTTGCAGAAGCTATTTCTGAATTCATTGAAAAAGAACTAATAACTGGTAATGCTGGTAAAATGTCTGGATTAGTATCAATGACAAATACTGTTGAAACTTCAACTGCTTCAAAAATAGTAGCTGATGATTTAATAGATGTTCAAATGGCTGTTCCAGAAAAATTCCAAGCTAATGCATGTTGGATAATGCATAAAGATACATTAAAAGGTTTAAGAAAGCTTAAAAATGCTTCAACTGGAGAGTATTTATTACAAAAAGACTTAACTAAAGGATTTGGATGGGAGTTATTAGGAAGACCAGTATATACTTCTGAAAACTGTCCTGTTGCAACTGATGATAATAAAGCAGTTTTCTATGGAGATATGAGTGGGTTATACACTAAATTAACTAAGAAAGTTGAGTTACAAGTTTTACTTGAAAAATATGCAGATCAAAGAGCTATTGGTGTAATCGGTTATGTAGAATTAGATTCTAAAATAATCGAACCACAAAAAATGGTTGCTTTAACTGTTAAATCAGCTTAATTTATAGGAGGGTTATTCCCTCCTTTTACTTTTAATGGAGGTGAATAATTTTGTTTGAATTAAAGTTTAGTGAAATTTTGCTTGAAGATATAAAAGGCTATTTAAATGTGTTTGATAATGATAGTGATTTATTAATTCAAACCTTTTTAGATAGTGCAAAAGCTTATATAAGAAGTCATACAGGGCAAAATGACCTATATTTAGATGAACAAAAAGATATTGTTGTTGCTTTATATATGCTTGTAGAACAATACTATGATGGTCACAATAATCATGAAAAAAGTATTGAAAATATTCTAAATTTACATCCTAATAACTTAGTTTAAGGAGGGTAAATAAATGAATTGTAGAAGTTATAAACATAAAGTAATAATTAAAAGACCAGATGGAGTTACAAAGAATGATGATGGTCTACCAGTTGAAAATTATAAAGAAATATTAACTTGCAAAGCTAGAATATCAAATACAAGTGGAAAGGAAATTAATTTTGCCAACGGCGAAGGTTCGGTTGTAACTACTAGGTTTTATATTAGATATATTAGAGATTTAAATTTAACCAATAAAGATATCTTAATATATAATAATAATCAATTTAATATTGTTTATTGTAGTAATATTAAAGAAGAAAATAAAGAGTATGAGATTGTAGGTGAATATAATGGCTAGTGGTTTTGATGATTTATATAAAACATTAGATGCATTAGGCAATGTTGGTAAAAAGGCAAGTAAAAAAATACTTACCGAACAAGCTAAAGAGGTTGTAGAGCAACAAAAAATTGATGCTCCAAAAGATATCGAAAACTCATACCAATATTTAGAAGCGGAAAAAGTCAAAAGCAAAGGGAATACTAGTTTTGTTAAGGTTGGAATTACTAAAGAAAATTGGGAAAAATGCAAACAACTTTACTATCAGCATTATGGATACACTTTATGGTTAAATGGCCAATATTATGATCCTAACTTCTTATGGATGGATAAAAGTTTTAAGAAGATAGAAGATAAAGTACTTGATAATATGTATAAAGGTTTAGAAAAAGAACTTGATAGAATCTTAAATTAAGGGGGTATTAAGATGAAAGATATTTTTGATAAATTAGAAGAAGTCATTGGAATACCTACTTTTTTTATAGAAAGACCGAGTGGAAGTACTGACTGTATTACATATAAATTTAGACAGGATTTAATTTTAGCAGATACAAAAGAAGAGTTTACAGACAATGAAGTTTATATAAATCTTTTAGTTAAAAATAATATAACCAAAACTATTAAAACTCTAAAAGATTTTCTCATCGAAAATGGTTTTAGAAATATCAAAATATTGGAAACTATTAAGCAAAAAGATTTATTTGAAACGGTTATAATTTGCAATAAATCAATTTATTAACATTTTATAAATAGTGTGTTTTAGTGTTGATAAGTGAATCGCTTCACGATATAATATAAACATAGAGATATTAATGAGAGGAATTGGTTTAGATGGTAAATTATATAAGTAGAAGATGTCCAAGATGTGGACATTATAAAGGGTGGAGAAAGTTGAATTGGAAACAGATAGGTAAGAGATTATTAATTTGTTGTTGTCTAATAGTTGCTTCAATGATTCTATTTGCACCTTTGACAATGTTAAGTATGTTTTTGGGAGTTTTAGATGGGTTGTTTTTTGTAGGCTTAGTTGTATCTACACCATTCTATACTGTTGGAGTAGGTAAAAAAGATAAATATATACGTTATAAATGTTACACTTGTAAATACAAGTGGAAAGAAAAGAATTGGAAAAACAAAGAAATTCAAGATAGTTATCAAAAGTAATGGATAGGTTTAGCCTATCTTTTTTTATTTAAATTTAGAAAGGAAGCGATTTTAATATGGCAAGAGAATTAGGCATTAGAAAAGTTACATTTTTCCCTTCGACTGGGGATAATAAATATGGTTCACCTATAGCTTTAGAGTGGGCTGTAAGCTTAGAAACTAAGAACAATTATAAAGAAAAAGAGTATAAAGGTGATATGAAAATAGAAAGATCATCTAAGGTTTTAGAAAGTGTAGATGTTACCTTAGGAGTGTCTTCAAATTTACCTCCTGCTGTTGAAGCAGAAATAACTGGTGCAGATTATGAGCATTGTATGAAGATAACTAAAACATCTACTATACCAGTTTCTGGAGCATTATCATATGAGATAGTTATGGATGATTCTACGGTTAGAAGAAGATGTCTAAAATACTGTTCTTTAGCTAAAGAAGAGCAAAAGAACGATGTTGATTCTGAAGGTGAAGTATTTACTTTTAGTGGTAAAGCAATTTCTGATTCGCTTGATAATGTCGATATCTTAATGGATCAAAAAGAGGTCGAAGCAGCAAGTAGTGATACTGAAGCTAAAACGGCTTGGGATAATTTCTTTACTAAAGTTCCAACTGGGGATTATAGTTCTTAATTTTTCTATTGATAAAAGAGTGTCTTTTTTAGATGCTCTTTTATTTTTTAACAATTTATCATAAAGGAGTTTGATGAAATGGGGCATGTAATTAATGTAGGAAAACAAAAAAGAGTTGAATTAGTTTTAAATGGTGAGGAATGCTTTATGTCTTTAGATATAAAATCAATCCAACACTTTCAAACTAATGCAAAAATGGGGCTTTTAAAAGCGTTAAATAAAATAGAAAAAGAGCAAGATTTAGACCTTATTTATACTTTAATTCTTAGTACAGTTAAGAGTAAAAAAACAGGTGCTATCCTAGGTAAAAGAAAGTTAGGTCAATATGATGATTTTGAACTTGTATCAGCTTTAGGTACTCCATTAATGGAACTAGTAGGAAAATCTATGCCTGTAGCAGACGGTGAAGAAGAAAAAAAGTAGATGAAAGTAAAGATGGATATATAGATATAGACCACCTTTACTACTTAGGAAATACTATTTTAAAGTGGAATGATAGTGATATTTGGGAAACTGATTTAAATTTCCTATTTAAACAATTAGATATACACGTAAAATACAATAAAGTTGACAATAAAACCAAATCCAAAAGCAACGTAATTACAAGTGAGGGTGAGGTTAAAAAATATAAAGTTTTAAAATAAATCGAAAGGGGGTATTGAGAATGGCTGAAAAGCAATTGGTAGTAGATTTAGCTTTAAAAAACTCTGGATTTGATAAACAATTAAAATCAATTACATCTGAAATGAAACTTTTGGAAAGTAATTTTAAGAAAGCAGAAGCAGGTAGCGATGATTTTTCTAATAGCTTAGAAGGTCAGAAAGCTAAATTAGATTTACTTGAAGGTCAATATACACTTACTCAGAAAAAGATAAATGTGTATAACCAACAATTAGAGAAAGCTAAAGAAACTCTAGAAAAAAGTTCTGTAGGATATACAAAGGCAGAAGAAAAGTTAAAAGGACTTAAAGAAGAACTTGTAAAAGCCGAAAATGAATTTGGTAAAAGTTCTGTAGAAGTAACTCAACTTAAAGAAAAAATAAAAGATGCTGAAAAAGCTTTTGAAACTAAAGCAAATGCGGTTGTAAACGCAAACAATAAGTTGACAACTATACAAACTACAATCAACAAAACTGAATCTGAGGCAGGGAAGTTACAAAATGAGATAAAAAAACTAAATGGAGAAATGAAAGATATAGATTCTCCAGAAGGTTTAAATGATTTTGAAGATGAAGTTAAGTCATCTGCTAAAGAGAGTCTTGATTTTGCTGCTAAACTAACTATAGTTGGCGAAGGTATGCAAAATGTAGGTGATAAAGCTTCTGAAGCAGGTCAAGCTATATTAAATGGATATGGTGAAGCTATTAAAACAGTTAATGACTTTGATAAATCAGTAAACCAAATTCAAGCTTCAACAATGTTAACTAAAGAAGAAATGCAAGAAATAGAGCCTATTGTTAAAAATGTTTTTGCGGGTAACTATGGAGATAGCTTTGATGATGTAGCAAATGCGGTTGGTTCTATAAATAAGCATTTATGGTTAACTGGAGATGAATTACAAGGGGCAACAGAAAAAGCCTTTTTAATGAGAGATACTTTTGGTTATGATATAAACGAAAGTGTAAGAGTTGTAAACACCTTAATGAAAAACTTTGGATTAAGTGCAGATGAGTCTTTCAACTTATTATCTCAAGGAGCTAAACAAGGGCTTGATTTTTCAGATGAGTTACTAGATTCTATAAATGAATATTCTCCACAATTTAAAAAGGCTGGTCTTGATGCAGAAGATATGTTTAACATTCTGTATGATGGAACTCAAGCTGGAGCATGGAATTTAGATAAAATTGGTGATGCGGTCAAAGAATTTAATATAAGACTAACTGATGGTTCAACTGGATCAGCAGAAGCTTTAAAAACGCTTGGTTTAAATGCTGATGAAGTAGCAACTGACATGGCTAATGGTGGAGAAAAGGCAAAGCAAACTTATACTGGAATAATAGAAAAAATAATGAGCATGACTGATAAACAAGAGCAAAACTTGGTTGGAACAGCTTTATTCGGTACTATGTGGGAAGATTTAAGTCCAGAAGTTATTGGTGCTTTAGGTGATATAGGGGATAACTTTAATAAAACTATAGATACTGCTAATGAAATGAATTCTATTAAGTATGATGATTTAGGGAGTACTTTAGAAAGTCTTAAAAGAAGCACAACAACCAACATTGTAATGCCACTTGCTGAAAGTGTAATGCCAATAATAAATGAACTTATGCCATACATACAAAAGATTATAGATGCTATTTCAAATTGGGTTCAACAAAATCCAGAATTGGCAGGGACTTTAGTTATAGTAGTTGGAGTTATTGGAGTTTTATTATCTATTTTAGGTATGGTCTTGCCGATCATAGGTAGTATGGCTATTGCCGCAGGTGCTTTAAATGTAGCTTTGCTACCACTTACAGGAACAATCTTATTAGTTATTGCTGTTATAGCTGCTTTAATTGCAATAGTTGTATTAGTAATAGCAAAATGGGATGAAATTAAGCAATGTTGGGCTAATTTTTGTGATTGGGCTACCCAAAAGTGGACTGAATTTAAAGAATGGATGAGCCAATGTTGGGATAACATAAAGCAAAAATGTAGTGAATTAGCACAAGCTATGGTTGATTGGATAAAGCAAAAATGGAATGATTTTGTAAATTGGATTATCGGATGGGGCGAAAGAATTAAAAATAGTGTCTCAAATGCTTGGAATTATGTTAAAACTACAGCTACTAACTTAGCACAAAATACAGTTGATTGGATAATAAATAAGTGGAATTCATTCGTTGACTGGATATTTGGTTGGGGTGCTAGAATTCAATCAAGTGTAAGTAATATATGGTCTAATATAAAAAATACATGTTCTAACTTAGCACAAGGAGTAGTTGATGGAGTTAGAAATGCATTTTCTAAAGTGTATGATTTTATTACAAGTCCATTTAAAAGAGCTTGGAATTATATATCTGGAATAGGAAGTAAGATAGGTGGAATTATATCTAAAATTAACCCTTTTAACTGGTTTAGTTTAGGTAATGAAGGTGCTTTAACTCCGGTTTTAGAAGGTAATATTAGTCCTTTAAGTAATATAGCTAAAAGTGGACAATATTATACAGATTCTAATAATGCTAGAAGTAGTATGATGACTGACTTTATAAGGGCTACTAATAATTTACCTAATGTAAATTCAACATCTGATATTAATTTAGGTGTGGATTTTGGTCAGTTTGGAACTATAATAGCACAAGCAGTAGTAACTGGATTACAGAATATTACACTTAATGCAGAAATAACAACAATGTTAAATGGTAGGGAAGTAACAAATCAAATAACTGGTAGTGTTATAAAGAGTATTGATAAGAGCATACAAAAAAGGAGGTTTTAAGCTATGTTTAATGTAACTTTTAATAATACAGATTGTTTTGATTTAGGTATAAAAGCTATTGCAAGACATAGCTTACCTATTCCTTCTTTTAAATATAAAGAAGATAAGGCAGAAGGAATAAATGGAGGTTATATAACTGAATATGAAAATGTTGAAGATATAGAGATAACTATATCTTTTAATTTTTTATATATAAATGATGACGATTTTAATTATAAAAAAAGATTAATTAAAAATTGGTTAAGAAAGGTAAAGGATAATAAGTTGTCTTTTAGTGAAGATGAAGATTATTACTATAGAGTAAAAAGATTAGAAGTAAGCAATATTGAAAGAGAAATTGGTATTGCTGATTTTGAAGTTAAATTTATATGTGAAGGATATGAATATTCTTTACATGGGTGTAGAGAGATTAAAATAAACAAAAATTATACAGTATTTAACAATGGTGTAAAATCATTGCCTGTTTTAAGAGTAGTAGGTGAAGGTAATACTACAATCACTTTTAATGATAAGAGTTTTTCTTTAAATGTTGGACAGGAAGTTATTGTAGATTCCGAAGAAGAACTTTGCTATAAAGACGGAAGAATAGTAACAAATATAATGAGTGGTAAATTCCCTATAATAGAAGAAGGAAAAAATACTATAAATTGGACTGGAGAAAATATTCAAATCTATCTTCAAACTAACTTGAGGGATTATTAAAAGAAAAGAGGTGAATTAATGATACAACTATATAAACAAAATAATAAAAACTACTATATGAATGGTGATATGATATTAAAACCTATAGAAGCTACAATAAGAATGGAGTTAAATGGTCTTTGGGAAGTGAATTTAGTTCATCCATTTGATAAAAAAGGTAGATGGAAAAGTATAGGAATTAATGATGTAATAAAGGTAGATTTACCTTGGGGTGAAGACTTATATTATATCTATGATTTAGATGATAGTTCAGATGAAGGGGTTATTGTAAATTGTAAACATATATTTTTCAAATTAAATAAAACATATTGTAAAAATGTAAATGACACTAAGAATTTATATGATGTAAGACCTACTAATTGCAATGCAAAAGTAGCTTTAAATACTGTTTTTGCAGGTACAAATTTTAGAGGAGAAAGTAATATTACTAATACTAATACTTCATATTTTATAAGAAAAAGTATTTTAGAAGCTGTCGTAGGAAATGATGATAATAGTATTCTAAATAGATGGGGCGGAGAGTTATTTTTAAATAACTACACTGTAACACTAAATCATAGAATAGGTACAGATCATGGAGTTAAATGTAAGTATGGAAATAATTCTGTGTCTTTTAAAAGAAATAGAAATAGTGAAGATATTATAACAAGAGCTATTATAGTTATGTATGATGGTTTAATGTTGCCTGAACAATACGTTGATTCACCTTTAATTAATAATTATCCTGAAATTTACGAAGGTATAGTTGAATTTGATGATATAAAGGTAAAAGAAAGTCCTGAAGACAAAGAAGGATTTAATACTAAAGAAGAAGCTTTTGAAGAAGCAAGAAAAAGGATTAAAGAAGTGTTTAAAAATAATCATATAGACTTACCTAAAATTACTTTTGAAGTAGACATGATTAATAAATCAAACTCTCTTAAAGGTATAGTTAAAGATGGGTATATAGTTAATTTAGGTGATACGATAACAGCAGAACATGAAATGTTAGGAATAGACATAAAAACTAGAGCAATTGCAATAGAAATGGATTTATTAACTCAAAAATATACTAATATCACACTTAGTAATGAAAGCTTACCAAAAAGTAATTTGATTGATAGTGTAAATACTATAGATAAGATTACAACATCAAATGGTGGGGTTAAAGCAAATGCATTAGAAGGTATGGTAGATGCTTTAAAAACTAAATTTGGGGCTTTAAGGGATATTGCACAACCACAAGAAGTAAGAGCTATGCTATTTGAAGATAAGATAAAAGGTTCTAGAACTTATGGAGCATTAGCATTAGGTACAAGTGGAATTATGATTGCTAGTAAAAGACTTCCTGATGATAGTGATTGGGATTGGAGAACTTTTATTGGTGGTGGCTATGCTTATGCAGATGAATTAATAGGTATTTTAAGAACTGTATTAATAACTAATATGGATAAGTCATTTCAGATTGATTTAAATAAATCAGGTGGAGCTATCTTTAAAAATAATGAAAAAGTAGCTATTGAAATAGTTAATAATATGATTAATTTATACAACTATATGAAAGATGAGGATTATATCGGTGGATTAATGTCGTTAATAGATAATAAAGATCCTGATAAACCGGTAATAGCATTAGGGAATGATTTTGATAGTGCTATGATGCTAACTTATCCATTAGACAATAGTAAGCATAGCCCGTATATAACGTTAGATAAGTTTGGAGTTCTAGGCACTTCATACCCTATTATGATATACGAAGAAAGTTACTTTGCTAAAGTTGCACGACTTTTTAAAGCGATGTTTGGTGAATATGAATTATATAATACATCTGCGGATGAATTAATTCTAAGAATGAAACAAGGTGGAAAGTTTTTTGTAACAGATAATAATTTTTATTCAAAGTTTCATGTAGGAGAAGATTCATTTTCTGTTTTAGACTTTTTTAAAAATAGTGGAAGTAATGATTGTTGGTGTGGCTATAATTTTTTTGTAGATAGGAATTTTCACTCTAATGGTGATATTAGCTGTTCAGGGGCAAAGAATAGAATTGTTGACACTGAACACTATGGAAAAATTAAAATGAATGCCTATGAAACAACAGAATGTCATTTTGGAGATATAGGAAGAGATAAATTGGTAAACGGAAAATGTATTCTAAGAATAGATGAGAGATTTTTAGAAACTGTAAATACAAATATTCAATACGAGGTTAAGACTTGGGCTTATGGTAACGGTAATGTATGGGTTGAAACTAAAGATATGTATCCTCAGTATGTCATTGTAAAGGGTAATAATGACATAGAGTTTGGATATGAAATAATAGCTAAACAAAAAGGTTATGAGAATAAAAGAATGGAAGAATATATAAAATTAAAAACATTAAATATTGTTAGAGATAAGATTATTGATAATAAGTAATAAGGAGGTTAGAATAATATGGTTTTAAATCCAAAAATAATAGATATAAATGTAGATAAAAAGTATTTAAAAAAGATAGTTGCTAAACAAGGTGATGTTAAAAGTAGATACTTATTATTTAGATTTTTTAATGATTATGGAGTTATAAATTTAAATAAGGCTTCAGTAAGAATATATATAGATAAGCCAGATGGTACTCAAATTTTTAATGATCTTACTATTGATAACGTTAATAATTTAGCTGAGTTAGAACTTACTACTCAAACTTTAGCTTTAGCAGGTATATTAAAATGTGAGCTATCTATAAATGAAGATGAATCTATACTTTCAAATATACCTTTTGAAATTGAAGTTATAAAAACACTAAAAAAGGATAGTGCAATAGAGAGTACAAATGAGTTTTCAGCGTTAACTGAAGCATTAAAAAAAGTTACTGGAATTGATAATTTATATAGAGATGTAGAAAAAAACTCTAATGATATAGCTTCTTTAGAGGTGAATTTAGATTATACTACAGAAAAAGCAGAAGATAATACTGAAACTATTATTTATAATCTTAAAAATCGAGAGGGTTCTTATGGAGACTGTATAGTAATAAAGAGCGACGATGGAACATTTTCAATGATTGATTGCTTCATGGAAGAAAACTATCAGATTATGATAGAACAATTGGATAAAATTGGAGTGAAAAAACTAAAGTATTTCTTTGCTACCCACGATCACAGCGACCACATAGGGAATGCACCAAAGGTATTGGAGAAGTATAGACCTCAATTTATTGTGTATAAGGATGGGATAGATTATTCTAGGTTGCCATCCCAAGAAGTTGAGTGGGATACTAAAGGGTACCATGATAGAATGTTAGCGGCAGCAGATAGATTTGGAGTACAAAAGATAGTTGCAAATGACCAGAGGTTTGTTATAGGTAAGAATGACTATATAGAAGCTTTTGCAAGCAGATTCTATGGAGATTATACTAATTTAAACTCACTTTGTGTTAATTATCTATTAGTAAGCCATGGAACCAAAAGTCTATTTCCAGGAGATAGCACAACATCTACTGAAACACATTTACAAGGTAGAATAGGAAAAATAGACCTTTATAAGTTGAGTCACCATGGTGCAGATGGTGGGAATAGTGATAAAAGGTTTGAAGAATTACAAGCAAGATACTGCTTAATAGACAGACTAGAAGTGTATAAGAAAGATATAATAAAGAACTTTGCTTTAAAGTGTTTAAAGTATAATGGTAAAGTTTTTTCAAATGATAATAATGATATGACGGTGTTTAAAATAACAAAAGGAGCGATCTATCCTTGTTGCTTGGAATACATTATGCCTTTTGAATTTTTAGATTACTATGGAAAATATAAAATGACAGATGGAGCTGGCAAGGTTGCTACTACTGGAATTTATCAAAATAAAGTTGATTTTTACTTTGTTAAAGAAGATGGTTTTATAGCACAGAATGAATGGGTTAAGTTGGGTGGATATGATTATCATGCTAGCGAAACTGGGGCATTAGATAGAAATAAATTCATTGCAGGTACTTATAATGATAAAACAGTATATTATTGGGTTGATGAATACGGAAGAATGGTAATAAAACCTACTTTGATTTATTACAATAATAATACTTATTTAATTAAAGATAATACCATGATGGCAGAAGAAGAATTTTATTCTTATCAGGCTAATTGGTATTATGCAGGGCGTGGAGGAGCTTTGTTAAAAAACGATTGGCTACACAAAGATTCTAATTATTATTGGTTAAAATTTAATGGGATAATGGCTTGCGATGAAACTATATTTATAAATGGAAAGTGGTATGACTTCAATGGTTCTGGAGTATGCACTAATCCAGAGGGTAGGGATACTAAAAATTAATAAAAAGGAGGTTGGGAGATGAGTTTAAGAAAAAATATAAAACTAACTGTAAAAGATTATGACATTTTTCTTAGTTCATCCTTAAAGTTTTGGCAATATGATATATTGACACTTACTTTTGAGATTGAAGAGTTTGGAATTGAAATATTAAATGGAATAAAAACTAGAGTAATTACTCCTATTAATTCACTTTCTGCAATAATACTTATAGAGAATCCAAATCAACAAGATATTGTTGAAGCAGCGCAAATAGTAGAAAATAAGGTTACGTTCAAGCTGAAAAAAGAACATACAAAGAATTTAGGAATAACTAAATTACAAATAAAGTTAAAAGATTCTGATGGATGTAAAGTGACTCTACCACCTTTTGATATGGAAATTAGAGAACCAATAGGGATAGAAAATGGTGATGTAGCAAGATGTGGTAAATTTTTAACAAACGAATTGACAGTAGGAGAAGGACTTTCTGAAGAAGAGTTAAAGCAAAATTCTGAATTAGAATTAGTTGATTGGCAAGATAATATTACACCTGTTTCAGCTAATAATCTAAATGCTTTTAAAAAGAAAATAAAAGCAAATGAAAGCACTATAAACTCAATAGTTAATAAAGTAAATATATTAGAAGATAATTTAAATAAAAATAAAACAAATGTATTTAAAGGTCAATTTTTAGCTTCAGAAGGACAAAATAATTTTGATATTCCACACGAAGTACTAACAAATGATATATTATTAATATATTTTAATGGTTTAAATTTGCAAAAAGATATAAATTATTCTATTAGCAATAAAACAATAACTACCCCAACTTTAACAAAAGGTGATGAAATTTCTTGGATATTAATAAAGAATGGAATTATATAGTAATAAAAGAAGTGAAGAGTTCATTGTAACTGAATTCTTAAATATATACATAAGATAAAGCCGATGGGTTGAGTTAATAGACTACTGGAGGTTTTATATGGAGCAAGAATTTTTTAAATTAATAGCAACACAAGGTATATTTGCTGCTTTGTTTATTTGGTTACTTTGGGACACTAGAAAAGAAAGTAAACAAAGAGAAGATAAACTTTATGGAGTTATAGATTCTTTGACCGAAAACTTTAATGTTGTACAAGATATAAAAGAAGATATTGTAGACATTAAAAATGATGTTGAAGATATTAAAAAAAACATAAATAAAATGTAGATTTTATTACATAGATAGACAAGGTAATTTATTTTACTTTGTCTATTTTTTTCGATTTTTAGGTATAAAGGAGTAGGTAAATGAGGGATTTGGTTTTTATTTTAAATAATATAGATAATGATAAAAAGGTAACACTAAATATAAATAGCTATAATAGTTTATTATTATATTTAGAACAATTAAATGATAAAAAGGTAAAGGAAAAATATAATTACATAACAATAATAGGAATAGAGGAAATATATAAATACTGTAGAAAAACTTTAGAAAATAGCTATAATGATAATGTTGAAAATGAGATAGTGAATAATATGGCAGATAACATAATTAATATAATAGATAATTTAGGTTATGAAATAACATATCACAATTTAGAGAAAGGCTGTTAAAAAACTATAAATTGTGATATTATTTTTTTATAATTAATATGGAGGTTTAACTAGATGTTAGAAAATATACAAAAGTTAAAATGTGCTTTATATGTTAGAACTTCAACAACAGAGCAAAAAGATAGTTTGGAATTACAAGCTAGATATAAAAATAACAATTTTAAAATAGATAAAATTTATTCAGAAGAAGTTTCAGGAAGAGATATTTTAAAAAGACCAGAACAAATAAAACTACTAAATGATTGTGGTATAGAAGTAACTTCTGTACAAAAACAAGCTGTTTTTACACTAAATGATAAACCGCCATTATATGATTGTATTATAGTTAGTAATACAAGTAGGTGGGGAAGAAATGTCGTACAAGTTAAACAGATAGTAGAGGCTTTACATAAGAAAAATGTGAAACTTTGGTTTGATGATCTTAGTAAGTTTTCTGACTCTAAAGATTTGTCTTTAACATTGGATATGCTATTCGTTTTGGATGAAAATTATAGTCAAACAATTTCGCAAAAAGTAAAAAGTGCAATGGATAAGAGAAAAAAAGAAGGTTATATATTAACAAATGGACGGTTAATTGGCTATGATAAATCAAAAGAAGGTACTTTAGTTAAAAATAAAGATTCAGATATGGTTAAATCAATATTTGAAGACTATGTATATGAGAATCTTGCTATCAGAAAATTGGCGGAAAAGTACAATTTATCTACAAGTACAATAACAACTTTATTAAAAAATATCAAATATGCTGGATTTATGGCTTATGGAATAAAAGAATATGGTTGGGATTTCTCAAAGTTAGAAATAGTTAAAACAGATAAAATAGAGCCAATCATAACAGAAGAGTTATTCTGGAAAGTTCAAGACATAAGAAGAAGTAGGAGTAGAATCGTTGAAGGAAGTAAGAATACTAGAAATAAGATTGGAGTAAATAATAAAACTCATTCTTTAAGTAGTAAGATTCTTTGTACTAATTGTGGGAAAAACTTTCATTATAAGGATAGAGGGTATTGGATATGTGGAACGCATTCAAAATATCCTAAGAAGTGTGATATGCCTACCATGAGAGAAAATAAAATAATTAATTACCTAAAGAGTCCTTATGGTTTAAAGGCAATTAAGAATGGATTAGAAGTAAGGTTAGAAGGCGAATTAAACAAGTTACAACTAGAAAATACAGAGCCAATAAAAAGAAATTTAAAAGAATTTAAGGAAAAGAGTTCAAAGTTGTTAGATTTATATATGGATTCATTAATAGATAAAAATACATTTGAAAAAAGAAATAATATATTAAAAAACAAGATAGATAAACTAGAAAATGAATTAAAGATATATAATGATAAGGAAAATTATAGAATTAAATTACTTGAGTTAAAAAAAGAAGCAAAAAGATTTTTAGATGAATATGAAGAAATTTTAGATTCAAATAAGCCAGAAAAAATATTTGATAGAGTTTTTAAAATAGAAGTAGATAAAATTATTGATATTAAAAAAGGAAAGGAAGTTAGTTATGTAAAGAATATTAGATTTAAAGACTTTAAAGTTTTAGAAGATTATCAGCTATTTAATCAATTTACCAATATAGAAGATGTATTAGAATATAGAAAATAAAATATGAGTATTGTGTTTAATTACACCTGGAGTTCACGCTTCGCATGGTATGGAGAGAACTCACTATGATGCTTTAGAGAACACTATAAAACTAATGTATTTATATTTAACAAGGTAAAATAAGAAAAATCATTAACAAATTTGAGTCATCTAAAAGTGAAAAATACTTTTAGGTGACTTTTTTTAGATTATTATCTAACTATTTATATATTTCACTTAAAAATATAAGATATGAACTACATAATTAATAATTTTTTTACTTGAATTAAGGATTAGCTAATATTAAAATTAATAAAACTAAAATAGTTAATTTGAATTTAACTTTAATTTTTCCTTAGATAATATTAGGATTAAATGAAACTACATTATAAGGTGATTAATAAATAGAACTTTTGTAAATAATATACTTAAGATAAAGTTGATTGGAGTGTAGAGAATGAAAGAGTTTTTAATAGTAAGTATTTTAGTTTCTACTTTATTCTTAAGTGAAGGATTAATTTATGGAAGTACTTTTTTAGAAAAAGAAGTTGATTTAAACAATGCTACAAATATTTCCTTAGATAAGGAGTCGTATAAAGATTTGTATTATGTTGGTGAAAAAGCCCCTCTAACTAATGAAGAAAAAAAGTTAATAGAAAATTATGCTTTAAAATATAGGGAAAGGACTACTTTCTTAGATTTAGGCGCTAATATAGATGGATTTAAAGAAATAGGAAAGGAAAGATATTATCAGATAACCTTATATTCTAAAAGTGTAAAAGGTGATGATTTAACGGGAGTGGTAGATAGAGTTCTTATAAATAAAAAGGGAAATGTTTTAAAGGGCGAAAATGGGGAACCTTTAAGTGGAATAGAGGGTCTCATAACAAATTTGAATATAAGCAATAATGATATTATGGAGTTAGAGAATATTGCAAGGAATTATGAAGCAAAATTAAATAATAAAGATTTAGATGTAGACATATGGGGAGAAAAAGAAATTAATAGTGAGATTTATTATGGAGTTAATATATACTCTAATACTTTGAAAAAAGAAGGGATTTTTGAACCTTTAGAAAAATTATATATAAATAAATCTGGAGAAGTTATTAGAAGTACAGAGACTTAGATTAGGAGAGTATAAATGGAATATGGAGATATTAAATTTTTAGTTAGGAAAAGTTTAAATACAGAAGAGGGACTAAATATAAGGCTTAAGATTAAAGATGTTAATTTAAGAGAAATTCAGCTTTATAGGGGTAAAACAAAAATAAACAATATAAAGTGTAAAGAGGAGTTTTATTGCGATTCAAACTTTATATATATTAATAATAAAAGTAGTGATTTGATTTTAGAATATGATGTTTTAATAGGCAGTTTAGGGAAGCATGGAAAAGGTGGAGAAATAGGAGAGGATTTAATAAGTTTTATGGGTGAACAAATACTTCTATTACCAGTTGAAATGCTTACAATGAATGATGATCTAAGGTTAAATTGCATCCTAGAAATAGATTTTACCAATCTTATAGAAGATATAAAGAGTGAAGTCTATAGTGAAAAGGATTATAAAAGTATAATACCTTTTAAGGAAGGTGATTTTAAGTCAAAGTGTGTAGGGGGGACTTGGAGTGACCTATATGAAATAATGAAGTCTTCATATACCTTTGGCTTTTTTAAAGAAATAGTTTTAAAGAAAGAATATGGAGAAGTACATTTATATAGTAGTATTGAAAATACATTTTTAAATGACAGTAGTAAGGAAGAGCTTGTAAGAAATATAAAGTCTATTTGTGATTATTATTATAATTTATTTAAAATAGATTCTCTAAATAAGAAAGATTTGAATATAGTTTTACTTAGAAATAGCAAAAAGGAGAACTCTTATATATTAGGCGGAAGTGGAAAAAATGTTATAAGTGCTACTTTTGATATGAATAAAAAGAGAGATTGGCAATTATTATCCCATAGAATTTTTCATGCTTTTATGGATGATCTTTTAAAATCAAGAGTTTATCATCTTCCTCCAAATCTTTGGTTAACAGAGGGTTTAGCTACTTATTATGAAAACTTAGCTTTAGAATCCTTAGAAGAGGGATTAAAAGAAAGACTAGATATAAAGTTTAAAAAGGAAATGGCAAATTTATATACTAGATATTTATACATGACTTTAAAAGAGCCAAGCAGATTTAGAATAATTCCTATGGAAGAAGGAAGCATAAGAAGTCATGGTAAAATAGAGTTTTTACATTATACAAAGGCTCCCTTATTAGTATATTTTATAGAAACTTTAAATAATTCATGTGGCAATAAAAATAAAATAATAGAATATTTAATTAATAACAAAGAGAAGAGTTTTTCTATGCAAAATCTTTTTTATAATCTATTAGGTTTTAGGTGTGATAGCTTTGCATCTAAATATTTATTTGGAAATAGTATAATTCCTCTATGGGATTTAAAAGAACATTTAGATGACAAAGAGGTTATTTGTAACTTACAGGAATATGAGTATATTTTGTGGACATGGTTTTTAGGAGAAGAAGAAAATTATATTAAAGATGATCTTAGGACATATAACAAAAATATTGAGGAAATCATAAGCCTTAGAAATATTAACATGTATAATTCTTATTTAACAAAGGAAATTGAGGATTATTCTAAGGAATTAAGCTTTTTATTAAAGGCTTGGATTATTAGAAGTAATATATGTAGTGTTTCTTCTCAAGATGAAAATATTAGATATAAACTTTTAAAGGATAAAGAGAATCTTAGAATTTGGAAGGAATTTGTACAGCAATCTATAAAAAATAAGGCGAATATAAGATAAGGCATCTATTAATTTTATGAATGTTATAATATGATACTTTAGTTACAATATAAAATTTTTAACAAATTAACATAATAATATAAAGCTAACAAAATAATATAAATGAGTTTTTAGTAAAGATACTTATTATATTAATTTTATAATAAATACATTATAAGCTTATCCATTATGTCTAAATATAAAAATATATAAAGATAAAAGTTAAATATCAATAATTTTAATAAGGGTATTTTAAAAGAAGTGAAATATACTAAATAATAGTAGCAGGTTATTTATGATATAATAATTTATGAAATAATTATATTTCATAATGGTAATATTTTTGTTTACAACTTTAAAGAATCTGATATAATAGAGTTTGTTATTTAAAATGAAATATTTTATTGCTATGATGAAGAAGAGTACATAAGTAATTATTTTAAAGCGATTTAGGGAGGGTGAGAGCCTAAAAAGTAATCTTATAGAAAGAAGCTTCGGAGCTTAGACTGAAAATCTTAAATTTTAAGGAGTAGGTCTAGGGGTAATTCCCTTAAGTAATTATGAGTGAGTTAGCTTAGCTAACTAATTTAGGTGGTAACGCGGAAGTTAAGTCTTTCGTCCTAATTTTTAGGACGAGGGACTTTTTTTATTACATAAATTTAGAAAGGAAAGTGAAAAGAATGAGTTATGAAAATTTAGCTAATTTAATATTCCCAAACATAGACAAAACACCGGAATATTATTTTGAAAAATATCCAAAGAGAGATTTAAAAGAAGGGGCTAAAGTATTAAGATATGCACCAAGTCCAACTGGATTTCAACATATAGGAGGAGTTTTTGCTTCATTAATAAATGAAAGATTAGCTCACCAAAGTGGTGGAATATTCTACTTAAGAATAGAAGATACTGATCAAAAGAGAGAAGTTGAAGGTGCTATAGATGATACTATAAAAACTATGCATAACTTCGGAATGGATTTTGATGAAGGAATAACTGGTGAAAACTCAGAAAAGGGAGCTTATGCACCATATAAACAAAGTCAAAGAGCTGATATATACAGAGCTTTTGTTAAGGATCTTTTAAGAAAGGGATTAGCTTACCCATGCTTTATGACTTCAGAAGAATTAGAAGCTTTAAGAGAAAAACAAATTGCAGAAAAATTAACTCCAGGATGTTATGGAGAGTTTGCTAAATATAGAGATTTATCACCAGAAGAGGCTATAAAGAGAATTGAAGTTGGTGAAAGTTATGTTATAAGAATGAAGTCACCTGGAAATCCTGAAAAGAGAGTTGTCGCTCATGACATGATAAAAGGAGAGGTTTCATTCCCAGAAAATCTTCAAGATGTAGTAATAATAAAAGGTGATGGCCTTCCAACTTATCACTTTGCTCATGCAATAGATGATACATTAATGAGAACTACTCATGTCATAAGAGGAGAAGAATGGTTATCATCACTTCCAATACATCTTCAAATGTTTGAAGTTTTAGGAGTAGAAGCACCTAAATATGCTCATATTCCAACAATAATGAAAATGGATGGAAGTTCAAAAAGAAAATTATCAAAGAGAAAAGATCCAGAAAGTGCAGTAAGTTATTACAGTGAAAAAGGATATCCATCTCAATCAGTTATTGAATATCTTTTAAATATAATAAACTCAGCTTTCGAAGAGTGGAGAGCAGAAAATCCAGATGCTGATTATCATGATTACAAAGTTGAACTAGATAAAATGAGTAAGAGTGGAGCTTTATTTGATTTAGTTAAATTAAATGATGTAAGTAAAGATGTTATCTGTAAAATGAAACCAGAAGTTGTTTATGATTTATATACAAACTGGGCTAAAGAGTATGATAAAGAAATGTATGATTTAGTTACTTCTAAAGAAGCTATGATGAAAGAAGTATTCAATATAGATAAAGAAGGTCCAAAGCCAAGAAAAGACTTTGCTAAATGGGATGAAGTTAGAGAAAAAATATTCTACTTCTTTGATGAGTTATTTGATAAGGAAACAGCTAATGATGTTGAATTACCAAAAACTTTAGAATTAGAAGAAGCTAAGAGAATAATAGAAGCTTACGAAAAAGCATATAACTTTAATACAGATAAGGATACTTGGTTCTCAGATTTAAAAGAAGTTGCTGTAGAATTAGGATATGCTACTGATAGAAAGAAATATAAAAATAACCCAGAAGAATATAAAGGAATGGTTTCTGATGTTGCAGGTGCTGTAAGAGCAGCTTTAACTCACAGAGCGAACACTCCAGACCTTTATACAATAATGCAAATTATGGGAGAAGAAGCAGTAAGAGAAAGATTTAAAAAGTTCTTAGCTTTATAATTTGATTTAAGAAGTTTAATATAATACTAAATAAAAAAACTTGCAATGTTAATTTTTTAGTGGTATAATTAGAACATAACAGAAAAAGCTTTAAAAGATGAATAAAATTTTCCTTAAACTTAAAGAAAATTTTTATTAATCCATTTAAATCTTTAAATTTAAGGAGGATGTCAAAATGGCAGATAAAACATTAAAATGTAAAGACTGTGGAGCAGATTTCATATTCACTGAGGGAGAGCAAGCTTTCTACAAAGAAAAAGGATTTGAAAATGATCCAGTAAGATGCTTAGATTGCAGAAGAGCAAGAAAAGCTCAAAGAAACAATAGATAATAATTTGTTTATTATAAGGTTGTAAGGTTAGTCTTACAACCTTTTTTATTTTTATAATAAAAAATTATTCCTAAATTTAAAGTATGTATAATTTTTAATATATAGTGAAAAATCTATATTGTTATTAAATAGAGGTTGGAAATTTTAAAGTAAATCATTTTTCTAAAAGAGCTAAAATCAATATTGATTTTAATTGAGTATTATAATTAATTTTGGAGGTGTTTTATATGGAGATATACACTATAGGACATTCTAATTATGATTTAAGTAGACTTGTTGACATGCTAAATAAATATAATATAAATTGTGTAGTTGATATAAGGGGAATACCTTATTCTAAATATAATGTGCAATACAATAAAGAAGCAATTCAAAAAACTTTAAATGACTTAGGATTTACATATATCTATATGGCAAAGGAATTTGCTGCAAAGAGAGATAGTAAAATATCTTATAATAAAGAAGGCTATGCTGATTTTCATAAGGTTATTAATGAAGAATCTTTTAAAAATGGAATAGAGAGACTTAAATTAGGAATAAGTAAAGGATATAGAATAGCTTTATTAGGTGCTATGCAAGAACCTGTAAGATGTCATAGAAGTATACTAGTTGGAAGAGAATTAGAAAGATATGGATTTAAGGTTAATCATATACTTCATGATTATTCAATATGTAATCAAAGAGAAATAGAAAATATGCTTTTAGATAAATATTTTAAGGATAGAGGGCAGATTACCATAGATTCACTTATAGGAAATGAAAAGAGTGAAGATGAAATGATAGAAGAAGGATATGACTTAGCAAATAAAGAAATTGGATATAGGATGGAAAAGCTAAAATAGTAGTTTAGAATAACTACTATTTTAGCTTTTACTTAATTGAAGTTTAATTCTAGTTGTAATAAATACAGGTAAGTTATTATGCGATTTTATCTTTTATTTAGTTGAAGATTTCCAATTATCAACAAAATCCTCAAGGATTTTTCTAAGTACAGTTCCTATTTCTGAATAAGCATCATCATCTAAATTAGCTAAAGATATTCTTACTGACCATTCAGGCCCTTGGAATCCACCACCGCTTAATAAGACAATAGATGATTCTTCAGCTAATTTATATAAAACATCTACAGGTTTATAATTTGATTCTAAGTAATTTGCAAATTCAGGACCATAATTTTTAAGAGCCCATTGTAATAAATCAAACTCAGCATAATATGACGCATAATATGGATTTTCTTTAATCGGTAAGTCTAGTCCTTCAAATAATAATCTTTGACGTCTGTGGCATATATCAATGGTTTGATTTTTATATGTATTTTCTTTATCTACTAAAGAAAATGCAGAAAAGAAGGCCATTTGCACCTGTTGAGGGGTTGAAAGTCCAGCAGTGTGATTTAGTGCTACTTGACGGCTATCAGCAACTATTCTATCAATAAATGGAATTTTTTCTGGATCTGTTGATAGAGACTCATATCTTTTATTTACCATTTCCTTTTTCTCACTAGGCAGTTCACTTATTAGTTTATCAAATATATTATCTTCATAAAGAGCCAAGGTACCAAGTCTCCAACCAGTTACTCCAAAGTATTTAGAATATGAATAAACACCTATGGAGTTATGAGGAAGATCTGCCACTAATGATTGAAACTTATTAACGAAGGTTCCATAAACATCATCAGAAATTATCATTAAATTTGGATTATATTTAGTAACTATATCCTTTAAAAGCTCCTTACTTTTATCATGAATGGCCATAGAAGGAGGATTGCTTGGGTTAACTAAAAATAAAGCCTTTATTGATGGATCTTTTAATTTGTTTAATTCCTCTTCTGGATATTGCCAAGTATAGCTTCCTTCCTCATTTATTTCACTAGCATGAATGTATATACTTTCTAAATCATATCTAGGGAGTTGAGGAATTTCTAAATAAGGAGTAAAAATAGGTGTCATTATAGCTATTTTATCTTTTCTTTGAAGTAACTCATTTGCTATTAAGGAATCAAAAATATAGCACATAGCGGCAGTAGCACCTTCAACAGCAAAAAGTTTGAATTTTTTTGAAGGTGGAAGGTAGCAAAGTTCTTTTAAAAGATAATCATGAACTATAGATTCTATATGAGGAAGCATTCTATCTGGATAGGGATAATTATCTCCAATAATTGCATCACATAATTCATAGAGAAAATCATCAGGATTAAATCCTTTTTCCTTTATTCCATAGTCAATTATTTTTTCTAACAATTCAATGGCTGGAAAACTTTTGTTTTCTTCTAGAAAATTTAAGAATCTATTATATATTCCTTCTTTATGAGGAATTCCAGCTAAATCACAAGATTCAAAGGTTCTTTTTGTTTCAGATACAGCAAAATGACCAAAGGTAAAAAATGCATCACGTGGTGTAGATGCTGTCCAGTTAGGATTTCCACGTCCAGCATCTAAAAGAATATGTGCACTTTTTTTGTCTTTAGCTAAATCTATTAATTTATTTTTAAATTCAAAGGGGCTTATTTTCCCATATATTTTTTTTAGTTCTTCTAATTGTAGGTTTTTATTTGTCATTTTCATTCCTCCCTAAAAGTGTAATTATTCATAGTATAGGTATAAAGAGGAATTTCTATAATTATAAAATAAAAAAATCTATTTCTAAGAAAGAAATAGATTTTTTTAGTAATTATTTATTTGACATTGCTTGAAAAATCTCTAAGAAAAATTCTTCAAGTTCATTTATTTTCTTTTCAAGATTACACACACGTTCTTCTAAAGATTTATCCCTATTACTTTCTAAGGAATCAGAGTTTATATTTTTTATAAAATCTGAATTAAGATTTAAATCTCTAAAGTCTTTTTTTAAGTCTTCTAAGGAATATTCATTTGAATTTAAAAAATTTATTTTATTTAAGTCATAATCTACTTTAGGAAATTTTCTTCTACCTTTAAGATTTTTAGGGATTTTTATTTCAAAAGGTAACTTACTTTCACTATTAATATCATTATAAGTTGTTTCAATTTCATCAGTTACAGGAAGTTTTTCTATGGCAACTTCTTGTAATATATTATTATTGGTAGATTCTCTATTAATTTCTTCTTTATTAAATTTATCATTAGATTTTATCTTAGAAGAAGAGTGTTTATTTTCTTTCTTTTTCATTAAAAATATTTTAGAAAAAGTATTTCTTAAATATGAAATCATCCTTTTAAATAGAGTTTTCTTTTTATTTTTTTTTCTTCTAGCTGTTCTAGATATCCTAGGAATTTCTAAAGTCATACTTTGAGAAGCCTTAGTATTATCCTCTGAAACATCTTCCTTAGTAACACTAACTTTTTCAACTACTTTAATTTCAGGTAATAATGTATTAGTAGCTTCAATATCTTTTATGTTTAATTTTTCATTTATAGAATCTATTATAGATTGAACATCCTCACGTTCTGGTGTTTTAGGAATGGAGGATTTATTTGTTTCAACTGAAGGTTTTATATCTATTGAAGTATATTCTTCTTTATCCTTTTTAAAATAACCATCTGTACTATCAAAGAAAAAACCTTCTTCATTCATAAATTTTATTATATCTTTCTTTTGTATATCTATTTTTTTTGAAAGCTCTTTAAGAGAAATTCCATCTAGAACTAAAGAGTTATTTATTAATTTAACTTTATCTGAATTGTTCATACTTTTAAAGCTTATTTTTTTGTTACTCATAATTTCTCACCCTTAATACAAATATAAATTATGTCAATAGTAATGTGAGCTTTGCCATATTACAAAAGTTTCTAAAAATATTATAAAATAAAAATGAAGAATTTGAAATATATTACAATTAAAATAGGCAAAAATTTCAAAGATTTTTACATAATATATATAATTTTTATATATATTATAATTTAATTCTCATTTAATGAAGAATTTAGTAAGAAAGATTGTTGCTAAAAAATAGATACAAATGTAAAATAATATTAGAAATAAATTAAATCAAATTAAAGTTATACTAAAAAGGAGAATAAACATGAATATAGATGAATTAACAAAAAGAATAAATGAATTACATAAGAAGCACAAAGAAGAAGGTTTATCAGAGGATGAACACAAAGAAAGAGAAGAACTTAGAAAAGAATATATAAATAGATTCAAAAGCAACTTAAGAGAACAGTTAAAAGGAATTGAGCCGAAAAATAAGAAAAATTAAGGGTGATTTATGTGGGTGTTACAATAGAGAAGTTAATAAAGGATTTTAGTTTAGAGGTAATTCAAACTGGTGAAGAGAATGTCCCTATAAATGTTAGTGATGTAAATAGACCAGGATTGCAATTAGCTGGCTTTTATAACTATTTTGCTCCAGAAAGAATTCAAGTTATAGGGAAAGCTGAATGGAGCTTTTTAGAAGACATGTCTCCAGATCTTAGGAAGAAAAGATTAAACAAATTTTTTTCCTTTGATATATCTTGTCTTATAATAACTAGAGGTTTAGAGATACATGAGGAACTTTTAAAAGCAGCTAGAAAGAGAAACTTATGGATTCTTAGAAGTGATATGGTAACTACTAAGTTTATAAGTAAAATCACTATGTATTTATCAGATAAAATGGCTCCTGAAACAAGATTACATGGGGTTCTTGTTGATGTATATGGTATAGGGATGTTAATCACAGGGGAAAGTGGTATAGGTAAAAGTGAAACTGCCCTAGAACTTATTAAAAGAGGACATAGATTAGTAACAGATGATGCTGTTGATATAAAAGAAATAGATGGAGATTTAATAGGTAGATCACCAGAGATAACTTTTGGAATGCTTGAAGTTAGAGGTATGGGAATAATCGATGTATCAGCATTATATGGATTAAGTTCAATTTTAAATTCTAAAGAGATAAAAATAATAATTCATTTTGAGCATTGGAAAGATGATGGAGATTATGATAGATTAGGTGTAAATGACGAATATCAAGATATATTAGGTGTTAAAGTTAAAAAATTAAGGGTTCCAATAAGACCTGGAAGAAATATAGCAGTAATAATAGAAGCTGCAGCAGCTAATTATAGATATCAACGTATGTCAGATATTTCACCAGTTGATATAATTGAAAAAAGAATGCTTGAAAGCATGGAAAAAGAGAGTAAAATTTAATAAAAAGTATAAACTATAACCATATCAGAATTAAAGGTGATGATATGGTTATATTTAATATTGAGGAAAATTTTAAAGTAGTCGAAGAATGGAAAAAGGATGAGTTTCCAGCATGGATTTTAATGGAAGAAGATGAAGTCAATCTTTTAGAAAAAATGTTTTCTTATGAGTGTATAAATGAATGTATTGACTACAAACAGGAACAAAGAATAGATTGTTTCAAAGATTATACATTTATTTTAATTAATATAATAGAGCAAGTTGAAAAGCAAATTATCTCTAAAGAACTTGATATATTCTTAGGGAAAAGTTTTATAGTTACTGTTTATAAGAGTAATATCTCACTTCTATATGATTTAATTGAAGACATAAAGGAAGAAAAGAACTGTCAGTTATTTAAATTAGATAAGAGTCCATCTATTATTCTTTATTATATTTTAGATAGGATAATAATAAATAACTATAATATAATATCTGATTTAGAAACTGAAGGAGATAAGATTGAGTTAGAAATCCTTAAAGATCCTGAAAGTAAGCATTTAAATTCCCTATTATTCATAAGAAGGGAAGCTTATAAGCTTAGAAAACTTATAAAGCCTATTAGATATATTGGAGATACACTTGTTATAGATGAAAATGAAGTCATAGGAGAAGGGAATAAAGTTTATTTTAAAAATATAAATAGTAAAATAGAAAAATTAATTACATCCGTAGATACATTATCACAGGAGTTAGCAATTGTTAGAGAAGCCTATGAATCAGAACTAGCCAACAAGACAAATGAATTAATGAAGGTATTTACAATAATAACAGCAGTTTTTTTACCTTTAGAATTAATAACAGCTATATTTTCCATGAGCTTTGAATCTATGCCTTTTAAAACATGCCCTTATGGATTTTATATTTTAGTTGTTATATTAAGCTTAATGGCTCTATTTTTGCTACTAATATTTAAAATAAGAAAATTTCTATAGTTTGACAAAATATTACCAAAAATATAGAATTGAATTAGAAGATAAAATAGATTGGAGGGCTATATTATGAAAGATGTAAAAGTTTTAAAAAAAGAATATGAAAATGCTTGGACTAAATATGAAGAGCAGGATTTAAAACAAGTGTTTTCATTAAGTGATAGATATAGGGAATTCATGTCAGTAGCGAAAACTGAGAGAGAATGTGTTAAGGTTTTAGCTCATATGGCAGAAAGTAAAGGGTTTAAAAATTTTTATGAAGTTATTAAAAATGGAGAAGAAGTGGCAGCTGGGGACAAACTTTATTCTATAAACATGGATAAAACAATAACTTTAATAAAAGTAGGTTCAGAACCATTAGAAAAGGGATTAAGAATAATAGGAGCTCACATAGATTCGCCAAGAATGGATGTTAAACAAAATCCATTGTATGAAGATTCAGGATTAGCATTCTTAGATACTCATTATTATGGAGGAATAAAAAAATATCAATGGGTAACTATACCACTAGCAATACATGGTGTTGTTATAAAAAAAGATGGCACTAAGATAGATGTTAAAATAGGTGAAGATGAAAATGAGCCTGTTTTAGGAATTTCAGATCTTCTAGCTCATTTATCAGCAGATCAAATGGATAAAAAAGGAGCTAAAGTAGTAGAAGGGGAAGATCTAAATGTTCTAGTAGGAAGTATGCCATTAAAAGGAACTGCGGAAAAAGAAGCTGTTAAAGCTAATATCTTAGTTTTATTAAATGAAAAATATAGAATAACTGAAGAAGATTTTGTATCAGCTGAGTTAGAAGTAGTTCCTGCTGGCAAGGCAAGAGACTATGGTTTAGATAGAAGTATGATTTTAGCATATGGTCATGATGATAGAATATGTGCATATACTTCAGCAGAAGCTTTAATGGATTTAGAAAATGTTGATAAAACATGTGTAGCATTATTAGTTGATAAAGAAGAAATAGGTAGTGTGGGAGCTACAGGTATGCAATCAAGATTTTTTGAAAATATAATTGCAGAACTTATGGATAGAAAAGGAGAATATTCTGAGTTGAAGCTTAGAAGATGTCTTCAAAATTCAATGATGCTATCAGCTGATGTCACTGCAGCTTTTGATCCAAACTATCCTTCTGTATGTGAAAAGAAAAATACAGCTTATTTTGGACATGGGGTAGTATTTAGCAAATATACAGGTGCTAGAGGAAAAGCAGGTTGTAATGATGCTAATGCGGAATATATAGCTCATTTAAGAAATATAATGGATAAGAATGGTGTCGTATGGCAAACTGCAGAGCTTGGAAAGGTAGATCAAGGTGGCGGTGGTACAATCGCTTATATCTTAGCTCAATACAATATGGAAGTTATAGATTGTGGAGTAGCCTTACAAAATATGCACGCGCCTTTAGAAGTAGCATCTAAAGCAGATTTATATGAAACTAAAAAATGTTATAAGGCATTTTTTAAAGAAGCATAATTAATAGTGAAGAAAGGCTGTATCAAAATATCTAATATAACATATATAATTAAATTTAAAGATTATATTAGATAGGTTTATGGTACAGTCCTTTTTTATATTAAAATAATTTATTTGATAAGGATTTATATATGAATAAAGTATTAAAGGGAAATTTAGTTTTTGTAAGTATTATCTTGTTATTAACATTAGTTTTTATAAAAATTATAATGGTGAAACTATTTTCTTTGCTTTAAGTTTGATTTTTTATCTTGAAATAATATTTATAACAAGGGAATTTCTTAAATACGTAAATTTAGGTCAAGCTATAAAGGATAGGAGTATTTTTAGTATAGAATATAAGAATAAAAATAAAGTTATTAATAAAGTTTTATTAGAGGAAAAATTAGATCCTTTAAGCAATGTATTTACTAGATTTGAAGTTAAGAATAATCTTGAAATGTGGAAAGGACCATATACACTATTCCTAATTGATTTAAGAAAATTTAGTTTAATAAATGATGCTTTAGGCAGAGATAAAGGAGATGAAGTTTTAAGGGGATTTGGTAAGGGATTAAATAATATATCAAAGAGTTTATCTTCTAAAAATTTATATGGCGTATATGGAGGAGATGAGTTCTTAGTTGCAATTAATAGTAGAAATAAAGAACATATAATAGAAGTTTTAAATAAGCTAGATAATTTGAAAAAAATAAGATTAAATAATTTTAATAAAGAAATTGAAATAGAATTTAATATAGGATATTCTATAAATTTAGAAAATAAAAGTTTTGAAGAAATAATTGAAGAAGTATTTTTTGCTAAGGAAAGGGCTAAAAAAGAAACTTTTAGATCTGCTATAGAATATATGGAAGAACTAAAGGGTATAAGAAAAAAGAATAATTTAATAAAAAGAGATATTAAAGATGCATTGATAAATAAAAATTTATATACTGTTTATCAACCTCAAATATCATCCTTAGATGATAAAATAAAAGGTTATGAGACTCTTATACGATGGAATCATGAAACTCTAGGCTCTATATCAGCTAGTGATATAGTTAAAACATTAGAAGAAATAGATTCTATTAAGGATTTAGATTTATATGTTTTTGAATCAACCTGTGAATTTCAAAGTAGGTTAATTCAAAATAATATTGAGTTACAATGTTCAGTTAACATATCAATAAATACTTTAAAATATATAGGGGTAGGATCTAATCTTTATAAGATAAGTAAAAAGTATAACCTTAAACCAGAAAATATTACCTTAGAGATTTTAGAGAATGCTGATTTAGAGGTTAGTGGAAATGCTATAAATGAAATTATTAAACTTAAAAAATATGGATTTAAAATAGCCATAGATGATTTTGGAAAAGGTTATTCATCTATAAATAGAGTATTAAAGATACCTTTTGATCAAATAAAAGTACCAAAGGACTTTATATCAGATATACCTAATAGCAAATATATAGCCATAATAAATTCAATTTCAAATTTTGCTAAGAATTTAGGGGCTGAACTTGTTATTGAAGGTGTTGAAAGCAAAGAATACTACGATTTTTTCAAATTATTAGATTTTGATGTTATTCAGGGATTTTATTTTTCAAAAGCATTAAATGAAAAAGAGTTCTTAGAATATGTAAATAATTTAGGTGTAAGTATATCAATATAGGATTATTTAAATTTATAATAGTTAATTTAGTGTTTGATTTAAGTTATTGTTTCAATAAGTTCTTATTTAGGATATAATTAATTGTGTAAATGTTTAAAAAAGAAAGAAAATTTTACGAAAATAAACATAGTTACTTTGTTTAGGGAAAAAGGGGAGAGTCAAATGAAAATAGCATTAATAGCACATGATAAGAAAAAAGAAGAAATGATAGAGCTTGCAAAAGATTTTGAAGATAAGTTAAGTAAACATATACTTGTTGCAACAGGTACTACAGGACTTAAAGTTATGCAAAATACATCTTTAGAAGTTAAGAGATGTAAAAGTGGCCCACTAGGGGGAGATCAAGAAATAGGAGCAATGGTAGCAAACCATGATGTTGATATGGTAATTTTCTTAAGAGATCCATTAACAGCTCAACCTCATGAACCAGATATTAGTGCATTACTTAGACTTTGTGATGTTTACAAGGTTCCACTAGCTACAAATACAGAAAGCGCTAAGCTTATAATGGCTGATATTTAGTAAAAATAAAGCTAAATCACCTAATTTTTATTAATCTAACATCATGATTACATATTTAATCATGGTATAATTTGATATAAAATTAAGGTGATTTTTTTTGGAGAAAAATATTTTTGAAAATTAATTTAATAATTTAAGTATTAATATAAATAAAAACTCAAGTAAAGGAACATTAAAATGCGTGGCAATATAAATTTACAGATGAGTAATTGGATTATCCTTGTGTCAACAATCTTGACAATAAAATATATTTTAGAGAATTTAATAGAATTATGCAAGTTTAATAAAAAAATAGGATTAACAACTAAAGAGACCATAAAAAAAGTAATAGTATTTTTTATATTAACAGTAAGCATTGTTATTATTATAGGAATTACTTTCCCATATTTTAAGTGGAGATTTTTAAATGCTGTCAGCATTGGAAATCTTACATTAATAGTAGCTTTTACACAGCTTTTCTTTGGTATAATATTTACTTTATTTATAAATAAATATAGTTAAATTATTTTAAAAGAGAAGTTAAGTAATAAATCTTATTTTTTATTAGATAATAACCATAAAATCATGCTAAGAATATAATAAATTGTAGAATATTATAAAAGGAAGCGATTATATGCATGATTGGAGTATGTTAAAGAACTATAGATTATGGTTAGCTATCTTTGCTTTAATACCTTTAATACTTGAAGGGTTCAATTTGAGCATTTTGCCGTCAAATTATAATGAAATAGTAACTTTATTTTTATCAATATTAGTTATGGGAGGAATATTAAATAATCCTAATCCTGATAAGGTAGAATTGAAAGAGGATAAAGGATCAGAAAATTGCACAAAAAAATAACTGGTTTAGAGGAAGAAGAGAAGAAATAGTAATAATCCATTGAATTTAAATTTTTGCTGTATTAAAATTAAAGTATCAGAAGTAATGTGTTGAAGAATAGGAGATGTTTTATATGGCAAAAGAAATAATAAAAACAAACAAAGCACCAGGTGCAATTGGACCTTATTCACAAGGAATAAAAATAGGAGATTTTGTTTATACTTCAGGACAAATTCCACTAAATCCTGAAACTGGAGTAATGGCAGGATCAATTGAAGAACAAACAGCTCAATCTTTAGAAAATGTAAAGGCTATCTTAGAAGCTGCGGGAACTTCTATGGATAAAGTAATAAAGACTACAGTATTTTTAAGTGATATGAATGATTTTGTAAGAATGAATGAAGTATATGCTACTTATTTTACAGAAAATCAACCAGCAAGAAGTGCTGTAGAGGTTGCTAAATTACCTAAAGATGCTAAAATAGAGATTGAAGTTATAGCTACTTTAAAATAGTTTCTATATCTTCATAATTAGCAAGATAGGGGAGATTTTACTTATGAATTATAAGACTACAGGAGTTTGTGCTAAGGAGATTAATTTTGAAATCGAAGATAACAAAATAAAAAGTGTTAGCTTTGTAAATGGATGTCCAGGAAACTTAATGGGAGTTTCTAAGCTTGTTGAAGGAATGGATGTTGATGAAGCTATTTCTAAATTAAAAGGAATAGATTGCAGAGGAAAAGGAACATCTTGTCCAGATCAACTTGCAAAAGCTTTAGAAGAATATAAAAAAAGCTTATAACAAGCACAAAGAGCATATAGTTTAAGTAATTTTTGCTTAAGTTTAATATATTTCTCTAAATAAAAAAAGTGACTATATAAAATTTATATAGTCACTTTTTATTTTATTTATAGTAAGTCATTTGATAAAGCAGCTGCTTTAGATAGTTTATTATCTATTGCTATTATTATTTGTCCTGCCTTAGAAATATCACCAACTATAATTCCTCCAACTAAGATGTTGTCTTTGAAGAATAGTTTAGTATATTGACCTTTTGATTCATCTTTAGAACTTATTTTTTCATAAGAAGAATCGTTAAATCTTATTAAACCAGCTGAGAATACATGAGTATTTAAAGCATCTAATATTATAGATGGTGTAAAGTTTTCAAATGCTTTTTCTGCTTCACATGCATTTGCACCAGCAGTTTTCCCCATTTCTATAGCAGCAGGCCAGTTTCCGTAAACAAGACCATTAAATTCAGCTACATCTCCACAAGCATATATGTCTTTAACACTTGTTTCCATTCTTTCGTTAACAATAACACCTCTGTTGCATTCAATTCCAGTTTTTTTAGCTAATTCTATATTACTTCTAATACCTGTTGAAACTAGAAGAATATCAGCATCTAAAGTTTTTCCGCTCTTTAAGTTTAAAGAAGTTAATTTGCCATCTTTAGCTATTATTTCAGCACATTCCTCTGATGTTATGAATGTTATTCCGCAATCAGAAACTTGGTTTCTAAAGATATCAGCACCTTCTTGATCTAATTGGTTATTCATAAGATTTGGTAAGAATTCAACTACTGTAACTTCTAATCCAGCAAGTTTCATTTCCCAAGCAGCTTCTAATCCAAGAGGACCAGCACCTATAACAACAGCCTTCTTAGCTTCTTTCATTTCTTCTTTAACATCAAAAGTATCTTTTAAATCTTTAATAGAGTAGATACCTTTAAACTCATGAATATTTTCACCATTTAAAGTAACTTCTTCATTATTATTTTTAACTTTAAATGGTGGAATAAAGTTATGGCTACCATTAGCTAATATAAGTTTAGTATATGGTATTTCAGTACCATCTTTTAAGATTACTTTTTTAGCATCTTTATCTATAGAAGTAACAGTAACTCCTAGTAATTCTTCTATATTATTTTCTTTGTACCAAGAAGATTTAGCTAAGTAGAAAGTATCTAAATTCATTTCTTCATTTAAAAGATCTGAAAGATTTGGTCTTGAGTAAGAAGATACTTCTTCACTTGAAAGTAATTTAACAGAAGCTGTACTGTTTATTTCTCTTATTGTTTTAGCAGCGTAGAATCCAGCAGCTCCATTACCTATAATAACGAAGTTATCATCAGTATCATTCTTTTCAAAGGTATCCATTTCCACTTCTATAAATTGTTCTTTTCCAGCGCCACAAACAGGGCAAACTTCAGGGCATACTGGACTTTCGAATATTTCACCACAAACTAAGCATTTCCAATATCTTGTTTTACCATTTCCAGTTAATACTTCTTTAGTTTCTGTAGCATTATTTGGAGCATAATCAAGTTCCTTTTCTCCAAACATAGTTCTTGAGAAATCTCTACCAAATTCAAAAGCTTCTTTTAATTCAGTTGTTGATGGTTTAAACTTAATTCTTAAACCAGGTCCAAATATATTCATTTTTAATTCTTTTAATCTAGCTTCTATTCTTGGAACAGCTTCACCACTCCAACCAAATGAACCAAAGGCTGCAGCATATTTTCCTCCATGAATAATAGGGTTTAAGTTAGCTAAAAGAATTCTAATAGGAGGTAATAATTCTCCAACTATTGTTGGTGATCCAAATAATATACCATCTGATTCTCCTATGTCAGCTAATACATCTTCTTGCTTGCTATAAGTTAAATCATATAATTTAACTTCAACATTGTGCTCAGATTGTATTCCCTTAGCTATTTCTTCAGCTAATTCTTTAGTATATCCATAAGCTGATACGTAAGGAATAGTAACTTTCTTATCTCCATTTATTTTAGGCTCTACTGGAGTACTCCATTCCTTATAAGTATTTATTATTTTCCATGGATCTTGTCTAAGGATAGGACCATGACCTGGACATACAAGTTCTATATCTAAATCTTTAATCTTATCTATAGCTTTTAAAACATATGGTTTGTATGGGCCAAAGATACAATCATAGTAGTATCTTAATGCATCTAAATATTCTTCTTCATTAGGAATTAAGTCATTAAATACTTCTTCGCAAGAGTAGTGGCTTCCAAAAGAGTCACAAGTTATTAAAGCTTTATCTTCTGGAATATAAGTGTACATTGAATCTGGCCAATGTAAAAATGGTGCAGAGATAAATTGTAATGTTTTGTTTCCTAATGAAATTGTGTCATTGTCTCCAACAACTATATATTCAAAATCTTTATTAACTATATCTTTTAAGAATTCTATAGCTTGCATTGAACCTATAACTTTAGCTTTAGGAGATAATTCAAGTAATTTTTCAACAGATCCAGCATGATCAGGCTCTGTATGATCAACAACTATGTAATCTATTGATTTAGGATCAACACCTAAGCTATTAAGTTTTGATAAGTAATCATCAAAACATTTTTCTTTTACTGTTTCAAATACAGCTATTTTTTCACTACCTTTAACAACATATGAGTTATAAGTAGTTCCATAAGGAGTGTACATAATAATATCAAAAACTCTTAATTCAGGATCTAAAGATCCAACCCAATAAATATCTTTTTTTACTTCTAAATAATTCATAAAAACACCACCTAATATATGTTAAAATTATAACAATCAAAATCAACTAATATTAATTATTAATTAATACCTACAATTAAATTATATTCTTTTTCGTTGAAATGTAAATACTTTTTTTAATAAAATATTAAATTATTTAAGATTATAAAAAAATAATGGTAATTTGGCATTTAAACCATATTACCATTATTTTAATCATTAATATTATTTTTTATTACAGTTATATTTTTTTAGAAATTTTTCAAGATATTCTTCTGGCATACTCATGCATCCAACATGACCATGTCTTTCATCTCCTTCGTGATCTCCATGAAAATCTGAACCACATGTTATAAGAAGATCATGATGAACAGCATATGAAATAAAGAAGTCAGTATCTTTTTTAGTATTTTGATAGTAAATAGCTTCTATACCATCAAAAGGAAATTCCATAACTTCCTGTACTGGAACTCTTTTTATAAGCTTTGGATGAGCAAGTACTGTTATAGCATTATTAGCTTTTAATATATTTATTCCCTCTTGTACAGAGATTTTTTTGTTAGGAACATAAGCTGGGCTATCATTTCCTATGAAGTTATCAAATATATATTCCCAATCATAAGGATAACCAGCTTCTATTATACATTGAGCTATATGAGGTCTAGCAACAACACCTTTTCCCTTTGCTAAGACATCTTTATAGTCAAGTTTGATATTAAAATATTTTTCTAAATTAGCTACAATTTTTTTTGCTCTACCTATTCTAGAATCCTTTAATTCATTTAAGAACTTTTGAAAATTTTCTGATTTATAAGAATCATCTCTAAAATATCCTAGTACATGAACTGTAGACCCTTTGTGCTCACAACTAAGTTCTATTCCAGGAATAAATTGAATATCTAGTTCTTTTGCGGCCTCTTTTGCTTCATCAAGACCAGAAGTTATATCGTGATCTGTTAAAGCTATTAAGGATATACTTGCTTTTTTAGCTTCAGCAATTACCTCTTTTGGAGATAGTGTTCCGTCAGAAGCTAATGAGTGACAATGAAATTCTGCATTAATATTAATAGTAAACCCTCCTTTAAAACTGAAAAAATCAATGTATGTATAATAATTATTTGAATAATATTGTTAATTTTAAAAAATTTGTAGTATAAATATTTTAACACATAAATGAGAATAAAATAAATTAATTTTTAACTTTAAATTAAGTAATAACAATACTTAAGATTATTAATTAGAAGATTCAAATATATAAATGGTATAAAATTCATATTTTTTTTTAGGTGTTTTTGATATAATGATTTTAAACTAAATATTTTAGAGGTGAATTAATGTTTTTAATGATAGATAACTATGATTCCTTCGTATTTAATTTGCTTAGGTATTTTAAGGAATTAAATGAGGATATAAAGATAAAGAGGAATGATAAAATAACTATAGAAGAAATAAAAAGATTGGATCCAGAGGGAATAATAATATCTCCAGGACCTAAAGCACCTAAGGATATGAAAGAATGTTTAAATATTATAGAGGAATTTAAGGGAAAGATTCCTATTTTAGGTGTATGTCTTGGTCACCAATGTATTGGATATTCCTTTGGAAGTAAAATAAAAAAAGGGGATTTCCCAGTCCACGGAAAAGTGAGTAAAATAACTCATGACGGAAAAGGGATTTTTAAGGGAATAAAAAATAATATAAATGTAACTAGATATCATTCTTTAGTAGTTGATAGAAATTCTTTAGGAGAAGATTTAGAGATAACTGCCTTAAGTGATGATGGGGTAGTTATGGGAATAAGGCATAAAAGGTACAATATAGAAGGAGTACAGTTTCATCCAGAGGCTGTTTTAACTGAATATGGCCATGAAATGCTTAAAAACTTTATTGATAATGCTAGGAAATTTAAGATTATAGAAAGGTGAGTAATTTGAATTTTAAAATTAAGGAAATAGAAAATAAGCTTAAGCCACATGAAGTATATTCTTTATTTAAAGATGAAATAAACAGTATATTTTTAGATAGTTCAAAGGAAGATAGCGAATTTTCTTTATATTCATTTATAGGATTAAATCCTTTTAAAAAGTTTAGCTCTAAGGGAAATGAGATTTTTATAGATGAAAAACTAGTCTTAGGAGATCCTTTTAAAAAATTAGAAGAGCTTATTTTAGAATATAAAATAAATTATAATAGTGAGATACCTTTTTTAGGGGGAGCTATGGGCTATTTTTCTTATGATATAGGAAGAGTTATTGAAGATATGCCTAAAAGTGCTAAGGATGATGTGTGTATCCCAGATAGTTATTTTTTATTTTATGATAATGTAATAATATTTGATTTGAGAAATCAAAAAACATATATAACAGCCCTAGGAATTAAGGAAGAGTCAGAAAAAAGTATAGCTAATATTTATGAAAGAATAAAAGATAAGGATATAAATTTAAATATCAGCTTAGATAAAAATACTGAGTTTACTTCAAATTTTTCAAGAGAAGAATATATAAATTCAGTAAAAAAGGTTAAAGAGTACATAAAAGAAGGGCATACATATATTGCAAACCTAACACAGAGATTTTCCTGTGATTTTAATTCTGATCCCTTTGATACATATATAAGTTTAAGAAGTATAAATAAAGCCCCTTTTTCCTGTTATTTAAATTTAGAAGGTTTTCAAATTATAAGTTCTTCTCCTGAAAGGTTTTTAAAGGTGTTTAATAATAAGGTTGAAACAAGACCAATTAAAGGCACAAGACCAAGAGGAAAAGATAAATTAGAAGATGAAAAGAATAAAAAAGAACTTTTAAATAGTGAAAAGGATAAGTCAGAGCTTTTAATGATTGTTGATTTAGAGAGAAATGACTTAAGTAAGGTATGCAAACCTTTTTCTGTTAAGGTTACAGAATTATTTAAATTAGAGGAATATGCTACAGTATTTCACTTAGTTTCCACAGTTATAGGAGAACTAAAGGAAGATGTTAGTTCTGTAAAATGTATAAGAGAATGTTTTCCAGGAGGTTCTATAACAGGTGCTCCTAAAATAAGAAGTATGGAGATAATAGAGGAACTAGAAGGCCTTAGAAGAGGGATATATACTGGGGCCATAGGTTATTTTGATTTAAGAGGAAATTGTGATTTTAATATAGTAATAAGAACTATATTAGCAAAAGATAATAAGGCCTATTTTGGAGTAGGTGGAGGAATAACTATTGAATCAGAAGAAGAGATGGAATATGAGGAAACTTTAGATAAGGCAAAGGCTTTAATGAGAGTATTATAATTAGGTTGTGATATAAAGTGATTTATATAGGAGAAAATAAAAAAGGTTATAGTATGGTTGAAAAATGTTCACTTACCATAGATTCGTCAGTTTTTTTTGGACGGGGAATTTTTGAAACTATACTTGTATTAAATAATGGAGTGTTTTTAAAGGAACATCTAGAAAGACTAAAAAATGGATGCTTAAATTTAAATATTCCTTTTAATATTAATGAAGAGGAATTAAGAGAGTTTATTAAAAATGAAAAAATAAGAAATAAAGCTTTAAAAATAACTCTTACTGAAAAAAATATAATTTATTCAACTAGAGATATTCCTTATGGCATAGAAGATTACAATAGAGGATTTTCTCTAAAACTTAGTGAAGTAAGAAGAAATAGTACCTCTAAATTAACTTATTTAAAGAGTACTTGCTATATTGAAAATATTATGGAAAAGGAAAAAGCTAAAAATGAAGGCTTTGATGAAGTGATATTTTTAAATGAAAGAGAAGAGCTAACAGAGGGAGCTACTAGCAATATATATTTTATTAAGAATAATAAGATATATACTCCAAAGGTCAGCTGTGGGCTTTTAGATGGAATAATTAGAGGATGGATAAAGAATAACTTTCAAGTTGAAGAAGGATGTTATAATATAGGAGACTTAAGAAATAGTGAAGGGATTTTTATAAGCAATTCACTTCTTGGAATAATGAGAGTAAGTCAATTTGAAGAAGAGTTTTTTGGGGAAAAAGACTTAATAGAAGAAATAAAAAGTAAATATGAAAGTTCTATTATAAGCTTTTAAATATGGAGGGCAAAATGATCGATAAAGATAAGATAAAAGAAGGAATGAAACTAATACTTGAAGCAATAGGAGAAGATGTTAATAGAGAGGGCTTAATAGAAACTCCAGATAGAATTGCAAGAATGTATGAAGAAATATTTTCAGGAATAGGAATGAATGCAAAGGAGCATTTAAGTAAAACTTTTGAAGTTCATAGCAATGATCTTGTTTTAGAAAAGGATATAACTTTCTATTCTATGTGTGAGCATCATTTAGTTCCTTTCTATGGAAAAGTTCATATAGCATATATACCAAATGGAAGGGTTGTAGGTTTATCTAAGCTTGCTAGATGTGTTGAGGTCTATTCAAAAAAACCACAACTTCAAGAAAGGCTTACAACGGAAATAGCTGATTCTATAATGGAATACTTAGATGCACAAGGTGTAATGGTAGTTGTAGAAGGTGAACATATGTGTATGACCATGAGGGGTGTTAGAAAACCAGGTGCAAAAACAGTAACAACAACTTATAGAGGAAAGTTTTTAGAAGATGAAAGCTTAAAAAATGATGTTTTTAGAATGATTTCTATGTAGATATTATTCTTCGAGGTGTTTATTATGGAGAGAGTAAATAAGATACTTAATAATATTAAGTATAAAGACTATTTAAATAAGAATTCTTTCTGTGAAAAAGATAGGATTTTTTGCAAACATAACTTAGAGCATTTTTTAGATGTATCAAGGATTGCCTACATAATGGTCTTAGAGGAAAATATAAATGTATCTAAGGAAATTATATATGCAATAGGACTTCTTCATGATATAGGACGATGGGTAGAATATGAAGGTGGAGAAAAACATAATAAAGCTTCTTATAAATTGAGTTTGGATATTTTAAAGGAATGTGATTTTAATAAAGAGGAAATAGAGATTATTTTAAGTGGAATTTTAAATCACAGAAATAGTGAAGCAGAAGGCTTAGATAAAATTATTTACTTAGCTGATAAAAAATCAAGAAGCTGTTTTTTATGTAATGCTGAAAAACTTTGTAAGTGGAGCAAAGAAAAAAAGAATTTAGACATAATTATTTAAGGGGGAACTTTTGTGAAAATAGGAAATAAAGAGTTTGAAATAGGAAAAAGAACATACATAATGGGAATTTTAAATGTGACTCCAGATTCATTTTCAGATGGTGGAAAATATAATGATATTGAGTTAGCTCTAAAGAGAGCTGAGAAGATGATTAATGATGGTGTTGACATAATAGATATTGGAGGAGAGTCAACAAGACCAACTCATACCCCAGTAGGAGAAGAAGAAGAATTAAATAGAGTAGTACCTGTAATAAAAGCCTTAAGAGAAAAATTTGATATACCTATATCAGTTGATACATATAAGGGTAAAGTGGCAGAGGAAGCTATAAAAGCAGGTGCAGATTTAATAAATGATGTATGGGGCTTTAAAAAGGATAAATATATTGCTACTGTGGCTGCTAAATATGGAGTACCTTGTTGCATAATGCACAATAGAAATGATAATGAATATGGTGATGACATCATAGAAACTATGAAATCTGATATGGAAGAATGTATAAAGATAGCCCTAGATGCTGGAGTTAAGAAAGAAAATATAATTTTAGACCCAGGTATAGGTTTTGCAAAGGATTATGAGCAAAATTTAGAAGTATTAAATAGATTAGATGAGTTTTGCAATATGGATTATCCAGTTTTATTAGGTACATCAAGAAAATCAGTAATAGGCAATACTTTAAATCTTCCAACAGATGAAAGATTAGAAGGAACTTTAGCTACAACTACTCTTGGAATAATTAAAGGGTGCGAATTTGTAAGAGTTCATGATGTTTTAGAAAATAAGAGAACTGCCCTTATGACTGATGCTATGGTAAGAAGATAGGAGTTAGATTTCATGGATAAAATTATTATTAAAGATTTTGAGGTTTTTGGTAATCATGGAGTCTTTGAAGAGGAAAAAAGACTTGGACAAAAATTTGTTTTAAGCATAGAACTTTTCTTAGATACTAGAGAGGCTGGAGTTACTGGAGATTTAAGTAAATCTGTTCATTATGGAGAACTTGCACATAAGGTTGAAGAAGAGTTTAAAAAGCATAGCTATGATTTAATAGAAACTGCAGTAGAAAAATTATGTGAGTTTATATTATTAGAATACTCTCTTGTTAAAAAAGTTAAAGTTTCTTTAAAGAAACCATGGGCACCTATATTAAGAAGTTTAGATACTGTATCTATAGAAATAGAGAGAGGATGGAATGAGGCATACCTTTCATATGGGTCTAATATAGGAGATAAAAAATATTATATAGAAGAAGCTTTAAATGAAATAAATAAGGCTTATCATACTGAAATTATAAAAAAATCTAATTTAATTGAGACAGAACCTTGGGGATATACTGAGCAGGATGAATTTTTAAATGGTGCTTGTAAAATAAAAACTCTTTTAAACCCTAAGGAATTAATAAGGTTTTTATTAGATATAGAACAAAAGCTTAAAAGAGAGAGAAAGATTAAGTGGGGGCCTAGAACTATAGATTTAGATGTGATATTTTTTAACGATTTAATAAGTGAAGATGAAGAAATCATACTTCCACATCCAAGAATGCATGAAAGAAGTTTTGTTTTAGAGCCATTAAATGAAATTGCTCCTTATAAGGTTCATCCCTTATATAGAAAGCGTGTATTTGAACTTTTAGAGGACTTAAATAAAAACAAATAAGTTTTAAGTTAGGTTTATGTTTTAAATTAAATAAAACTTTGCATAAATAATTTATTTGTTAGTAATAAAGATATAGAATTTAGTATAAATCACTACTAAATCCTATATCTTTTTTTATTGTTTTTTATTAAACACATACTGGCAAAATGGTTCTAATTTAAAGGAATTAGGAATATCTTTTAAACTTAAGTAATCCTTGCTTACATCACTATCCCAAGGATAAAGGGTTATTAAATCATCTCCATAAATATCTATTACATACTTTTCGCTATTTAAATCTATAAAAATTTTATATAAGGGTTTATTAGGTAAAGGTTCCTCATTTATAAAGTTAGAATCTTTTAGGCTTTTTAATAAGTCATCAATAATTCTTACATCTTCATTATCCACAACAACTTCACTATAAATATTCATATCTAATAATCTGATTTTTATATTATTCTTAGAAACTAGTTCACTTAAATTTTTAGTGTGATAGTTTAAAGAAGGTTTTTCCTTAGAAGGAATATTAATTTTAGAACATGAAATTAAAAGAAGAGAAAAACATAGGGTTATTAAAAATATTTTAGTAATTTTTTTTATCAAATTTATCACCTCCTTCAGTTTAATTTATGAAACTTATGTTTTTAGTAGAACTTTTTTTAAGAAAATGAATAATATATATTACAATTGTCCTTAGAATTAAGGAGGTGATTTATAGTGAAATATGCATTAGATATAAATGACTCCTATTTAAGAAAAGTATTAATAAAAAAATTAAAGGAAGAAGGAGATCTTACTATAGATTGTTTTAATGAAGAGTGTTGCTTAGGAGAAAGTTTTTTTAAGAAAGTTTTATTATCTAATAATACAAAGGCAGATATATTTATAAGAATAACTAAGAGTATAGGAGAAGATAAGAGAATAGAAATTTTAGGGGATGATCAAATTCTTAGGCGTGTTGTATCCTTAAACTTAGAAGATATGGTTGATTATATAGGCCTTTCACAGATAAGTATTAAAAGTGGAAAAGGATTATATTTAGTAAAAAATTTAGATTCTTTATGCCTAATTATAAATATAAGTGATACTGAAGTAGATAGTATAAATAAAGAAAAATTAGCAGATGCACTATATAAAATAATTAAAGAAGTAAGCTAATCGTATTTCTTTAATTAAGATGTTTAATTATCAATATTTTACTTTAGGCTTTGTTTTAAGTTAATATTGATTTAAAGATATATACTTAAAAATCAACAGTAGTTTAAATATAGCCTTATTTTAAAGAAGTTGTATTAATACTTAAACATAGAGTTTATAGTTTTTGATATGACTTCTTTGATTTAGAGTTTTCTTTAGAAACTTTTTATTATTATACTAAGAAATATTATTATGTTAAGCTTTTTTAATTGATAAGATATATAAATAATATTTAAAGCTTATTATGCATATAAATCAATGAGTAGCAATATTTATGGGGGAAGTTATGGATATTATAGGCAGTATAAACACAAGGTTTATAAGCAAAAGTGAACAGAGCAAAAATGAAATCTTTAATAAAATAGATAACATAGTAAAAGGTGGAGGCAATATAATTAGGATGAATCTATCCCATGGCAAGCATAGAGATGTAGAATGTTGTATAGATTACATAAGAAGCAATCATAAGGATGTAAAAGTTCTTTTAGACTTACAGGGAAATAAGATTAGGGTAGCTAATAATATATATGGAACATTTAAAGTTAATACAGGTGATTTAGTTTATTTTTGTTCAGAAGAAACTTATGATATTTATATTAAAAATATTGATAGAAATAAACTTATACCTTTAAATATAAAAAATAAGTTTATATACAATAATACTTTTAAAAAGATATATATGAAAGATGCCACTATGGAATTCATAGTAATAAGCAATAACAATGGATTAATAAAGACTAAGGTTAAATTAGGTGGTGTAGTTAGAAAAGAAAAGGGATGTAATCTTCCTAATTTAGATAGGAAAAATTGGGGGGTAAGCGAAAAGGATTTAGAAGATATTAGATTTGCCTTAGATAATAAAGTAGATATTATAGATTATTCTTATTGTTCTTATATGGAAGAATGTAGAGAGTTTAAAAATATTGTTTTTAAAAATTTAAAGTCAAATCAATTTATTCCTAAACTTTGGGGAAAAATTGAAACTAATGAAGGAATAAATAATATTAAAGAAGTTGCTAAAGAATTAGATGGAATAGTTATAGCAAGGGGAGATTTAACAGCAGAAGTTGGAGTATTAAATGTTCCTATAGTGCAAGAAAAAATATTATATGCTTTAAAAAATGAGAATAAATCAATAATAGTAGCCACAAATGTACTTTCATCTATTAGAAATAAACAAAATAAGCCTACAATAAATGAATTAAGCGATATATATCATTTTATTAGGTGTGGCGTAACAGGGTTTATGCTTACTGGAGAAACTAGTACTGGGGAAAATGAAGAGTATGTGGTTACAACCTTAAAAAATAGTATAAAATATTATGAAAAGTTATTATCAAAAATAAAAAAGAGATCAAAGAGAGTCTAAAAAGACTTTCTTTGATCTTTTATTTTGTATAATTTATATGATTTTATAACTATTAAGTAGCTTAAATATCCTAGTAAAATACCTGTTAATACATCACTTGGATAATGAACTAGCAGGTATATTCTAGAAAAAGCTATTAGGGAAGCTAATGAATAGATATATACTCTTATATTCTTAAAATAATAAGCTAACATAAATGCCGCTGCAAAGGATGCAGAGGTATGGCCAGAGGGCATAGAGTAACTACTTGGTTTAGGTATCATTATATGTAAGTTTTCATATGTTGCAAATGGCCTAGATCTTTCTATAATATGTTTAAGAATTCCTTCACCAAGAATGGTATTAACAATTAAAACAGCTAAGGTTAATAATCCTATTTTTCTATATTTTTTTGAAATTATAAGCAAGATGCTTATGGCAATCCATATAAAGCCTAAATTACCTAATGAAGTTAAGAAAATCATTATTGGATTAAGAAACTTATTTTGAATATTATTTTGTATAAAGTAAAGTATATTGATATCTATATTTTGAATAAAGTGCATTTTATTACCTCCTAAAAGTAATAAATATATTTTATTACTAAATTTTTAAGAAGTCTACTATAAGGATGTAAATAAGTTTATAAAAAAAAGTAATATTATATAAAAAATATTCATTTAAAGAATTTGAGAAACAAAATATAATGTAGATGTAATAAAAAAAAGGAGGTCTAATATTGAGAAAATTAGAAAAATCTCTTTTAATTATTATAAGTGCATTACTTATGATATTTCTAGTAATATTTAATATAATTAAAAATGGAAACTACATTAAACGTTTAAATAATGAAAATATAGAGCTTGTTTGGTACACAATTGGAATAGAACCTGCTGATATGGATAGGGTTGAAAGTGAAGTAAATAACTATTTAACTAAAAAGATAAATGCAACTATTGATATTAGATTTGTAGATTATGCGGATTTTACAAAGGTAATGAATAATAAAACCAATGAAGGAGAAATTTTTGACCTGGTATTTACATCTTCCTGGGCTAATGATTATTATCCTAATGCAAAGGAAGGAGACTTTCTTAATTTAAATAACCTGATTAAAGAGTATGGAAAGGATGTTTATAAAGCTCTTGATAAAAAGTTTTGGGAGGGAGCAGAAATAGATGGTTCTATATATGCTATTCCAAATCAAAAAGAGATAGTTAATATGCCTATGTGGGTATTCTCTAAAGAATATGTAGATAAATATAATATTCCATATAAGAATATAAAAACTTTAGATGATTTAGAACCTTGGTTAAAGTTAATTAAAGAAAATGAAGAAGGGGTAATTCCTTTTTATGTTGATGATAGTTATTCAGTTCCTATGATTTGGGATCAATTATGTCCTGCTTTAGGAATAAATTTAGAAAGTAATAGCTTTGAGGTAATAAATATATTTAAAACTGAAGAAATGATTAATAATTTAAAGACTATGAGAAGATATAAGGAGCTTGGATATACCAATACTAAAATTGGAAATGCTGGTGATTTTTCAACTAAAAGATTTGTAACTAAAGCTGATGGACAGCCTTATGCTGAAAAAATATGGTCTATTAAAAGTGGAGGAGAGGTTGTTGCTACACCAATTTTAGAAAGTTATATTACAAATGGATCAGTAAATGGTTCTATGATTGCCATATCAAAAAATTCAAAAAATCCTGAAAAAGCTATGGAGTTTTTAAATCTTTTAAATACAGATAGATATTTAAGAAATCTTATTAATTATGGAATTGAAGGAGTTCACTATGAAAAAATTTCAAATAATAAAATTAGGTTTTTAGAAGAATCTAAAAATTATATGGTTGATTACTACACTTTAGGAAATTTATTTATAACATATGTATTAGAAGATGAACCAGAAAATAAATGGGATGAATTTAAAGAGGTTAATAATAATTCACATGTATCTCAAGCCTTAGGATTTAAGTTTGACACTAGTAATGTAACTGTTGAATTAGAAGCTGTAAATGCTGTTCTCGAAGAGTTTACAAGAAGTTTATATACTGGATTAGTAGATACAGATGAATATGTTTCAAAGCTTATTAATAAGCTTGAAAGTGCTGGAATAGATAAGGTGAAGGAAGAATTAGAAATACAATTAAATGATTGGAGAATAAAAAAGCAGACTTTTTAGTCTGTTTTTTTATTTAAAGATATTACCTGAATATTATCTATAACTGTAATAGTTCCAGTTTCTATCATAGGCTCAAGTATTTCTATTAATTTATTTATTTTTTCCTTACTTTCAATAACTTCTATTACCATAGGTAAGTTTCTAGCAAGTATTTCAATAAAATCAGAATGTATTTTATGATGGCTATCTAAGCCTTCAATTCCTCTTATTACAGTTGCACCCAAGATATTTTCTTTTTTTAGTACTTTTAATATCTCTGAGTAAAGTGGTTCACCATTATACTTATCAGATTCATCAATAAATATTTTTAAAAAGCTACCTTTGAATTCATTTCTCATAAAAGATTCCCCCTAAAAATTAAAATAATATCTTAGCAAGTTTTTGACCTATTACAACAAACAATAAACTACAACCTAAGTTTAAGGTTATATTTTCTATTCCTAAAGTTATATTACCACTAGTTAACATACTAACTGTTTCATAGGAAAAAGTAGAAAATGTAGTAAGGCCTCCCATAATGCCAGTGGTCAAAAAAAGTTTCATATTAGATGAGATTAATACACTATCCATACTAAACTCCATAATGAAACCTATTAAAAGAGCTCCTAAAATATTTGCAATTAGAGTACCATATGGAAAGGTTCCTCCAAAATTTTTAGCTGCAAAAATTGAAATAATATATCTCAAGGATGCACCTAAAAATCCACCGAGCCCTACTATTAAAGCAAGTAAAAGTTTTTGCATTTTAATTATCTCCTTAAATATTATTATAAATATACTTTTTTATAATGTTAACAAATTTTAAATAAAAAGTAAAAGTATAATTCTACAGAATAATAAGTCTAATTAAAAATATAGCATACATTTTAATCATATATGATTAGAGAAAGAATAAAAATATTCAAAATGTAATACTTATATTACAAAAATTTCAAACTTTTTAAAATATTAAAAAAGTTAACAGAATATATATATAAATGTTTTAATATGAAAAACTCTTGAAAGTCAATGAAATAGCCATTTAGAGGTGTGTGTTTACAACTTTTTGGAAATGTTGACTTTTTTACTGTTATGTTATAAATTAACTATAGAAACTTTAATTTACTTAAAGCTTCTCAAACAAAATACTAAAAAATATATATGATTATCATATTAATTTAAATTACATTTGATAAAGTATATAATTATTGTAAACGTTTGTTTAGGCTTTGGAATTAAGGGATCTAAATGGTGTAAAAATAGTAATATGAGGGGGAAAAAAAATGCTTAGACACAAAAAATTATTAGCATTAATTTTAGGAGGAGTAATGACTACATCTGTAATGCTTACAGGATGTGGATCAAGTGACAAAAAAGCAGAGGGAGGAGCAGCAAGTGAGGAGCCAGTTAACTTAGTATGGTATGTTATAGGTCAACCTCAAACTGATGGAGAATTAGTAGAAGAGGAAGTAAATAAATATATAAAAGATAAAATAAATGCTACTGTAGACATAAAACATATTGACTTTGGTGATTATACTCAAAAAATGAATGTATTAGCTAACTCAGGAGAAGATTATGATTTAGCATTTACATGTTCATGGGCTTTCCCATACTTAGAAAATGCTAGAAAAGGTGCTTTCCTTGAATTAAATGATTTATTAGATAAAGAAGGAGCAGACCTTAAAGGTGTTATAGATGAAAGACTTTGGAAGGGTGCTGAGGTTGATGGAAAAATATACGCAGTTCCAAACCAAAAAGAAATAGCATTAGCACCTATGTGGGTATTTGATAAGGAGCTTGTTGAGAAATATGACATTCCATATCAAGACATACATTCAGTAGAAGATTTAGAACCATGGTTACAAATCATAAAAGAAAAGGAACCAGATTTTGTTCCATTCTACACTCAAGGGGATTCAATTCCATTAGAGTTTGACGAAATAATGAGACCTTTAGGAGTATTCTTTAATGATGATACTTTAACTGTACAAAATATGTACGAGACAGAAGAAATGAAAGCTATGATGACTAAGTTAAGAGAATACTATGAAAAGGGATATATAAATCAAGATGCAGCAGTTAATAACATGCAAAATGAAGTTAAGAGATTTGTATGGAAAGCTGATGGACAACCATATGCTGAAAATGGTTGGGGACAATCTTTAGGTAGAGAGGTTGTAACATCACCAATAATTCCTGCATATGTTACAAATAACTCAACAACTGGAGCTATGACTGCTATATCAGCAACATCTAAGCATCCTGAAAAAGCTATGGAGCTTATAAACTTAGTAAATACTGACTCTACATTAAGAAATATGTTAATGTTTGGATTAGAAGGAAGTCATTACGAAAAGGTTAATGATAAGCAAATTAAGAGACCAGAGAAAAATAACTATAGTGTAACAAGCTGGGCTTATGGAAACTTATTTGATACTTACGTTTTAGATGTTGATCCAGCAGATAAATGGGATGCTTTTGAAGAGTTCAACCAAGGTGCAAAAACTTCAAAGATATTAGGATTTAAGTTTAATACAGAGCCAGTTACAACTCAAATATCAGCAGTTAATAATGTATTACAAGAGTTTGAAAGATCTTTATACACAGGTTCAGTAGACCCAGTAAAAGGACTAGAAGACTTAAATAAAAAGTTAGCTTCAGCTGGATTAGATGATATCAAAACTGAAATGCAAAAACAATTAGATGAGTGGAAAGCTTCTAATAAATAATAAATTTAAATAAAAAGAGTGATTTAAAATCACTCTTTTTTTAGTTTTTAAATATTTTAATTAAAATCAACTACTATAGAATAAAGTAAAATATTAAAAATAAGTTTAATTAAGAAAATACTTAATTAGATATTGAATTTCTAAAAAAATAGGAGTAGAATTTAATTAAGGAAATGCTTAATTAAAAATAAGAGGTGGCTTATGGAAGATAAAATAAAAATATTTAAAGCACTAGGAGATGAAACCAGAATAAATATACTACATCTAATAAATAAAAAATCTATGTGTGCAAAGGGAATAGCTAGAGAACTTAGCATTTCAGAATCTGCTGTTTCTCAACAAATAAAAGTATTAAGAGATGCCAATCTTGTAATTGGATATAAAATAGGTTATCACATTGTTTATGATTTAAATATAGAGCAGTTAGAAAGCATTAATATCTTAATTGATTATATCGTAAATGATGGTAATAATATAAAAACAAAAGAAAACATATATAAAAAATGTAACAAAATATGTAAACATGCTAAATGCATAAATAATAAAAATTTGAAGGAGGAAAATATAATGAGAATTTGTTTCCCAGTTAAAAATAATGAAGGAGTTAAAAGTGTACCATATGGTCATTTTGGTACTGCTCCAACTTTCGTAATATGTGATTTAGAAAAAGATGAAGTAACTGCTGTAGGTAATGGTGATTTAGGTCATGAACATGGAAAATGTCAACCAATAAAAGCTTTATCAGGTGAAGTTGTAGATGCTGTAGTTGTTGGTGGAATTGGTGCTGGTGCTATAAGTAAATTAAATTCTATGGGAATTAAGGTTTACAAAGCTATTGATGGAGATATAGAAGCTAATTTAGAAGCATTAAAAAAGGGTGAATTAAAAGAGTTTTCAAGCACACATACATGCAATCATCATGGATGTAGTCATTAATAAGTAAAAAGCGAGTTCTTTTTATTGTTTAGAATAAAATATTTATAAGAAAACTACTAAAAAGGTATTACATTTTAAAGATGTAGTACCTTTTTTATTTTAAAAAAATTAATTTAAACATTAATAATCTTTTAAAAGGTTTATTATAGAGAGAAGTTAAGTATTATTAGATATATGTATTTAAAAATTTTATTTAATGTGGAGGATTAAAATTGGATATTGAGAAGTTTTTAAGGGAGATTAGAGAAAAAATAATTAATTATAGAAGGGATTTTCATAAATATCCTGAAAGTGCATGGAAAGAATTTAGGACTTCTTCTTTAATTGGAAAATATTTAAGAGAAATGGGTTATGAAATAAAAATAGGAAAAGAAATAATAAGTGAAGAGTATAGGTTAGATGTGCCAAATGAACTTGATTTAAAGAAAAGTTATGAAAAATCTTTAAAGCAGGGTGCCTATAAAGAATTAAGTGATTATATGATTGGGGGATACACTGGAGTAGTTGGGATTTTACAAAATGGAGAGGGGCCAACTATTGCTTTAAGATTTGATATAGATGGAGTAAAAGTACTTGAATGTGAAAATAATGAGCATTTTCCTTTTAAAAATGGTTTTTCTTCTTTAAATAGGGGAATTATGCATGCATGTGGACATGATGGTCATATAGCTATTGGCCTTGGAGTTGCAGAAGGGGTCATTAGATTTAAGGAATATTTTAAAGGAACAATAAAGCTTATTTTTCAACCTGGAGAAGAAAGCGTCTGTGGTGGAAATCCAATGGCTCAATCAGGAATCTTAGATGATGTAGATTATTTATTAAGTGGTCACATAGGAATAAAGGCAAGGAAATCAGGAGAAATAATTTGTGGAACAAAGGGATTTTTAGCAACATCTAAAATTAATGCTGAATTTACAGGAAAGTCTTCCCATGCTGCAGTTGCACCTGAAAAAGGGCATAATGCTCTGCTTTCTGCATCTACAGCAGTATTAAACTTAGATGCTATACCAAGAAATGGTGAAGGCATAACAAGAATAAATGTAGGAAAGTTAATTGCAGGGAGTAGTAGAAATGTAATTCCTGGAAAAGCTTTTATGGAAGTAGAGACTAGAGGAGAAACTACAGAATTAAATGAATATATGGAGAGCTATGCAACTAGAATTTTAAAAGCTTCTGCAGATATGCATGATAATCATGTGAAAATATCTTGTTTAGGAAGATCCATAAGTGGTAGTAGTGATAGAGAGTTAATTGATATTATTAAATGGGAGGCAAAAAATATAAATGATTATAACAATGTAATAGATGAAGAAGACTTTGGTGCTAGTGAAGATATATGTTATATGATGAAAAGAGTACAGAGAAATGGAGGAAAGGCATCTTATATAATGTTTGGAAGTGAATTAAAGGATGAACATCATTCTATTAGGTTTGATTTTAATGAAGAAGATCTGTTTCCAGCAATAAATTTATATTTAAGAGTAGTAATGAATCTTTGCAATAAAAAATAATAAAATTTTTAAAAGATGAATTATATTTAATAATTATTTTATGTATATATATGGACGTGTATAAAAATAACTTTTTATAAAACTTACAAACATATTCCGAGAATTACTAGATTTTGCTAAGAATTTATAATCATTACTTCGAAAATATCACTAAAGCTTCGAAACTTAAGTGAAAGTCCAAATTTTTAATTTGGATTCTTGAACTTATGCAATGGAACTTTGTGAGATTGTATTCCTAAGAAATTAACAGTCTCAGCTTTTTAACGTGATATTTTCTACGTAATAATTTAAATTCTAAAGCTTATCTAGATATTCTCTTCATACTGTTTGTAAGTTTTATTGTTATATTTTAATACAGCCCTTTTATAGAGTGGATAATAAATCATCTATGATCATATTTCCACCTAATTTATAATCATATGTAGAATTAGTATTTAAAGACTTTAAGAAGCTCCAAGAAGCATTCCAAAGCTTAACTACAAAAAGGTAATTTTCTAATTTTTCCATTAATTCATAAGAGTAGTAGCCAAAATAACTTTTTATTAAAAAATATCTCTTTTTTTCATCAAGCATCCAAGATACAGTAGCTAAATCAAAAAATATATCACACATGGCAGAAAATTCAAAGTCAATAAAAAGAACATTTTTATTATAATATAGTACATTTGAAGAATTTAAATCGTTATGACAAAGGCCAAGAGTCATATTTTTGCTTAATTTTTCTTCAAGAATATTTAATTTATGTAAGACTAAATCAATGCCTTCATGAAAATTAAAGTTTTTAGATTTTAAAATATGAAAATTTTTTCTTATATGTTCAAAAGGATTAAAAATATGTTCACACTTAAGAATATGTAGTTTTTTCAAATTAATTGAGAGTTTTTCAAGGAATTCTAAAGATGTAAATGTACTCATATTTACCTTTGAATCTTCTAAAAATTTGCTTATTAGTATTCCATTATCCTTATTATGATATATAATAGGGGGGGATAGCTTGTTCAAATTAGCAAATATTAAAACAAAATTTTCCTCTGAAAAATTATTTTTATTATCTTTACTAGGTATTCTTAAAACATATTTATTATTTTCACACTCTAATAAATAATTTGAGTTATTAAGACCGCCTAGTTTGGTTATCTTATGATTTTTCATTTTGTTAGTCATCTTAATCTCCTTATATTCTAATGAAAATATTATATCAAAAAATAAGAAGGGATGGAAAAGGATAATGTTAAATGAGGTGTTAAAAGGAATACAAGGTTTAGATAATGACATGATTTTAAAAGCTAAAAATAGAGTAGATTCTTTAGCTAAACCTTTAGGAAGTTTAGGGAAGTTAGAAGATATAGCCATAAGGTTATCTGGAATAACTGGGAATATATTTAATAATATTGATAAAAAGTGTGTGATTATAATGTCTTCTGACAATGGAGTTGAAGAAGAAGGAGTAGCCTCAGCACCTCAATGTGTAACCTTACTTCAAACAAAAAACTTTATAAAAGGTACTACGGGAGTAGCTACATTGGCAAAAGCTAATGGAACAGATTTAATGGTTTTTGATGTGGGAATTAATTCAGATGAAATCATAGATGGGGTTATAAATAGAAAGATATCAAAGGGAACTAAAAATATTTATAAGGAACCAGCTATGACCTATGAAGAAGCTAAAAAATCCTTAGAAATTGGAATAGAAGCTGTAAAAATAGCTAAGGAAAAGGGATATAAAATACTTGGAGTAGGTGAAATGGGAATAGGAAATACCACTACTTCAGCAGCAGTATTAAAAGCCCTTATTGGGTGTGAAACTTCTCAAGTAGTAGGAAAAGGTGGCGGAATAAATAATGCTTCTTTCGAAAAGAAAAAAAGAATTGTAGAAGAAGTGGTTAAAAAACATAATATTAATTTTCATGATCCTATTGATATTATTTCAAAGGTTGGAGGATATGATATTGGAGCAATGACAGGTGTATTTTTAGGTGCAGCTTTCTATAGAATACCTGTAGTAATAGATGGATTTATATCCGTTGTGGCAGCTCTTTTAGCTAATAGATTAAATCCTTTAGTTAAAGAATTCTGTTTTACCTCTCATAAATCACAGGAAATAGGGTATGAGTTAGCTATAAAAGAGTTAGGTTTAGATCCTATGTTAGATTTAAATATGAGATTAGGAGAAGGAAGTGGATGTCCAATAGCTTTCTCAGTAATTGATTTTGCAACAGCCATGATGAATAATATGGCAACCTTTGAAGAAGGAAATATAGATAACAGCTATTTAGAAGATGTAAAGGATGAAGAATGTTATATTGTTCTTTAAACCTTTAAAAATATTATAGGAGTTAATTTAATTAGTTATGATAGTTTTAATTATTGGAGGCGCTAAGAGTAGCAAATCTTCTTATGCTGAATTTTATAGTAGTAATCTTTCAAAAAAAGGAAAAGGAGAGCTTTATTACTTAGCTACTATGAACCCTTATGATTTAGAGGATTTAAAGAGAATAGAAAATCATTTGAAAAATAGAGAAAAGTATGATTTTAAAACCATTGAAAAACATAGGAATTTAAATGAGATATTTCATAAACTTTCTAAGGAAGATACTGTTTTACTAGACAGTTTAACCTCTTTAGTTACTAATGAGATGTTTGTGGGAAAAGAATTTAATGAAAGTGTACATAGTAATATTTTAAAGGACATAAAGAGTCTAGGAACTAAGGTTTCTAATTTAGTAATAGTTTCAGATTATGTTTTTAGTGATGGAATTAAATATGATTCTTATACTGAGTCTTTTAAAAGAGAATTAGGTAAAATAAATTGTGAATTAGCTTCCTTCTCAGATGTGGTTATAGAAGCTTCCTTTGGAAACTTAATATTTCATAAAGGAGAGGAGGTTTTAGAAGATGAAAATTTTTTATAAGGCTATAAATATGACCTTAAGTATGTTTACAGTTATTCCATTGCCAAAATATGAATGGGATGACAGGGCTGCAAAACATATAATGAAGCTTTATCCTTTTATAGGGTTAATTATAGGAGCACTTTGGTATTTAAGTTTTTTTGTATTAAGTAAGCTAAATGTACCAATTATGCTTATGGCAGCTCTTATTTTAACGGTGCCATATATTTTAACTGGATTTTTACATTTAGATGGTTTTATGGATGTTTCTGACGCACTTCTTTCTAGAAGAGATAAGGAGACAAAGCTTAGAATTTTAAAGGATTCTACAGTTGGAGCTTTTTCAGTTATTTCTGTAGTTTTATTACTATTAGTAGAATTTGCTGGAATGTTTACTGTTTTAAATAAAAACTTAGATATGAGAATATTAATATTTATACCAATAGCATCAAGGGCAATAAATGGCTACTTTATTGTAAGTCAAGAGATGCTTGGACAAAGTTCTCTAGCAAAATTCTTTAAAGAAGGAACTGGAAAAGTAGATGAAATAATCTTACTAGGAATATATGTATTAGTTGCATTAATAACATTTTTCACCTTAGGAATAAATTATTTAATAGCTATTTTAGCAATGGGACTTATTTCTTTTATTTTACTTTTAAAAGTAAAAAAAGAATTAGGTGGAATAAATGGAGACGTTGCAGGATATATTCTTGTTCTTATGGAATTTACAGGGATTTTACTTTTAGGAATTATTTAAGGAGGAGAAGCTTTTGAAACTTTTATTTGGTGGTGCCTATAATGGAAAGTTGAAGTATGTAAGAGAAAAGTTAGGCATAAATGAAGAGGAAATATTTTATTGCAAAGAAGATTCTATAGACTTTTCTAAAAAGGTTATTAGTGGAATAGATAGATTAATTTATTTTAATGCCTTACAAGGAAAAGAGTCTTTAAGCTTTTTTAAGGAAAAAAAAGAATTATTAAAAGATAAAATTTTAATTTGTGATGAAATATCTTCAGGAATAGTTCCTTTAAAGAAAGAGGAAAGATTATGGAGAGAAGAGACTGGAAAAGTTCTTCAGTTTTTATCAAAGGAAAGTGAAGAAGTTTATAGAATATTTTTTGGAATACCAACAAGATTAAAGGGTGAATAATAAGATGATAATTTATTTAATTAGACATGGGAAGACTTATTGCAATGAGAATAAACTTTATTGTGGAATAAGTGATGTGCCTTTAAGTGAGGAAGGAAAAAAAGAATTAGAGGAAAAAAGAAAGAGTGTGAGTTTGCCAATATGTAAGAGAAATTTTACAAGTGGAGCAAAAAGAGCTAATGAAACATTTAATATTTTATATCCAAATAAGAAGTATGAAGTCATAAAGGAATTTAGTGAGTATAATTTTGGAGACTTTGAATTAAAGTCTTATGAAATGCTAAAGGAAGACAAGGAATATTTAGACTGGATCTTAGATGAAAGAAAGGAAGTTTCCTGTCCTAATGGTGAATCAAGAAGGGATTTTGAAAAGAGAATGAAAAAAGCATTTTTAAAATTACTTCTAACCCTTAAGGAAGAGGGAGAAGAGGAAGCTTTAATAGTATGTCATGGAGGAAGTATAGCTTGTATTTTAGAACTCTTTGAAAAGGAGGAATTAGACTTCTATACTTATCAGCCTAAGTGTGGAGGAGGATATAAGTTAAAAGTTGAACAGGATATCAATAATTTAAAAGGAGATTTTTCAAGTCTAGAGTTTGAAAAAGACATAACAGATAATTTAAGACTAGAAATAATAGAAAGGTTTTAGAAATGATAAAAATTATAATAGGATATGTTTTAGACCTAATAATAGGAGATCCTAATAATCCATATCATCCTATTAGATATATAGGAAAACTAGCATCTAATATGGAAAAGCTTTGGAGAAAGGTTTTCAAGAAAAATCTTAAGATTGCAGGCTTCTTTGCTTGGCTTTTTATAGTTTTCATAACCTTTGGAGTAACTTTAGGAATTGTACATATTGCTAATAAGATTAATCCTATTTTAGGAACTGTAGTATCTGGAATACTTATTTATTTTTGTATTTCTGCTAAGGGGCTTAAAGTTGAAGGACTTAAAGTAATTAAGATTTTAAAAGAAGGAGATATTGTTAAGGCTAGAAAACAATTATCTTATATTGTAGGAAGAGATACTGAAAATCTAGATGAAGAAGCTATAGTTAGAGCTGTAGTGGAAACTGTAGCAGAAAATATGTCAGATGGTATTATAGCACCTTTATTTTTTGCAGGAATTGGGGGAGCACCTTTAGCTTTCTTATATAAAGCAGTAAACACATGTGATTCAATGTTTGGGTATAAAAATGAAAAATATAAGGATTTTGGATTCTTCTCAGCTAAGCTTGATGATGTGTTTAATTATATTCCAGCTAGATTAACAGCTTATCTTATAGTAATTTCTTCTTTTATTTTAAGACTTAATTGCAAAGAGAGTTTTAAAATATACAAAAGAGATAGATATAATCATTCAAGTCCTAATAGTGCTCATCCAGAAGCAGCAGTTGCAGGAGCTTTAGGAATAAGACTTGGAGGAGCAAATTATTATTTTGGAAAGTTTGTAGAAAAACCAACTATAGGAGATGCTAAAAAGAAAATAGAAATTTCATATGTTTATAAGACTAATAATATATTAGGAATGGTTTCTTTTTTAGGAATGATAGTAGCACTTATTATTAGATGTATTTTAGAGGTGATTATATGAATTTAGGACATGGTGGTAATGTAGAAGAAATTAAGAGGATTTATGGCTTAAAAGAAAGTGAAATTATTGATTTTTCAGCTAATATAAATCCTCTAGGAATCTCTGAAAGAGTGAAAGAGGTCATGATTAAAGGAATAAATTCTATAGAGAGATATCCAGATATAACTTATTATGAGCTTAAAAAGGGGATTTCAGACTTTGAAAAGGTAGCTTTAGAAAATATAGTTCTAGGAAATGGTGCAGCAGAGGTTATTTTTAATGTAGTAAGAGGAATAAAGCCTAAAAAGGCTCTTATAGTAGCACCAACCTTTTCAGAGTATGAGGATGCTTTAAATTCTGTTGAGTGTGAAGTTAACCATTATATATTAAAAGATAATTATTCAGTAGATAATGGATTTTTAGAAGAAATCAAGGAAGAATTAGATATTATATTTTTATGTAATCCCAATAATCCTACAGGAGCTTTAATAGAAAAAGATTTTTCATTAAAAGTATTAGAAAAAGCAAAAAAAATGAATGTTACAGTTGTGTTTGATGAATCTTTCTTGGACTTTGTTGAAGATAATTATAAATACTCTCTTATTAAAGAACTTAATAATTTCAAAAATTTAATTGTAGTAAAATCTTTAACTAAATTATTTGCCTTTCCTGGAATAAGATTAGGTTATGGATTAAGTTCTAATAATAATGTTATAGAAAAAATAAATTCAGTAGGAACTCCTTGGAGTGTAAACACAGTAGCAGACTATGCAGGAAGAGAAGCATTAAAAGATGTTGAGTATATTAAAAACAGCGTAGCTTACATAAAAAAAGAAAATGAATTTTTATATAATGGCCTAGAAAACTTTGAAGATATTACTATTTTTAAAGGAGCAGTAAATTTTATATTTTTTAAATTGAATAAAAATATAGATTTAAGAGAAGAATTAATTAGAAGAGGTATTATAATAAGAAGCTGCAGTAATTATATTGGTTTAGACAATAATTTCTATAGGGTAGCAGTTAGAACAAGGGAAGAAAACAAAAAGCTTTTAGAAGAACTTTCAAAGGTTTTAAAATAAACTTTATATTATTACTTTAGTTCTTAATAGGTTTTATATCAAATTGAGAAGTTTGACAATGATAAAATATAATAATATAATCAAGTTGATTAACTAATAATTGGTGTGATTTTCACTTAATAGGGAATGAAGTTAAAGTCTTCAACTACCTCAGTAACCGTGAAGCAGACAAAATCTCAATATGTCACTGCATTTTTTGTGTGGGAAGACGAGATGGAGGAAGAAGCAAAGTCGGGATACCTGCCTTTTATTTTAAGTACTATTATCTTCTGAGGGTAGGATAATAGGGTGCGTATGATTTAAATATGCTTAACATACCTTCTTAAAATGGTATGTTTTTTTATTTTCTACGTATTAATCTAAGCCTCAAAGATTTTAATTGTTAAGTTTTATGAAAGATAAATTTGATTATTGATGATGATTTAAGCTTAATTTAATAAAGTTCAGATTTGCTTTTATAGATTGTAAGGGATGCTTAGCAATATTAAAAAATATATATTAAAATCATTAAATAAAATCAAATAGGAATCCTTCATATAACTTAAGAATTTATAAAGGTGAAAGTGGAGGAAGAATATGAGAAACTTAAAAAAATTAATTTCTTTAGTAATGATAACCATGATGGCATTACTTATGTTTACTGGATGTGGAAGTAAAACAGTAACAATGAAAGATATGGAAGGAACTGAATTTACAGTACCTAAAAAGATTGAAAGAATAGTATCAACGGCTCCATCTAATACAGAGATATTGGTAGGTTTGGGTCTAGGTGACAAAATAGTTGGTGTTGATAAATATTCGGCAGATGTAAAAGGATTAAATCCTGATATTCCTAAAATAGACTTTAGAAATCCTGATGCAGAAGCTATATTAGCTCTTAAGCCAGATGTAATAATAGCTTCAGGACATAATAGGGAAGGAAAAGAAGATCCATTTAAGGTTTTAAAAGATGCTGGAATACCTGTAGTTTATATTCCAACTAGTGAAAGTATGGATGGAATATATGAAGATATCAATTTCTTAGCTAAGTTAACTGGAACAGAAGCCGAAGGAAACAAAATGGTTGATTCAATGAAGAGCGAAGTAAATAAGATTAAAGCTATAGGTGAAACTATAAAAGATAAGAAAACTGTTTACTTTGAAATCGGATCAGGATCAAAGCTTTATAGTTTTGGAAATGATACTTTCTTAAATAGCTTACTAAATATAGTTGGCGCAGAAAATATATTTGCTAATGAAAAAGGTTGGATTTCTCCAAGTGAAGAGGCTGTCATAAAGGCAAATCCAGATGTGATTTTAACAAATGAAAGCTATATTGAAAATGCTACAGATTTAATTGCTAAACGTCCAGGATGGAATACAATAACTGCTGTTAAGGATAATAAAATATTCTTAGTAGATAATAATGCATCATCACGTGGAAGTCAATATGTGATAAATGCATTAAAACAAATGGCAAAGGATATTTATCCAGAGCAATATGCAGGAATCTAAAAAGAAAAAACTACTAATATTACTATCAATTCCATTAGTATTATTAGTACTTTGTATTGGAACTTCCATTGGAAGTTCCAATATTAATATATGGGATACTATTTCTATAGTTGGGAATAAAATTTTTGATATTCCTCTTAGAACTGGTATAAAACCAGAGGACGTAGCAATTATTTGGGTAATTAGATTACCTAGGGTATTATTAGCTTTTGGAGTTGGGGCTTCTCTTGCAGTTAGTGGAGCCATAATTCAATCAATATTAAAAAATCCATTAGCATCACCATATACTTTAGGAGTTTCATCAGGAGCTTCATTAGGTGTTGGAATATACATAGTTCTTGGAATTTCAATACCTGTAATGGGAAATTTAGCTATGCCTATTATAGGATTTTTATGTGGTGTTTTAACTGTTTTTGCTGTTATTATCTTTTCTAATAAGGTTGATAGAGGACTTTCAAACAATACTGTAATATTAGCAGGTATGGTATTATCACTTTTTACTAGTGCTATGTTAACTACTATAACAGCCTTATGTAGTGAAGATATAAAAGCAATTACAATGTGGCAAATGGGATCATTTGCTATGAAAAGTTGGTCATATGTTTTTGCTGGAATTCCATTTTTCATAATTGGAATTTTTATGGTTATAAGATATACAAGAGAAATGGATATCTTAAGTTTTGGAGAAGAAGGTGCAAAAGCAATAGGAGTTGAAACTAAAAAGGTTAAAAAGACACTACTTGTTTCAGTAGCCATTTTAACTGGAAGTGCCGTAGCCTTAAGTGGTGTTATAGGCTTTATTGATCTTATAACCCCTCACATAGTTAGAAAAATATTTGGATCTAATCATAAGATAGTAATTCCAATGTGTATTATACTTGGAGGAACTTTGATGGTATTAACAGATTTAGTTTCAAGAACACTAATTTCTCCATCAGAATTACCAGTTGGAGCAATTACAGCATTAATTGGAGCACCATTTTTTGCTTATCTTTATTTTGGAAAGAGAAGTAGGTGATATTTTGTTAGAAGTTAAAAATCTATGCTGTGGATATGATGGGAATGATGTTATACATAATTTATCTTTCAATATTAACAGGGGGGAAAACATATCTATAATAGGACCAAATGGATGTGGGAAGTCCACAATCCTAAAAGCTTTAGCTAATTTAATTGAATATAAAGGCGAGATAAAGCTAGATGGGGTAGAAATTAAAAAGATAAAAAGAAAAGATTTAGCTAAAAAAGTTGCATTAATGAGTCAAAATTCTCAAATATACTTTTCTTATACTGTATTTGAAACAGTTGCATTAGGAAGATATGCTCATATGGATGGTGTTTTTTCAAGTCTTAGTAAGAAAGATAGGGATATAGTTTTAAAGTGTATTGAAAGTGTAGGATTATTAAATGAAAAGGATAAGTTAATAAATGAATTATCAGGAGGTCAACTCCAGAGAGTTTATTTAGCAAGAGCCTTTGCTCAAGATCCTGATATATTACTTTTAGATGAACCAACAAATCATTTAGACTTAAAATGTCAAATTGAAATTTTAGATTATATAAATAAATGGACAAAGGAAAATAACAAAACTGTTATAGGAGTTTTACATGATTTAAATTTAGTTCAGATGTTTAGTGAAGATGCAATTTTAATAAAAGAAGGTAAAATTTATAGTAGTGGAAAAGCAAGAGAATTATTAAATAGTTCTAAAATTACAGATGTATATAAAATAGACATAAGAAAATTCATGCTAGAAGCATTAGAAAGATGGAAGTAGGTGGACAATATGAAAAAAAAGTTTGTTGTATCATATAGTTGTGGAAAGGATAGTACATTATCATTATATAGAATGATAAAGGCTGGACATACTCCAGTAGCTTTATTAGTTACTGTTGATAAAAAAGTTTTAAGAAGTTGGTTCCATGGTATACCAGATAAATTATTAAAAGACGTATCAAAATCTCTAGATATACCTCTAGTTTTAGTTGCAAGTAACGGAAAAGAAAATTATGGTGAAACATTTGTTGATGCTTTAAAGAAGATTAAAGAGGAAATGGGTGCAGAAGCTTGTGTATTTGGAGATATTGATTTAATGGCTCATAGAACTTGGTGTGAAGATAAATGTGAAAAAGCAGGACTTGAAGCTATTTTCCCACTTTGGGAAGAAGATAGAGAAGCTCTAACTTATGAGTTTATAGATAGTGGCTTCAAAACTGTAATTAAAAATGTAAAATTAAGCATTTTAGGTGAGGAATTCTTAGGTGAAGTTTTAACTAAGGATGTAGTTGAAAGATTAAAAGCAGCTGGTTCAGATGCTTGTGGAGAAAATGGAGAATATCATACATTTGTTTTTGATGGACCTTTATTTAAAGAAAGAATAAACTTTGAAACTGGAGATAATATATTAACAGAAACTCATGGATTCTTAGATATTAAGTAGGTGTGTTTTATGAAGTATAGAGGTATAATGCTACTTGGAACAGCATCTTCCGTAGGTAAAAGTACTGTTGCAGCAGCCTTTTGTAGATATTTTAAGAAAAAAGGATATAGGGTTGCTCCTTATAAAGCTTTGAATATATCATTAAATTCCTTTGTAACAAAAGAGGGAGATGAAATAGGACGAGCTCAAGTGGTACAAGCTGAAGCCTGTGAAATTGATCCTAAGGAATATATGAATCCTATATTAATGAAACCTAGTGCAGGATTTAAAACTCAGGTAATAGTTAGAGGTAAGGTTCATTGTACTATGGATGCTTATAAATATAAGGATTTAAACAAATATCTTAAGGAAAAAGTAAAGGAAGCTTATGATGACATTTCAAATGATTATGATTTAATAGTTTTAGAAGGATCAGGGAGCTGTGCTGAGATAAACTTAAGAGAAACTGATATAGCAAATATGCATACTGCTAAAATGGCAGATGCTGATGTTATTTTAGTTGCTGATATAAACAGAGGAGGAGTCTTTGCTTCTATTGTTGGTACTATAATGCTTTTAACTGAAGAAGAGAGAAAAAAGGTTAAAGGAGTTATAATAAATAAATTTAGGGGAAAAAGAGAGTTTTTTGAACCTGCAATGAGACAAATAGAAGAGATAATAAAAATTCCTGTTTTAGGAGTTATGCCTTATTTTGATTTAGATATAGAAGAGGAAGACAGTGCTTCTATTAAATTAAGAAAAGGTAATGGTAAAGGAATAGATATAGCAATAGTTAGATTACCTCATATGTCAAATTTTACTGATTTTAATTCTTTAGGAAGAATAAAAGATGTAGGTATAAGGTATGCTGAAAATCCTAAGGATTTAGAAAATGCAAATATGATAATAATTCCAGGAAGTAAAAATACCATAGATGATTTAATTTATTTAAAGGAAAGTGGTTTTAAAGAGGCACTAATTAATGAAAGTTCTAAAGGAAAATTAATATTTGGTATATGTGGAGGATATCAAATATTAGGAGAAAAAATAATTGATTCCCTTGGTGTTGAAGGTGATATAAGAGAAGAAGAAGGCTTAGGACTTTTAAATATAGTAACATCATTTAATAAAGAAAAAACTACAAAGCAGGTTGTAGCCTTTGATTTAGAAGGAAATGAAGTTAGTGGATATGAAATCCACAATGGAGAAAGTGTTCCTACAGCTAAAGAGAATATATGGTTAAAAGAGCAAAATGGTAATGTTCTTGGAATGAAGAACAAAGAACAAAATGTTTTTGGTACTTATATTCATGGAATCTTTGATGAGGGAGACTTTGGAGAAAAGCTTATAAATAAGTTAAAGAAAGAATTAAACATAGAAGAAAGTAATGAAGTTAATTATAAAGATTATAAAATAAGTCAATATGATAAGCTTTGTGAACTTTTAGAAGAAAATATAGATATGAAATATGTTGAGAATCTAATTAGATCTTAATTTTAAACAGTGTATTAAGTTTTATTATTTAATACACTGTTTTTTTGTTTTAAGCCATTGCTGATTTTAGCTTTTGTATTTTGAATTTAAATGTAAAGAAATTTTTTTAAATTAAATACCTTAATTTCAAAAAAAATTTATCATTGGTAACTTAGGTTACGTGATTATTAAAGCATATGATATAGAATAGTATTTGCTAAGGCGAAAATAAAAGCTTTAAATAACAAAGGAAAAAGTTTTGAATAAAGTGGAGGAGTACTAATGGAAAATAAGATGTTTTGTTTCCAGTGTCAAGAGACTGCTGGATGTACAGGGTGTACTAAGTTTGGAGTATGTGGAAAGTCACCTGATTTAGCAAGAATGCAAGACTTATTAATATATACAACTAAAGGATTATCTGAAGTAACTACTAGATTAAGAGAAGAAGGAAAGAAAATAGACTCAAAAGTTAATCATTTAGTAACTATAAACTTATTTACTACAATAACTAATGCAAACTTTGATGATGAAACATTCTATGAAAGGGTAAAGGAAACTTTAAGAGTAAAGGAAAGTTTATTAAACACTTTAAAGAATAAAAAGAATTTATCTGAGGCTGCACTTTGGAATGCTTCTAATAAAAATGAAATAGACGAAAAAGTAAGCTTATTACAAAAAATAAAAAATGCTTTTTCAAAGAAAGAAGAGATTTCAATAGATTCAATATTAGATGAAAAATCAACTAAAGTAGGAGTTTTAGCTACTAAGGATGAAGATATAAGAAGCTTAAGAGAACTTATAATATATGGTTTAAAGGGTATGTCAGCATATATGAAGCATGCTAATGCTTTAGGATATGATAAAGAAGAAATAAATGCATTCATGCAAAGCACATTAGCTAAGACCTTAGATGATAGTTTAACAATAGATGAATTAATAGCTTTAACTTTAGAAACTGGTAAGGTTGGAGTAGATGGAATGGCATTATTAGATAGTGCAAATACAGGAACTTATGGACATCCTGAAGTTACTAAGGTTAATATAGGAGTTAGAAAAAATCCAGGTATATTAGTATCAGGACATGATTTAAAAGATTTAGAAATGTTATTAAAACAGACAGAGGGAACAGGAGTAGATGTATATACACATTCAGAAATGTTACCAGCACATTATTACCCAGCATTTAAGAAATATTCTCATTTTGCAGGAAATTACGGAAATGCTTGGTGGAAACAAAAAGAAGAGTTTGAAAGCTTTAATGGACCAATATTAATGACTACAAACTGTATAGTACCTCCAAAAGATAGCTACAAAGATAGATTATATACAACTGGAGCTGCAGGTTTTGCTGGATGTACTCATATAAAAGGAAACTCAGAATCAGATAAAGATTTCTCAGTTATAATTGAGCATGCTAAAAAGTGTAAGGCTCCTAAACAAATAGAAACAGGAGAAATTATAGGTGGATTTGCTCATAATCAGGTTCTTGCTTTAGCAGATAAAGTAGTGGAAGCTGTTAAGTCTGGTGCAATAAGAAGATTCTTTGTTATGGCTGGTTGTGATGGAAGAGCTAAATCAAGAAATTACTATACTGATTTTGCAAAAGCATTACCAAAAGATACCGTAATATTAACAGCTGGATGTGCAAAATATAAATATAATAAGTTACCTTTAGGAGATATAAATGGAATTCCAAGAGTATTAGATGCAGGACAATGTAATGATTCATATTCACTTGCATTAATAGCATTAAAACTTAAAGAAGTATTTGAATTAGAAGATATAAATGATTTACCGATATCATTTAATATAGCTTGGTATGAGCAAAAAGCAGTAATAGTATTACTATCACTATTATATTTAGGCGTTAAAAATATACACTTAGGACCAACATTACCAGCATTCTTATCACCAAATGTTGCTAAAGTTTTAGTTGAGAATTTTGGTATAGGTGGAATAACTAATGTTGAAGATGATATAAAAATGTTTTTAAATAACTAATATTTATATAATTAAAATAAAAAATGCAAGGATAATTATCCTTGTATTTTTTTGTGTTTTGTAGTAAATAGAGTATTATCCCAATATACTTATAATATTGAAATATAAGATGATTACGTAATTATTTATTAATAAGATATTTGTTATACACAATATATTTATTAAGTAAATTAATAATTTTTATTGTTTTTAGTAGATATTTATTTTCCTTTTGGAATTAAATAATATAAAAATTTAGGGGGAAAAATATGAAAAGAAAGATGATTATTAAAAAATTAAGTGTTTTAACTTTAGGTACTATTTTTACATCTAATATTCTTTTACCTTCAACATTAATTTATGCTTTTCCAACAGAAGGAATAAATCATAATATCGAAAAAGAGGAGAAAAAAGAAATAAAAGAAAGTAATTATTCTCAAATTGGAGGAATAGAAAATTTTACTCAAAATGAAAACGATGTATTATTAGATTTGAGTACAGGAGAAAAGATTAAAATATCATTTTTGAAAGAGGATGTTTTAAGAATTTATATGGATCCTACAGGAGAATTTCAAGAAGAGCCAACTCCAAATAGTAAGGACCATATTACTAAAATAATTAATAAGACTGAGGAAGAATATGAAAATCCTACTCCAGTAGTAGAGGATGGAGAAATAATAAAAATATCTACAAATGCTGTTCAGTTAAGAATAGAAAAATCAACTGGTAAAATGGAGCTTTTTAATAAATTGAATAATAAAACTGTATGGAAGGAAGCAGAACCTTTAAAGCATAGAGCAGACGGTACTATTCAGACCCTTGAGTCAAATGAAGATGAATATTTCTATGGTGGAGGAATGCAAAATGGAAGGTTCTCTCATAAGGGTAAAAAGATAAATATTAAGAATGAAAATAATTGGGTAGATGGTGGTGTTGCAAGTCCAAATCCATTTTATTTTTCAACTAATGGGTATGGAGTTATGAGACATACATTCAAACCTGGTGAGTATGATTTTGAAGCTTCCGAATCAGGTAAAGTTACAACAAAACATGAAGAGAATCGTTTTGATGCTTATTATTTTATTGATGAAAAACCAACAAATATAATAGATAAGTTCACAGAGTTAACAGGAGAACCAGTTTTGTTACCTGAGTATGGATTTTATTTAGGACATGCAAACTGTTATTCTCGTGACTGGATAAATGATGAAACAGGACAAGAGTCTCAAACACAAAAGCCTGGTTTTGATAGACAAGAGAGTTTAATGGTTGATGCGAAAAAAGTAGTTGATGACCATGTTTCTAATGATACACCACTTGGATGGTTTTTACCTAATGATGGTTATGGTTGTGGATATGGACGTGAAGAAAGTATAGATGGAAATATAGCTAATTTAAAAGAATTTGTTGATTATGCAAGAGGCTTTGGAATTCAAACAGGACTTTGGACACAGAGTTCTTTAAAACCTACAGGAAATCAAGAGGCCTATCTTGAGCGTGATATAGATAAGGAAGTTGGGGTTGCTGGCACAAATGGAGTTAAAACAGATGTGGCATGGGTTGGAGCAGGATATTCATTTGCACTTAACTCAGTTAGACAAGCTGCTGAAGGAATAATAAATAATTCAAAAGATAAGGCAAGACCATTTATAGTAAGTTTAGATGGATGGGCTGGAACTCAGCGTTATGCAAGTATTTGGTCAGGAGATCAATATGGTGGAGAATGGGAATATATAAGATTTCATATACCAACATATATAGGGGCTGGTCTTTCAGGTCAACCTAATGTAGGATCTGATATGGATGGCATATTTGGAGGAAGTAAATTAGTACAAACTAGAGATTTTCAATGGAAGGTATTTACTCCAGTACAAATAGATATGGATGGATGGGGAGCAAATGCTAAATATCCATATGTATTTGGAGAGCCTTATACTTCAATAAATAGAATGTATTTAAAATTAAAAGCAGAAATGATGCCATATAACTATAGTATAGCTAATGAAGCTACTAATAATGGAGTTCCTATGATAAGAGCTATGATGCTTGAATATCCAGAAGAATATACTTATGGAACTGATACGCAGTATCAATATATGTGGGGACCTAATATGTTAGTTGCTCCTATATATCAAAATACAGATGGTGATTCAGAAGGTAATGATATAAGAAATAATATTTATCTTCCAGATGAAGAGCAAATTTGGATTGATTATTTTACTGGAAAGCAATATAGGGGTGGTGGAGTATTAAATAACTTTGAAGCTCCTTTATGGAAATTGCCTATCTTTGTTAAGAATGGAGCAATAATTCCAATGACTAGTGAAAATAATAATCCAGAAGAAAGAGATGATTCCCATCGTATTTATGAAGTATATCCAAGTGGAGATACAAGTTTTGAGGTTTATGAGGATGATGGTTTAACAACTGATTATAAGGAAGGAAAATCAGCTAAAACTATGGTAACTTCTAGTGCTCCAAAGACTGGAAAAGGAGCTGCTATTATTAATGTAGGATTATTAGAAGGAGACTATAATGGAATAGTTTTAGATAGATCAACAGAGTTTATAGTTAATGTAAGTGAAAAACCAAGCAATTTAGGTGTTACTTTAGGTGGTAATGATATTCAGCTAACAGAAGCGCAAAGTTTAGAAGAATTTGAAAAGGGAAGTAATATGTATTTCTATGATGAAACTCCAAATCTTAATAAATATGCTACTGAAGGTTCAGAATTTGCAAAGGTTGAAATAACTTCAACACCTAAGCTTCGTGTAAAAGTTGATAAAACAAATGTAAAAGAAAATGAAGTTAAATTAACTATTGATGGATTTAATAATACTCAAGATATTGATAAAAATGAAGTAAATGAAAGTTTGGAAGTTCCAGGTAATTTTAGAGCACCAGAAGAAGATATAACTCCTGAATCTATAAAATTAACTTGGGATGAAGTTGAAGGTGCTACAACTTATGATGTTGAAATTGATGGAACTATATTTAAAAATATCAAAAATAATGAGTATTTAGATACAGGATTGAATTATGATACTGAATATAGTTATCGTGTAAGAAGTGTAAATAAGGATGGACATTCTAAGTGGAGTGAATTGATAAAGGTAAAAACTGATTTAGATCCATACAGAAATGTGCCTAAGGATATGAAAACAGAGTGGAAATGGGGACAATATAGCAGTGATGAACCAAGTAAGGCTGTTGATGGAGATGATTCATCACAATTCCACTCACAAGATAGTGCTATAGATAAACCATTTATAATTGATATGCAAAAGGCATATACAATAGAGAAATTAGAATTATTATTTAGAAAAAATGGTAATGGATCTGTTAAGAGAGCAGAAATATATAGTAGCTTAGATGGGGTAACTTATGAAAAAGTATTTAGTAATGCTGAAGGTTCAGATATAGCACCATGGACTACTGATGGAGAAGTTAAAACTATAAACTTTAATAAGCCAATAAAGGCTCGTTACTTTAAGATTGTAACTAAGGAATCTATAGGAAACTTCTTGGCTATGAGAGAGTTTAGACCTTATAAGGTTGATGGAACTAATGGACAGATTGTAGGAGATTGGAATAATAGTGGTTCAATAGAAGAAGGAGATTTAGTATTCCTAGAAAACTATGCTGGATTAACTACTGCTGACTCTGATTGGGGCTATGTATCAATGGCAGATTTAAATAACAATGGTTTGATTGATGCTTACGATATATCTTATGTTTCTAGTAAATTAGAAGGTGGAGTAAAACCTTCAGAAGGATTAGAACTTCAAGGAGAGATGATGCTTGTACCAAGTAAATCTGAAATTAAATCTGGTGAAACATTTACTATTGATTTAGTAGGAACAGGTCTTTCAGATATTAATGCATTTAGTGCAGAAATTCCTTTAGATTCTACTAAGTATGAGTATATTAAGACTGAAGGAACTGTTTCCACTTCTGGAATGAAAAATCTTTCAAAGGCAAGGGTTCATACAGATAATACCCAACATGTTTATGTGAACTTTACTAATATAGGGAATAATGTAAAAGTAAATGGAACAGATACAATTGCTAGAATAACATTAAAAGCTAAACAAAATATTACCTGGGATATGGAGATTAGCAATGCTTTATTAGTAGATAGCAAGTTAAATTCTAAGTCAGCTATTGCTAAAATTGTTGATTTAGAAAGTGAATTGCCATCTGGAAGACCAACTAGTAGTAAGGTTTCAAAAGAAAACATTACTGTAAGTGGTGACTCAAGTCAATTACAAGCAGGAATGGGATTAGATAAATTAATAGATGGAACAACAAGTAGTGATGATAGTTCACGTATGGATTTAAAATGGATATTTACTTCTGATCAACAAGATAAGGGAACTCTTCCTTTTGAAATGACCTTTGAATTTAATGAACCAAAAACTTTAGAAAATTTCACTATATACAATAGAATGAATTCAAATGGAACCATAAATATTGCAGCCATGAAAAAGGTTAAGGCTGTTGGATATTTAAATGGAGAAGAATTTGATTTAGGAGAAAAAGCTAATATTACATCTGCTACAACTGTTTACGAATTAGGTGGACAAGAATTTGATAAGATTGTAATTACTGCTTTAGATTCTCATAAAGATAAGAATACTTTAGCTATAAATGAAATTGAATTTTATGAGAAGAGTGAAGTGGAAACAACAGGAATAAGTTTTTCAGAAAATACTCCAGAATCAGTATATTTAAATAGAATTACTCCTATTTTTGCAGAAGTTACACCTGATAATGCAAATAACTTAAACTATAGATTAGCCTCAGAAAACCCTGATATTTTGCAAGTTTTACGTGTAGATAGAGAGGATAAAGCAACTTATTATTTACGTGGATTAAATCCTGGAGTAGCAAAATTAGTTGCAACTACTGCTGACGGAAATCATAAAGTTGAAAAAGAAATAGTTGTTTTAGATGGAATTGACAAAACTTTATTAACTAAAGCTATAGAAGAAGCTAAATCCTATGAATCTTTAAGTGAGATATATACTATTGAATCTTATGAAGCTTTACTTGAAGCTATTAAGCATGCTGAAGATGTATTAGAAAATAGCTCAAGTGAAAAAGAAATTGGAGATGCAATAATAAATTTAAGAAGCAAAATTTCAAAGTTAGAAGAACGTGAAACTGTAGAGGAGGATAAGATAGATTCTAGCAAGTTAGAAGCTATTTATGCAACTAGTGAAGCCGATAGAGATTATAAAGAGAATGCTGTAGATGGAGATGAAAATACAATTTGGCATTCAGCTTATCAAGCTGCAGATAAACTTCCAGTATCTATAACAATTAAGTTAGATAAAGCTTATGATCTTAATCAAATAGACTATTTACCAAGACAAAATAGTAGAAATGGTCATGTTACTGAGTATAAGATTGAAACAAGTTTAGATAATGAAAATTGGACTGAGGTAAGAACAGGGAACCTAGAAGTCAATGAAGCTGGTAATGCTTTGGCTAATAGAGGATATAATCCTATAAGATTTAATACTATTAATGCTCAATATGTAAGATTTACAGCCCTTAAAACTTTAGGAGATACAAATAATAAGTATGCAAGTGCAGCTGAATTAGTATTCTACGGAAAAGAGGGAAAAGTAAGTGCCGAATCTATTACATTAGAAAAGACAGAGTTAAAATTAAATGTTAATGAATCAGAGCAACTAAAAGCTGTATTAAATCCTATAGAAAGTAATGATACTATTACTTGGACTTCAAGTGATGAGAGCATTGCTAAAGTAGATGAAAATGGAGTAATTACTGGAATAGGCAAAGGAGAAGCTTTAATCACTGCTACAATACCTAATGGAAAATCTGCTACTTCCAAGGTTATAGTAGAAGATAGCGTTTCTGAGGAAATAATAGTTAGTCCAGTAAGAGACTTTAAAGCTTCTCAGGTTAATAAAAAAGATGTAACTGTAACATGGACTTCTCCAGAATCAACTAATGGATTAGAAGGATATATACTCTATAGAGATGGAAAGAAAGTAGCTCAGTTAGGAGTGGATGAAACTTCATATATGTTTAATAAATTAAACAGACATACAATTTATAATTTTAAGATTGCAGCTAAGTATTCAAATGGAAAAGTTTCAGAAAAGTCATCAATAACTATTAGAACAGCAAGGTAGATATTAGCAATTAATAATTATTCAAGGAGGATAAGTATAATTTTATTACTCCTTGAATATAATGATATACATTTTAGGGAGAGGGTTAAATTATGAGAAAAATAACAAAGATAGTATTTATATTCATACTATTATTCAATTTAGTTGGTTGTATAGAAGGAAATTATCTTAGGGATACTTCTAAAGGTAGTATAGTAGAGATTAAATTAGATGATGCTATTTTAATGGCTGAAAAAGAAGAATCTATTATACTTTTTACTCAGTCAACTTGTAAAGATTGTATAAATTTAAAGAAGATATTAATTCCTTATTTAGAAAATCACAAAGTAAATATTCATGAAGTTGTTTTGGATAATGAAGGAACATCTAAAGAGGAAATTCAAAATAATAGAAAGAAAATAAATAAGGTTTTTCCAGAATTTGATTCTACCCCTTCAATGTATTATGTGAAAAATGGAAAAATAATTGATGAAATTTTTGAAGTAAAAAGTGAAGAAGAGTTAGATCAATGGGTTATAAAAAATAAGCTTGATGCTAAATAAATTATGGTGAAATTATTAATTAGGTTTATAAGAGATAAAATCTTTTATAAACCTTTTTATTAGTCATATTTTAAATTTTTACATATATTTAGACTTAAATAGCTTTTATATCTAGAAATAAACATTTATTTTAAATATAATATTTTCATTAAAATTAATATTAAAGTTTATTTGTTATCTATATATTTTTTATATAATATCTTTAAGCTTTTTTAAAGAGGTGATGATTTTGGGAAATTATATACTAGATACTAATGTTATTATAAAACTTTGGAATAAAGAAGAAACTATATTTAATGATATTTTACAGGAAAATGAAATTATAGTTATAGATGAAATACTTAAGGAACTATCAAAAAAAGAAAGAATGTTATTTAAGGGTGAATTAGTAATGTCAGAGCGTTTTATGAAGTTAATTCCTTATAGGATTGAATTACATAATATAATGGCAGAAAATTTTATTAAAGAGATAAATTTTGACCATATAAAAGGTGAATTTTATTATTATAAGGGAAAAAAGATAAGCAAAAATGACTTGTTGCTTATAGTAGCTTTGAAAGAAAAAAGTGAATTTTATTTGGTTACAGAGGATTTCAATTTAAGTTATATTGCTAAAGAGTTATTAGGAGAAAATAGAGTTCTAAATATAAAAGATATTCTAATGTAAATTATAAGCTCACATTTGATATATATTTAAATCTTATGTATTATATTATATAGCAAGTTAAGTTTAATAGTAATTTAACTTTAATCTATGATGGATATTTATTAAGGTTTAATTTTTAAGGAGAAAATTTACTTAAAGACACTAATAAAAATCAGAGATGAAAGTTTATTTTAGAAAAATGTTAAGTTTAACTTTAATAATAGATTGTAAGGTGAGTTTTAATGGATGATTTAATAAAAGCAATTGATAAGATTACAGAAGAGGAAATCATAAAACTAGTAATTAGTAATAAATTAAATAAGGATACTGAATATAAAAAAATAGTATTTCAGCTTAAAGAAAAAAATAAAAAGGATTTTTATCAAATAGAGAAATATACTGAAAAACAAGTTTTTCATGAAAATATAGAAAAAAAAGAACTTAAAGAGAAGGTAGAAGAATTATTTGTTTCTAAATATAAGCAATTAAATGCTTTTTCTAAGGAAAGTTCTTTCGATCTTAAGGTTTCTAAAAAGAGAAAGGTATTTTTAGGAATTAAGAAAAATAATGAGGCTTTAAAAGTTTTAAAGAAGGAACATAATAGAAAGAAAAACTACATATTAGAAGAGGGAATGATTATAGAGCCTCTTATAGACTTAGGAGTTTTTACTAAAGAAGGAAATGTTATAAACTCTAAATATGATAAATACAAGCAAATAAATAGATTTATAGAAATAATAGATGATGAAATAAAAAAGATAGATCAAAAAGAGCTTACAATATTAGATTTTGGATGTGGTAAATCATATTTAACATTTATATTATATTATTATTTTGTTGAAATCAAAAAGATAAAGGTTAATATGATAGGATTAGATTTAAAGGCTGATGTTATAAAGAAATGTAATGAAATAGCTAAAAAATATAATTATGAAAATTTACATTTTGAGCTTGGAGATATAAATGGATTTAAATATAATAATAAGGTAGATATGGTAATAACACTACATGCTTGTGATACAGCTACAGATTATGCTTTATATAATGCAATAAAGTGGAATAGTAAAATGATATTCTCAGTTCCATGCTGTCAACATGAATTTAATAGTCAAATAGAAAGTGAAAAGTTTTCTATACTTACTAACTATGGAATAATTAAAGAAAGAATATCAGCACTTATGACTGATTCAGTTAGAGCTAATCTTTTAGAGTGTGCAGGATATAAAACTCAGCTTTTAGAATTTATAGATATAGCACATTCACCTAAAAATATATTAATAAGAGCAACTAAAGGAAATATTTCTAAGGTTAAGAAAGAAAAGTCTTTAAATGAGGTTAATAATCTTATGGCTGAGTTTAATTTAAGTCCAACATTATATAAGCTTTTAAAAGATGATAACTTAATATAATCAATAAAACCTTTAATTTAAGTAAGTTTTTTATTTAATTAATATTTTGAGAAAATTATAAAATTCGTAATAGCTTTAAAGTTAATAAGTTTTTAAAATAGAGAGGAGAGTTTTTAAATTACTTTCCTCTCTATTTTTGGTTTGCTATTAATTAATATTTGATTTTATTAAAAAATATAAAAAAATACTTGTAATTATAAAAATATTATGTATAATTATTTGTGGAATAACGAACTATTTAATTTAAAGATAATATATAGTTCGAATAAACACTTTTAGGAGGGGCAAATTGAATATATTAAAAAAGACAACAAGTGTATTATTAGCTATATTAATTACAAGTTTTAGCTTAATTGCATGTGAAAGCAAGAAAAATGTAGAAGCATCTAAGGAAGAAAACACTATAGGGATTATAGGTGCGATGAATGAAGAGCTAGAAGTACTTCTTAAGGATATGAAGAATCAAAAAGAAGTAAAAAGAAATGATTTAACTTTTTATGAGGGAGACTTATGGGGTCAACATGTTGTAGCTGTTGTATCAGGAGTAGGAAAAGTTAATGCAGCTTCATGTACTCAAATATTAGCAAGTGAGTTTAATGTTAAATCTTTAATAAATATAGGGGTTGCTGGAGGAGTATCTAAAGATATATATCCAGGAGATATAGTTATAGGTGATACATATGTACAACACGATGTAGATGCATCTGTTTTTGGAGATAAAATCGGACAAATACCTAGAATGGATGTTTATGATTTTAAAGCTGATGAAAAATTATTAAACTTAGCAAAAGATGCTGCAAAAAATGTTCCAGAGGTTAAAACTTATGTAGGAAGAATAGTATCTGGAGATCAATTTATTGCAGATAGTAATAAAGTTAAATTATTAGATGAAGAGTTTAATGCTAAGGCAGTTGAAATGGAGAGTGCAGCTATAGCTCAAGTTGCATATATTAATAAAATTCCATTTGTAATAATACGTTCAATATCAGATAATGCTAATAATGGGGCTCACATGGATTATAAAGAATTTATACCTGTGGGAGTTAAAAATTCAACATCAATATTAAAATCAATGTTTGAAAATATGTAATAAAAAAATCCAACTTAATTTTAAGTTGGATTTTTTATTATTAAAATTAAAACTTTGGATTTATTTCATCTCTTTGAATTCTTTTTATCTCTTTTAATCTTAAGTTAGTAACCTCTTTTATTTTATCGAAGGATTCACCATCAATAATCATTTGTTTAGCTATGTCATGGGCTGATTTATTATTATTCATTTTAAATACCTCCTAAAAAGAACTTCAATATATATTTTCCCTATAATTTTAGAAGATATTCTTTGAGAACATAGCTAAAAAAGTTAATATGTTACAATATATAAGGTTTTGTATTAAAACCTTATAATAAGACTTAATTGATAAAAGACTTTAATATTAATTAGTCTTCATATAAATATTTTCTTGTCATAGGAAGAGTATTATTTATTCCTTTTGAGAATAGGATTTGATGTATGTCAATATCCCAATAGTGGAATGCAGCTGCACAAGTAGCAAGATATAAATGCCACATTCTTAAGAATTCATCATCAAACATATCTCTTTCTTCATTTAAATGATTCATGAAGTTTTTACACCATTCTTCTAATGTTTTCATATAGTGAAGTCTTAAACTTTCTACATCTAATGTACGGAAGTTTATATCTGCAGCAATATTAAGCTCTTCTCTTAATGTTGGAAGGTATCCACCTGGGAATATGTATGTTGTGATCCACTTGTTTCCTTCTGTTTCCACAAGGTTAGTTATGTTATGTAATAGGAATAATCCGCTTTCTTTTAATACAGAATCAACATTTTTAAAGAATAAAGGTAAGTTAGCGTGACCAACATGTTCTGCCATACCAACACTAACAATTCTATCAAACTCTAAGTTGGACTTTTCTAAATTTCTATAATCCATTAATTGAACATCAACTAAATCTTCAAGTCCTTCTTCTTTTATTCTTTCTTTAGCTTTCTTAAATTGTTCTTCACTAAGAGTGATACCTAAAGCTTTTACTTTATAAAGTTTAGCAGCTTCTATTATTAAGTAACCCCAACCACAACCTATATCTAATAAATGTTGACCTTCTTTTAAATTAAGTTTCTTTAATATGTGATGTATTTTATTCATCTGGGCATCATAAAGTGTATCTGTTGGACTTTTAAAATATCCACATGAATAACTCATTGTTTTATCTAACCATAAACTATAGAAATCATTACCTATATCATAGTGATGTGCTATATCTTTTTTTGATTTCATTAAAGATGGAGCTTTTATTTTAGAAGCAAGTCTGAAGACTGTATTTTTGTTCATAAAGCTATCTTTATTACGAATAATACTTTCAAAGAATTTTTGAAGATCTCCTTCTATATCAATATCACCTTTCATGTATGCTTCACCTAAAGCTACACTAGGATCTGCTAAAAGTTCTTTTTTACTTGGGAAGTTTTTTATAATAAGTTTAAATTCAGGATCTCCCTCACCATACTTAATGATTTCTCCATCCCAATATTCTAAGTCAAATGGTCTATCTGAAAGATGTTCAGCAATTGATTTGACTATACTTTTATTAATTTCCATAAAAAAAATCACCTCATTTAATATTTATATTTTTATAATACCCCATATTTGTTAAAAAATCTTTTAAAAAATGTACTTTAATTCCTTAAATTTACTGAATCTAGTAGATTAATCAAAAAATACTTGAAAATACTCATAAAAATATTTAATAAAAAAAATAAAATAACAAAGTATTATATTTTATGGAAAATATAATAAAAAATACATTTAAATACGTAATTTAGTGTAAAATTAATAATTTTCAATAGTTATTTACTAAATAATATAAATTTGATATTATTTTTAATGGTACTAAATTAAATAAAAATTAATAAAACTAAGGAGGAAAATATGAGTTTATTAAAAAAAATAACCTTAGGTCTAATAGCAGTATCTACAACTGTAACTTTTATGGCTTGTTCTGGAAATAAAAGTAATGAAGTAAATACTTCTATTAAATCCTTAAGCACAAAAGAAGTACAAGAAAATTTAAAAGATAATTCTTGGATAGCTGTTGATACACGTTTAAGTGATTCATATAATGGGTGGATATTATATGATGAAGCTAGGGGTGGACACATTCCAAATGCAGAAGATTTTTCTGCAAACTGGATAAAGGTTGATGCTAAGGATAAAGAAAATAAATTAGATGAAGCCTTAAAAACTAAAGGCATAACTACAGATAAGAACATAATATTATATGATGCTAATGGAGAAGATTCAAAGGTAGTTGCTGACTATCTTTCAAAAAAAGGATATAAAAATCTTTATTCATACGATATTAAAGAATGGGCTAGTGATAAAGATCTTCCTTTAGAAAAATATGAAGACTATGGTTTAATAGTTCCTGCTAAAATATTAAAGGAAGTTATTGATGGAAATAAACCAGAAACTTTTGAAAATGCTAAAAACATAAAGGTACTTGAGGCAAGCTGGGGAGATGAAAATCAAACATATGGAAAGGGACATGTTCCTACAAGCGTACATATAAATACAGATACTATAGAACCACCTCCAACTTGGATGCTTGCAGATGATAAGACATTAACTCAATTTGCGTCAGACTATGGAATTAATAAAGATGATACAATAATACTTACAGGTTCTGAGCAAATGGCAGCTTATCGTTTAGCGAGTGTTTTAAAATACATGGGTGTTAAAGATGTAAGAGTATTAAATGGTGGAGATGGAGCTTGGACTAGTGCTGGATATGAATTAGAAACTAAGGTTAATCATAAAACTCCAGGAGGAGATTTTGGTGCTACTATACCAGCAGATCCTGAAGTAATTACTACTATACCAGAGCTTAAAGAAGACCTTAAAAAATCTGATTTTACTTTAGTTGATAATCGTACTTGGGATGAATATATAGGTAAAATATCAGGTTATAGCTATCATGATAAAAAAGGCCGTATAGAAGGCGCTGTTTTTGGATATGCAGGAGAAAATGGTCCAACATCTTTAGAGTATTATAGAAATGTAGATAATACAATGAGAAATGGATATGAAATAGAAAAAATGTGGGAAGATCAAGGAATAAACCTAAAAAATCATCTTGCATTTATGTGTGGTAGTGGATGGCGTGCAGCTGAGGTTTATACTTATGCTAATGTAATGGGACTTAAAAATACATCTATATACAGTGATGGATGGATTGGTTGGAGTAATGGTGGAAATCCATCAATTACTGGAGATCCTATAAAATAGTTCATGGATAAAATAAAAAAAATACTATATCCAATAATAGTAATAATTCAAGCCATATTATGGATTGGGGTAATTGCTATTCAATATTTAACTAATAAAAAAGCTGGTGTAATGCACCATGTTTATTTTAGGAAATATCAATATTCAAATAGCATAAGTGTTGAAAATTTAAATATTTTATCAATTATAGCTGTAACTATAGCTTTAGTATTTTTTATATGGTTTATTTATTCTATAAAAGCTAAAAAGAGTGGTTTTTATAAAATTCAAACTATAATAACAAGCATTATGGCTATTATATTAATTCTTGTTATAAAGCTAACATTTTTTCAAAATCTTTTAGCTTATTATTACTTTATAATGATAGGAATTATAGTTTTAGTAATTCAGATTTTATGGAATGTAATTATAGCTATAAAATATAAATAACAAAAAACAAACCATCTTAATTAAATATTAAGATGGTTTGTTTTTTGTTATTTAAAGTTTAAGTCTTATCAGTTTTAAATAGGGATTTAAATAAATAATTATTAGCTTTAAATTTTAGAAATTTATTTCATAAAAGAACATATAATTATTTACTTATTTTATGAAGTTTAAAACAATTATTAATTATAGTCATTTAATATCGTATATAATATACTCGTAAATAAGTATTAAATTAAAAAAGAATAAATAAAAAAATATATAAAATAATAAATAAGAAAGAAAAATTTAAAGGAGGAAATAAAAATGAATGATAATCAAGTAGTATCTTTTAGAGATGAAAATGGAAAAAAGATTGAATATCTGGTTTTAGAACAAAAATTAATTTGTGGTGCAGAATATGTAGCAATGGCACCTAAAAATGATAAGACTCATGTGGAACTATTTAAGATTAATTTTGATAAAGATTGGAATGAAACTTTAGATTCTGTAGAATCTGAAAAGGAAATAAATATGTTTAAGCAAGTATCTAATTTGAAATTTTAATAATTTATATTTAATTTAAAATAAGTACATATAAATTAGAATTTGTCACTATAAAACATATCTATATAAATATTATAATTGTTTTAGGCTCTGTTTTAAGTAAACCTTAACTTTTAAAACAGAGCTTATTTTAAAAAGATTTAAATAAAGGGGGATAAGTTTAATTAATTTATTAATTAAGCTAATAATTATGAGAGATTTAAAGGTTATGACATTTAATTTAAAATATGATTTTAAAGCACAAGACAATAATGAATGGAGTCAAAGATGTTTAAGGATTACAAAGCTAATAAAAGACAATTTGCCAGATATTATAGGTACTCAAGAGGGTCTTATTCATATGTTAGATGATATGGATAATTTATTAGATGAGTATTCATGGGTTGGAGAAGATCGAGAAGGAAATGGGAAAGATGAATTTAATGCAATATTCTTTTTAAAAAATAAGTTTGAAGTATTAGAGTGGAATCAGTTTTGGTTATCTAAAACTCCTAATATTAAGGGAAGTAAAGATTTTAATAGTAGTCTTCCTAGAATATGTACTAAGCTTAAGTTAAAAGATAAAATAAGTGGATTAAAGATAGATATATATAATACTCATTTAGATCATGAAAGTGAGCTTGCAAGGGAAGAGGGCATAAAAATAATATTAAAAGAAGTGAAGAAAAATTATAGCATTGAAAAAACTCCATATATAATTATGGGTGATTTCAATTGTTATTTAGAAGATAATCTTTTTAATATAATCAGGGAAGAAAAAACAAATAATACATGCTTTAATGTATGTTATGATAATATAAAAAATAACATACTTGGAACTTTTCATTATTTTAAAGGAGGATATGAGGGGAAAATAATAGATTATATACTATACTCAAAGGAATATGAAATAAAAAGTTTAAATATTGATGATAGAAAAATAGATGGGGGATATCCTTCTGATCATTATCCAGTAATATGTAAATTAGAATTAAAATAGCAGTATATTCGTAGTATGTTGTCTTATTAATTTAATAAGGTATAATATAAATGGATTAAAAACTAATTGTAAATTATAATAAAGTTTGTTTTTAGGGTTTTTAGAGTTTTTAATTTTTTAAATCTAAGTTAATCTTTTTATTAAGATTTTAGATTTTGACAAAATTTATAGCAGCATAATACGGAGGATAAAATGATTTTAAACACAAAAAGAGATGGACATGTTCATAGTACTTATTGCCCACATGGTAGTAATGATAGTCTAGATATGTACATTGATACTGCATTAAAAAATGGGATTACAGAAATAACTTTTACAGAACATATGCCACTACCTATGGAAGACCCTTCACCAAGAAAAAACAGTGCTTTACCTATGGAAAGATTAGAGGAGTACATAAAAGGAATAACTGAGCTAAAAGAAAAGGTTAAGGATAAAATTAAAGTTAATGTAGGATTAGAGGTTGATTATGTGGAAGGGTATGAAGAAGAGACTAAAGCTATATTAAATAAATATGGAAAATATTTAGATGATGCAATTCTTTCAGTTCATATAGTGAAGTTTCAAGGAGAGTATTACCAAATAGGTAATGGATCAGATATGATTGGTGAATTAGTAGAGAAAATTGGAGGAATGGACAAGCTTTATGATCTATACTATGAAACTATGTTAAAATCAATTAAATGCGATCTAGGAGCCTTTAAACCTAAAAGAATAGGACATCCAACTTTAGTTAGAAAGTATAAAGCAGATTTTTCTAATGAAAAATATAATATTAAGCTTTTAGAGAAAATTTTAAAAGAAATGAAAAAAGGAAATTATGAAATTGATTTAAATACTTCAGGCCTTAGAAGAGCGAAATGTGGAGAGGTACATCCTCAAGGAATATTTTTAGATTTATGTTTAAAGTATAATATACCTATGGTATTAGGATCTGATTCTCATAGTTCAAAATATGTTGGAGTAGAGTTTGAGAAGGTTGCAAATATGATTTTTCCAGATTCAGAAGCAATATAAAAGACACTATAACTTATATAAATTTATTGAAAAATTTGTATGAGAAGAGATTTTAAAATAATTATTTATAAAGTTTTAATTTATAGATAATAAAAAAGCACAAGGAATTATTCCTTGTGCTTTTTTATTAATTACCGTATATAATTTTTTTAGTAACATCATTGTAGAACATTGTGTTTGGATAATCATTTTCAATTTCTTGCGCGTATTTTTTAGATTCAGCACTGTTACCTTCTTTATTATATAAAATAGCTAAGTTATATAAACATTGAGGTGTGTACATAAAATCTTCAGCATCTGGCTTTGCCTTATAATCCTTTAAATATTCTTGGAAATACTTGATTGCCTCTGTATTTTTATCTAAGTTTTCATAAGAAGTTCCCATGAAATAAATTAAGTGAGGTCTCAAGTAAGAATCAGATGAAAAGGCATATGCTTTTTCAAAGTCCTTAAGGGCATCTTCATATTTTTTCTCTTTAAATAAATCTGATCCTTTTAAGTATAAATCCTTAACCCCATCAGTTTTCATTAAATTTTCTGCTTTATTATAAGCATCTAAGGCATCCTGAGGTACTTTATCCTTAGGAGTAGAAGTTAATAGTGTATAAAGAGAATTTATATCATTATTACTAATAGCTTTATTTAATTCATCAGCAGTAATAGTCTTATTTTCTGTTTCTTTTTTTGAATCTTCATTTGTCTTATTGTCAGTTGAATTTTCAGTCTTGTTAGCATTACTATTAGCTTCTTCACTTGCTGTTATTTGATTTTTACTAGCATCTGTAGTTTTTATATTTTTTGTTACTCCATAAGCAAGCAATAAAACTATAGCACCTGAAACAGCTACAGCTATATACTTAACTGGTTTCTTTTTGTTAGATTTTTTAGCGTTAGATTTCTCGTTTTTAAAATTAGGAGTACTAATAACTTTAGGTTCATTATCATCCTTAGGTTTATCTTTAGACTTAGATTTGTCTTTAGATTTTTTAATTTCATCTTTTTTATGGAAATCTACCTTTGTCACATTATCAAGATGATTACTTTCAGTCTTTGAAGTTTCTTTAACTTTATGAACTAATGGTTTTATGTCATCAATCTTAACATCTTCTCTAGGTTTTTCTTTATTTATCTTAATAACTGGAGCTTGTTCAATCTTTTTGTTTTCTTTTTCCTTTTCAGTGTCTTTAGGTAATGGCTTAATTTCAGAGTCTCTCTTTTCTAATTGCTTAGCATATTCTTTTTGAGCTTCTTCTTGAAGTCTAGCCTTAATTTCATCCTTCATAGTTTCACTGAATATAGTACTCATTGCTAGTTTTTTTTCATCTAAATTATTAAATTTATCAAGTTTTGTTCTAGCTTCCTCATTGTTATTATATTCAGCATTTATTTTCCAAGAAACAATAGCATCACTTATTCTGTTAAGCTTTTCAAGTGCTCTACCTTCTAGTATAAGTGCTTCCTCGTTATTATAGTCCTTATCAAGTACTTTTTCACATATATCTAATGCTTCTTCATAATTCCCATTTTCATATTGAGCTAACGCTTTTTTAAGTTTTTTATCATATTTACTCATAGCTTTGTAGCTCCTCCTTTTTCAATAATTTTTATCAAACATATTTCGATAAAATAAATAAGTATCTGTCTAAATTCTAATTATACATTATATATATAAAATTTTACAATATATTTTTGGCAAAACTATGTCAATGTTCTTATTTTTTTTACAAAATAAGATTTTATTATATAAAAAAGGAGCAAAAATAGTAAAATTAATCTATTTAGGAGTTTTACTATTATTTAAAAATTAAATTTAAAATAATAATTATAAATAAGCAAAAAAGAACCATAAACAAAGTCTAAAATTATTTTTTATTAATAAAAAAATAATGTAAAGAAAATGTTTATAGTTCATATTTTAATGTATTAAGATTACTAAATTAAAAAGTCATTATATACAGCATCTGAAGGCATTCTCCAATCTCCCCTAGGAGAAAGTGATATAGAACCAACCTTTGGTCCATCTGGAAGAGCAGAACGCTTAAATTGTTGAGTAAAGAATCTTCTTATAAACTTATCTAGCCATTTTTTTAGAGTTTCTTCATCATAATCATTTTTAAATGCTTCCTTAGCTAAGAATAGTATTCTTTCAGGACTTGATCCATGCTTTATAAAATGATATAAGAAGAAATCATGAAGTTCATAAGGGCCAACAATGTCTTCTGTTTTCTGAGCTATTTTACCTTCTTTATCCTTTGGTAATAATTCTGGACTTACAGGAGTATCTAAAATATCTAATAAAGCTTCCTTAGCATCATTTGAAATTTCATGATTAGCAAAATAATTAACTAAGAATCTAACTAAAGTTTTAGGAATAGAGCAGTTTACTGAGTACATTGACATATGATCTCCATTATAAGTACACCATCCTAAAGCTAGTTCAGAAAGATCTCCAGTACCTATTAATAATCCACCTTCCTTATTAGCTAAATCCATAAGTATTTGAGTTCTTTCTCTTGCTTGAACATTTTCATATGTTACATCATGAATATCTTTATCATGGCCTATATCTTCAAAATGTTGAAGAGCAGCATTTACTATATTTATTTCTCTAAAATCACAGTGAAGTTCTTTACATAAAGTTACTGCATTGTTATAAGTTCTATCTGTAGTTCCAAAACCAGGCATAGTTATAGTTATTATATTTTCTCTTGGTATATTTAGCATATCAAAGGTTTTTACCACAACTAATAGGGCAAGAGTAGAATCTAATCCTCCTGAAATACCAATTACTGCTTTCTTAAGGTTTGTATGTTCTAATCTTTTAGCAAGGGCAGCAGCTTGTATGTTTAATATTTCTTCACAACGTGCTTCCATAGCATACTGAGATTTTGGAAGGAAAGGATGTTTATCTATTTCTCTATCAAAGTTTTTAATCTCTGTATTTTCTAAATTAAAAGGAATAAATCTAGGTTCATTATTTTCATTAAAAGTTGAATTTCTAAAACTTATATTTTTTATTCTTTCTGCATCTAATTTAAATAAATCAACTATACCAGTTAATAAATCATTTTCTCTTTTGAATCTATTATTTTCTTTTATAATAGTTCCATTTTCAGCTATTATCATGTGACCACTAAATAATAAATCTGTAGTTGATTCATGAACTCCTGCTGAAGAGTAAATATAAGAGCACATTGTTCTAGCACTTTGGTTTTGAACTAATGACTTTCTATAAGAACTTTTTGATACAAGTTCATTAGAAGCTGAAAGATTACAAATAAGGTTAGCACCCATTAAAGCTAAATTAGAACTAGGTGGTATAGTAACCCAAAGATCTTCACAAATTTCAAAACCTACTTTTAGATTTTTAAATGAGAATATTAAATCAGTTCCAAAAGGTACTTCCTTTTGAAAACCTAAATCAACATTTAGTCCTTTTATATTAAAACCTTCTGTAAACCATCTTTTTTCATAAAATTCAGAGTAGTTTGGTATATAGCTTTTTGGAACTATACCTAAAACTTCCCCATTTAATATTACATATGCGCAATTATATAAGGAATATCTATATAAAAAAGGAGCACCAACAGCAATTAAAATATCTTTCCCTTTAGAAAATGTAACTAGATTTTTTATTGCTAAATTACAATTTTCAATTAACTTTGCATTGGTAAATAAATCTCCACAAGAGTATGCTGATATACTTAGCTCAGGAAAAACTAAAACCTTAACTTTTTTTTCTATAGCATTTAAAATCATAGTTTCTATTTCTTTAAGATTATATTTTGTATCGCTTATTTTTAATTTAGGTGAAGCTGCACCTACTTTTATGAAATCCATAGCATCATCTCCAGTATATTTTTATTTTTAGTATTTCTATAGTAATAAAAGTTTATCCTTTAAGTAAAACTAGATTTTTAAATAATATTTTCTTATAGTAGTAACTTTTACTAAACAAAACTATATATTAAATATTAATGTGAATTTATAATAAAATCAACTAGAGATAAATAGTATTAATTAACTCTTAGTGTGTTTAAAAATATTATTTAAAAAAGTTTGAAATAGCACTTGCAAAAATAATGTATAAACTGTATAATAAAGTAAATATTAATAAAAAGTTAAAATTAATAATAAAAAAGGAGGGGACAAACTATGCTGTGGCTTTGGGTAGTAGTTATTCTAGCTGGAATAATAATAGACTATTTAAGTTCTGATGTTCTATTTGTTGGATTTTCCTTTGGAGCTTTAGGTGGTTTAGTATTAGCATTTCTAGATGTGAATGTAATATTACAATTCATACTATTCTCCATAATAACAATTTTCTTTTTCTTTTATGTTTATCCTAAAATTAAAAAAAAGATAAAGATAGATAATATAGGAACAAAAACTATGGAACAATCCTATATAGGTAGAAAAATGATATTAGATGAAAATGTAGAAGATTCAGCATTAATTAAATTTGAGGGGATTTATTGGACATTTAAAAGTGTTAGTGGACCATTAAAGAAAGGGACAGAAGTCGAGATCATAGGAATAGAAGGAAATAAAATTCTAATAAAAAAATAAAAACTAGGAGGGGTTACTCATGGTAGCTACTGTAATTATTATAATCTTATTATTAATAGTAGTATTTGCAGCAATTTCATCAATCAAGGTTGTAAATACAGGATATGTTTATGTATTAGAACGTTTTGGACAATTTAGTAAAATTTTAGAGCCAGGTTGGCATTTAGTTATTCCTTTCGCTGACTTTGTAAGAAAGAAAATTTCAACAAAGCAACAAATTCTAGATATACCTCCACAATATGTAATAACAAAAGATAACGTAAAAATTGAAATTGATAATGTTATATTCTATAAAGTATTAAACGCTAAAGATGCTGTTTATAATATAGAAGATTTTAAATCAGGTATAGTTTACTCAACAATAACAAACATGAGAAACATAGTAGGTAATATGTCTTTAGATGAAGTTTTATCAGGTAGAGATAAAATAAACTTAGAGCTTTTAACAATAATAGATTCTATAACAGATGCTTATGGTATAAAGATACTTTCTGTAGAAATTAAAAATATAATTCCTCCAGCTGAAATTCAAGATGCCATGGAAAAACAAATGAAGGCAGAAAGAGATAAGAGAGCTACTATATTACAAGCTGAAGGTTTAAAACAAAGTGAAATAGCAAGAGCAGAAGCTGAAAAGCAAGCTAAAATTTTAAGAGCTGAGGCTGAAAAAGAAGCTAATATAAGACACGCTGAAGGTTTAAAAGAATCTCAATTACTTGAAGCAGAAGGTAAGGCTAGAGCTATTGAAGAGGTTTCAAAGGCAGAAGCTGCAGCTATTGAAAGAATAAATACTTCAATAATTGAATCTGGAACTAACGAAGTAGTAATTGCTTTAAAACAAGTTGAAGCATTAAAAGAAATGGCAGCAAATCCAGCTAATAAGCTTATTTTACCTAATGAAGCAGTTTCTTCTTTAGGAAGTATAGCAGCTATTGCTGATATTTTAAAAGAAAATAAAGAGAATAAATAATTATTATTAGGAATATACTATTTTTGAGCCTTTAAAAGGGCTTACGTAGGCATTAATTTTTTCCCTTTGCTTTAAAGAGTAAAGGGATTTTTTTATTTAGGTATAAATTAGTAATTTATATATTCATAAAAAAATGTTATCATATAAAATGTAATTTCAATGTAGAAAGAGGATTTTAAAATGAGTAATTATTTTTGGTGCGATGTAAATTTAAAAAATATAGAGAATAATATAAATGTAATAAGAGATTTAATACAAAATAAAAAGCTAATTGCAGTTATAAAGGGAGATGCGTATGGATTAGGCAGTAAAAAAATTGCTGAATTTATAGAAGATAAGGTTGACATAATAGCAGTAGGTAATATTGATGAGAGCTTATGTTTAGATAATATTAATAAGGATATACTTATCTTATCACCTTTATGTACAAAAGATGATTTTAAAGATGAAAGAGATAATTTAATATTAACTTTAGATAATGAGGAAATATTAAATGAATTAGATAAGGAAACAAAAAAAAGAGTACATATATATGTAGATACAGGTATGAACAGAATGGGCATAAAGCCTAACAAGTTAGATTCATTTATAGAAAGAATTAAAAATGAATTTCCTAACCTTGAAATAGATGGTATCTATACTCATTTACATAATGCTAAGGATGTTAATTATACTTTAAAACAAATAGAATTATTTAAATCCACAGTTGAAAAGTATAAAGATAAAGTAAGAATAATACACTGCATGGCTTCAAGTGCTATTGTAAATGATCAATTAAGAAAAGCATGCGATTTTACTACAGGGGCAAGAGCTGGTAATGTTCTTTATGGATATATAGGCTTTAATAAGGGAATTAAGAAAACTTATGAATACTATGCAAAACCAGTAAATACTTATAAAGTTTCAAAGGGACAAACTGTAGGTTATGGTTGTCTTTTTAAGGCTGACAAGGATATGGAAATAGGAATAATTGAATGTGGTAATGTTCATGGCTTAGGCATAAGTAGAGAAATTAAAAATAATGTTTTCTATGATATATTTAGAATGATTTATAGAAGATTTAAAGAGAGAAGTGTAATATTTAATAAGAATGTACCTGTAAAAATATTAGGAAAAGTAAATATGAATATAACTATTATCTCTATGGAAAACTGCTCTAAAGATTCAGTTTTAAAAGTTGATATTTCACCTATAATATCAGATTCAAGCATAGAAAAAAGATATATTTATTAGAAGTAAAAATTTATATTTTTAAGAAACATAAGGCTAAACAAATCTAGTCTTATGTTTTTTTTATTTTTTGTAATATTTTAAGAGTTAAAACACTACCTTTTAATATAGTCTAAAAAGAATAATGCTAATGAAATATTGATTTATTAAAATCACAATTAACTAGTATTTTTAAAGTAGTGTACTAAGGATTTTAGATTTTTAAATTATTTATTTATGGGAGGGAAAATATTATGAAAGAAAATCTAAAATTAGGCATTATACTTTGTTTGATAACCTCTTTTGCAGGAGTATTCTTAGGAGTTGCAAATGAATTTACAAAAGAAGTTATTGCTCAAAATTCAAAGTTAAGTGCAGATGACTTAAAAGAAATATTGCCTAAAGCAAATAAATTAGAAGATTTTACTTTTGAAAAGAATGAAGATTCAACTATATCAGAAGTGTTCGAAGCTAAAAATGGTTCTGAAAATGAAGGGTATGTTATAAAAGTTTCTCCAAATGGATTTAATGGGCCAATAGATATGGTAGTAGCTATTGATAAGAATGGAGAAATTAGTGGCATTAAAGTATTATCCCAAGCAGAGACGCCAGGGTTAGGAGCTAAGGTTGAAGAGAATTCTTTTTCTGAAAAGTTTAAAGGGTTAACCATTGAAGATAATATAAAAATAGTTAAAACCTCACCAAGTTCTCAGGGAGAAATTCAAGGAATAACAGGTGCAACCATCTCATCAAATGCTGTTTCAAGTGGAATAAATGATGCAATTAGTTTTTATAAAGAAAATATTTTAGGTGAAGATCTATCAAAGGAAAAGACCTTAAATTTATCAAAGATTAATCTAGAAGGAGACCTAAAGGAATTAACTATTGAATTAGAAAAAGGAATAGATAAGGTTTCTATAGTATCTAATGGAGAAAAAGAGATTGGTTATGCCATAGAAGCTAGTGAAATTGGTATGTATGAAGATAAACCAATTAAATTTGCTCTTGGAATTTCAATAGGTGGAATAATTACAGGTGTACAAATAATGGATCATAAAGAAACTGCGGGCTTAGGAGATTTAATAGAAGAGGAAAGTTTTTTAAATTCCTTCATAGGAGTATCTGCCTTGGATAAACTTTCAGTTAAAGAAAATACAAATGAAATTGATTTAAGTGTTTATGGTGAAGTGGTTAATGTTGATTCAATAAGTGGAGCAACTAAGAGCTCAATGGCTATTATAAAGGGCATTACTAATGTGATTAATTTCTATAATAATAATCTTAGTTAAATTAGGGAGGGATATTTTTGAAAGTTTTATTTGAAAGATTAAAAAATGGTATAGTTACTGAAAACCCTATATTTGTTCAAGTATTAGCTATGTGTCCAACCCTAGCAGTTACATCAAGTGTTGAAAATGCTGTAGGCATGGGGATAGCTTCTACGGTAGTTTTAATCTTTTCTAACATGATAATTTCAGCCTTAAGAAAATTTATACCAAACAAAATAAGAATTCCTGCATATATAGTTATAATTGCATCATTTGTTACTGTAGTTGATATGTTAATGAATGCTTATGTTCAATCATTATATAAATCATTAGGAATTTTCATACCTCTTATAGTAGTTAACTGCGTTATATTAGGGAGAGCTGAGGCTTATGCTTCAAATAACAAGGTTATACCATCTATTTTTGATGCCATTGGAATGGGAATTGGATTTACTATAGCGTTATTTTCTATAGGAACTTTTAGAGAAATATTAGGTGCTGGAACATTTTTAGGAAAGAGCATTATGCCAGAGGGATTTAAGCCAGCTACTATTATGATATTAGCTCCAGGAGCATTTTTAACTTTAGGAGCATTAATGACTTTCTTAAATTATAGAAATATAAAGAAAGCTGAAAAGCAAGGGAAAAAGGCTAAATGTTTAGAACATAATTGTAGCACTTGTTCTGGATGCGGTAAAAATTCTTAATAAAATATATGGGGATTAGAGGTGAAATTTATGGAATTATTTCTGATTTTTATTGGAGCTATGCTTGTTAATAACTTTGTTTTATCACAATTTTTAGGAATATGTTCATTTATAGGAGTTTCAAAAAAGAAGGATGCTGCAGTAGGAATGGGACTTGCAGTTACCTTTGTAATGGTATTAGCTAGTATAATTTCTTGGCTTGTTTATAATCTTGTTTTAGATAAATTTAATATAACTTATTTAAAAACAATAGTTTTTGTTCTTGTTATAGCTTCCTTAGTTCAATTTGTGGAGATGGTTGTTAAAAAATATAGTCCTAGTTTATATAAAGCCTTAGGTATATTTTTACCCTTAATAACTACAAACTGCGCTGTTTTAGGAATGGCTGTTACTAATGTTGAAGAAGGATATAATCTTATTCAATCAATAGTACATGCTTTAGGGGCTGCTGGAGGATTTATGCTTGCTATAGTATTAATGTCATTTTTAAGAGAAAAGATAGATGACAATGAAGAAATACATTCATATTTTAGAGGATTACCAATAACTCTTTTTACAGCAGCACTTATGTCTATAGCCTTTTTAGGATTCCAAGGACTTATATAGATAAGGAGGCGATTAAATGGACTTTTCAAGTATATTTTATTCTATTTTAGTTTTAGGTGTATTAGGTTTTTTATTTGGGATTCTTTTAGGATTTGCATCTAAAAAGTTTGAAGTTAAAGTAGATGAGAGAGTTACTAAAATAAGAGATATTTTGCCAGGAGCTAACTGTGGAGGATGTGGCTATCCAGGATGTGATGCTTATGCTAATGCTTTAGTTTATGAAGGAGCTGATATGAGTCTATGCGGAGTAGGTGGCCAAAATGTAGCTAAGCAGATTGGTGAAATATTAGGAGCAAAGGTTAAACCTGTTGAAAAGAAAGTTGCTTTTGTAAAATGTATGGGGGATTGCAAAAATAAAAAGGTTCAATTAAATATTCCAGAAAATAAAAATTGCATAGAGGCTAAAGAATTTTTAAAAGATAATGAAAGTGAAGGATGTAGCTTTGGTTGTTTTGGATTAGGAAGTTGTAAAGAAGCATGTAAATTTGAAGCAATAAGTATTATAGATGGCATAGCAAAAGTTGATTCTTCAAAATGCGTAGCATGTAAAGCTTGTGTAAGTGCATGTCCACAAAATCTTATAGATATAATAAAGGAAGATCAAAAGGTAATTGTTAGTTGTAATTCTAATGATAGTGGAAAAATTGTAAATAAGAATTGCTCAGTAGGATGCATAGGATGTAAGTTGTGTGAAAAAAATTGTCCAAATGGAGCCATAAAGGTTGAAAATAACCTTGCAATAATTAATTATGAAAAATGTACTTCTTGTGGGATATGTGTATCAAAATGTCCTAAAAAAGCAATAAATTTAAGAGAGAAATAACAATGAATTTTTTTAAAACACTTGAAAAAAAATAAAAAAACTTTAAAATTAGTGTTAAGTTTCTATTTAGGAGGGTTAATATGATTAGCAAAAGAGAAGATTATATTTCGTGGGATGAGTATTTTATGGGAGTGGCATTAATTAGTGCCAAAAGAAGCAAAGACCCAAATACCCAAGTTGGAGCTTGCATAGTTGATAATGATAATAAAATAGTAGGTATTGGATACAATGGTTTTCCTAAGGGATGTTCAGATGATGATTTACCTTGGGGAAATAAGGGAGATTTTTTAGAAACAAAATATCCATATGCATGTCATGCTGAACTAAATGCTATTTTAAATAGTACAGGTAAGAATGTTAAAAACTGCAGAGTATATGCTACTTTGTTCCCTTGTAATGAATGTGCAAAGGCAATAATTCAAGCTGGGATAACTGAAGTAATATACCTTTCAGATAAATATAAGGATACTGACATTGTTAAGGCATCTAAATTTATGTTTGATAAAGCAAATGTAAAATATAGATACTTAGGAAGCAATAGAGAAAATTTATTAATATCATTTAAGCCAGAGGATGTTTAAAATAAATAAACCCCATAGTATTATCTATGGGGTTTATTTTAAGATAAAATTTATAATAGTTGACAATTTTTATTAGGTATAGTATATTTTGAATATCAAAATATTTGGTTTGACATTAAAAATATTTGAATTTTATATCTAATGATTTTGAAGTAAGGGAGCGATTTTAGGATGAAGGAAAGTGAATTAGTATTAAATAATATTTTAGTGAAATTATTCAATAATATTTTGAGAATAGAGGAATTTGCATTAAAAAGTGCACCATTTAATGATTTATCTATAACAGAAATGCATACTATAGAGGCTATAGGGATAGAGAAAGCAAGAACAATGTCAGAGGTGGCATTTGATTTAAAAATAACAGTAGGTACTTTAACAACTGCTATAAACAAATTAATAAAAAAAGGATATGTAAATAGAAGAAGAATAGAAGAAGATAGAAGAGTTGTTATGATAGAACTTACAGAGAAAGGAACTCTAGCTTATAAAGTACATGAAAAATTTCATGAAGAAATGATAGATCATGTCTTAGAGGAACTAGGTGTTGGTGAAGAGGAGGTTTTAATAAGTTCTCTAGATAAGTTAGATAAGTTCTTTCAAAAGAAACTAGAACTTATGAAATCAAAGGAGAGTTAATATGAAAAATGCTAAAATGATAGGCTTTGGCTTATATACACCTAAAAATTTAGTAGAAAATGAAAGATTACAAGAATTTTTAGAGACTAGCGATGAGTGGATTAGAACTAGAACTGGAATAGAAAGAAGATATATTTCATTAGATGAAAATACTTCTGATTTAGCAGTAGAAGCTAGTAAGAAAGCTTTAAATCAAGCAGGGTTAAGTGCTGAAGATATAGATTTAATAATAGTAGCTACTGTAACTCCAGATAATTTTACTCCATCTACAGCTTGTATTGTGCAAGATAAGTTAGGAGCTAAAAATGCATGGGCCTTTGATATAAATGCGGCATGCACTGGATTTATATATGCACTTAAACTAGGCAGATCTTTAATAAGATCAAGTGAGGCTAAGAATGCCTTAATAATAGGTGCAGAAACTTTATCAAAAGCACTAAACTGGGAAGATAGAGGAAGTTGTGTTCTTTTCGGAGATGGAGCAGGAGCTACTGTTCTTACAAGTACAGAAGAAGATTGTGGAATAAAATGTGTAAATGTAAAATCTGATGGCTCTAAGGGAGATTCTCTTGTTATTCAGGGGTTACCACTAAATAGTCCTTTTAAAGATGGAAAAGAAATTTCTGAAAATTACATAAACATGAATGGAAGAGAAATATTTAAGTTTGCAACAAAAGTAATGGAAGAAAGTATAGTAGAGATTTTAGAAAAAGAAAACATAAAAATAGAAGATATAGATGCTATAATTCCTCATCAAGCAAATTTAAGAATTATAGATTACGTAGTTAAAAGATTAGGAATACCAAGAGAAAAGTTCATAACAAATTTACAGAATTATGGGAATACATCAGGTGCAAGTATTCCAATAGCACTTTGTGAGGCAATAGATGATGGTAAGGTTAAAAAAGGAGATAACATAATAATGGTTGGCTTTGGTGGAGGCCTTACTTGGGGATCTGCTTTAATTAAGTTATAGTTTAAAAAAACAAAAATCTAGAAAATAATACTAAATGAGAATATAATTATAGATATATTTATTTTTAATCCGTTAAATTTTGGGAGGTATTTTAATGGCTAAACTAGGATTTTTATTTGCAGGGCAAGGGGCCCAATATGTAGGAATGGGCAAAGAATTCTTTGATAACTTTGAAGAAAGTAAAGAAGTATTTAAAAGAAGTAGTGATGCCTTGGGTATAGATATGGGAGAACTTTGTTTTAATGATCCTGAGGGATTATTAAATAAAACTGAATTTACTCAACCTGCAATAATAACTACAAACATGGCTATACTTACAGCACTAGATAAATTAGGAGTTAAATCTGATATAAGTTGTGGATTAAGCTTAGGAGAATACTCTGCACTTATTCATAGTGGTGCCATTAATTTTGAAGATGGAGTTAAACTAGTTAAAAAAAGAGGTAAATTCATGCAAGAAGCTGTGGCAGAAGGTATTGGTGGAATGGTTGCAGTTTTAAGAATGACTCCAGAACAAGTTGATGAAATAATAGAAAAAACTTCTCCATATGGAATAGTTGAGGGTGCAAATTATAATTCACCTGGTCAAATTGTTATTTCAGGAGAATTAATCGCTTTAGAAAAAGCTATGGAATTCATAAAAGAAGCCGGTGGAAGAGCTATAAAATTACCTGTATCAGCACCATTTCACTGTTCAATGTTACAACCAGCAGCTGAAAAATTAGAGGATGAGTTAAATAAAATTTCAATAAATAAATTAAATGGAATTGTTATGTCTAATGTTAAGGGAGAAGCCTATTCAGAAGAAGATAATATAATAGAACTTTTAACTTATCAAGTTAAAAAGCCTGTTTTATTTATAAATGATATAGAAAAAATGATTGAAAGTGGTGTAGATACTTTTATTGAGATAGGGCCAGGTAAAGCTTTAAGTGGATTTGTAAAAAAAATAAATAAAAATGTTACAGTGCTTAATGTAGAGGATTTGAAATCTTTAGAAAAAACATTATCAAAATTAAGAGAGATGGAGGTACTTTAACCTATGTTAAAAGATAAGGTAGCAATAGTAACTGGTGGAACAAGAGGGATTGGAAGAGCAATCGCTTTAAAATTAGCTGATCATGGAGCTAATATTGTTATAAATTATAGAAATTCTGATAAAGAGGCAGAAGAATTAAAATCCATTTTAGAAGAAAGAGGGGTAAAAGTTCTCACTGTAAAATGTGATATAAGTAATTTTGAAGATTCTAAAAATCTTATGGATAAATGTAAAGAAGTATTTGGAAAGATAGATATACTTGTAAATAATGCAGGTATAACAAAGGATACTTTAATTATGAGAATGAAGGAAGAGGACTTTGATAATGTAATAGATGTAAACTTAAAAGGTACATTTAATTGTGCAAAGCATGCTTCTGCCATAATGTTGAAACAAAGGTTTGGTAAAATTATAAACATGACTTCTGTTGTAGGTATAGCTGGGAATGCTGGTCAAGTAAATTATGCAGCATCAAAAGCTGGTGTTATAGGATTAACTAAATCTTTAGCTAAAGAATTAGGAAGTAGAGGAATAACTGTAAATGCTGTAGCACCTGGATTTATAAATACTGATATGACAGCTTCTTTATCTGAAAAAGTTAAGGAGGAAGCTTCTAAAAATATTCCTTTAAAAAGATTAGGAGACCCTGAAGACGTTGCTAACTTAGTAGGATTCTTAGCATCAGATGCAGCAAATTATATAACAGGTCAAGTCATAAATGTAGATGGCGGAATGGTAATGTAGGAGGAGTTATTATTATGGAAAACAGAGTTGTTATAACGGGATTGGGAGCAATTACACCAATTGGAAACAATGTAAATGAATTTTGGACCAATGCTAAAAAAGGTGTTTGTGGAATTGATGAAATAACTTTATTTGATGCTAGTGATTATAAAGTTAAAATTGCAGGAGAAGTTAAAAACTTTAAAGCAGAGGATTTTATAGATAAAAAGGAAGCTAAGCGTTTAGATAGATTTACTCATTTTGCTCTTGCAGCTACAGAAGAGGCAATGAAAGATGCTAAATTAGATTTAAATGATGAAAATGTAGATCCAAATAGAGTAGGTGTTATAGTTGGTTCAGGAATAGGTGGATATGGTACCTTAGAAGCACAATTTGATGTTTTATTAACAAAAGGACCAAATAGGGTTTCACCTTTTGCAATTCCATCAGGAATAATAAACTTAGTTGCTGGAAATATTGCTATTAAGTATGGAGCAAAAGGGGTATGTGAATCATTAGTTACTGCCTGCGCTACAGGGGTAAGCTCTATAGGGGCAGCTTATAGAAGTATAAAGCATGGATATTCAGATATAGTTATATCAGGTGGATCAGAGGCTTCTATAACTAGAGCTGCCATTGCAGGATTTACTAATCTTAAGGCATTAAATACTAATAATGATCCTAAAAGAGCTTCAATACCTTTTGATAAAGAAAGATCTGGATTCGTTATGGGAGAGGGTGCTGGAATATTAATATTAGAAAGTTTAGAGAGCGCTCAAAAAAGAGGTGCTAGAATCTATGGAGAAATTATAGGATATGGTGCAACTTGTGATGCATATCATATAACTTCACCTGATCCAGAAGGTGATGGAGCTAAGAGAGCTATAGAGGCAGCTATAGAAGAAGGAAAAATAAATAAGGATGAAATTTCATATATAAATGCACATGGAACAAGTACTCCTTTAAATGATAAATTTGAAACTTTAGCTATTAAAGGATGTTTTGGTGAAAAAGCTTACGATATACCAGTTTCATCAACAAAATCAATGACTGGTCATTTATTAGGTGCAGCTGGAGCTATAGAATCAGTAATATGTGTTAAAGCTTTAGAAGAAGGATTTATTCCACCAACAATAGGATATAAAGTGCCTGATGAAGATTGTGATTTAGATTATGTTGTAAATGAAGGTAGAGAAGCAGAATTAAATTATGTAATCAATAACGCATTAGGTTTTGGTGGTCATAACGCATCATTATTATTTAAAAAGTGGGATTAGGAGTTGAAATTATGAATCTTAATGAGATTAAAGAGCTTATAGATAAAATCGATTCTTCTAATATTGCTTATTTTGAGGTTAAAGTAGATAATTCATATATAAAGATGGATAAATCTCTAACTAGAAATTTATTAGAAGAAAAGAAAGCTTCAAATCTAGAAGAAACAGAAAAAACTGATATATCAGAAGAAAAAAATGAATCAATTTCAAAGGTTGAAGAGGTCAAATCACAGCCTAAAGAAGAGATAATTCAAGATGAAGACTTATATTTAGTTACTTCACCTATGGTAGGTACATTCTATGAATCACCTGGAGTTGGAGAAAATAGTTATGTTTCTATAGGAAGCAAAATTTCTTCAGGAGATATTTTATGTATAGTTGAAGCTATGAAACTTATGAATGAAATTGAAAGTGAAGTATCTGGAGAAATTGTTGATATATTAGTTCAAAATGGAAATATGGTTGAATATGGTCAACCCTTATTTAAAGTTAGGAGAGCATAATTATGATGAATATAAACGAGATTAAAAAAATACTTCCTCATAGATATCCTTTTTTACTTGTTGATAAAGTAGAAGAGATAACTGAAAGTAAAGTTGTAGCATATAAGAATGTAACAATAAACGAACCTTTTTTTCAAGGACATTTTCCTGATTATCCAGTAATGCCAGGAGTTTTAATAGTAGAGGCCTTAGCTCAGGCAGGTGCTATAGCGCTATTAAATAAAGAAGAGTTTAAAGGAAAAACTCCTTTCTTTGCAGGGATAGACAAAGTCAGATTTAAAAAACAAGTTTTACCAGGTGATACTCTAAGACTTGAAGTTGAAATAATAAAACTTAGAGGAAGCATTGGATTTGGTAAAGCTACGGCTACTGTAGATGGAAAAATCGCTTGTTCTGGAGAAATTATGTTTGCAATAGGTTAGGTGATTTAATTATGTTTAAAAAGATATTAATAGCAAATAGAGGTGAAATAGCTGTTAGAATAATACGTGCTTGTAGAGAATTAGGAATTCTTACTGTAGCTGTTTATTCTGAAATAGACAAAGATGCATTACATGTGCAGTTAGCTGATGAAGCAGTTTGCATAGGCCCGTGGAATTCTAAAGAAAGTTACTTAAATATTCAAAATATATTAAGTGCTTGTGTTCTAACTGGGGCTGAGGCTATTCATCCTGGATTTGGTTTTTTATCTGAGAATCCAAGATTTGCTAAGATGTGTGAAGAGTGTAATATTGAGTTTATTGGCCCTAACTGGAGAGCTATAGAACTTATGGGAAACAAAGCTATGGCGAGGGAAATAATGAAAAAGGCTGATGTTCCTGTTGTACCTGGATATGAAGGTGAAATTGAAAGTCCAGATTTCGCTTTAAAGATAGCTAAGAAAATAGGATTCCCTGTAATAGTAAAGGCTTCCTCAGGTGGTGGTGGAAAAGGAATAAGAATAGTTTATAAAGAAGAAGATTTTATTTCAAATTACAATACAGCTAAATCAGAGGCTCAAGCAAACTTTGGTGATGATAAAATTTACATTGAGAGATTTGTTGAAAATCCTAAACATATAGAAGTACAATTATTATGCGATAAACATGGAAATGCCCTTCACCTTTTTGAGCGAGATTGTTCAGCTCAAAGAAAAAATCAAAAAGTTTTAGAAGAAGCTCCTTCATCAATTTTAAGTGATGAACAAAGGGATAAACTTGGTAAGATTGCAGTTAAAGCAGCTAAAGCTGTAAACTATAGCAATGTTGGAACAATTGAATTTTTATTAGATAAAAATGGTGAATTTTATTTTATGGAAATGAACACAAGAATACAAGTTGAACATCCTATAACTGAAATGATAACAGGTGTTGATCTTGTTAAGGAACAAATAAAGGTTGCATCTGGTAAGAAATTAGAAATAACTCAAGATGATTTAAAGATAAATGGTCATTCCATAGAATGTAGAATAAATGCTGAAGATCCAAGCAAAAACTTTATGCCATGTCCTGGTTTAATAAAGGAAATTAATTTTCCAGGTGGATTTGGAGTTCGCCTAGATACGGCAATTTATTCTGGATATAAGATACCCCATTGTTATGATTCAATGATTGGTAAGCTAATAGTTCATGGTAAAGATAGAGAAGAGGCAATTTCTAAAATGAAAAGGGCTTTAGATGAATTTGCTATTGATGGTATAACAAGTAACATAGACTATCACTTTTTAATATTAGATCATGAAGATTTTAAAAATGGTACTTATAATACTTCATTTTTATCTGAAAAGTTGGTGAATAAGTATGATTAAGAATTTATTAAACAAAAGAAAGTATATAACTGTTAGTTCAGTTGAATTAAATGATAATGAATTAAATGAAGATGAAAAACCCAATATACCTTCAGGTATGTGGAGTAAGTGTGAAAAGTGTGCAAAAATATTATATACTGAAGATTTAAAAGAAAATTTTAATGTGTGTCCTAATTGTGGTCATCATTTTAAGCTAGGAGCATATGAAAGAATTAAATATTTAACAGATGAAAATAGTTTTGTTGAGTTTGACAAAAAAATGGTTGGAAAAAACCCTTTAGATTTTAATGGATACGAAGAGAAGATTAAAGGATATCAAAAGAAAAGTCATGTTATTGAAGGGGTTGTAACAGGAGAAGCTTATATTGCTCAGAGAAAAGTAGTTCTTTGTGTAATGGATTCTAATTTTATGATGGGAAGTATGGGAACGGCTGTTGGTGAAAAGATTACTAGAGCCATTGAATATGCAACTAAAAATAGACTTCCTTTAATAATATTTACTTGCTCTGGTGGAGCAAGAATGCAAGAGGGAATATATTCTCTTATGCAAATGGCAAAGGTTAGTGGGGCAATTTATAGACATGGTCAAGAGAACTTATTATATATTACAGTATTAACAAATCCTACTACTGGTGGGGTAACTGCTAGCTTTGCTATGGAAGGAGATATCATATTAAGCGAGCCAGGATGTTTAGTTGGTTTTGCGGGGAGAAGGGTAATAGAAGGAACTATTAATGAGAAATTGCCTGATGATTTCCAAACTGCAGAATTTTTATTGGAAAAAGGATTTATAGATAAGATAGTACAAAGAAAAGATTTAAAACAAATAATAACTTCTCTTTTAAGAATGCATGAGGTGGATTATGAGTAGAGAACTAATAAGAACAGCAGATGCATGGAATAAAGTAAAAATAGCTAGAGATCCTAATCGTCCTAATGCAAAATTTTATATAAATGAAATATTTGATGAGTTTATAGAGTTACATGGTGATAGAAACTTTGGGGATGATAAAGCAATAATAGGAGGAATAGCTCTTTTAAATAATCTAAGTTTTACTGTTATAGGTATATGTAAGGGTGAAAATACAAAAGAAAATATAAAAAGAAACTTTGGTATGCCTCATCCAGAAGGATATAGAAAAGCATTAAGACTTATGAAACAAGCAGAAAAATTTAAAAGACCTGTTATTTGCTTTGTTGATACTCCAGGAGCTTTTTGTGGCATAGGTGCAGAAGAGAGAGGCCAAGGGCAAGCTATAGCTCAAAACTTAGTTGAACTTATGGGATTAAAGGTTCCTGTAATATCAATAGTTATTGGAGAAGGTGGAAGTGGTGGTGCTTTAGCCTTAGCTGTTGCAGATAAAGTATTTATGCTAGAACACTCTATTTATTCTGTATTATCTCCAGAGGGCTTTGCATCTATATTATGGAAGGATTCTTCTAGGGCTGAGGAAGCTGCTAATGTGATGAAAATAACTGCTCAGGATTTAAAAAGCTTTAACATAATAGATAAAATAATAAAGGAACCTAGGGGAGGAGCACATAAAAATCCAAGTAAAATGGCTCAAAATATTAAAAAGACAATTTTAGAGGCCTTAGGTGAAATGAAGGGTACAGATTTAAATACCTTATTAAGTGAAAGATACAATAAATATAGAAATATAGAAAATAATCTATAATCATATAAAATAAAACACATGAGTTTTTAAGCTCATGTGTTTTTTAATTAAAATTAATTTCTCTTTAAGTTAATATTTACTTAAAGAGAGGATTAAAATTTAGTTTGTAAGCATTTTTATTAGTATATCTATTATTGACTTGTTTTTCCTTAAGGCATCTACATAATCAGCAACGTGAAGTTTATAATACTCTTTGCCTTCATCTGTTATTCGATACATCTTTTTTGTTCTTTTATTTATAAAGTCATCCCCTATCCAATAACTTGTAACTAAGCCTTTTTGCTCTAAGTCATAAAGTGTATCATAAATTGTACTAGATGATACTGGGAATGGAAGAGGAGCACTAGAAAATTCATCTCTAAAAGCTTCTAAAACTTTATTACCAAAAACCTCATGTCCCTTTGAAAGTTCTTTTAGTACATAAAAAGAATATAATTGTTTTGCGTTTATAATATTTCTTGGTGCAACCATACGAGTTCTTCTATCCAAAAAAACTTCACCTCCAATTTTACATTTTATATTATAAGTATAACTCAATTTATTCCAAAAAGTAATTAACAATTTGTGATTTCTTGAATATACTGTACTATACAAAAGAAGTGAGGTGAACTATTATGTCAAGAAGATGTTGTTGCTCATGCAATTCTTGCAGAAGAAATTCTTGCGGATGTGGATGCGGAAATAATTGCGGTGGATTCAATAATTGTGGCGGATTGGGAAACTGTTGTGGATTCAACAATTGCGGAGGATTTGGCAATTGTGGATTTGGAGCTTGTGGAGGATTTCCTTTACTTTGGCTTCTTCTATTAGGATGCGGCGGTTTTGGAAACTGTGGCGGAGGATGGTTTTAATTAGTATCTAATTTATAATATAGATTACTTGTATAAGATAGGAGATTTTCTCCTATCTTATAATTTTTCATAAGTTTCTTTTAATAATAAGGCGTCTTTTTCTAAAAGAGGGCTTTCACATATTATGCATCCCTTTACTTTATAATCTTTAAGTGCCCTTAAGCATTCAATAAAGTTAAAATCACTTTCTAAAAAAGGTAAGTGGTTTCTTTCCCCTTTGTCTGTGTAGTGAATTCCAGACATATGAATATGTAAATCTTCTAGGGCTTCATTTCCTAAATTATCTTTTATATATTCTAAAATTTCTGCAAAATCTTTATATTCTTTTAAAGCACCAATTCCTCTAGCATGTATATGAGAAAAATCAATACATAATTTGCAAGATGGCACTTCTTTACATATATCAACTAATTCTTGTAGGTTTCCGAATTGAGTTCCCTTACCTGTAGTTTCTAATCTATAGTCTACACCTTCATAAGGTAGTTTCTTTAAGTTTTTCTTTATTTCTGCTAAAGCTTCTTCTTTTGAAGCTTTTAAATAAAATCCTGGATGGAAGACTAAGCTTCTACCTCCAACACTTTTTAATGCTTCAGCACCTTTAAGTATTCTTTCAATAGATTTTTCTTTCTTTTCCTCTTCTTCAGCATTTAAATTTATAAAATAAGAACCATGGGCTGAAAGATAAAAATCATTTTTTTCTTTAGCTTCTATTATTTTATCCCTGTTTTTAGCTGTAACATTAACGGATCTAACAAAAGGAAGCTCCATAGCTTCTAGTCCTATTTTTTTTAAGTATTCAATTCCTGTTGCGTAATTGAATTTCTGGCCTTCTTCACCTATTGGCAAACCTGAAATTCCAAATAAAAGTTTTTCCATGTTATCACCTCTTATTAAAGTATAGCAAAACACTAGGAATTCTTCAATAGAAAGGGATTATTATTTAATATGAATTATAATCTAGTGAATTTGTTAATTTATAGATAAATTTTTCACTTTTTTTCAGAAAAAATGCAATTATTCGAAATAAATATTGCATTTTACACTATAGTTATTTAAAATTATTAATAGAAACTATCATATGGAGTGTGAAAAATGGAAGAAAGATTGCAAAAATACATGGCAAGGTGTGGAGTAGCATCAAGAAGAAAATGTGAAGAAATAATTTGCAGTGGAAAAGTAAAGGTTAATGACATTGTTGTTGACTCCCTTGGAACTAAGGTTGATCCATCAGTAGATGTTGTTAGCGTTAATAATAAAGTAATACGTCCTGAGGAGAATAAAGTATATATAATGCTAAATAAGCCTGAAGGATATGTTACAACAAATAAAGATGAAAAAAATAGAAAGACCATATTAGATATAGTAAAGGTGAATGAAAGAATATATCCTATAGGCCGTCTTGACTATGACAGTTCAGGTTTACTTTTATTAACTAATGATGGAGATGTATATAATAAGATAATACATCCAAGAGTTAATTTAAATAAAGAATATATCGCCTTAGTAAAAGGAATTTTTACAGAGGAAGAAATGAATAAATTTAGAAAAGGCGTAGATATAGGAGATTATAAAACAGCAGAGTGTGAAATAGAGTTACTAGAAAAATACACAAATAGCTGTAAAGTTAAAATAATCATTCATGAAGGCAAAAATAGACAGATAAGAAGAATGTGTGCTGCCTTTAATCATGAAGTTGTTTCTTTAAAGAGAGAAGCTATTGGAAGTTTAAATTTAAAGAATTTAAAGAAAGGAGAATGGAGATATTTAAGTAGTTCAGAAGAGAATTATATAAAATCTTTATAGTAATTATGTTTAAGTATGTATCTGATGTAAGTAATATATATCATAATATAATAACTTCTTTCATAGAACATAAGAATATAGCAATAGATGCTACCTTAGGAAATGGTCATGATTGCGATTTTTTAAGTGAATTATTTAAAAAGGTATATGCCTTTGATATACAAGAAGAGGCAGTAAATTCATATAAATCAAAGAATAAAGAAAATGTTGAAGTTATTTTAGATTCACATGAAAACTTTGAAACCTACATAAAAGAAGAAAATGTTGATTGTATAGTTTATAACTTAGGATATCTTCCAGGTAATAATAAGGAAGTAACTACGGTTGCACATAGTACTTTAAAAAGTATAGAAATAGGATTAGATTTATTAGGTGATAATGGGTTAATGATAATAGCCCTTTATAGTGGACATGAGGAAGGTAAAATAGAGAAAGATGCCGTACTTCAGTTTACAAGTAAATTACCTAAAAATAAATATGGTGTTTTACATACGGAATTTACAAACAGAGCTAAGAGTGCACCTTCTTTAGTTGTTATTGAAAAGAAGTTTAAATAAGATTTAAGTAAGTATAGAGAGGATTTTTAAAATGGAAAGTCAAGATTTAATGAGATTAATTCAAGTTAAGTTTCCAAAGCTTAGTAAAGGACAAAAGCTTATAGCTGAATATATATTAAAGAATTATGATAAGGCTGCATTTATGACTGCTGCTAAATTAGGAAATAATGTTGGAGTAAGTGAATCTACAGTGGTTAGATTTGCTACAGAACTTGGTTTCTCAGGATATCCAAAGTTACAAAAAGCACTTCAAGAATTAATAAAGAATAAGTTAACATCTGTTCAAAGATTAGAGTTATCTAATGATTTTATAAGTGAAGAAAATGCTTTAAAGGGTGTTTTAAAAGCGGATATAGAAAATATAAGAGCAACATTAGAAAAGATAAATCATAAAACTTTTGATGAAGTGGTAAACGAAATATTCAAAGCTAAAAGAATATATATAATAGGACTTAGAAGTTCTACTGCTCTTGCAGAATTTTTAGGATTTTACTTAAATTTAATATTAGATAATGTAAGAGTAATTTCAAATGGAATAAGCGATACTTTTGAACAAATGCTTAACTTAGGGGAAGGTGACCTAGTTATAGGGATAGGTTTCCCAAGATATGCATTAAAAACAATAGATGCTTTAGAATTCGCTAAAACTAGAAATGCTAAAATAGTTTCTATTACAGATAGCTTAATTTCTCCTTTAGCATCTCAATCTGATCATACACTTATAGCTCAAAGTAATATGGCTTCATTTGTAGATTCATTAGTTGCACCTTTAAGTGTAATAAATGCATTAATCATAGCTGTTGGTATAAGAGAAAAAGAGAAGATAACATCAACATTTAGTGAGTTAGAAAAGATATGGAAAGACTATAATGTTTATTCATATAATAAAAATAATATAGAACCTTAATAAAAAGCTGTATAAAGGTATAAAGAACATATAAATTATTTTAAGATAGAGCATAAATTTTATTCTATTATATAATTTATAAGTTTCATAAATTATATCTTTATATAGCTTCATTTTTCGAAATTACATAGAATATTAAAGAAATGCATTTGTTGACAAATGCATTTAATAAAGTTTATTATTAGTTTGATTCAATTAAATTAAGGAAATAATCTTTAATTGCTTAAAATATAATTAAATATAGTCTAATATAATATAATTAAATATAGTCTAATATAATATAATCACATCTTTTTGTAATTATATTAGTAAACATTATAAACCTAATATATATATGCGTTTCAACTTCTTACCTAAAATACGATTTAAAAAATTAAATTGAATTTCTTAGATAATATGCTAATACTAAAGGAATAATATTAGATGAAGTTATTGAGGCTTTAAGAAAAAGGTTAGAGAGGATGAAGAAGTTGAAAAAGGCTTACAAGATTGAGATTAACCCTACTGATGAACAAAAGTCTAAAATACACCGAACTATTGGTGTATCAAGATTTGTCTATAACTTTTATATTGCTTATAATAAAGAAATTTACGAGAGAGAAGGAAAGTTTGTTAGTGGAATGGATTTTTCAAAGTGGTTAAATAATGAGTATATTCCCAATAATCAAGAGATGAAGTGGATTAAAGAAGTATCTTCAAAAGCTACTAAACAAGCTATTATGAATGGAGATAAAGCTTTTAGAGATTTCTTTAAAAAAGCTAAAGGCTTTCCAAGATTTAAGAAAAAGAAGAATCAAGATGTAAAAGCTTATTTTCCTAAGAATAATAAGACCGATTGGACTATTGAAAGACATAGGGTCAAAATACCAACACTTGGATGGGTAAGGTTAAAAGAGTTTGGATATATTCCTATAAATTCAATAGTTAAAAGTGGTACAGTAAGCCAAAAAGCTGATAGATATTATGTATCTATACTTGTTGAAGAAACAGATATAGAAATATCTAATGGCAATATAGGTATGAAAATATTTAATAACAATAATGAAGACATAGGAATTGATCTAGGTATTAAGGAATTTGCTGTATGTAGTGATGGAATTAAGTTTAAAAATATAAATAAAACATCTACTGTTAAAAAAGTAGAAAAGAAATTAAAAAGAGAGCAAAGAAAACTTTCAAGGAAATATGAAAGTTTAAAAACAAGAAATAAAAATATAAGAGAAGGGAGAGCTACTAGTCAAAATATTCAAAAACAAGTAATCAAAGTACAAAAACTTCATCAGAGATTAAGAAATATAAGAACTGATTATATAAATAAAACAGTATTTTCAATAGTTAAGCAAAAACCAAGCTATATAACAATTGAAGATTTAGCGGTTTCTAATATGATGAAGAACAAGCATTTATCTAAAGCTATTGCAAGTCAGAAGTTTTTTGAATTTAAAGTTAAACTAATGTCTAAATGCAAAAAAAATAATATAGAACTTAGAATAGTGGATAGATTTTATCCATCATCAAAGACTTGTAGTCAATGTGGAAAGATTAAGAAAGATTTAAAACTGTCAGACAGAATTTATAAATGTGATTGTGGATTTACTATTGATAGAGATTTAAACGCAAGTATTAATCTTAAAAATGCTAAAGAATATAAGATAGCTTAAAATCAAAAGCACTTATATATGTACGGAGGGCTAACTTCGGAATTTAAGCCTTTGGAGAGCCATACAAAATCGTAGTAGCTTAGGCAAGGCGAGGTTCTATGAAGAAGGAAAATTCTCAATATGGATATGTTTGACCATATTTTGAGTAGCAGCTGATAAATTGGCTAAAGTAATAGTTATAGGCGCCGGTCCAGCAGGAATGATGGCAGCAATATCTGCAGCAGAAAATCATGAAGTTATTCTTTTAGAAGGTAATGAAAGAATAGGAAAAAAGCTATTTATTACTGGTAAAGGTAGATGTAATGTAACAAATGCAAAGGATATAAGTGAATTTTTTGATTTTATACCAGGAAATCCACATTTCTTGTATAGTGCATTATACACTTATACTAATATTGATGTAATGAACTTTTTTGAAAATGCTGGAGTTAAATTAAAGGTAGAAAGAGGATCAAGAGTTTTTCCAAATTCAGATAAATCTTCAGATATAATAAGTGGATTATCAAGGGGATTAAATGAAGCTGGAGTAGACTTAAGATTACATAGTAAAGTTAAAGATGTTATTTTTAATAACAATAAAATAGAAGCTGTTATTTTAGAAAATGGTTCAAAGGTTAAAGGTGACTATTTTATAATAACAACTGGGGGTAAGTCATATCCTCTTACTGGATCAACTGGAATAGGATTTGATTTAGCTAAAAAGATGGGTCACTCTATAGTAGAACCAAAACCATCCTTAGTACCTATAGAAATAGAAGAGTCATGGGTTCGTGAATTACAGGGCCTATCTCTTAGAAATATAGAACTTAAAATAAAGAATAAAAAGAATTCTAAGGTAGTTTATAGTGGGCAGGGAGAGATGCTATTTACTCACTTTGGAATATCAGGCCCCCTTGTTTTAAGTGGTAGTAGATTCATAAAAGATGGTGATAGATTTGAAATTTCTCTAGATTTAAAGCCTGCCTTAGAGGAAAAACAGTTAGATTTAAGGATTCAAAAGGATTTTAAAAAGAATTTAAATAAGGATTTTAAAAATTCTTTAGATGAACTTCTTCCAAAAAAACTTATACCTGTTATTATAGAGTTATCTAAAATAGATGAAAATAAAAAGGTTAACTCTATAACAAAGGAAGAGAGAAGAACATTATTAAATCTATTAAAGAATTTAACTTTTACAGTAAAAGGCTTAAGAGATATATCAGAAGCTATTGTTACTGCTGGAGGGGTTTCAACTAAAGAAATAGACCCTTCAACAATGAAATCAAAGATTGTAGATAATCTTTACTTTGCAGGGGAAGTTATAGATGTAGATGCCTTTACAGGAGGATATAATGTTCAAATAGCCTTATCAACAGGATATTTAGCAGGAAAATCAATTTAATTTTAAAATTATAGTTGCTATAAAGTTAATAAAAATTTTAGTTAGTTTAATAGAAACTTTATAGTAAACTTAAAGAGAGTATAAATTTTACAATGTTTTTATGAGAAAGGACTTAATAATTATGAATAAACTAATTACAGTTGCTATTGATGGACCAGCAGGAGCTGGAAAAAGTACTATTGCTAAGATAATAGGAGAAAAATTTAATTTAATGTATATAAACACAGGATCTATGTATAGAGCTGTTACTTTAAAAGCCTTAGAAAATAATATTTCAGCTGAAGAAGTTGATAAATTATTAGTTATGATAGATGGAATGGATATGCATTTTGAAAATGATGAGCTTATATTAAATGGAGAAAATATAAACTCATTAATAACTATGCCTAACATAAGTAAAAATGTTTCAGCTTATGCTTCAATAAGAGAAGTAAGAGAAAGATTAGTTAATCTTATGAGAAAAATGGCCTTAAAATATAGCGTAATAATGGATGGAAGAGACATTGGAACAGTTGTATTAAAAGATGCTAATTTCAAATTTTTCTTAACTGCTAGCCCAGAGGAAAGAGCAGATAGAAGATACAAAGAGCTTATGGGAAAAGGCGTAGAAGTTAATTATGATGAAATATTACAAGATATAATAAAAAGAGATTACCTAGATTCTAATAGAGAAGTAGATCCTCTAAGAAAAGCTGAGGATGCTATTGAAATTGATACTACTGGCATAGGCATAATGGGAGTAGTTGAAAAGATATCTAGCTACATGGAGAAATAGTATGGAAAGAAACGTAATTTTAGCTAAGAATGCTGGCTTTTGCTTTGGAGTAAAAAGAGCAGTTGATGAAGCTATAAAATATCAAAAAGAATTTGGAAAAAAAATATATACTTTAGGACCACTTATTCACAACAATGATGTTGTTAATTATTTAGAGGATAATGATATATTTGCAATTGAGCTTTCAGATGCTGATTCTTTAAAGAAGGGGGATGTTGTACTTATAAGATCCCACGGAGTTAAAGAAAGTGTAATAAAAGACTTAACAGATAAAGGTTTAATTGTTAAAAATGCAACTTGTCCATATGTAACTAATATTCAACTAAAGGTTAAAAAATGTTATGAACAAGGATATAAGATAATAATTGTTGGGGATGAAAAACACCCAGAAGTTATTGGAATTAATGGGTGGTGCAATGATTCTGCTATAATAACAAATGGAAAAACAGAACTTGAAAATATTCCAGCAAAGGTTTGTGTAGTTTCACAAACTACTGAGAAAAAGGAAACTTGGAACAAGGTTTTAAATGAAATAGTAAGAGAAAGTAAAGAAATAGTTGCTTTCAACACTATTTGTTCAGCTACTGATGTTAGACAAAAAAGTGTACAACAACTTTCAAAAGAGGCTGATTTAGTTTTTGTTATAGGTGGAAAAAATAGTTCTAATACAACAAAACTATATGAAATATGCAAAAAGGAATGTCCTAAGAGCTATCATATAGAAAATGTTAAAGAACTAGATGAAAGCTTATTAAAAGATGAAAGTGTTAAAACTATAGGAATTACTGCTGGGGCTTCAACTCCAGATTGGATAATAAATGAAGTGATTTCTAAGATTAAAGAATTATAATTTTTAAATGTAATCCTGCAATTTAATTCATAATTATTTTGTACTACTGGTATTAAACTGGGAATTGTTTTATACTATAATATATGACGAAGTTTTAGGAGTAGTAGTATGAATATAGTTAGATTTAATTTGTGGGATTATTTTAAATATGCAAAAATTTTAAATTTATCACTAAAAAGGCTATGTACTAATTATTTTGTCAAAGTAACTTATAAAAATAATGTTTATATGCTTTGGGAAATAGATTATGTAGCAAACTTTGATGCATATATAAAAAAAATTACTAAGATAGGTAGTATGAGAAGTATTCCTGAAGAAAGTAGTATTTTTTCAGAGTTTAATATAAGTAAATATATATATGAAACTGCAAAAGAAGATGAGGGAATTGATTTGAAAATGTATGGGTTTGAAAAGAGGGCTTCAAATATAATGTTAAAGATAGATATTTCTAAGTTTAATAAAAAGAATGATGAAAACTTCACTTTCACACCTTTTGTAAAAGGGAGAGATGAAAGTATTCGTTGTAAGGTACAAAATGAGATCTTTTATGAAGAAAATAGAATTCCACTAAAAACAAAAGATATTGTTTATGAATGTAATAGAAAAGCTTTTTTAGGGGATTTAGCATTTTTTGAGTTAAAGGATGATACAATAATTGGTTATGGTCAAATATTACTTTTAAAGGATAAATACACTATTGCTAACTTTGGAATAATAGAAGAGTTTAGAGGTAAAGGATATGGTGAAGCTTTACTTATACACATATTAAATCAGGCTAAAATAAAAGGATTAAAGGAAGTATATATAAAAGTTAAGTCTGACAATATAAATGCTATAAATTTATATAAAAAGACTGGTTTTGAAGAAGCTTCTGAAATAAGTATATATGAATTGTTAGGATAACTTATATGTATAAAAATAAATCTTTAATAAAACTTACAAATCTATTGTGAGAAAATTTAGAACTTTTTCTTAATAGGATTTGTAAGTTTTATTATTTAGTTTATAAAAGAGAATCCGTTGGTACATAGGATATCTTAGTTTTGAATACACTATCTGTTAAATGGTTACTATAATAAGCACGGTCACCTATTTCTATGTTAGTTCCTTCTTGATTTGATTGATTTTGTTCTAGTTCTTTTAAATCATACATGGTATTCACCTCCTCTTTACTAGTATTAACAACTTTAGAAAATCTTATTTAGGAGTTAGCAAATATTTTAATATGGACAAATTTAGCTTATTATTATATAATAATTATTATTAATTAAAGAATGGAGTGCTTTTTTATGGAAAATAAAATTAGCTTAGTATATGAAAATGGAGAATTTACTGTCTACATAAATGATGAAGTAGTTACAGTTAATAAATATATGGATAATGCAATAGAGAAATTTACTCAAACAGTGCATAATAACGCTACACCAAAATCAATTAAGTGGGAAAGTATTGAAGAGGATTTAAAAGGAATTGATTTAAAAGGTTTAGAGATAAATAGTGAATTTAAAACATTAACTTATAAGGATATGAAGTATTTCTACAGTACAGATAAAATCTTTAATATGCATGGTGGAAGAATGCAACAATTATTAGGAGGATATCAATTATTTTCTTTTATAGTTAAGATGATTTCTGAAAAACATTTAGAAGATTATTTAGAAGTTTTAAACTTTTGTGAAGATATCTTAAGATGTAAGGTTACATACAGAACTCCAGGAAGTAACTTTATAGTTGGTAGCCCAGCTTTTAACTATGGATCAGCATCATATGATTTTGCTACTGGAAAAGTTAATAAGGGAGCTTCAATAGAAAAGATGTCTTTTGAAGATTTCAAAAAATATATATTTGATATAATAAAATAACCTTTGGTATTCCAAAGGTTATTTTTTATTTGAACATAATTTTACAATTTGTATATAAAATGATAAAATTATTTAAATAAAAGATGGAGGATTATGTATGAATTATTATTTTAGAAAGTTTTATAAGAGGAATTTATTATGATTTTATATGTAGTTATATTCTCTATTATATGTATACCAATAAACATATTTTTAAAAAATAAATTTTATAGTAAGTATTTTAAAAGATATTTTCTAATAGCTTTATTTTTGAATTTTTTAGCTTTATTTTTAGGTTTAATATTTCATAAATATTTAGATGAATTTTTATACTTTATTTTAGTAAACTCCTCATATCTATCAGTAGTCTATAGAGGGAATTTAAAACTTAATGATAAGGATATATTAAAACATTTAATTAAGGCATTTGTTTTTTTATCATTAGCATTATTTCTTATTTTTATAGTTGCATATTCATTTAAAATAACAATAAAATCAATTTACGGTTATTATCTTATTTTATTATTATATCCTATACAGGCATCATATCATCTATATAAAAATATTATGGAATTATATTACTTAAATCAAAAGTACATAAGAGATGAATATATAGAAGTTTAATAACTCCTTAAGTATATTACTATATAATATACTTAAGGAGAATGTTTATTTTTCAAGAGTTTTTAATGTTTTTATTATGAATTCAGGATCTCCAAATAGAGTAAAACGTGCTTTAGAAGATTCTTTTATATATTCATAAGAAAATTTAGCACCATTTTTAACAGCCTCTTCATCTTCATTTATTATTGTACTTAATTTTTTAGATAATTCTTTTCCTTCTAATATATTTTTACAATGAAGGTCTATTATAGTACAGATTTGTACTTCTTTTTGTGAATCTACATTTTTCCATTCTAAAAAATCAAGTACTTCATTATTTTGGGTAGCTCTTACCTCTTCTTTAGATTTACTGTTATCAAAAAAGTTTTCAATATCCTTCATAGTAAATCTCCATTGCCCACCAATTTTCTTACCCTCTAATATTCCATCTTTAAGATAGTTTCTAATGGTACGTGAAGTAAGTCTAGTCATCTTTGCTATGTCTTCGATAGTATAAAGTTTTTCAAAGTTATTCATATTCATACACCTCTCTATTCCTATATTTTCATTATATTTCATATATTTTCATATTTCAAGTATACAGATATAAAAATAGGGAATATAAAAAAACTAGAGAAGATAAATTTCTACTCTAGTTTTTTTGCTTACTTTGTTTTAAGTAATTTATGAAAATAAATATAAACTTAAAACAGAGCCTTTTTAAAATTCTTGATACTCACGTGGAATATCTCCTATAAATTCTCTATCAGTTAGGACAATATACCAGAATGTTAAGAATGCTATAAAAGAAAATATGATTCCTAATATAGTCATAAATAGTCCAAATCCAAAATTTCTAAGTATTCTATAAAATACAATTACAAAAAGTATAAATCTAGCAACTGGTATTAAATAAAGTATAAAATATAAATACGATAATCCTGCTAAATGTAACATCTGAAATTCTCCAAGTACAGGAAAGAACATCATCCATGAATGTTTTAAGTTAGCTTTTTTAGCCATAACATAACTTGGGTAGATTCTTATTAAGTAGAATATAAATGCAATTAGAATGCTCATATTGCTTGAATCGTATAATTCTTGAAAATACATAATAGTTTCCCTCCTTTATTTTAAAATTATATCACAGAATTCATGAAAATTTGAAGAATGCTTAACAATTATATCGTATTAATAGTATGTTTAAAAAGATAACTTATAAAAGTGGAATTTCCACTTCCTAAATTTCGGAAGTGATTTAAAAATTAAAACTTAAGAAGCATAATATTAAAACTTCTATCTTTAAATATGAATAAATTTTATGCTATAATACAACAGATAACAATTTAAATTGGAGGAAATGACATGACATTAGAAAACATGGATAAAAAACTTTTCTGTATTTCTACATACGGATGCCAAATGAATGAAGAAGATTCAGAAAAATTATCAGGGATGTTAAAATCTCAAGGATATGAAAGAACTGAAAATAAAGAAGAGGCTTCTATTATAATCTTTAATACATGTTGTGTAAGAGAAAATGCTGAAAATAAGGTTTTCGGTAATCTTGGACAACTTAAACAATTAAAAAAGAAAAATCCTAACTTAGTAATAGCAATTTGTGGATGTATGATGCAACAAGTAGGTATGGCAGACAAAGTCTTAAAAACTTTCCCTTATGTTGACATAATATTTGGAACACATAATGCCCATAAATTCCCTGAATACTTACATAGAGTACTTCAAGAAGGAGTTCAAGTTAAGGAAATATTAAACAAAGAAGAAGGAATCGTTGAAGGATTACCTATAGATAGAAAGAGTGATGTTAAAGCATTCGTTACTATCATGTATGGATGTAATAATTTCTGTACATACTGTATAGTTCCTTACGTTAGAGGAAGAGAAAGAAGTAGAAAATCTGAGGATATCATAAAAGAAATAGAAGAATTAGTATCTCAAGGGTATAAAGAAATAACTTTATTAGGTCAAAACGTAAATTCATACGGAAAAGGCTTAGAGGAAGATATAGACTTTGCTGGTCTTTTAAGAAAGGTTAATGAAGTTAAGGGATTAGAGAGAGTTAGATTTATGACTTCTCATCCTAAGGATTTAAGTGATGATGTTATCATGGCTATAAAAGAATGTGATAAGCTTTGTGAGCAAGTTCACTTACCAGTTCAAAGTGGATCATCAAGAATATTAAAAGAGATGAATAGACACTATGATAGAGAGTACTACTTAGATTTAGTTAAGAAAATAAAATCAGAAATACCAGATGTTACTTTAACAACTGATATAATCATTGGGTTCCCAGGAGAAACTGAAGAGGACTTCTTAGATACATTAAGTCTTTGTGAAGAAGTTGGATATGATTCAGCATTTACATTTATCTATTCAAGAAGAAATCATACTCCTGCTGACAAAATGGAAAATCAAATTCCAGATGACATAAAGCATGATAGATTCAATAGATTAGTTGAAGCTATAAACAAAAAGGTTGTAATAAAAAATAAAGAATATGAAGGTAAGGTAGTTGAAGTTCTTGTTGAAGGACCAAGTAAGAATGATGAAACTAAATTAACTGGAAGAACTAGAAATGGTAAATTAGTTAACTTTGCTGGTGATGAAAAACTAGTAGGTGAATTAGTTAATTTAAAAATAGTTAGAGCACAACCATTCTCATTAATCGGTGAAATAGTAGAATAATTAAAAAGTGTGATGTATAAAAATACTTTTGATACATCACACTTATTTTTTATAAATTAAAATAGTTCTTGTAATAATCCTCTAATTCATTTCTAAACTTAGGATGAGCTATGCTTATAAGCGCTTTGGCACGCTCTTTTAAAGTTTTTCCCCTTAGATCTGCAATTCCATACTCAGTAACAATATAATGAATATCATTTCTAGAGGTTGTTACTGATGCTCCAGAATCTAACTTAGGTACTATCCTAGATATGGTACCTTTAGATGCAGTGGAGGGCATTGCTATTATTGATTTTCCATCTTTGGCCATACTTGCACCTCTAACATAGTCAACTTGTCCTCCTACACCACTAAATTGTTTTCCATCTATGGATTCAGAATTAACTTGGCCAAATAAATCTACCTGTAGGCAAGAATTAATAGAAACCATTTTATTATTCTTAGAAACTACAACAGGATGGTTAACATAATCAACTGGATGCATTTCTATAACTGGATTATCATTTACAAAATCATAAAGCTTTTTAGTACCCATCATAAAAGTAAGAACTATTTTATTTTGGTGAAGACTTTTTTGCTTGTTATTTATAATTCCTTCATTAAATAAATCTACAATACCATCTGATACCATTTCTGAATGAATTCCTAAATCTTTTTTATCATGTAAGAACATTAAAACAGCATCAGGTATTGAACCAATTCCAAGTTGCAAGGTAGATTCATCCTCTATTAACTTAGCACAATTTTCGCCAATTGCCTTTTCTACATCATTTATAGGTTTTGATTTTAATTCTGGAAGTGGATAATCAACTTCAACAATATAATCAATATTAGATATATGGATGAAATTATCCCCTAAAACCCTTGGCATATTAGGATTTATTTCTGCAATAACAAGCTTAGCGCATTCAGAAGCAGCCTTTGTATAATCGCAGGAAGTTCCATAACTACAATATCCATGCTTGTCAGGTGGAGAAAGTTGAAGCATACAAACATCAATTTGCAAGTAATCCTTCTTAAATAATCTAGGTATTTCAAAAAAGAATGTTGGAGTATAGTCAGCTAAGCCAGATTGAACAGACTTTCTGGTATTTGCATTAACAAATAGAGCATTGTGTTTTATATGACCTTGCATCTCTTTTTTTGCATAATCTCCCTTACCTAAAGAAACTAAGTGAAGTATCTCTAAGTTTTGAAAATTTTTGCAATTAAGAACAAGTTCATCTAATAAAATTTTAGGCTCAGCAACGGCGTGACCTGTGACTATTCTTGAATTAGAGTGTATTTTGCTTATAGCTTCTCTAGCAGTAACTTTTTTTGAATTATAAAGTTCCTCCCAGTTCATATTGCCTCCTAAAAAAAGATAGCTTCTAATAAATTAATATGACTTATTTGGGGATAATATAATTTGAAAGTTTTAAATAATTTAATTATACGAATTATAAAAGATTAATTGTTAAATAAAATTCGTTGGTGTAAGAATGCTTTTTTATTAAATTTATCTATGAAACTTTTCTTGCAACTTTAAAATGCAAGTGGTTTTTTAAAAAAATTGCATTTTTATTTTAAAAACACTTGATTTTAATAAATTGTTGCAATATAATTAACTTGTAAATTTCATTTTGTAATTTTAAAAAGGGGGACTTATTATGAAGATACCTTGTTCCATGATGACTCAACATCCGGATAATGTAGAAACTTATATTTCAATACAACAAGAACCAGCAGAAGCTATAAATGGATTAACATCACAAGATAAAGGTGGTTTAGGCATAGAAGAAGTTATGATAGATTTTGAAGGAAAGTTAACACCTTACCATCAAACATCACAAATAGCATTAGGATTAATTTCAAATGGTATAATTCCAGGAAAAGACGTTAGAGTAACTCCTAGAATACCTAATGCAAATAAAGAATCAGTATTTAGACAACTTATGAGTATAATGTCTATAATTGAAACAAATGTTCAATCAAAAGAATTAACTGGAACTCCAGCAATCTCAGAGGTTGTTGTTCCTATGATTGAAACTGGAAAAGAAATTTCAGAGTTTCAAGATAGAGTTAACTCAGTAGTTGATATGGGGAATAAAAACTACAAAACTAAATTAGATTTAAATAGTGTTAGAATAATACCTCTAGTTGAGGATGTACCTGCACTAGCAAATATAGATAGAATATTAGATGAACATTATGAAATAGAAAAGAGTAAAGGACATGTTTTAAAAGATCTTAGAATAATGATAGCAAGATCTGATACAGCTATGTCTTACGGATTAATTTCAGGAGTTTTATCAGTTCTTATGGCAGTTGATGGAGCTTATAAATGGGGAGAAAAACATGGCGTAACTATAAGCCCAATATTAGGTTGTGGATCACTTCCATTTAGAGGACATTTCTCAGAAGAAAACATAGATGAAATCCTTGCTACATATAGTGGAATTAAAACTTTCACATTCCAATCTGCTTTAAGATATGATCATGGTGAAGAAGCAACTAAACATGCAGTTAATGAATTAAAAGCAAAAATTGAGGAATCAAAACCTAGAAACTTTAGTGAAGAAGATAAAGATTTAATGAAAGAATTTATAGGAATCTGTTCAAAACATTATCTTCAAACATTCTTAAAGGTAATAGATACAGTTTCATTTGTATCTGACTTTATTCCTAAGAATAGAGATAGATTAACAAAAGCTAAAACTGGATTAGAATATAATAGAGAAGTAGCAAACTTAGACAACGTAGCAGATTTAGTTAAGGATGAAGTATTAAAACAAGAAATTCTTAGCATAGATAACTCAAAAGAATATGCAGTTCCAAGAGCTATATCATTTACTGGAGCTATGTACACATTAGGAATGCCACCTGAACTTATGGGAATGGGTAGAGCATTAAATGAAATAAAAACTAAGTATGGTCAAGAAGGTATAGATAAACTTTTAGAAATATACCCAATTTTAAGAAAAGACTTAGCATTTGCTGCTAGATTTGCAAATGGAGGAGTTTCTAAAAAGATAATAGATGAAGAGGCTAGACAAGAATATAAGGAAGACATGAAATATGTAAATGAAATTCTTAACCTTGGATTAGATTATGATTTCTTAAACGAAAATGAATTCTATCATACTTTACTTAAAACTACAAAACCTATAATTATGCACTTAATGGGACTTGAGGAAAATGTAATGCGTAACAGCACAGAAGAACTTAAAATCCTAAATGAGTGGATAGTTAGAATGGGTAAAGTAAGAGGAAGTATAGGCTAAAAGGTAATAGAGTATTTTGGATAATAAAAAATACTTCGTATTTACTTAGAAAAAAAAGACCTATAAACTTGATTTGAGGCCAATAAATAATATTGATGAAAACCCAATAAATGAGGAAATTTATTAAGTGTATTAAAGCACTTCTTGTTAGTTAGTTTTTTGCTAATTAATAGGAAGTGTTTTTTTTTATTAATTTAAAAAGAATAAATTTAATGTTAAAAACATGTATATTGTTATAAACTTTACACAATATACATAACTTGTTAATATTGAAGTAAGACTTTAATATAATGAGGGAGAGATTAAATGACAACAAAGGCTATTAAGTTATTTAACTTTATACTTTTTATATCTTTTTCATGTATTTTTATAAAGAATTGGTTTATTTATAAAAGATTATTTTCTAATGAATCCTATTATATTAATCCAAGCACAAAAAAGGATATACAAAAGCTTACATTATTTAAATTTTTATCTGTAATTATACAGTTAACAGTAGTTGCAACTTTACAATTAATATTATTTTTTTATACAAACAAAATTAATTTTTTTAATATAGCAGCTTTATACTTTTTAATATATGCTTTTAATTTATCTATCTCTATAAATAACGATTATATTTATAGAAATTTTAAATTAATAAAAAAGTCTGATATAGATTATTTTAATTTAGATTACAAAGAGCATATTGTAAAGATATACTTAAAAGGCAAAAAGAAACCAATTGTAATAGCATTTAAAAAAGATTTATCTAATTTTGCAAAACTTTTAAATGAATTAGGATATAGAGAACTTTTGACTAGAAAAAATTTTTAATACTACTTTACTTACCTTAGAATAAAAATTTGAGGATTATTAATTTTAAGAAAAATTATATCATAATTGTTAAACATAAAGTTTTTAACTGAAGAATTAGGATTTGTAAAAAATATTAAACAAAATTTTGTTGATTACAGATTAGAAAATGAAGAAGTAGGAAAGTAAAGTCTCTAGTAGATTTTATAAAAGAAGAATTATATAGTAATTTAAAGAGTATTCAATGGTGGATACTCTTTTTTATACATTTTAAAAGATTAATATTAAGTGTTATAATATTTCTATGTAAACATTATACGGGGGTAAGAGGTAATGGGGTTATTTAGTAAAAATAAAGAAAGAAAAGGCTATACTTCTATTGATTCCTATTTAAAAGAAAATAACTTAGATAATGATATTAAATCTGTGACAAATGTTAATATATTTTTTATGGATGGAGAAGAAGAGGATTTTTATTTAGAAGATGATATGCTTTTTAAATTTAAAAACTTCATAGAGAATCCAGAGAAAGATTTTTTAGTATTGAAATATTATTCCTCATTGTATAGTGATGGCTTTAGCCTTGAAGAAATTACTTTAATGAGACATGGAATATGCAGATTTAGAGTTGATAGTGAAAAGGAAAATATACTTGTATCAGATTCATAAAAAATTAGATTTAGTAAAAAGGAGTAATTTTAAAGAGGAAATAGTTTGGTTTTTCACACCAAACTATTTCCTCTTTAAAATTTTAATACTATAAAAGTTACTATCATAGTATTAAATGTGCTTTATTATTCAATACTACTTAGATGTAGTACTTTTGTTGCAGTTAATTCATCAGTAATTAAAGTATTTATTAATTTTCCTCTTAAAGCTCCTAAAATAGCAACAGATTTAAATTTACCAGTGACTATACAAACCTTATTTTCTATGGTTTTTATTGTATCAGAATCAATTCCAAAAACCTTATTGTTTAAGCTTGTATCTAAGAAATTCCCTTCTTTATCATAAAGACGACCATATATAGCTCCAACAGCTTGATGTTTTATAAATTCATCTTGTAAGAATGATTCTTTCCATAAAAGTGTAGAGTATATTGCTTCAGGAGTTCCTAATCCAGTTAAGAGAATATCCATTTCTTTAGCCTTTAATAAAGATTGATTTATAACTAATTCCATTGATAAATTTTTTCTTACCATGTCATCCATTATGTAAAGTGGAGCATATAAAAGTCTATAATTTGAATCATACTTATCTGATAATAAATGTATTAAACTTGGAGTATCTACACTTATATTTCCCTTTCCAGATGTACCAAAGGGCTGAACAACTGTTATTGGTAGTTTTTTTGAAGCTTTTATATTCTTTATTGCATGGTATAGTGTTTTTCCCCAGGTAAGACCTACAATGCTATCTTCGTTAAGTATTGTTTGAATATAATCAGCTGCTGTTTTACCTAGAGTTTGAGCATATTCAGATGCATCATTATTGTTAACTTTCAATATTATGGCTTCTTTTAAACCAAATTGTTCTTTAAACTTTTTTTCAAGAGTGGACAGTCTTATTTCTGGATGATTTATTTCTATATTTACTATATTTTTATCACGAGCTTCTTGTAAGTATTTAGCTACTTTAAAACGGGTGGTATTAAACTCTTTGGCTATTTCTGACTGAGTTTTATTTTCGTTATAGTACATATTTGATATATTAGCTAAAAATTCATTATATTGATCTTCAAAATTTACTTCAAATTTCATATTGTCATACCTCTGTTTTAGATTATTTATAAGTTAATGCTAATTTAATTATAAAGGAAAATATTTTTTTATTCCATCTAAAAACACAGTTATTGCCAATAAATCTGCACTACCTCCAGGGCTTATGCCTCTTTCTGAAAACTCCTTATCAATTTCAAAGATTTTTTCTTCTATGATTTCAGGTTTTTCATAACATATCATATTAAGTATTTCTTGAGACCTTTTTTTAACCTCTTCAAAAACGTAAATATCATTTCTATGTAAAAGTGTAGAATCCTCACAATTAGCCATTATGCATAATAAGGTTAAATATAGCCTTTCATTTGTTTTTAAATTTTTATGCTCCATATAAAAAGGAAGGCTATAATCAAACACAGCTGGAAGTCCTTTTTCAACTTCTCCTCTTATCCCTGTTATACCATATAATCTAAATATCTTTTCACCATAAGTTTCATTTTTCTTGTTAGTTTTTGAGTTTAATTCCTTAGAAACTAAACCACTTGTCATTTCTTTTATTAAATTTCTTATTTCTTTAAAAGGTTTACCTTCATGAAATGCTTTTGATGTTGCTGCACAAACAACACCCATTAAGAAAATCAAACCTTTATGTGTATTTATATTATTTGTAACATGAAACATAGCTTCTTCTATTTTTAATCCAATTGGACGTATTTTATTTAATAAATCACTTACTTGTATATCTGACATACTTATTTCTGCTATTTCTTTAAACTTAGGACCAATTACTGAAATGCTATCTAAAAAAGTGTAGTAATCCATATCCTTATGTGCTCCATTTGAAATTGGAGATACTAATCCTGGGGATGGGTAACAGCTTACCTCATATAATAAGGATTTTATTATTAAACTGTTTAGTTTTTCTAAGAAAACCTCTTGGTTAATACTCAAAATAACCACTCCTTTTCTTTAACATATGAAAAATATATCACAAATGATAAAAATACACAAATCAATATTAATAATAAAAATTCTAAATTTTTATGAAAATAATAAATTTTGCAAAAACCTTTATATAATCAAGTAAAATCATATAATAAAAATTGTGAAAACGTTATAATTTTCGTAAATATAGAAAATCTATTGTACTTTAAAAAGAGTGTGGTAAAATAAAATTGTAAGTAACAAATGTTTAAAAAATAAACAAATGTTAAAAGGAGAAATGAAATGTCAGAATGGAATTATGAAAATACTTTTGAAGAGGAGTTAACTTTCTTTTCCTTTAATCAACAAATAAATAAGAAATATAAATTTCAAGTTGAAGAATTTTTAAAGAAAGAAAATTTGCGATTTGTAAAAAGTATTAACTTTACAGTGTGTGTATTTAATAATAAAGATCTTATAGCTACTGGATCCTTAGATGGATATATATTAAAATGTTTTGCTATTAGAAATGATTATAGAAAAAAAGGCATTAGTGAAAAGATATTAAGAATATTAACAGAAAAAGCTTTTGAAAATGGAGAAACACATCTTTTTATATACACAAAACCAAAGAATTCAAAGCTTTTTGAAAGTCTAGGTTATCACCAATTAATAAATATTCCTAATTTGGTTTCTTTATTAGAAAATAAATCAACAGGAATTAGAAATTATATACGTAATTTACAAAAAGAATCTTATCTACAAGGAGAAAAGATAGCTTCAATAGTTATGAATTGTAATCCATTTACAAAAGGACACAAGTATTTAATTGAAAAAGCTTCAAAGGAAAATGATATTGTTCATTTATTTATATTAACAGAGGATAAGTCAGAGTTTTCAACTGAAGATAGAATTAACATGGTTAAGCTTGGAACTAAACATTTAAAGAATGTTTTGATACATGAGGCAGGGAAATATATTATTTCAAGCGCCACATTTCCTTCATATTTTATAAAAGAACAAAAAAACATTACAAAAGCTCATGCTTATTTAGATTTAACTTTATTTTGTGAGTATATATCAAAAGCATTAAATATTAAATACAGATATGTAGGAGAAGAACCTTTTTCGAATTTAACAAATGAATACAATCAATATATGAAAGAGATACTTCCTAAATATAATATACAAGTCATAGAAGTTAAAAGATTAAAAGAAGATGAACAAGCAATTTCAGCTTCTAATGTAAGAAGCTTATTAAAAGAAGGAAGTCTAGAAAAAGTAGAGAGTTTAGTTCCTAAAACAACATTTGATTATTTATTAAACATAAGTAAAAAATAATAAATATTTTGGAGGGTTTCATATGGAAATTAAAAAACCAGCTTTAGCTGGAACATTAGAATCAAGTGATTGTATAGTTTCAGTAGAGCCTTCAAGGGATAACACTATTGAAATTAATTTAACAAGTACTGTAAAAAAGCAATTTGGAAATGAAATTATAAGAGTTGCAAAGGAAACCTTAAAAAACTTAGGAGTTAACAGTGTGGTTATGGAGATAAATGATAAGGGAGCCTTAAATTGTGTTATTGAAGCACGTATAGAAGCGGCAGTATGTAGAGCTTCAGAAATAAATGAATTTGATTGGGGGAGTTATAAATGCCAAGATTAAGAAGATCAATGATGTTTGTACCTGGAAGTAAGCCTGCTATGATAAAAGATTGTACTATATATGGTGCTGATTCCGTAATGTTTGACTTAGAAGATTCAGTTTCTATAGCCGAAAAAGATTCTGCAAGAAGATTAGTTTATCATGCTTTAACTTCTATGGATTTTGGAGATACAGAAACAGTAGTCCGTGTTAATGCTTTAGATTCAGAGTTCGGTATTGAAGATTTAAAAGCAATTGTAAGAGCACAGCCAGATGTTATACGTTTACCTAAAACTGAAACTGCTCAAGATGTTTTAGATATGGAGAAGGTTATTGCATCTATAGAAGAAGAAATAGGTCTTCCTATTGGAAAAACTAAAATGATGGCTGCTATAGAATCAGCCTTAGGTGTTTTAAACGCTTATGAAATAGCAACCTCTTCAAAACGTTTAATGGGAATTGCCTTAGGTGCTGAAGACTTTGTAACTGATATGAAAACTCATAGATCTCCTGAAGGTAATGAACTTTTTGCAGCACGTAGTCATATAATTCTAGCTTCAAGAGCAGCTAAAATATCAGCTTTTGATACAGTTTATTCTGATGTAAATAATGAAGAGGGCTTTATTAAGGAAGCAACATTAATAAAACAACTAGGTTTTGATGGAAAATCCTTAATAAATCCAAGACAAATAGACTTATTACATAAAGTTTTTGAACCTACTGAAAAAGAAATTGATAAGGCAATAAAAATTATAGAAGCTGCCAAGGAAGCAGAAAAACATGGTTCAGGAGTGGTATCTCTTAATGGAAAAATGATTGATAAGCCAGTAATAGCAAGGGCAGAAAGAGTTCTTATGTTAGCTAAGGCTTCAGGAATATCATATGAAAAGGAAGTGTAATTTATGGGAATCAATAGTATCAATATAAATATACCAGATGACATATTAAAAGAGAGAAAAACTGTAGAATTTAAAGGAGAATTCGCATTAGAACCTAAGGGGAATATTCAAGGAAGAAAAATAACAGCAACTTTTTGTGGGAAAAATAAAAAGTTATCATCTATAGCTGAATCTATAGAAAAAACAGGCCTTAAAGATGGTATGACCATATCTTTTCATCATCACTTCCGTGCTGGAGATTATATTATTCGTATGGTTATGAAGGAAATTGCTAATCTTGGAATTAAGAATTTAAATCTTTGCGTAAGTTCTTTAACAAGTGCTCATGAATTTTTAATAGATTATATAAAGGATGGTACTGTAACAGGAATAGAAACAAGTGGTATTCGTGGAAAACTAGGAGAAGAAATTTCAAAGGGAATAATGAAAAAACCAGTAATTATTCGTTCTCATGGTGGACGTGCTCGTGCAATTGAGGCTGGTGATACAAAGATAGATGTAGCCTTTTTAGGTGTTCCTTGTTCAGATGAATATGGAAATGCTAACGGAATACATGGAAAATCTCAATGTGGTTCTTTAGGATATGCTATTATTGATTCTAAATATGCGGATAAGGTAGTTCTTATTACAGATACTATAATGCCATATCCTAATGTACCAGCAAGTATATCTCAACAGGATGTAGATTACATTGTGGAAGTTGAAGAAATAGGTGATCCAAATGGGATTGCTTCAGGGGCTACAAGATTTACAAAGGATCCTAAAGAGTTATTAATAGCAAAATATGCTTCTGCGGTAATTGAAGCTTCTGGATATTTAAAAGATGGTTTTTCAATTCAAGCAGGTACAGGTGGAGCCTCATTAGCAGTTGCTCGTTTCCTAAAAGAGAAGATGGAAGAAAAAAATATAAAGGCAAGCTTTGGCCTTGGTGGAATAAGCAAACAATTTGTTGATTTACATGAAGAAGGATTTATAGGAACATTATTTGATGTTCAAGGATTTGATTTAAAAGCTGTTGAATCCATTGGTAAGAATAATAAACATGTAGAAATAGATGCTTCTCTTTATGCAAATCCACATAATAAAGGATGCATTGCTAATAAATTAGACATAGTAATATTAAGTGCTTTAGAAGTGGATAAAAACTTCAACGTAAATGTTATAACCGGTTCTGATGGTTATATAAGAGGGGCATCAGGTGGACACTCAGATACAGCTGCTGGTGCTAAATTATCAATGATAGTTTCTCCTTTAGTTCGTGGAAGAATACCAACAATAGTTGAAAAGGTTAATACTGTAATAACCCCTGGGGAATCAATAGATGTCATTGTAACAGAACGTGGTGTTGCTATAAATGATAAACTCTCTAAGAATAAAGAGTTAAAAGAAAGATTAGAATCAAATAAAAATATTCCTCTATTATCAATAGAAGATCTCCATGAAAAAGCTTTAAAAATTACAGGTACTCCAGAACCTATAAAATATGAAGATAGAGTTGTTGGAATTGTTGAATATCGTGATGGTTCAATAATAGATGTTATACACAAGGTTAAAGAGGATTAAAAATCAAGAGGATAAAAAATGAACGGAAAGAATAAATTTTTGATAGAAATATTAAAAGGCAGAGAAGAAAGAGCCTTTGAAATAAAAAAACTAAATGAAAAATTTCATGGAACTATTATATGCTTAACATTAAATATTCCTGGTCCAGATAAATTAGATGAACTTTATTATTATACATTTAATGAAGCCACTAAGGCATTGGAGGCTTCATTAAATATAAATGTTTTAAAAGAAAGAGCTCCTCTTTCTGGATATGAAGCTTATTTTGTTTCAGATAAGGATATAAAAGAAATAAAAAAAATAGCTTTAACTTTAGAGGAAAAACATCCTTTAGGAAGGCTATTTGATATAGATATATTCTATAAAGACTTATCTAAAATAAGCAGAGAAGATTTAGGAGAGCCAAAAAGAAAATGTTTTTTATGTGGAGAAGATGCAGTATCCTGTGGAAGAAGTAGAAAGCATTCAGTTTACGAACTTATTTCAAGCATAAAAGAAAAAATACTTCAATATAAAAATAGTAAAAATTAATTAGTATAAAATATTTGATAGTTTGAAGAGAGGTAATAATATGACTAAGGATGAATTGTTAAAACAAAGAGAATTAGCTCATGGATTAATAAGTATAAACCCTAATTTCGATATAAATAATAGAGAACAATTATCTCAAATATATACTCCAGGAGTATCAACTATTTGTAAAGAGGTTGAGCATCATCCTAATATGGTAAAAACACTAACTTCTGTTGGGAATTCAATAGCTGTTATAACAGATGGTACTGCAGTTTTAGGTCTTGGAAATATAGGAACCCTTGCAGGATATCCTATAGTAGAGGCTAAGGCGTTAGTTTATAAAGACCTAGCTGGTGTAAACGCTATACCTTTATGTGTTGATCAAATAGGATGTAATGAACTGATTAAAACCATAAAAAATATATCTCCAAGTTTTAGTGGAATTCATCTTGAAGATATAAAGGCACCAGAATGTTTTTATATAGAAGATGAGCTTAAAAAGGCTTTAAACATTCCAGTTTATCATGATGATCAACATGGTACTGCAATTGCTGTTTTAGGTGCTCTTTATAACGGAGCTAAGGTGGTTAATAAGGATTTTTCAAAATTAAAGGTATTAATTTTAGGGGCAGGAGCTTCAGGGATTGCAACAGCAAAATTATTATTAAAGGCTGGAATAGAAGATATTATATTAGTTGACAAAAATGGTGCTTTAGTTAATGGGGATGAAACTCTTAATGCTCCTCAAAAGGAAATGGCTAAAATAACAAATAAAGAGTTTAAAAAGGGAACTTTAGAAGAGGTAATTAAAGGACGAGATGTGTTTATAGGTTTATCAGAAGGAAATCTTGTAACTAAGGAAATGGTAGAAAGTATGAATAATGATCCTATAATATTTGCTTTAGCTAATCCAACACCAGAGATAAAACCTGAAATTGCAAGGGAAGCTGGTGCAAGGGTTATTGCAACAGGTGGACCTTCTTATCCAAATCAGATTAATAATATATTGGTTTTTCCAGGACTATTTAAAGGGTTATTAGAAGCTAAGGCAACTGATGTAACTTATGATGTAATGATAGCAGTTAGTAAAAAATTAGCTTCCTTAGTTGAAAATCCAAATGTTGAAAAAATAATACCTGGAGTATTTGATGGTGATATAGTTAAGTCTGTTTCTGAAACTGTGGTAAAAAATATTGAGAATTAGTTAATTTAGGGGGAGTTTATATGGAATTACAAAATAAAAAGGTAGATGGTAAAGAAGAGAGCTTGCTTAAAAAGTTTTTTAATATAAATCTTTTTGGAGTTCCAATGCTATTGTTTTTGGTTGGAGCAGTAATCATAATATTAGGTATATCAACAAATTCATTACCAAAGGATATGGTTGGAAGTATATTTTTAATATTTACTTGTGGTATTATTTTAGGGAAAATAGGTGATTCAATACCTATCTGGAAAGATTATTTAGGTGGAGGTGCTATTTTAGCATTCTTAGTAACTTCATATGCAGTTTATATAGGATTAATTCCTACAATCTATGTAAAGGATATCAAAGGGCTTTTTGATAGTGGGTTCTTAGAGTTATATATTTCAATAATGATTTGTGGTTCTTTATTAGCAATAGATAGAAAATTCTTAGCAAAAACTGTTGGTGGATTTATACCTATGGTGCTTATTGCAACCTTAACTGCTGCCTTAGGTGCTGTAATAGGAGGATTAATTACAGGGGTTTCTCCTAAAGAGGTTATATTAAATTATGCACTTCCTATTATGGGTGGTGGAAATGGAGCTGGTGCTATTCCTATGAGCCAAATTTGGGGACAAGTAACAGGAAAAGATCCAAAGATGTGGTATTCATCAGCAATGGCAATATTAACAATTGCAAACATAATAGCAATATTAGCAGGTGCTATTTTAAATGGTATAGGTAATAAAAAACCTCAACTTACAGGGAATGGAGAACTGATTAAGGGAGCAAAAAATGCAGAATCTACAAAATCTAATTTCAAAGCAACCTTTGAAGATGGCGCAGCAGGTTTATTTATAACACTTGCTTTCTATTGTCTAGGAAATTTATTTGGAAAAGGATTCTTTCCAACAATAGGTGGAGTTTTCATTCATCCATTTGCTTATATGGTTGTATTTGTATTAATAGCTAGTGGATTTAACTTAGTTCCAGAAAGAATTAGAGTTGGTGCAAAACAAGTTCAAAAATTTATGGTTGGTAATTTATTTTATGTTTTAATAGCTGGTGTTGGTATAGCAATGGTTGATTTTGGAGCTTTATTAAAGGCATTCAATTTAACAACTGTTATAATATCATTAGGTGCAGTTATAGGAGCTATATTAGGTCCTTGGATAACTTCAAAAATATTTGGTTTCTATCCTATAGAAGCTTCCATAGCGGCAGGATTATGCCATGTTAATAGGGGAGGTTCTGGAGACTTAGAAATATTAGGAGCTGCTAAGAGAATGAATTTAATGGCATATGCTCAAATAGCAACTAGACTTGGTGGAGCAATTATATTAGTTTTAGCAGGATTCCTATTTAGTTTATGGCTAAAATAATTTAAACCAATATATTTAAATATTAATTAAGAGAGATTTTATTTAAGTTAAGAAATAGAGTCTCTCTTATTTTATTTGAAAATTATGATTTAAATTGAAAGTAAATGTTTATTTGGAAATAATTATGATTGTTTTATTTATAAATTATTAAGTATGTGAAAATTTTAAATATTTATTATTTATATTTTTTTAAAAATCGCTTATAATTTAAGTGATTATTTTATAATTCAATTTAAATATTAACAAATTAACAAAAATTTACTTGTAAGGTGTTGAAATTGATTCTCAAAAACTTTACAATTTGATGAAAATGTGTTAAATTTAGATTGATAAAGATTTTCAATTAAGAAAGAGGGGGTAGACCATATGTTTAAACAATGGGAAGGCTTTAAAGAAGGAGTATGGCAAAATGGAATAGATGTTAGAAACTTCATACAAAAGAACTATACTGCATATGAAGGAGATAAGAGTTTCTTAGAAGGAACAACTGAAAGAACTGATGCAGTTTTAGAAAAAGCTCAAAAGTTAATTATAGAAGAAATCGAAAAAGGTATTATAGATGTTGCTACAGATAGAGTATCTGGAATAGACAATTATGAGCCTGGATATTTAGATAAAGATAACGAAGTTATCGTTGGTTTCCAAACAGATGCACCACTTAAAAGAATAGTTAATCCTTTCGGTGGAATGAGAATGGTTGAAAGTTCTTTAAAAGAATACGGCTATGAATTAGATAGCAATATAAGAGAACATTTCAACGCTTATAGAAAAACTCATAACCAAGGTGTATTTGATGCATACTCAGCTGAAACAAGAGCTGCAAGATCTGCTGGTCTTTTAACTGGTCTTCCAGATGCTTATGGTAGAGGAAGAATTATAGGTGACTATAGAAGAATTGCCCTTTACGGTATAGATTATCTAATAGAAGAAAAGAAAAAAGATTATGCTAATATATCATTTGAAAGCGAAGGCTCAGTAGAAGAATATATTCAATTAAGAGAGAATGTTTCAGAGCAAATAAGAGCTTTAGAAGCAATAAAATCAATGGCTGCAAGATATGGCTTTGATATATCTAAACCAGCTGCAAATGCTAAGGAAGCAGTTCAATTCTTATACTTTGGATACTTAGCTGCAGTTAAAGAAAATAATGGAGCAGCAATGTCTCTAGGAAGAACTTCTACTTTCTTAGATATTTTCATAGAAAGAGATCTTCAAGCAGGAACTTTAACTGAGTTAGAAGCTCAAGAATTAATAGATCAATTTATAATAAAATTAAGATTAGTTAGACACTTAAGAACTCCTGAGTATAATGATTTATTTGCTGGAGACCCAACTTGGGTAACAGAAGGTATTGGAGGTATGGGTGTAAATGGTAAACCATTAGTAACTAAAAACTCATTTAGATATCTTCAAACTTTAATTAACTTAGGACCTGCTCCAGAACCAAATATGACTGTTTTATGGTCAGATAGATTACCAGAAGGATTTAAAAAATTCTGTGCTGAAGTTTCAATCAAAACTGACTCAATTCAATATGAGAATGATGAATTAATGAGACCTATATACGGAGATGATTACTCAATAGCTTGTTGTGTATCAGCAATGCAAATTGGTAAGCAAATGCAATTCTTCGGAGCTAGAACTAACTTAGCTAAAGCTTTACTTTACACTATAAACGGTGGTATTGACGAAAAATCAGGTAAAGTTGTTATTAAAGGTTTAGAGCCAATAACAGATGAAGTTTTAGATTACGATAAGTTAAGAGCTAACTATGATAAAGTTTTAGAGTATGTTGCTAAGCTTTATGTAGATACAATGAATGTTATCCACTACATGCATGATAAATATGCTTATGAAGCTGGACAAATGGCTTTACATGATACTCATGTAGGAAGATTAATGGCCTTTGGTATAGCTGGTTTATCAGTTGTAGCTGACTCATTAAGCGCAGTTAAATTTGCTAAAGTTAAGCCTATAAGAGAAAATGGAATAGCTGTAGACTTTGAAATTGAAGGTGACTTCCCTAAATACGGAAATGATGATGACAGAGTTGACGATTTAGCTGTAGAAATAGTTAGAAAGTTCTCAAGCGAGCTTAAGAAACATCCATTATATAGAGGTGCTAAGCACACATTATCAATCTTAACTATTACTTCAAACGTAGTTTATGGTAAGAAAACAGGTTCAACTCCAGATGGAAGAAAAGCTGGTGAAGCATTTGCTCCAGGAGCTAACCCAATGCATGGAAGAGATAACAGTGGAGCTTTAGCTAGCTTAAACTCAGTTGCTAAAATTCCATACTGTGAAGTTTGTGAAGATGGTGTATCAAACACATTCTCAATCGTTCCAGATGCTTTAGGAAAAGAAGAAGATTCTAGAATAGATAACTTAGTTGCTATTATGGATGGTTACTTCAAACAAGGAGCTCACCATCTAAATGTTAATGTATTTAACAGAGAAACTTTAATGGACGCTATGGAGCATCCTGAAAAGTATCCAACATTAACAATCAGAGTGTCAGGTTATGCTGTTAATTTCAATAGATTAACTAGAAATCAACAATTAGAGGTTATAAGCAGAACATTCCACGATTCTCTATAATCTTATATAATAAGAGTGTATAAGGTTACTTAAAAAGCCTATAAATATATTCTGAAAATTACTAGATTTCACTAAGAATTTATAGTTATTACTCCGAATATATTTCTAAAGCTTCGAAAACTTAAGTGAAATCCCAAATTTTAATTTGGAGGATTGAACTTATGCAATCGAACAAAGTGAGATTGTATTCATTATAGATATAACAGTCTCAGCTTTTTAACGAAATATATTCTACGTAATAACTTAAATTCTAAAGTTCATCTAGATATTTTCTTCATTATATTTATAGGGTTAATTAAGTTAAGACCTTGTACACTCTTTTTTGAAATGTTTACTGTAAGGAGGGACAGCATTATGGTTAAAGGAAGAATTCATTCATTAGAAACTATGGGCTTAGTAGATGGACCTGGTATAAGATTTGTAGTTTTTATGCAAGGGTGCGGAATAAGATGTGCTTTTTGTCATAATCCAGACACTTGGTGTAAAGAAGGGGGTATTGAATATACTCCAGAGGAGCTTGTAAATAAAATAAAAAGATTTAAAACATATTTTAATGCATCAGGTGGTGGTGTTACTTTCTCAGGTGGAGAGCCTCTTCTTCAACCAGAATTTTTATTAGAATGTTTAAAGTTATGTAAAAAGGAAGGAATACATACCACATTAGATACTGCAGGTGTTGGATTAGGAAATTATGAAGAAATTCTTGAATATGTTGACCTTATATTATTTGATGTAAAGGAAACTGATCCTGAAAAATATAAGAGTTTAGTAGGAGTTCCAATAGATAAATCCTTAGAGTTTCTAAAGGTAGCTCAGTCTATGAATAAAAAAATGTGGATAAGACATGTTGTAGTTCCTGGATATACAGATAATAAAGAAGATTTAATGAGAATTAAAAAATTTGTAGACGGTCTTAATAATATAGAAAAGGTTGAACTTTTACCTTATCATGTTTTAGGTGTAAATAAATATGAAGGGCTTAATATTCCATATAGATTAGAGGGAGTTCCACCTTTAGATAAAAAGTGGTTAAAAGAACTTGAAAAAGAAATATTTAATTAATATAATTATTTAGATAAAAACTAAAGTCTAATTTTAGGCTTTAGTTTTTTCTTACATAAAAAATATGTTAGAATAATTAGTATGACATAATTAACATTTTAAAAAATCAAACTATATTTTACTAACTTTTTAAAGAAAAATTTTTAGGTTTTAGTAATTAAATGAAAAAAATTATATTTAAAAGTTATAATAGTTATTCATTATGATATTTTAGAAAAATGTTATGAATTTTTAGCATATAGAAATGATGGAGGTACTTAAAATGGCTTTAACGCCTATGATGCGTCAGTATTTTGAAATAAAGGAAAATTATAAGGATTGTATTCTGTTTTTTAGACTTGGAGACTTCTATGAGATGTTCTTTGAGGATGCAGAAACAGCTGCAAGGGAATTAGAATTAGTTCTTACTGGAAGAGATTGTGGCTTAGAAAAAAGAGCACCTATGTGTGGAATTCCATTCCATGCATCTAATTCATATATAGGAAGATTAGTAGCTAAGGGATATAAAGTTGCTATTTGTGAACAAGTTGAAGATCCTAAGGTTGCTAAAGGAATTGTTAAAAGGGATGTTATAAAGGTTATAACTCCTGGAACATATACAGATTCTTCTTTTGTTGAGGAAACAAAAAATAATTATATAATGACTATATATTCAGACTTAGAGAGAAATAGATGTTCACTAGCTATAACAGATATTTCTACTGGAGATTTCTTAGCTACAGAGGGAGAATTAGAAAAGGGAGTTATTTTAGATGAAATATCTAAGTTTAATCCTAAAGAAATAATACTTTTAGATTCTTTAGATCAAGAGCTTATAAAAGATATAACATTAACTACTTCAGCCTTAATAAGTAGAAAACCTATAGAATATTTTGAGGAAAACTTTGACGAAGTATTAAATACTCAATTTGGAGAAAAATCAAATTCTCTAAGTTTAATGGTTAAGAAATCAAGTAATGCTTTAGTTAAATACATACTAGATACTCAAAAAATAAGCTTAACTAATATAAATGATATAGAAGTATATAGTTTGGTTGATTTTATGACTATAGATTTAAGTTCTAGAAGAAATTTAGAGCTTACAGAGAATTTAAGAGAAAAAAGCAAGAAGGGTTCTCTTCTTTGGGTATTAGATAAGACAGAAACTTCTATGGGAAGTAGAATGCTTAGAAGATGGATTGAAGAACCTCTTGTTAATAAGGAAAAGATAACTTTAAGATTAAATGCTGTTGAAGAATTATTTAATGATCTTTCTTTAAATGACTCTCTTAAAGAAGCTTTACATGATATTTATGATATAGAAAGAATATTAGGTAAAATTTCAAATAAGAATGCTAATGCTAAGGATCTAATAGCATTAAAAACTTCTATTGGTAAAATTCCTAATGTAAAAGGAATTATAGAAAATTGCACCTCAAGTCTTCTAAAGAATTATCACCATAATTTAGATGATTTAAGAGATATCTATGAGCTTTTAGAAAAATCTATAAAAGAAGATCCATCCCTAACATTAAAGGATGGTGATTTAATAAAGGATAGATTTAATGGCGAAATAGATGAATTAAGACTTGCTAAGACTAACGGTAAGGATTGGATATCTAGCTTAGAAAATAGAGAAAGAGAGTTTACTGGCATAAAATCTTTAAAGGTAGGATTTAATAAGGTCTTTGGTTACTATATAGAAATATCTAAGGCTAATTATAGTTCTATTCCTGAAGGAAGGTATATAAGAAAGCAAACTTTAGCTAATGCAGAGAGATTTATTACTCCAGAACTTAAGGAAATAGAAGAAAAACTTTTAGGAGCTAGTGAAAAACTTTGCTCTTTAGAATATGATATTTTCCTAGATATAAGAAATGAAGTTGAAAATCATATAGATAGACTAAAAACTACTGCTAAGATAATTGCTGAGTTAGATTGTATAAGCAATTTAGCCTTTGTAGCTTTAGAAAATGATTTTATAAAACCTGAAATTAATGAAGATGGGGAAACTAAAATAGAAAATGGAAGACACCCTGTTGTTGAAAAGGTAATTCCTAAGGGAGAGTTTATTCCTAATGACACCATTATAAATAAAGATGATAATCAACTTCTTATAATAACAGGGCCTAATATGGCTGGTAAATCAACATATATGAGACAGGTAGCTATTATCACTTTAATGTGTCAAATAGGTTCCTTTGTACCAGCTAGTAAGGCTAATATAAGTGTAGTAGATAAAATCTTTACTAGAATAGGAGCTTCTGATGATTTAGCAGGTGGTAAAAGTACATTTATGGTTGAAATGTGGGAAGTTTCTAACATTTTAAAAAATGCTACAGAAAATAGCTTGGTTCTTTTAGATGAAGTTGGAAGAGGAACGAGTACATATGATGGATTAAGTATAGCTTGGTCTGTTATAGAGTATATATGTAAGAATAAAAATTTAAGATGTAAAACTCTTTTTGCTACTCATTATCATGAGTTAACTAAATTAGAAGGAGAAATTCACGGAGTTAGAAACTATTCAGTAGCTGTTAAGGAAGTGGATAACAATATTATCTTCTTAAGAAAAATAATAGAAGGTGGAGCGGATCAATCTTATGGTATTGAGGTTGCTAAACTTGCTGGTATTCCAGATGAAGTAATAAATAGAGCTAAGGAAATCTTAGAGAAACTTGAAATGGAATCTTCAAAGGATAACTTAGATTTAGCTCTTAAAGAAGTAAATGTTTCAAAAGAAGACATAGAAGAAGCCTCTATTACAACCTCTTATGAAGTTAAAGAAACTCTAGTAGAAGAGGATAAAATTGAAATTAAAGAAGAAGTTATTTCAAAATCTTCAGATGCTAAAACACATAAAGAAGATGATCAAATACAATTAGATTTCTCTGCCATAGGAAAAGATAATTTAATAAAAGAACTTTCAGAAGTTGATATTTTATCTTTAAATCCTATGGAGGCTATGAATAGATTATATGCTCTAGTTAAAGAAGCTAAAAATTTAATTTAGCTTATGGGAAGGAGCTGTTATAAATTTTGAATAGAATAAATATTTTAAATGCAGATACAGCAAATAAAATAGCTGCAGGAGAGGTTGTTGAAAGACCTTCTTCTGTGGTTAAAGAACTTGTAGAAAATTCATTAGATGCAGGGGCAAAAAATATAACTATAGAGATTCAAAATGGTGGAGAATCTCTTATAAAAATAATAGATGATGGCTCAGGGGTTCATCCAGAGGATGTTGAAAAAGCTTTTAATCCTCATGCTACAAGTAAAATAAAAGATACTTATGATATATTTAGTATAAATACCCTTGGATTTAGAGGAGAAGCTTTGCCTAGTATAGCTTCTATAGCAAGGGTTGATTTTAAAAGTAAAATATCAGACTTTGACATGGGTAAGGAATTAGTAATTAGCGGGGGAGAAAAAGAATCTTTAACAGATTGTTCTATGAATAGAGGAACTCAAATAGAAGTTAGGGATTTATTCTTTAATGTACCTGCTAGAAAGAAATTTTTAAAGACAACGGCTAGAGAAAGTGCCTTAATAAATGACTTAGTAAACAGAATTTCACTGGCTAACCCAGATGTATCATTTAAATTATTTAATAATAATAAAAAGATTTTAAATACTTATGGCAATGGAAAATTAATAGATGTTATAAGAACTATTTATGGTAAGTCCACTGCTGAAAATTTAATATATTTTGAAGAGCATAAGGATACAGCTTCTGTTTATGGATTTATAGGAAATGATACCTTAGCAAGAGCATCTAGAAATAATCAAAGTCTTTTTGTAAATAAGAGATATGTAAAAAATAGAAGCTTAACTGTAGCTGTGGAAAATGCCTTTAGGTCCTTTAATGTTACAGGTAAGTTTCCATTCTTCGTATTATTTATAGATACTTATCCAGAGCTTATAGATGTTAACATACATCCAACAAAATCTGAAATTAAATTTAAAGATGAACGTTTTATATTCAAGGTTGTTTTTGATGCTGTTCATTCAGCTATGAGGGAATATGTAAAAGATACCTTTACTCTTCCAGAAGAAGAGGAGAAAAAATTTGAAGCTTTAAAAGAAGAAGTTATTCAGGAAAGCTTAGATAAAGAAATAAGTACCTTAGAAAAGTTAAAAGAAAATATAAATTATAAGGTAAGTGAGGATAGAAAGAAAGAAGAGATTTATTCTTATAATCCCTCTAAGGATTATGAGGCTAAAACAGAAGTTAATATTCCAGTAGATTTCTTATCAAAAGAAAATCAGGAGGAATCTTTTAGTATTAATAACTCTTTAGAAAATAATGATTTTAAAGAAGGTTCAGCTAAAAGAGAGATTTCATATGATCCTATACTTATAAAAAATGAACTTAAAGATAAAGTAAGTGAAAGTACTTCTGAATCACTTGAAAGAAGTGATTATAAATGTAATAAGAATGAATATGGAAATTCCCTAGAGGAAACAATTTATAGAGAATCAAAATTCCCTAAGCTAAGAGTTATTGGTCAATTTAATAAAACCTATATATTAGCTGAGTATGATTCTACTTTATATTTAATAGACCAACATGCAGCTCATGAGAAGATTCTTTTTGAGAAGTATTCTTCAGATATAGCTAAAAAGAAGGTTGAAATTCAGCCTCTAATGATTCCACTAGTAGTAACCTTACCTACAGAGGATTATCTTTATTACGATGAAAATAAAGAGATTTTTGAAAAGGCAGGATTTAAAATAAGCGATTTTGGTGATAATTCTATAAGAATTGAAGAGGTACCATACTTTTTAGATAAATTAAATCCAACAGAGCTAATAACATCTATGATAAATAACTTAAAGAAAATGGGTACTGGAGAAACTGTAGAGGTTAAATATAATAAAATAGCATCTATGTCCTGTAGGGCGGCAGTTAAGGCTAATGATGTTTTAAGCATATTAGAAATGGAAAACTTAATAGAGGATTTAAGATACATAAATGATCCTTTCCACTGTCCACATGGACGTCCAACTATAATTAAATTTACTAGTTATGAATTAGATAAGAAGTTTAAAAGAATAACTTAAGGAGAGAGACAGTTTAAATGAATAATAATTTACTTATTATTGCTGGGCCAACAGCCGTAGGAAAAAGTGACCTTTCAGTAGATCTAGCAAAGAAGCTAAATGGTGAAATAATCTCTGTTGACTCTATGCAAATATATAAATACATGGATATAGGTTCAGCTAAGATTTCTAAGGAAGAAATGGGAGGCGTCCCTCACTATTTAATAGATTTTGTTGATCCTAGTAAGGAGTTTAGTGTAGCTGAATTTAAAGACTTAGCTACAGAGAAAATTAAAGATATACAAAGTAGAGGAAAACTTCCTATATTAGTAGGAGGAACTGGACTATATATAAATTCAATCATATGCAATATGAATTTTGCAGAAAGTGATAAGGATGAAGAGTATAGAGAAGAGCTTGAAAAAATAGCTAATGAGCATGGAAATGAATATTTACATGAAATGCTAAAAGATATTGATTTAGAAAGCTATAATTCTATACATTTTAATAATAGAAAAAGAGTAATTAGGGCATTAGAAACTTATAAGTTAACTGGAAAACCATTTTCATCTTTTAAAGCTAAGAATAGTATTTATGAAACTCCATATAATATATATTATTATGTACTTAATATGGATAGAGCAAAGCTTTATGAAAGAATAAACAAAAGAGTTGATATAATGTTTGAAAAAGGTCTTTTAGAAGAGGTTAAGAATCTTAGAGCCATGGGATTAACTGATGATATGCAATCAATGAAAGGTATAGGATACAAAGAAGTTTTATATTATCTTGATGGCAAAATCTCTTTAGACCAATGTATAGAGATGATTAAGCAAGGTAGCAGAAACTATGCTAAACGTCAGCTTACTTGGTTTAGAAAGGATCCTAGAGCTATATTTATAGATAAAGATACTTTCGCCTCTGAAGAAGATATTTCTTCCAAAATTATTAATGACATAATAAATTCTTAGGTTTATAATTAAATTATATTAAAAATTTATGGAGGGCAATAGAATGAATAAGTCAATCAATAACCTACAAGATATATTCTTAAACAATGCAAGAAAGGAAAGAATTCCTGTAACAATATTTTTAGTAAATGGGGTTCAATTAAAGGGTATCGTTAAAGGGTTCGATAGCTTTACAGTAGTTTTAGATAGTGATGGAAAGCAACAATTAGTTTATAAACATGCCATAAGCACAGTATCACCAGCTAAACCTATTTTATTTAATAATGCTCAAGTTTTTGATAATTAAATATAGAAAAGAAAAAATAGGTAAACCTTAGATGGTTTGCCTATTTTTTTTCTATATGATAAGATTTATAAATGTACTATATTTTAATAATGCGGGGGTATAATAATGCTTAATGCAACTATAGAATTACTAAAAAAACAATATGGTTTCACAGATGAAACTATAAAGCTTTATAATCAAGCTATAATTGATGTAGAAAATGAATTTAAAATATATGATGAAATAAGAGAATATAATCAATTAAAAGTTCTTAAGGCTTTCCAAGAGGAAAGAATTTCAGATAACCATTTTACTAATTCAACAGGATATGGTTATGGTGATATTGGAAGAGATACTTTAGATTTAGTTTATGCTAGAATCTTTAATGCTGAAAAAGCTTTAGTTAGACCACATTTTGTTAATGGAACTCATGCTTTAGGAACAGCTTTATTTGGAAACTTAAGACCTGGAGATACTATATTAGCTGTTACTGGTAGTCCTTATGATACTTTACATAGTGTAATTGGTATAAGTGGAGAAGAAAATATAGGATCATTAAAAGAATATGGTGTTAATTATAAGCAAGTAGATCTTGTAGATGGAAAGATTAACATAGAAAAAGCTTTAGAAATGATTAAAGAGGATGAATCAATAAAGTTAATACATATGCAAAGATCAACTGGATATGGTTGGAGAAATGCTTTCCAAGTTAAAGAATTAGGAGAAGCAATAAAAGCTATTAAAGAATTAAGAGAAGACTTAATAGTATTTGTTGATAACTGCTATGGAGAATTTATAGACATAATAGAACCTACAGATGTTGGTGCTGATTTAATAGCAGGATCATTAATTAAAAACATAGGTGGAGGAATAGCTCCAACTGGTGGATACATAGTAGGAAAAGAAAAATATGTAGAGCAAGCATCTTATAGACTTACTGTACCTGGTATAGGAGCAGAGTGTGGATGTACCTTTGGAGTGATGAAAGATTTCTACCAAGGATTATTCTTGGCTCCTCATGTTGCTATAGAAGCCTTAAAAGGAGCAATATTCTGTGCTAGAATAATGGAACTTGCTGGATTTGAAGTTCTTCCTAAATATAATGATAAGAGAAGTGATATAATTCAAGCTATAAAATTCAACGATAAAGAAAAACTTATAAAATTCTGTAAGGGTGTTCAATATGCTTCACCAATAGATTCTTTCGTTGAATGTGAACCATGGGCTATGCCAGGATATTCAGATGAGGTTATTATGGCAGCTGGTGCCTTTATTCAAGGTTCTTCTATAGAACTTTCAGCAGATGCACCTATAAGAGAGCCATATATAGCTTATTTACAAGGTGGATTAACTTTTGATCATGCTAAAATAGGTGTATTAATAGCTTTAAATAACATTTTTAAATAATATGCTTAATTTGAATTATTAAATATAAAAATTAACATAGGCTTTTATCAAAAAATAATAAGACTTACAAAGATATTTCTCGTGAATTATTGGCTGCAAGTCTTATTGAAATTCATTTTGATAAAGGCCTATTTTTTATATTCTTTTTATGGAATAAATCTTTTTTATAAGATATAATTAGAATAGTTAATTAGTTTAATATTACGTAATACGTTTTATATATTACATAACGTATTACAAAGAAAGGTGGAAAATGTTTTGGAGGAGAGCAGAAACAAAGAATTAAAAGTAAAAAGCTTTAGGGTAACTGAAGAAACTTTTGATAAATTCAAGAAAATAGCATCTGATGAGTTTGGAAATCAAGGACAATGTTTAGATGCCTTAATATCACTGTATGAATTAGAGAATTCTAAATCAACGTTGATAGAAAGAAAGTTAGAAATAGAGTCTTTTCAGGATTATTTAAACAAGATAAACCAACTTTTCTTAACTTCTCTTCAAATGAGTGAGGATGCAGGAAAAAGAGCAGAAGAGGAGTTTGTTAAGAAGCTTTCTATAAAGGATGTGACCATAGAGAGGCTTCAAAGAAGAGGAGAGGAGCTTATAGAAAGAGATAAGGCTTTAAAAGAGGATAATAAAGCTAAAACAAAGGAAATAGAAGAGCTTAAAGAAAATATAAAAACTTTAGAAAAAGATAAAAGTACTTTATCTCAATTAGTATCTAGAAACTATGATTTAATAGAAAAAAATAAAGAAGAAATAGCCTCTTTAAAATCTTTAGAATCTTTAAAAGGTGAAAATGAAGAGTTAAGAAATAAAGGGGAAGAGGATAGAGCTTCTTTAAAAGAAAGAGAATCTCATATAAAATCTCTAGAATTAGAAAAGGAATCTCTTAAAGAAAAGCTAAATTTCTATGAAGAAAAAGAGAAGTCTTATAGGGAAGAGGTAGAATCATATAAAAAGCTTGTAGAAGCTATGAGAAAGGATCATAAGAAGGAGTTAGAGTTGTTAGAGACAAAATACTCTAAAATGGCAGAAAAAGAGTCTGAGAAGCTTAGAAAGGATTTTGAAAGTAGGTTAGAATTAGAGAAAAGAACCTTAGAATTAGATATAAAAACTTTAAAATATGAAAAAGAAGTTTTAGAAAGTAAGTTAAATTCATAATATATTGATTGGTGAATTAATAACTCAATTTAGATAATATAGGTGCTTTAATATTCAGTATAGATTATATAGTTGAATATTTATCAAATAATAAGAAAAATGCTAGGAAATTTGTAACGCATAAAATTCCCTAGCATTTTTTCTTAATAAGCTCTATAAATTCCTACTAATTTACCTAAAATAGAGCAATCTTCAACTATTATAGGTTCATAGTTTTTGTTTTCTGGTTGTAGTCTTATGAATCCATTTTCCTTAAAAAATCTTTTTATGGTAGCTTCATTTTCTATTAGAGCTACTACAATATCACCATTTGTTGCTACGTTTTTTTGTTCTATTATTGCTAAATCTCCATCTAAGATTCCAGCTTCTATCATACTGTCTCCAGTAACTTTTAAAATAAATAAATCATTATTGTGCTTAACGTAGTTTATAGGTATTTGAAACATATCTTCTATGTTCTCTGTAGCTAAAATAGGCATACCAGCAGTGACTTTACCTACTATAGGAATATCTATTAATTCCTTTTCTTCATTAGATAATTCTACTATTTCTAAAGCTCTTGGCTTAGTTGGATCTCTATATATTAATCCTTTTTTCTCTAATCTCTTTAAATGTCCATGAACAGTTGAGGTTGATTTCAAGCTAACTGCTTGACATATCTCTCTAACTGAAGGTGGATACCCCTTTGATTTTGTAAATTCAATTAAAAAGTTATATATTTGAGTTTGTTTATCTGAATTTTCCTTAATAATCATAGTAATTGCACCTCACGATTCTTTGGTAATATTATACCACAGTAAGGAGAGTATAGCAAACTTATGTTCTCATACCGTAACTTTCATAAAAACACTTAAAATAAGGTGATTTTTGTATTATTTTTTTATGGAAAAACAACTTTTTATTTGATAAAAAAGAGTATATTTGTTATAATGAAAAGATGATTTTTAAGTAAGAGGTGACTTTATGGATAAAAAAGTATTTAACAATGATGATTATTGTGATGTGTATAATGGGAAGATTTGCGATAATTGCGGTGATTGTCTAGAGATGCAAGGAATAGATACAAAAGCCATAAGAATAGCTGACATAGCAAAAGAAGTTGAAGAAAACAAGAAAATAGAAGAAACTCTTAAAAAACTTGCTGAAGAAGAACAAGAAGAAATGGAAGATGATTTAGAAGAAGAGCTTACAACAGAAACTTGGGAAGAGTATTTAGCTAAGCAAGATGAATATGAGGATGCTTTTGATCATATTGAATATCTTGAAGATATAGATTTAAATGATGATTTAACTATGGAAGAAATGACAGAAGAAGTATTTCCAGGGGTTAGAAAACTTAAAATAAAAGAAAAGTAGAAGAGTGTTTCTTATATAAAAGTGCTAAAAATACGATAGTAGAACATATGTTCTACTATCGTATTTTCTTCATAAAATCAAGAAATGGTGCTATTTTATATTTGCTAAAGGATTAGTTTTAACTGCTTCTCTTAGAGTTTCATCATCTACATGGGTATATATTTGGGTTGTTGAAATATTTTCGTGGCCTAATATATTTTGCAAGCTTCTTATATCTACATTACCATACTTATACATAAGTGTGGCAGCTGTATGTCTAAGCTTATGTGGTGTATATTTTTGATCTTTAAACCCTGCATTTTCTATATGTTTTTTCACTAAAATTTCAACGCTTCTTTTATTTATAGGTCTATATTTACTTGATAAAAACAAGTATTTTTTAGCTTCTTCAGTAGCTTTTAAATCATTTCTATTTTTCAAATAGTTTTCTATGGCTGCAATTGAAGCTTCATTTAAATAAACAGTTCTTTCTTTATTTCCTTTACCTATAATAGTTAAGGTATCTCCTTTGATTTTTTCTATTTCAATATTACAAAGTTCAGATAATCTCATTCCGCAGTTTAAAAATAAAGTTAGTATACAATAATCTCTATAATAATTTTTATTTCCTTTATCCATAGAGTTTAAAACAGTTATACTTTGATCTAAGGTTAAATAAACTGGGTGTCTTTTATTTATCTTTGGAGATTCTAATTCTACTGTAGGGTTTTCATCTATTAGTTTTATTTTAGAATTTAAAAACTTAAAGAAAGATTTTAAAGTAGCAACTTTTCTAGCTCTGGCATAAGCACTATTGTTTCTAACTTTTTCTAAAAAAGCTAAAAATGCATATATATCAGATAGTGTTATATCCTTTATAAAATTATCACCTAAATCAGAAATTTCAACTTCTTCAATTTTTTCTAATTCAATATTATTTTCTAGACCTTTATAAACTTTTAAAACTTTTAAAAATTTAAAAAATAATCCTAAATCAACTGAATATCCTTTTACGGTGTTTAGGGATTTTCCTTTTACATTTTCTAAGTAGTTTAAGAATTCAATAACTCTTTTTGGATGCTTCGATTTCTCTAAAAAATCAAATTTTAATTTATTCTTTTCGAGTAATTCATCTTGTTTGCTGTTTTTAAAATTTGATTTTTCAACAGAATGAGCGCCTTTTTCAACTTCCAAAAGCTTGTCCATTCCAAGTTCTTTTAACCATCGTTTAATTATTCTTTGATTAACTTTATATATCTCTGCCAGTTGTGTAATACTTAGATTTCTCTTGAAAATAAAAATATAAATATCTTCAATTAAATCTTCATAATCACGCTGGATATTTTGAGAATCGTAATAGTTATATATATGATCAAGATTGTTTAAGTCATCATTACTTAAATTTATATTTAGTAATTCTTTGATTTCTTGTGAGTATTTAAAATTTTCGAATTGATTTGCTTCATTATTCATAGTCTAAAATCCTTTCAAAGCCTTGATATGACTATATTGTAGCATATTTTATCAAAAAACACAATAACTTCGCTAAATGTATATTTAGCGAAGTTATAAATTGGGGACATTTTAGAAATCCATATGTGTATTTCAAACAATCTGATTTAATATTGTTTTTTAACTCATTTAACTTTAAAATATAATTTTTCATCAAAAAATCTTTTGATGAAAAATTATAAAGTGTTTATTTTAACTAATAGTAATACAATTAGTATTACATATAAAAGTAATACATTTTATGCATAATAATAAATATCGATATATCTTAAGTATAACCAAAACCATAGTAAATATACATTATAAATAAAATAATATAGTATATAATTACTGATTTAATTAACTACATAAATTAAAGACCCTATTCTAATATCGTATTTAGATATTAGAATACAAAAAAACAATGAAGATAACTTAAATTTAGCTATCTTCATTGTTCATTATAATATAAACATCTAAAAACTTTTAATTATGATAATTCATCTAAATTGTTACTTTCTTTTCCATCAGGAATGCTTCTTAAATAAGCTTCCCCTTTCTTTGAATGAGAAATTATTACTCCATCTATCATTCCCTCTTCTGCAAGCTTTACACCTTCAGCTTTAGAAACAGTCTTTCCACTACTTAAAACGTAATCTGTAATTTCTCCATTACTATTCTTTTTTACTTTAACTATAGAATCTGACATAATTATCACCTTCCTTTACTATTATTTTGTATACTTTTAAAAAAAATATTCCCTGTAAAAAATCATTTTTATTTGTTATAATTAAATTATAAAAGGTTTACATAATGAGAAATGAGGGGTGATTATTTTGTATTTAGAAAAAATTATTAAAGCAAAAAAAAATATAGAAGATGTAGTTATAAAAACACCTTTAATATACAGTGAGGTATTTTCAAAGAAATCTGGAAACCAAGTGTATATGAAATGTGAAAATTTACAATTAACAGGTGCTTACAAAATAAGAGGTGCCTTAAATAAAATAAGATCCTTATCAGATGAAGACAAAGTAAAAGGGGTTGTTTGCTCTTCTGCTGGAAATCATGCTCAAGGCGTAGCTTTTGCAGCATCACAAGCTAATGTTAAATCAACTATAGTAATGCCAAAGACTACTCCTCTACTAAAAATCCAATCAACAAAGGATTTAGGAGGAAATGTTGTTTTATCAGGTTATGTTTATGATGATGCATTTAATGAGGCTAAAAGAATTGAACAGGAACAAGGAGCTTTATTTATACATCCATTTAATGATATTGATGTAATTTGTGGACAAGGTACAGTAGCCTTAGAAATATTTGAAGATTTAAAGGATGTAGATGTTATTCTCTGCCCTATAGGTGGCGGTGGATTAATAAGTGGAGTTACTTTAGCTGCTAAGGCCTTAAACCCTAATGTTAAAGTAATTGGAGTACAAGCTGAAGGGGCTAATGCAATGGTTAAAAGTTTTAAGGCAGGAGAAATAATTGCTTTAGATTCTGTTGATACCATTGCTGATGGAATTGCAGTAAAAAGACCAGGTGATTTAACATTTAAATTTATAAAAGAATATGTTGATGATATAATAACTGTATCAGATCATGAAATTGTTGAAGCATTCTTTACCTTAAGTGAAAAACATAAACTTTTAGCAGAAGCTTCTGGAGCTGTATCATTAGCAGCCTCTTCTAAATTAAATTTTAAAGATAAAAATGTGGTATCAATAATAAGTGGCGGTAATATAGATATGGTTACTATAACTTCATTAATAAATAGTGCATTAGTAGCTAAAGGAAGACTTTTTGGATTTAGTCTAGAAGTTCCTCATAAACCTGGACAAATATTAAAGATTGCTAAAGTTCTTGCTGATACTAATGCTAATATAGTAAAACTTGAACATGACCATTTTAAAGCAACAGATGCTCTTAAGAATATGGTTATAGAAGTAACCTTAGAGACCAATGGCCACTCTCATATAGATGAAATTAAAAAAGCCTTAACAGATCAAAACTATGTTATAAAACAAATATATTAATAAAATGTAATTAAAAGATGATTCTAAGGTTAGAATCATCTTTTTTTATATAAATGAGTGTTTATTATCTTTAAATTTTATTCATTCTACTATATAATAATTGATTTTTAAAACTATTTAATGTATTCTTTTAATACACTTAAATCAAAAGGGGTGACTAATAAAAGTATGAATATAAAAAGCAAAGTATATTTCTTAATTGTTACATGTATTGCAACAGTTATACTCCTCTTCTTTATATATAAGAATACAAATAAAAATATTGTATATAAACCTAAAATATCTAATGAAGTTTTAATTAATCCTTTTATGGGATGGGCACCAGATGCTAAGTACAAAGACTATATTCAACCACATTCCTTAGTTTATGCTAATTTATACTGGAGTGATTTAGAGCCATCAAAAGGAATTTACGACTTTAAAAATATAGAGAAAAAATTTAATTTTGACTATTGGAAATCTAAAAATGTAAAAATGATAATTAGGCTAGTTCTAGATTATCCTAACAAAGAAAATTCAATGCAAATACCTAAATGGTTATATAATGAAATAGGCGGAGATGGTACTTGGTATGATATTTCATATGGTAAAGGTTTTAGTCCTAACTATGAAAATGAAACTTTAATATATTATCATGAAAAACTTATTAAAGCCTTAGGAGAAAGATACAACTCTTCTTCTGAAATAGCTTTTATAGAGTTAGGTAGTATTGGTCATTGGGGAGAATGGCATACTTATGAAGATGATAAAATAAAACTAAAATTTCCTGATGAATCTAGTGCAAATGAATATGTTAAACCATATTTAAAATACTTTTCTAATAAAATAATGATGATGAGACGTCCTTTTAAAATAGCTAAGCAAAACCACTTTGGTTTATTTAATGATATGATAGGAGATAAGAATTCTACAGATGAATTTTTGTCTTGGGTTAACAATGGATACTATAATGATTTATTAAATACAGATGAACCTGAAATGAAAGATTTTTGGAAAAGGGCTCCATCTGGTGGAGAGTTTGCTTATGGTGACCAAAGTATAAACTATTTTAAGAAGTTTTCCATAGAATCTACTATAGATCAATTAAAAACTTTGCATACCACATTTATAGGTCCTAATTGTCCTGCTGATAGAGATAATACTTATAAGGAAAGTTATGATAGAATTTTAAATACACTAGGTTATAAATTTGTTATTGAAGAATCTAAATATTTCAAATCAAATTTCACTAATAATATTAATATAAAACTAAAGATTCAAAATAAAGGAGTTGTACCTTTTTATTTTAATTGGCCTATTGAAATTGTCCTTATAGATAAAGATCATCAGATAAAGGATGAAATTCTACTAAAGGATGATATAAGAAATTGGCTTCCTGGTGAAAATATTATTAAAGCAAATATAGAATTAGATAAAAATCTAGAAAAAGGTGAATATAAACTAGCATTAGGTATTTTAGATCCTTCAACCCAAAAAGCTTCAATAAAATTTGGAAATGATGAAGAGGTTTTATTAAATTATTTTAAAATAGGTTCTATAACCATATAATAAAAAGAAGTTTAATGCATTTTGCATTAAACTTCTTTTTTATTTTCCTTATTAAAAAAATTATATATTCTGCTAAAGAATCTCTTTTCTTCCACCTGAAAAACCGGTTGAGATGCAAAGGTTCTATATTCTATTATTTTGAAAAAGTTGTTAATTCTATTAAATGCAAATACTACAGAAATTATACTGCTTATAAAAAATCCATATCCATAATACTCTGGTCCAATAATAACAGTTATTACAGAAAATAAGACTGTAGTTATAAAAAATACTAAAGATACTTGTAATGCATCTTTTCTAGCATCAAAATATAAAAGCATGAGAATTAAAAAACTCATAGATATATATGATATTGCACCTAAGGTTAATATACCGAATATTTCTAAAGAATCGCTTGCAAACCCCATATTAGGAAGCATTTTAAATCCAAAGACAATACATGCAAAGCTAGCTATAAATTGAACTTCAATCATATGTGTCATATGAAGTATTATAGTATCTATAAGAATTTTTTTAGATCTTCTAATTTCATTTATACTTCCACTCTCTCTTACAAAATTATAAAATTCTTTATACTTAGGGTATATAGCTGTTTCTATTTTTACTGTAAATATAACCACAGAAGGTATAACACTTAAGAATGCGTAAAAACTAGGAACATCATAAAAGGATGCAATTCTAAAGGTTTCTTCTACTAAAGTAGCATTGGGTGTTAACCAAATAAGTATATTAGGAAAATATGCACCTAGAGATAAAAACAATCCTATAAATAATAGTTCATAATATTTATCAATACTATCAATGAATTTTAAACAGTTAGATAATCTTAAATCCCTTATTCCAAAAACTTTATACAAAAGAACCATAAAAGATATTGCAATAAAAATATAACCGGCTAGTGAAAATAATAAAGCACTATATATTGGAGGTATCCCTAAAAACTTTATACCTAATATAGTACCTAAAATAACTATAGAAATTCCTATTAGAAAAAAAGATACTATATGTAAATATTCCTTAATTGCAGATAAGTAAATTATTTCTAACCAAATCAAGGATAATATTATTGTAATCATAAAACAAATACTTTTTATAATTAAATTTAATGGAGAATTTATTAAAAGTATGCTCACAACTAAGGTGCTTATAACACTGCAAATAATGCTTACTCCTAAGAATGATTCAAAGATACATCCACTTTTTTTTGTATAAATACAATCTGATATATATCTAGACATAAGCATACTTATTCCATTTGAACTTATATAAGATATTAAAAAAGAATATATTATTACTGCATTAAATATTTGTATATTAGCATAAGAGACACCAAGATTTTTTAATAATCTTTGCATTACTAAAAATAAGATTATACAAATGATCATTGGGCCAACAGTGATTAAAGATGACATAAAGTATACTCTTGCTTGAGCAAAAATATTATCTCTATCAATTATCTTTTTTAATTCAAATCCAATTCCAGCCATATACTAAACCAACTCTCTATATATTTTTCTATAGTTTTCTATAAATTGTTCCTGGGTATAGAATAAAGAAGCTCTTTTAAAACCTATTTCACCCATTTCTTTTCTAAGATTTTCATCTCTAGATAATTTAATTATACTCTGAGCCATTTGATAATAACCCATAACAGGGACAACTATTCCACAATTCCCTAATCCATCATTATTTCCATACAATAGTTCTTTACAAGCACCTACATTTGTTGTTATATAAGGCTTTTTAGCAGCCATACCTTCTAAAACAGATAAGGGTTGCCCTTCACTAATACTACCTAATATAAGTATATCCATTTTCCCTATATAGTCTAAGACGTTAACCCTATCTGTAAACAATATATTTTTATTACCAGAAGCTTTAGCGAAATCTAAACACTCTCTTGTATAATCTTCATCTTCATCCATAGGTCCCATAATATAAAGTTTCATATTCTTGATAGTTTCATTTGCCAATATAAAAGCTTGTATTATTGTTTTTACATCTTTTATAGGAACTACTCTAACTATAGCACCTATATTAATTATTGAATCATTATCTTTCTTTCTATTTATACTAGAAAATCTTTCTAACTTAACTCCATTGGGTATTATTTTAATTTTATCTTCTTTACAACCTAATTCTATTTGTAGCTCCTTATTTTTCTGAAATAAAGTAAATACTTCATCAGTATAAGTATAGGCAGCTCTTGATAAATTATAGAAATATTTAATCCAACTATCTTTAAAATACCCCTTTACCCAATCAGCCTTAATTATCTCTTCTTCTCTTTCTCTAGTATATATACCATGTTCTGTTAAAATAAATTTAGAATTTTTATGATAATACTTTCCAAGAGCACCTACAAGACCTGCATATCCTGTAGATACACTATGATAGATATCAGCCTCTGGAATATCACTTTTTAATACCTCAAATACAGTTATCATCATGGAGCGTATTGTCCAAAAGAAATGATTAAAAACTATATATGGGTAATACTTTGTTGCAACTTCGCTTACAACATCAAAAAAATCTTCGCTCATTAATATATCAACTGTATTAATATTCTTGAGTCTTTTCATACAATCAAAAAAATCCTGCCAGTCAAAATATTCACCTATTATAAATTTTAATATAAGATTTTTTTCATTATCACTAAGAGAAAGTTTAACATTGCTTTTCTTTTGTTTATTTTTATCTACTTCAAGGTATATATCCCTTATTTCAATTACATTATTTGGGATTTCATATTTATAAGAATGGTGTTCGTTTTTATTTGCACTTATAGCAAATATTATAAATTCATGTTCAGGCATATTACTAACAAGCATTTGAATCCAACTTGAAACTCCTCCTGTTACATATGGATAACTCCCCTCTGCTATTAAGCAAATTTTCATCTTATTAATTTCCTCCTAATATTATTTCAAAATCAGTTTCAGTAGAATGAATAAGATATAATTCATCATCTATTTTTTCATAAGAACATCCTCTACTTTTTGTTACAGGTTTATCTGTTCTTAAAATGAAATAATCATTTTTCCCAGAAGATTCTAAAGCACATTTTATGGAATTTTCTTTATATGAAAAGGCACTTTTAGTTGTTAGATACTCATTTAAAGCACCTACACCTTGAGAAATAGTATCAGACTTTAACCATTTAAAATTATCATAGACTTCGCTCATTAATTTTGTAAAATCTTTTTTTAGGCCTTCCCATGATAAACCATGGTTTCTTTCCGGATCTAATATATCATCAGGATGTATAAAATGAGAAAATACACCGTTTATAGTTATTCCATTATATATCATCCATCTATCAAATTCTTGATAATCATAACCAGAGCTATACCTAGGAAAGTTATATATTCCATCTGATCCCTTTGAAAACTCTTGTTCATAAGCAATGTCTTCATTTGCAACAACGTAAAGAGATGATATAACATTTATACTTGGAAACCCTTCTTTTAGAGCACTAATTCCTTCCTTACTAATTATATTAGATGGAGGTACATAACCTTTAACCTCATAATTAGGATAAATAGTATGTATAAATTTATTTAATGCTATTTGTGCATTAACCATTGAATTATAATCTTTCCAAGAATTATAGCCTAAACTATCATCTTTATAACCTTCGGTTCTTAAGGGTTGATGATTAAAACCATGTATTCCAAGTTCTCCACCTACTTTAAATAAATTTCTTCCTTGAGTTATAAGACTTTCATAATAAGCATCACCTTCAAAATTTTCTATATCCTTAGTTGCATCTTGATAGTTATATATCAAATATCCTGTTGGTTTCAAATTATATTTACTACAAAGTCCAACAATATCAGGCCACCATATATTTGCAAAGAATTTTTGATCATTCATATGATATTCTTCATAAATATTTTTAGAAATATTTTTAGTTATAGGAGCTGGAAAATCATCTATATAAAATACTTTTGAATTAATTATTGGATAAATAAAATTCTTTCCTGTTCTATAAAGTACCCCAGTAAGAAGTCCCCTATTTCCTTTCTCGCCTAAAAATTGACCATTTGAAAAGATAACTTTTCCACTTTCTAGACTTTTTTCCCAAAGAAGAGGGATATCCTTATCAGCTTTTATGTGAACTAAAGAATCTTTAGTTAGTTCAACTTTTAAAGAACTATTTTCTGTATCTTCAGTTCTCTTTAATCCATATCCTTTTATTAATATATTAGACATAACATACATAGAATCTGCATCTATTGGCTCATCTGAAAGCATTTTTTCTATACCTATATCTTTAGAAATAGATTTTAAATTATCACTTATAAGTGGACGTTGAGCAAACACTAAGTTTCCACCCTTTTTTACATAGGATATTAGTTGTGGTAAATAATTAAAGTCTTCTAAGTATTCAGTATTTATAATAATATCCCTATATCCAGAAGTATCACCATTAAATTGTGTTATAGGTAACTTAATTAATTCTTTATCCATATCATCAATTATAACCTTAAGGTTTTCGTATATTTTATTATCCTCTTCTTCATTTCCACATAAAATTAAAAATTTATCAGAAGAATTTTTTTTCATCTCTTCATATTGTGAAGATGAAAATACTTCCTTATTTAAGTTTGTTATATTCGTATTATCAATCTTATCAAAGACGTAGTTTATCTTCATAAAAGAAAGTAAAAGTCCTAATAGCAAGCTTAATGCTACAAAGGAAAAAATAAATTTCTTACTAAACATCCTTCTCCTCCTATATCCAAAATCTTAATAAATCTAAAGAGTCATTATCTAATTTTAAACTAGAGTTTCTAATTTCTAAAATTACATTATTGAAACTTTCCTTATCTTTTAAATAATAATAGATTTCAAGTAGAAGAATGTATGGCTTAATATCATCTTTGAACTTTTCTTTAAACTCATAATTATATTCCAATGCTTTTTTATATTCTTTAAGATTTATACAAGCTTTAATAAGTTCTTCAAAGTGAATTAATGTAAATTCAAAATTTTGTTTATATTCTTCAAGTACTCCCCTATACATATACTTTAGTTTAATAATTTCTTTAGAATCTATAATATTACTTTCAATATAGTCTTTAATGGCTCTTAAAAACATATCGGCATTTTCTTGATTCTTTGGATTCTTTTCATATTCAGCCTCAAATTTTTGTATTAATATTGTTAACTTTCCCTTCATCTGAGTTATAGCAGTAGCTGCATAATGAGAGGTTTCAGTATCTTCATCCATTAAAGCATTTAATAAAATATTTCTATATTTATAGGTGTCTTTTTTTAATACATCCTTTATTAATTCTCTTTTGACAGAATTATTATTTAATATTAAAGCTTCCTCAGCTGATATTAGATCTTTTTTATGCTCTAGCTCAGCAGCCCTTACCAATAAACTTATGCTTTTTTCATATTTACTTTCTCTTTTCAAAACTTCTCTTCCATGATCAGTAGAAACTAATTTCTCACATATTAGTATAAATAACAATATAATAAATCCTACATATGGAATTGATAAGGAGATTAAAAGTATGGTATTAGCTCCATTTTTCCTTAACAATTTCATCACTATATAGAGAATGAAACTTAATAATATATTTATTCCTAATAGTTTAATCATTATCTATTACCTCTTCTACCACTTTGGCACTTATACCTTTAGCCTTTAATCTATTGATAGGTATACAACTTTCTTCCTTTGCAGTGTTAAGTAGCAATACATATATAACACCATCCATTATGCCGGCGAAGTCAGTTTCTCTTATGGAAGATTTAACAATATCAGATAAAAGTTTTAAATCAAAATTACTTTCAACCTTAAGTAAAGTATAATCTAGCTTCTTTTCAAATTTAGCAGTTTGTTTTATCTTTAGAAGCTTTTTGAAGATATTCTCATTTAAGAAAATAGTATTCTCTATATATCTTTCTTTTGAAGTTAATTTCTCATAATCATAAGCTTTTACTATAGAAGATTCTATTAAATTAGAAACTACTTTAAATAGATTTTCATAATATAAATTCATTTTTGAAAATTCTATCTCTTCTATCATTATAGTAGCTATAACTTTATTTCCTTTTTTTATAGGTGCAACCATCATAGGCATAGATAAATCTAATCCTTTGTTTATGAAAATTTCTCCTTCTTGTATATGACTTTTTATAAGATTTAATTTGTTAAAATCAACACTATTATTAGGTTTAAAATCTTCATTATTAGACTTTACATTAAGTCGTAAGAAATTGTTTCTCAAAGTATAAATTGCAATTCTCTTACTATCTAAAAATTCTTCTAAAATATCTATGGATGATTTTAATATATATTGAGGTTCTAAACTATCTAATTCTTTAACAACGGAATATATTTTTCCAAAGCTATCCTTTGATGAAATAACTTTTTCTTCAAGTTCTTTCTTTTCATCATAGGTTTTATTATATAAATCCTCTAAAAATTCATACTCCTCTTCCTGTTTTTTATTTTCATTTTTTAACGCTTTTATTTGAACATTTTTAAAATCGCTAACATATCCAACATATATACCAACTAATACATATGTAAGTAATTGTATTAAAGACTCGTTTAGTACAAGTATAGAAACAATAGAAATACCTCTATCTAAGCTTTGTCCAACTAATAAAGCACAGGATAAAAAAGTAGCAATTAGAGATTGTTTAGATCCATATACAATCCCTATAACAATAATATATATTAACTTTATATCTACAACAGAGAATATGGAATCTCCTGGTGAAATTATTTTTGATACAAAGTAAACAAGTATAAATAAAACTCCATTTTCTACATAAGGTTTGCAATGCTTTAAAAATTTTTTTAATTTCTTATATTTATTTGACTTTATCTTTTTCTTTTCATTTATACTGTATTTATATCTTTCATATATAATAGGAAGTTCTTTTAAAATAGAATATTTTTCTTTAAACTTAGTATTAATAATAAATTTATAGTCATAAAAATAATTTTTATTCTCATCAATATTTAAATCATATATATTTCCTTTCAATATATTGTATAAATCATTTAATGATACACTATAATTACTTGGGATAGTATATTTATCATTTAAGGAATATTGAAATGATAAATAGGCTACTTCTGAAGCATCATTTACATGAATGTATATTCTTTTTAAAGTATCATCATAAGTAATATTTTTCCCTTCCATAAGATTATCCATAATCATAAAGATATTCTTGTCAACAAAATCTTCAGCTAATCCCTCACCATAAATTATAGGGAGTCTTAGACTTGCTACCTTCATTGAATTATTAAAATAATCTCTAAATACTGAACAAATGCTATGACTCAAAGGTGCATATATGTTATCAGAATCAGTATCTTTAATAAAATCTGTTATTCTTATAAAATTACTAACCTTATAATGAGAAGAAAATTTTAAAAATTTATTTAACTTATTTATATCATCAAAATAGTCTAAGTAAATAACACATTTAAACAAGTTTCTTTTAAATATATGTTCATGTTTTTTGTCATCTAAGTTCTCTTTGAAGATTTTATACTTTGAGTTTTTAAAGGTATTAGATATTATTACTATCTTGAATCCTTCTTTTAAAAATCTATGAGCAATGGCTTCTATTAAAGCATTCTGTCTTCCAACTATAAGTAGTTTATTCATAAAAACTCCTTTCTTTAAATTTTTGTTATAAATATTATAACATTTTAAACCATTTATTGTATAATATATTTTTTTATGTGATATAGTTTATTAAATAAAAAGAAGAGATGATAAATCATCTCTTCTTTTAATATCCTAAAACCTCATCTTCTATACTTTCATTAGTATCTAAATGATCTACACTTAAATCAACATCTTTTAAGTTTATTAGTTTAGTTTTATATTTAATTTTATAATATGCAAATAATCCAAAGAATAAAGGTAATCCAATATAAGATGAAATTAATCCACCCCAGTCTATTCCATTTCTAACATCTAAGTATGCATACCCTTGACCTAAAACTATTATTCCACATAATATTAAAGCGATTATAGGTCCTAATGGGAATAATTTAGCTTTGTAAACTAATTTATTCATATCTTTACCTTGAGCTACATAGGCTTTTCTGAATCTATAGTGACATATTGCTATTCCAAGCCAAGCTATAAATCCTGATAATCCTGATGCTGCTACAAGCCATACATAAACTGTATTTTCAGCATAAATACCTGTTAAGAAACATAAACTTGCAATTATTGTTGTTATTATAATAGCATTAACAGGTACTCCCCTTGAATTAGTTTTCTCAAAAATCTTAGGTGCCATTCCACTTTTAGCCATGGCATAAAGCATTCTACTTGATGCATACATACCAGAATTACCAGCTGATAAAACAGATGTAAGTATTATGGCATTCATAATTGAAGCTGCTCCAGCTAATCCTAATTTTTCAAATACTATTGTAAATGCACTTGTTTCTACTCCAGCTTGAGCATTTGGCACTAAAGCACCTATTACTAAAATTGTTCCTAAATAAAATAATAAAATTCTCCAAAATATTGTATTAACAGCCTTAGGTACATTTTTTTCAGGATCTTCACTTTCTCCAGCGGCAACCCCTACTAATTCAGTTCCTTGGAATGAGAAACCAGCTATTAAGAAGATCATGAAAATTGATTTTGCTCCTCCAATAAATGGTCCTCCATTTTCATAGAAGTTTTTGAATCCTACATTATCTCCACCTAATATCCCAAAAATCATAAGAACTCCTACGATTAAGAATATTATAACAGTAGCAACTTTTACAGCTGCAAACCAAAACTCTGATTCTCCATAAGCTTTGGCAGATAATAAATTAAGAGTTAATATAATTACTAAGAATAATGCGCTCCAAACTATTGCTGGAACATTAGGAAACCAAAACTTCATTAATAAAGAACCTGCAACCATTTCTGCTGCTATTGTTATAGCCCAGTTATACCAGTAATTCCATCCTAGAGCAAATCCTAAAGCAGGATCAACAAATTTTGTTGCATAAGCTCCGAAGGATCCTGTTTCTGGCATATATGTTGCCATCTCCCCTAAGCTTGTACATAAGAAATATACCATTACTCCTATGATTCCGTAAGCTACAAAAGCTCCTCCAACACCGGCTTGATGAAGTGTATCTCCCATTGCTAAGAAAATACCAGTTCCTATGGCACCTCCCATAGCAATCATACTAAGATGTCTTGATTTCAAGCCTCTTTTTAGATTAGTATTTTGTTCTTGACTCATTTTTAGTCCTCCTTATGGTTTTAATAATTAAGCCATAAGTGATAACTAAGTTTTCGCTAACAAAAGAAACCCTTAAGCGTGTTTCATGCTTAAGGGTTCGTAAAGTTATATACAATACTCTTCTTTCATGATAGCACACCACAAAATAATTTGTGACAGTGTTACATATATTCTATGTAACCCCAACCTAATAGAATTAAAGCCTCTTCTAATGGTTTCGGCGATTCATCCTTTCACTTTGCTTCAATGTGCTTACCTCTGCAAAGTTACTCTTAATCATCGCGCCTCTATCTCAGTTATTCACTTTATATTAACAATTATGAGATTAAATTTTCAAAATGTCAATATTTTTTTATTGATAAATAAGAATTATAAATAGAAACTACTGAATAATTTATGAAATAATTTAGATTTTATTATTGACTTTAAATCCTAATTATAGTAATATGTACTCATACAGAAAACAGGTGTATTCAATAAGAGTACAAAAGGGGGCTATTATGAAAAATTTATCCTTAATAAAAAGAATATTTGTTGCAATTATTTTAGGAATACTTATTGGGCTAGGATGTTCCTATATTAATTTAGATATACCTATTAGAATATTAATGACCTTTAATAGCATATTTGGAAATTTACTAAGTTTCTTAATCCCACTTATAATAGTTGGATTTATAGTTCCTGGTATAGCATCTTTAGGGAATAAATCAGGAAAGGGACTTTTTATAACTACCTTAATTTCATATGCTTCAACATTTTTAATAGGAATAATTACTTTCTTTATAGGACGCGCAGTACTTCCTAAATTTATAGTAAGTGCTTCTTTAAGCACTGGTTCAGTAAATGTTGATCCTTATTTTACAATTGATATTCCTCCAATGTTTGGTGTTATGTCTGCTTTAGTTTTTGCATTCTTATTAGGAATAGGAATATCAAGAATAAAAAATAGTTATTTATTAAAAGTATCAGAAGAATTTAATCACGTTATTTCATTAACAATAAAGAATGTATTAATACCTTTAGTACCTATTTACATACTTTCAATATTTTCAAAGTTAAGTTATAATGGTGAGATTTTTACTACTTTAAAGTCTTTTGGACTTGTTTACTTAGTTTTATTTTCAATACAAGGATCTTATTTAGTGGTTCAATATGCTTTAGCTGGAACTTTAAAGAAAGAAAATCCATTAAAATTACTTAAAAATATGATTCCTGCATATATGGCGGCTTTGGGAACTCAATCATCAGCAGCTACAATCCCAGTTACTTTAAACTGTACTAAAGAAAATAAAGTTGACCAAGATGTAGCAGACTTTGTTATTCCTTTAGGAGCAACAATAAATTTAGCAGGTGATACTATTACTTTAGTTCTTGCATCAATGGCTGTAATGTATATGAAAGGACAAGTTCCAACTTTCTCTCTTATGATTCCATTTATAGTTATGTTAGGAGTAACTATGGTAGCAGCACCAGGGGTACCAGGTGGCGGAGTTATGGCTGCTTTAGGATTACTTGAAGGCATGCTTGGATTTGGTAATGTTGAAAAATCCTTAATGATAGCACTTCATGCGGCACAAGATAGTTTTGGAACAGCAACTAATGTAACTGGAGATGGAGCTATAGCTATAATAGTAGAATCAATATTAAAGAAAAGAAACAATACTAACATTAAAATTGAAGAGGATGAAGAAGAATTCATTCCAAAGGTTAGTTGTAATTAAAAAAAATGACTATGAGAATTTCTCATAGTCATTTTTTATTTAAGAATTATATTGCTACTTTTAGGGAATAATTGATCATATAAAGAATCAAAGCCCTCATCAGCTAATACTACCTCTGTATCATCATTTACATAAAATTGATTCATAGTATTCATTACAAGTTCATATTTTTTTAAATTACCTTCTTCAAGTAAAACTTCATAAAGATATGCTAAGTGATTTTGCATATACTCTTGCATTTCCTTAAGTTCTTCATCAGAAACTTTATTTTCTTTATGAAGCTTACTTACAGGTCCGTTTCTAAAAATAAAATATGTTGAAGCTTTTGCTATTCTAGCAATATGTTCTTTAGTCTTAGTATCCTTCATATTTTCCACCTCTCCCATCTAACGTAATAATTATAAAATAAAATTAAGTACATTTCAATTTTCTTATTTATTCTAATATAGGAAGTTTTAACATTGTATTTTTACTTAATTATGAATTTTTTTATTAAAGTATTAAATTTATTTGACATATAGATTAACAATGGTTATAATCATTTTGTTTGGTTTTCTTTTAAGTTTTTAGATACACATTAAATATTTAAATTCACATTCAAAAATACGATTCACAAAACTCAAAAATAAGGAGTGTATTAAAAATGAAAAAAGAAAAATTTATTCCTAAACTTATATTTTTCTTATTAGGAATGGCAATCATACAATTAGGTGTTGTAATATTCTTATTAAGCGGAGCTGGATCAGATCCATTTACTGTATTTACTCAAGGGCTTTCAAAAGCTCTAAGCGTTTCAACTGGAACTGCTAATATGATAATACTTGTTACTTTAGTTATTGCAATCTTCATTGCAGATAGAAAACAACTTAAAGTTGGAACTTTTGTACTTGTTTTAGTAGTAGGTCCTACTATAGATGCAATCATGGGAATATTACATAGATTTGGATTAGATACTTCACTTAGTAACTTTAACTTATTTACAAAATGCGTAATTGTAGCTATAAGCTGTATTATAATAGCTATAGGATTCTCATTCTTAGTTAGTACTGAATTAGGAGTTGCACCAAACGATTTAGTTCCTCTTATAATAAGAGATAAAACTAACTTCCAATACCGTTGGATACGTATCGGCTTAGATTTAAGCTTCCTAGTAGTTGGTTATTTACTAGCTGGTGTTGTAGGTCTTGGAACAATAATAGCAGTACTTTTCACAGGTCCAGCTATACAATTTTTTATGCCGCCATGTGAAAAAATTGTACATAAATTTATAGGCAAAAATGCTGCTTAATAATAGAAAAACAGTCCATATGGACTGTTTTTTTTATATTTCCTGATATCTAGCTATAAGTTCTACTAATTCATCACAGAAAGCATCATATTTTTCTGTAGGATGTTTCACTGTAATTGTAATTTCTTCACCAATTTCTACTCTTTTCTGATCCGGCGAAAAGGTAAATGCCAATGTATCTTCTCTGTTATATATAGGTTTTATAGTAACATGAAAATCTTCTCCTAAAATTTTCTTTCTTAATAATGTCATAATAATCACCTCACCGTTTTATTATAACAATAAAAGAAAAACATGCCAATATTGGCATGTTTTTATATAGTATCAAAAAAAGCGTTTATCTTTTCTAATTCTCCATTTGCAAAAGTATAATCATCTAAATCATCTTTATTGATCCATTTGTATGTAGTTATATTAGCGCCACAAGTAATTTTTTCTTTTAAGGAACCTGTAAAAACTCTTAAAGTTTCTTCTTCATTAACATTTAAATCACATAATTGATTTAAATCAAAAACTATGGTTTTTAAATCTTCCTTTATTGCTCTATTTGCGCATTTTTCTGGAGTTTCTCTTCCTTTTATTTTTCTTTCAAAAACATACCATAGGTGCTCATCTGCTTTTTTTCCTTTTCTTTTTGAAATTAAAATATTATTAAAGTCATCCTTTATTATAATAGAACAAAATTTAACATTACTCATATACGTCTCCCCTTTTACACATTTCGCTTTTTATATACATATTATAGCAAATTATTATATATTATTCCTCTATTTTAATATAAATTCAAATAAAGTTTTCAATGTTGTTTAATAGTTAATTGATTTTAAACTATCCAAGTTTTTTTATATTTTAATATATTATTTTATTAGTTTTTAATTTTCAATACATACTTTAATAGTAATATTTAACGAATAAAAAACTAAAGTTTGAGCAATAAATTCATAATATAACGTATATTTATTGTTAGTAGAAAAATACAACCCCGTAATTTTTGATAAAAAGACGAATCATAAGATTGATTTACAAAAAAATATACTCATTTTATAATCTAAAGAAGTTTTAAGTTATTTATATCTAAATCATAAGTAACATCTTTTCTTTCAACTATTACTTTGATTTTTTCCTTAATTTCATCACATTGAAGAACTTTAGTAATAAGCTCTCTTGTTGGATTAATTGCATATGGTATTCCAACATTTTTAAACATTGTAAAATCTCCAGAGGTATCTCCATAAGCATAACTATTTTCTAAGTCTATATTATGTTTTTCTTTTAATTCTAAGATAGCTTTTTCTTTGCTTTCAGAATCCCACATTGGAATTATATCTCCGTTATATGTATTATTATGATCAAGCTTATATATAGTACCTTTAAAATCATTCATATTATATTTTTCTGACATCTCTTTTACAAGCTCATAAGGAGATCCAGAAATAGCTATAACAATATGCCCTTGTTCTTTATGCCATTTAATTCTTTCTCTAGTAAATGTATAAACCCTATCCCCTTTTTGTTCTATTACTTTCTTAGCTATATACTCTATATGATGATTGCTTATTCCTCTTATTGCTTCAGTATATATATCAACCATTTTTAGTAAATATTCATCATAACCACCTTGTCTTTTATCCCATTTTATGAATGATGGACGTACATCCTTATACCACTTAGTTTCATCAACTAATTCGTATTTTATTATTTTTTTAAATACTTCTGTTATTAATCCTTCTCTATATATTGTTCCATCAATATCAAAAAATGCTGCTATGTTTTTTTCTTTCATTTTTTTCACTCCTCTTCTGTAAAATTTCCATTTATGTATTATTTAACAGTATATCATAAATAAATAAATTTTAAAGGGATTATATAAAATATAATTGTACCCATACATTTGATAATACACTAATAATATTTTAATATATAAATATATTTTGGTTCTGGAGGTAAAAAATATGAATGTTAATAGTAATAATAGATTTCATAAAACAGTTTTTACAGCACTAATGATTGCAATAATATTTATATCAGCAAATTTAATAAGAATACCTACTATAGGAGGCTTTGTTCATCTAGGAGATTGTATGGTTCTTTTAGCAGCAGCATTATTAGGAAAAAAGCGAGGAGCTTTAGCTAGTGGTATAGGAATGGCACTTGTAGATTTATATAGTGGATATATAATTTGGGCACCTTTTACATTTATAATAAAAGCTTTAATGGCATATATAGCTGGAGCTATTTTAGAATATAATCATAGAAAAAGTTACTTTGTACCATTTTTAGTAGCTGGTATATTTATGGTTGTAGCTTATTTCTTCTCCGGTGCAATAATAGCATTTTTATTCACAGGAAGTTCTAATACCATAATAGGAGCTTTAGCATATTCAGCAAAGGATATAATAGGTAATATACTTCAAGTTGGGGTTGGTATAGTTATAGCCTTACCTCTTTCAAAGGTATTATATAAACAAGAAAAGAAATCCTTTAATTAATTAAAGTTCCTTATTTTGTATTTAAATACAAGAAATAAAAGATGATGTATGAAATGTTATGTAAATAAAACTTTTAAATGAAATTCAATATACTTGAATATAATTATAAGTTTTATGTTTAACATTCAATACATCCTCTTTTAAATAAAACTATTCCATTATTAATTTAACAGGGCAGTGATCAGATCCTAATATTTCAGTATCTATAGAAGCTTCTTTTATTCTATCTTCTAAATTATTTGAAACTAAGAAATAGTCAATTCTCCATCCAGCATTATTTTTTCTTGCATTAAATCTATATGACCACCAAGAATAAACTCCCTCTAAATCTGGATTGAAATAACGGAAAGTATCTATAAACCCACTTGATAGTAGTGTAGAAAATTTATCTCTTTCCTCATCTGTAAAGCCAGCATTTTTTCTATTTGTCTTAGGATTTTTTAAATCTATCTCCTTATGAGCCACATTTAAATCTCCACATACAACTACTCCTTTTTTAGATGAAAGCTCTAAAAGATAATTTCTAAAATCATCTTCCCATTCCATTCTATACTCTAATCTAGCAAGTTCACTTTGTGAATTTGGAGTATAAACAGTTACCATAAAAAAGTCTTCAAATTCTAAAGTTATAACTCTTCCTTCTTTATCATGATGCTCCATATTTATTCCATAATAAACATTTAGAGGTTCTTTTTTAGTGAATATTGCAGTTCCTGAATACCCCTTTTTCTCAGCATAGTTCCAGTATTGATGATATCCCTCTAGATCTAAGTCTATTTGTCCTTCTTGAAGTTTAGTCTCCTGTAGACAGAATATATCAGCATCTTCAGATTTAAAGTAATCTAAAAAGCCTTTTTTAACACAAGCTCTTAAGCCATTAACATTCCATGATATTAATTTCATTTAAATTTCCTCCTATACTTAATCAATAAAAAATATAATTAAGTTTAAAATATAACAAATGATTTATTCCTAAATTCAATTGTATATAATATATTGTAATAAAAAAAATTAAATAAATCATTATTTAATTTTAAATAATTGTAATATAATTATTTAAAAGAAATAACAAGGGGGCTAAATTAAATGAATAAGTTAATTAGATTTGCTAATCAAAAGGATTTAAAGGCTACTGTGGAATTTGATTTACACAAAAATGAAGAGGTTATTTCTAACAAAATAGATATGAAGGAAGTTATATTAGCTAAATTAGACAATAAATTTGTAGGATGTCTAAAAATAGAGTATATATGGACTCATATACCTTTTATAAGCTATATAGTGGTTAAAGATGGACTTAGAGGTTCTGGAATAGGTGAAAGTCTTTTAAACTTTTTAGAGGGATATTTAAAGCAACAAAGAACATCATTTATATATTGATGCTTTTTGTTGCTTTAGATTTAATCTATATAACTTACAAAAGCTACTCCATTATAAGTATCAATTGATTTAAAGCCTATGTTTTTATAAAATTCAATTGAAGATTCTTTATCCTCACTTATTAGAATCTTTTGTGTAACATGTTTATATTCATCTAATACAGAATCAATCAAACCTCTACCAATACCATTACCTTGATATTCGGGAAGTACTACTATATCTTGTATATATATTATAGTTAGTCCATCTCCAACAACTCTAATAAGACCTATTAATTTTTCTTCATGCCATGCTGAAATTATCTTTAATGAATTTTTAAATGCCTCTTCTAATTTTCCTAAATCTTCAGTATAGTCAAACCATCCTACGCTTTCATATAAGGAAGAAATACTTTTTATATCCTTAATTAAATCTTTTTTTAAAATTACTTTTTCTAAATTCATAATACCTCTTTAATCAAAATAATATTTTTTATTTATTATATTCAATGTTAATCTATATAAACTTTAAATATTTTAGATACATTATGAGTTGAATCCCAAATACCATCCACTTGAAAATTATATTCTCCTTTTTCCTCAGGAAGCGTAAAGGAAAATTCTTCATTAGATTCTTCTTTCAAAAGTTTATAATCTTTATAAGGAGAAACAGAAATGTCCTGTATAACTACAGATTTTGGCTCTTTAGAGAATCTTATTTTTATCTTTTCTCCACCCTTTGCATATAATGGCTCCTTTAAATTTTCAATAGGCTCAGCAAAAGTGCTATTTCCTCCCGTTTCTTTATTAAACCAATTAAATTCTCCATTTATTGTTGGTACTTTTTCATTATTATAAGTTATTTTAATTGATGGTTTATTAATAGGAACACCACCTTTAAAAATCATAGCTATTATAGTAAGTGTAACTATTATAAATGTTAAGAAAAATATTAATTTACTTTTATACTTCGAAAATATACTCAACTTATAATATCCCTTCTTTATTGTAATTAAATGTATTTTATTCTATTATAAGTAATAAAGTGAGGATAATCAATTGATTTAAATAAGTTTTTAGAATATATTTTCTAAAATAAAAAAACTCTAGTTATAAAGCTAGAGTTTTTTTATAAATTTATTAAACTATTTTATATTTCTGCTTCCTGGCTTTATGTAAGGAACTCCTTCTTTACATAGTGGACAGTTTTCTGCTTCAAAGCTTTCTATATCAAGTTTTATTGAACTATACATTGGGAAATCTGTTACATTTCCTGGAGTTCTATCTACTATACAAACTACTGCAACAACTTCTCCCCCTTGTTCTTCAATTACCTTTGCAGCTTCCTTAAAGCTTTTACCTGTAGTTACAACATCTTCTGTTATTACTACCTTTTGCCCTTTTTCTATAGTAAATCCTCTTCTTAGAGTCATTTCTCCATTTTCTCTTTCAGTAAAGATTGCAGGTTTACCTAATTGTCTTCCTAATTCGTAAGCTACTATAACGCCTCCCATAGCTGGTCCTACAACTAAGTCAAAATCTATATCTTTTAATTGATCAGCTACAACCTTTAATACTTTCTCAGCTTTTTCTGGATGTTTTAATAATTGAGCACATTGGCAGTATCTATTTGAGTGTCTTCCTGATGATAATAAGAAATGTCCTTCTAATAATGCTCCAACCTCTTTTAATGTATCTATAACCATAGCGTCTGTATTTTTCATATTTAATTCCTCCAAAACTTTCTTATTTTCTTAATATCTTCAAAATTACTTTTTATAAAAATCACTATATTAATATGAAGATAAATTTTGTGATTTAATAATATTCAAAATATATTTGTAAACTTTATTACTTTATGCAACCTACAATTTCATTAATATTTTTTAATCCTTCTTTTGTGCAAAAATCTTCTAAGCCTTTTATTATTTCTAGACCTGCTTTAGGATTTACAAAGTTTATTGTACCTATTTGTATAGCTGATGCTCCTGCCATCATAAATTCTATGGCATCCTCTGCTGTAGAAATTCCTCCCAATCCTATTACTGGAATATCTACAGTTTTAGAAACTTCATGAACCATTCTAAGGGCTATAGGTTTTACAGCTGGTCCAGAAAGTCCTGCATACACATTATTAAATACTGGCTTTCTATTTTTTATATCTATTGCCAGTCCTTTTAATGTATTTATTAAAGAGATTGAATCTGCTCCAGCTTCTGCACATCTATATGCCATATTGCATATATTCTCAGCATTTGGTGATAATTTTACCATTAAAGGTTTATCACATATTTTTCTAACCTTAGAAACCACTTCATATGCCACATCTGATTGTATTCCAAAGGCCATTCCACCAGATTTTACATTAGGACAAGATATATTTAGCTCTATCATGTCTATCTTTTCTTTATTTAAAAGAGATACTGCTTTTTCATAATCCTCTATAGTAGCTCCTCCTACATTTGCTATTATATTTGTTCCTAGTTCTAACATTTTAGGAAGTTCTACTTCTATAAATTTCTCTATACCTGGATTTTGAAGTCCTACTGAATTCATTATTCCTTGAGGAGTTTCATATATTCTTATTCCTTCATTACCTTCTCTACTATTAAGAGTTAGTCCTTTTGAACTTATTCCTCCTAATTCTCCCACATCATAGAAGTTATTGTACTCAGCTCCAAAGCCGAAAGTACCTGATGCTGCTATAACAGGGTTTTTAAAATCTACTCCATTTATAACTGTTTTTAACATACTTTTAACCCCTCCTAAATTAGAATTCAACTTCTAATCCATTAAATACTGGACCATCTTTACAAGTTCTCTTATTTCCTGACTTTGTTTTACATGTGCATACTAAGCAAGCACCTACTCCACAAGCCATATGTTTTTCCATGGAAATATACACATTAACCTTAGCTTCTTTGCACATTTCAACTACCTTCTTCATCATGATTTCCGGTCCACAGCATAGCACTGTATCATACTCTTGAAGAGGAAGAATTTCTGTTATGAATCCTTTATGTCCATGTTTTCCGGTATTTGTTGAAATTTTAACTTCGTCTACATATTCTTCTATGTTATCTACTAAGTATATGTGGTCTCTAAATCCACCATAGAAATCCATTTTAATATCTTTATTATTTTTCCTAAGGCTTTTTGCAAGTTCTAGCATTGGAGCTGTTCCTATACCTCCACTTACTAAAGCAACTTTTCCGTAATCTTTATTTATATCAAAACCATTTCCTAAAGGACCTATTATTTCTATTTCATCTCCAGAAATCATTTTTTTCATTTCATTTGTTCCGGATCCAACAGTAGCATACACAAAGCGTACATCATTCCCATTTACTTCACAAACACTTATTGGTCTTCCTAAGAAAGTGTTTGGAGTTTTTATCATATAAAATTGTCCAGCAGTTATTTTAGCTTCATGCTCTACTACTAGTGAGTATATTCCCTCTACTAATTCAATATTTTCTTTTACTTTACCTTTGAAATATTCCATAGCCATAATCTGTCCTCCCAAGTGTTTTATCTATTTTAAAATCGCTTCTCTTATACTGTCTCTCATTGAAATGGCTTCTTTTCTAGCGCATTCTGCAAAGTTTTTACTATCTTCCATAGCTTTATAGGCTAATAGTATCTTTCTTGAAGAGTTTACAATTCCACCATTTCCATTTTTAAGATAAGCCGCCACATCTTTAGCAGTTCCTCCCTGTGCACCATATCCAGGTATTAAAAATGGCATTGTATCTAGTTTATCTCTCATTTCTTTTGCTTCTTCTTGATGAGTACAACCTACAACTCCACCTATTGAACTATAACCATGTTTTCCTAAATAGTTTTTTCCTAGAGTATTTAACTTTTCTCCAACTACATCATAAACTTTCTTTCCATCTCCAGCCTCTAGATACTCTATATCTTCAGCTCCTTTATTTGAAGTTCTTACTAGTACAAATACTCCTTTTTCATTTTTTTCTATATAAGGTAAGTATGGATCTATGCTATCCATTCCCATATATGGATTTAGAGTTATAAAATCACTTTCAAAATCCCCTTCAAAGTGAGCCTTTGCGTACATTTTAGCCGTTGCAGCTATATCCCCTCTTTTTATATCAGCTATTATTAAAGCATTCTTTTCTCTTAAATAACTTAAGGTATTTTTGTAAGCTTCTAATCCCTTAAGACCAAGAGCTTCGTAATAAGCTATTTGAACTTTAAAACATGCAGATACATCTAGTGTGGCATCTATTATTTCTTTATTGAAGGCAAATAACATATCACTTTCATTTGAAAACTTACTTTTAAACTCCTCTGGTATATAATCTAAGCTTGTATCTAGTCCAACACAAACTACTCCGTTTTTTTCTACTTTTTCAAATAATTTATCAGCTATCATATATACCTCCTAAAATTCACCCTTATAAACTATTTTTCCATTCTTTATTGTTACTACTACATCTCCATAAAACTCCATTCCATTAAATGGTGAGTTTTTACTTCTAGATACTATATCTTCTTCTTTGAATATTCTTTTCTTGTTTAAATCTATAAGAACTAAATCTCCAAGAAAACCTGGTTGAAGTTTTCCTTTATTTATGTTTAATAACTTAGCAGCATTTCCACTCATTAATTGGCTTAGCTTATTTAAGCTTATGTGATTTTCTTTAACTAGCTTCGTATAACATATTGAGAAAGCTTGTTCAATTCCAATCATGCCAGGTGCCCCTTTTTCCTTATCTTCCTTTGAATGAGGAGCATGATCTGTTCCTATACAATCAACATAGTTCATTTTTATTGCCTTTATTAAGAAATTTACATCCTCTTCTTCTCTTATAGGAGGATTAACTCTATAATTACTAATCTTATTATTTAAAGCTAAGTGGTGTGGAGTTATTTCGCAAGTTACTTTAACTCCATCATTTTTTCCTTCTATTATATATTTCATAGCTTCCTTAGTACTTACATGAGACATATGAAGTCTACAATCTACAAACTTTGCTAATGTAATATCTCTCCATGTCATCATATTTTCAGCTAATCTCATATCAACCTTTGAGAATTCTGGACTTTCAGCATGAGACATTACTATCCAGTTATTTTCCTTAGCTATTTTCATAGCTTCCATCATAATCTTAGAATCTGACACACCTTTACCGTCATCTGTTATTGCCTTAACATTAGGATTTCCCTCAAATTCTCTAAGATGATTTATTTCTTCACCTGATAAATTCTTTGTTATAGAAACTGTTTGATATAAATCTACTAAGCCTATCTCTTTACCCTTATTAACCACGTAATCTAAAATTTCTTTTGAACTACAAACTGGTTTTGTGTTTGGCATTAAGGTTACTGTTGTGTATCCACCCCTCACTGCAGCCTTAGATCCACTTTCAATATCCTCTTTATATTCAAAACCTGGATCTCTAAAGTGTGCATGAGTATCTATAAATGCAGGCATAAGTACTAAGCCTTTTCCATCTAGGATTTCACATTCCTTATTTAGTTCAGTTCCAAGTTCTTTTATTACCCCTTTTTCTATATATATATCACCAAAAAAGTTGTTGCTTTCATCTATTAAATTTACATTTTTAATTAGCAAATTCATCTTAATTATGTCCTCCTAAATTTAATGCTTTTGAAAAGTGTTTTCTGCGTTACAATAATCACAATTGTATGTATTATTCTTTTTGTCTATTAAAGTAAAGCTTTGAGGAACATATTTTTCCACTTGAGTTATACATTTTGTGTTTTTACATTTGTGATTTTGTAATTCTCTATTTTTCATCCTATTACGCCTCCCCTAAAAGTTTTGCCATTAAGGCCATTCTTACATACATTCCGCATTTGGCTTGCTTAAAGTAAAATGCTCTTGAATCTTCATCTACTTCATAGGCTATTTCATTTACTCTTGGAAGAGGATGAAGAACCATCATATCTTCTTTGGCACCCTTCATTTTTGCTTCATCTAATACATATACATCTTTTAATCTTTCATACTCACTTTGATCTACAAATCTTTCTCTTTGTATTCTTGTCATGTATAAAATATCAGCTTCCTTAATTCCTTCTTCTAAGCTAGTAATTTCTTTGTATTCTATATTATTTTTTTCTAAAATTTGCTCTCTAATATAATTAGGGATTCTTAGTTCTATTGGAGATATTAAGATGAATTTATTATTTTTATATCTTGAAAGTGCTTTTATAAGAGAATGCACTGTTCTACCGAATTTTAAGTCTCCACATAATGCAATTGTATTTCCTTCTAGGTTTCCTTTATATTCTTTTATTGTAAGAAGATCTGTTAATGTTTGAGTTGGATGTTGATGACCTCCATCTCCTGCATTTATAACTGGGATATCTGAATACATTGAAGCAACTTTTGCTGCTCCTTCTAAAGGATGTCTCATTGCTATAAGATCTGCATAGCAGTTTACTGTTTTAATAGTATCTCTTAAAGATTCTCCTTTAGAAACTGATGAAGAATTTGGTTCTGAGAAACCTATAACTTGTCCACCTAGTCTAAGCATTGCTGATTCAAAAGACAATCTTGTTCTAGTGCTTGGCTCATAGAAAAGTGTTGCTAGAATTTTACCATTGCATATGTTTTGATATTCTTTTGGATTTGCCATAATTTGATGTGCTAATTTGAAAATTTCATCAAATTCCTCTATTGTGAAATCTGATGGATCTAATAAGTGTTTGTTTTTTAACATAAAATTTCACTCCTTTTTAACCTCTCTGTGTTAATTTAAAGAAGAAAAGCTATATAATTTTATTAAAAAAAGTCTTCCTAAGATAAGGAAGACTTTTCACGTATAAATAAATCTTTTAAGATTATAATTCAACTATATAACTTCCTTATTGATCTCTCTGGATCAAATTTAAAGGTTATTTTATTCAGCCTCTCTGGACTGCTTTTATTGTGCTTATAATACCATATTAGAAATTTTATGTCAATAATGTTTTTAATAATTATTTTTTATTTTAAATTAAAAATAAAACTTACAAACACATTTTGAGAATTAATTAAATTCTTATAAGAATTTAAATCTTAGAATAATTATATATTCTCTCCACATTATTTGTAAGTTCTATTATTAAGGTTTTATAAAATACATTAAATCTTAGTGCCAATTATTCATGATGGAGTCCCAAGTCATTTTACCAGATTTTGCCAAGGTAACAGTCCCGTAGACTGAGTTAGGAATTCCACTTGACATTACTGTACAAGCAAAGTTCCCTTTTTGAGTATGAATTAAGGCCGTATCATTCTCAACTCCCTTTTTGTCTCCTGTTTTGCTTGATATATCAAACTTAAGATTGTCTGGTATATATAAAGCTAGTTTGTTTTTAATCTGTTGTCTTGTAAGTATATCTATAAGCATTTGAGAGTTTTCTTTACTTAAGAAGGAACCCTCACTAAGTTTTTTCCAGGCTAAAGTTAAATCATAAGCTGTTGTATAATTTTCTACATCTGATTTGAAATTTCTTTCATCGGCAGTTTTTCTATTAAGCTCAGTATTTTTCATACCAAATTCTTTAATAGTTTCATTTATTTTATCCATACCGACTAAGTCAATTATTTTATTTGCTGCTGTATTATCACTTTGAATTAGCATTGCTACCATAAGTTCAAATACAGTATAATCCCTCTCTCCAAACTCATGTATTATACCAGTTCCATAGACCTTATCTGAACTTTCTATTTTAACTTTATCCAAAAAGTCTATTTTGCCTTCCTCTACTTCTTTTATAAGAGCTATAGCTATAGGTAATTTCATACAACCTGCTGAAATCATTTTAACGTTCTCATTATAACCATAAGTATAACCACTCTTTAAATCCTCAAAGAAAAAGCTATACGAACCAATTCTGCTCTCTAAATATTTTTGAACTTCTTTCATAAATACCCACCAGCTTTCTTTTAATGTTGCTTTTATTGTTGCCTTGTTTAAAGTGTACCATATTTTCAGAAAATTTTGAAGTATTAATTGTAAATTTTTTCTTATTAACGTTTAATTTTTTCACTTTAAGATGAATCTTTATCCTTATGATTTACTAAGTTATAAGTGAAATTTTACTAAACATAAAAGAAAACACTCATCAAATTAAAATATGATGAGTGTTTTTATATTATTAATCAGCGAAACTAATTCCTATGCTTTTAGCAGTGTTTACTAATTCACCTTCTGGATCTACATTTTTAGTATGTCCAATTACATTTTCTAAGCTTTCATAGGATACTTTATTTCCTTTTAATGCAACCATGTTTCCAAATAAATTACTATTTATAAGTTCAACAGCTTTAACTCCATATTTAGTGGAAAGTATTCTATCATAGGTAGAGGTGTTTCCCCCTCTTTGTATATGTCCAAGCACAGTGCTTCTTATTTCATGATTCTTTATTAATCCTTCTAAGTCAATAGCTAATTTGTTAGCTATTCCACCTAATCTTATTGGGTCTGGACTATCGTCAACTATTTTAGAAACAACTACTTCTCCATCTTTAGGTTTTGCTCCTTCTGCAACTACAATAATTGTAAACTGTTTTCCGGCTTCTTCTCTTTCTTTTACTTTTTCAACTATTTTGTTTATATCGTAAGGTATTTCAGGTAATAATATTACATCAGCAGAACCAGCTATTCCTGATTCTAAAGCAATCCAACCAGCGTTTCTTCCCATAACTTCTAAAAGCATTATTCTATGATGTGACTCAGCTGTAGTATGAAGTCTATCTAAAGCTTCTGTAGCTATTTCTGTGGCAGTATTAAATCCAAAGGTTACATCTGTGGCTAATAAATCGTTATCTATTGTTTTAGGAACACCTATTACATTTACACCTTTTCTTGCGAAATCTCTTGCAGAGGTTAAAGTTCCATCTCCTCCAATAACAACTAGAGCATCTACCCCTTCTTTCTTTAAGTTTTCAACACCAACATCAGAAACATCTTTTTTAACTATTTTACCATTCTCATCTTCAACTTGATAATCGAATAGGTTGTCCTTATTTGAACTATGAAGTATTGTTCCTCCTCTATGAAGTATTCCAGAAACAGAATCAAGATCTAATTTTACAAAGTCGTTATTATATAGACCTCTATATCCAAATTTATAACCTATAACTTCATATCCATATTTTAAGATTGCAGTTCTAGTTACAGCCCTTATTACTGCATTTAATCCAGGACAATCTCCTCCTCCTGTTAGTATAGCTATTTTCTTAATTGGTTGCATCATATAAAATCCTCCTCCTAAACAATTTTAAACCATAGTTTGTAAGTTTTTTACAATTACCTTCTAAGTAAATGATATCATATAAAGCTTTTTTTTGAAAGTAAAATTATTTTAAAAATTTAGAAAATTATAATAATTTTACACGGATATTAGTAAAATTATCATTTGCTTCGATAAAAAAAGACAAGGAATTTTATCCTTGTCTTTTTTGTTAACTAATTACTTTAGTAAATATTAAAATAGCTAATACTATACCAGCAAATACTCTGTATATAGCAAAAACTCTCATAGGTTTTTTCTTTAAGTAATTTATAAACTTATCTATAACAACTAATGAAACTATAAATGCAACTATAAATCCTAAGATTAAGGCAATTAAATAAGTTCCATCCATTTGAGAATAGTCAAATTTAAATAATTTTAATCCTGATGCCCCAACCATAACTGGTATTCCTAAGAAAAATGTAAATTCTGTAGCAACAGTTGTGCTTAATCCAGAAATCCATCCTCCCATTATTGTTGATGCACTTCTTGACATTCCAGGCCATAAAGATAAACATTGGAAACATCCAACTAGTAATGATTGTCCATATGTCATTTTATCAATATCTTTTACAATCTTACTTCTTTTAGCTCTTTTTCTAAAGTTATTTTCTATAACTATAAGTAATATACCACCTACTATGAATCCTACAGCTACAGTTTTAGTTGAAAATAAATACTTATTAATCTCATCATCAAATAAGAACCCTAAAATCGCTGCTGGTATAGTAGCTATAATTACATTTATACCAAATCTAAAACCAGTTTTTGATTCTGCAAGTCTTTTTTCATATTTTCTTTTATCGCCTGATGTTTTTAATCCGATAAATGAAAATATGTAACTTAAAAACTCAACTACTGAGCTACTTATCTTTCTCCAATATAATACTACAACTGCTAGTATGGCACCTAATTGAATAACGACTTCATACATTTCAGGAAATCCACCTGATTGTGTATTAAAGTGAATAAGGTCACCAACTAGAATCATGTGTCCTGTTGAGGAAACAGGAACAAACTCAGTAAGACCTTCAACAATTGCGATTATTAAGGCCTTAAGTATGAATAAAAAATCAATTCCCATAACTACACTCGCTTTCTAATAATTAAGTTTTACTTTTTTATTATAATTTCATTAGTTAAATTTGTCCACTTTTACATAAATATAAATAAAAGAGTATATCTAAAACTAATTTTATTAATAATTCTTGTAAATTATTATTACTTTATGCTTTTTATTCTAAAAGTAATTCATAATCATTTATTATTTTAAATTAGTTTTCATATACTCTTTCTTTAAATTATACAATTAAATATATTATTGATTTTCTTAATAAATCTTATTAAGCTTTTACTACTGAAAGTATTTCCTTTTCAACAGCACCTTCTTTTGGAACATAACTCTTTAATAATGTCATGTTTCCTTTTAAAGAATATTTTCCTAAAGATGCAGGTATGAATATACTATCTCCTTTTTTAATTGCTAATTCTCCTTCTTCTGAAGTTATGATTCCTTCTCCTTCAACACATGTAAATATGAAGAATCTTTCTTTATCACTCTCTTCTTCACATACTCCATGTATATCATATTTTTCTAATGAGAAATATTCACATAGTGAAAGATAAGTTTTATCATATTGATCATATGAAACTTTTAATCCCTTAGCTTTTTCTCCTTTTAATGAGAAATCGATACAATCTAAAGCTTTTTCAACATGGATTTCTCTTCCTCTGTTATAGTCATATACTCTATAAGTTGTATCACTATTTTGTTGGATTTCAGCTATTATAACACCTTCACATATAGCATGAACTAGTCCACTTCTTACAAAGAAAGTATCCCCTTTTTTAACTTCTACTCTATTTAAATACTGATCAAATTCACCAGTTTCTATAGCTTTAACAAATTGTTCTTTAGTACAATCCTTTGTTCCTACTATTAAATTAGCTCCTTCAAAAGCTTCAACAACATACCAAATTTCAGTTTTTCCAAGCTCTCCTTCAACTCTCATACCATATTCATCATTTGGATGAACTTGAACTGATAATTTATCTTTAGCGTTTATTAATTTTATAAGTAGAGGAAATTTCTCTTTTGATATTTCAGTACCTACTAAGTCACTTCCTAATTTATCTATTAACTCATCAAATCTTAACCCTTTATATTCACCATTTTCAACTATACTCATTCCATTTTGATGACAAGCAACATCCCAAGTTTCTCCTATCATTCCCTCTGGCATATTGTCTCTGAAAAGTTCGAAATCTCTTCCACCCCAAACTTTATCATAGTATAAGTTTTCAAATCTTATTGGATACATTTAGTATTCCCCCTAGTCTAGTTTATTTGTAGTCATTTGTATAATTAATTCTATTTAATTATATCCTTCCTATATATAATACAATATTTCTACATATATTGCATTGTAAAATTTCTAGTAAGTATAGAATAAATACATTTAATTTACTAATAATAAAAAATCCCTACTTATTATTAATAAATTACTGTATTGGTAAATTAAATACTTTGTGCTATACTATAATAGTTTAAGAAGATTGACTAAAAAGTAATTGTAAGGTGGTGTTTAAAATAGCTATTAAATCTTATCTAAGCATAATCTTATCTAAAATGACACAATTTATTTCAAAGAAAGTTTTTAAAGGTGGAACTAACTTTCCAGGTAAAGTAGCTTTAAAAATCGATAGAAACATTTTAAAAGTAGTTTCTAAAAATTATAAAGTTATTTTAGTTACTGGAACTAATGGAAAGACTACTACTACTTCAATGATATATAATGTCCTTAAAGGTAATGGATTAGATGTTATAACTAATGCTACTGGAGCAAACCTTTATCCAGGAATAGTTAGTACATTCGTAGCTAATTACAAATTCTCTTCAAATAAAGAAAGATATGCAGTAATTGAAGTTGATGAAGCTAACTTAAAATTTATAACAGAGTATATAACTCCAGAAATAATAACTGTAACTAATCTCTTTAGAGATCAGTTAGATAGGTATGGAGAGGTTTATACTACTCTTAATAAAATATTAGAAGGAGTTGTTAAAGTACCAAGTACTACTCTTCTTTTAAATGGAGATGAATCTTTATTAGGAAGACTTGATGTTAAAAACCCTAAAGTTTATTATGGATTCGAAGTTTCTCCAAATAAAAACAAGAATATAGAAATTAATGCTGATGCTAAGTTCTGTAAGTTCTGTAAAGAGCCTTATTCTTATAACTTTATAACATACAATCATCTTGGAAGTTTCTACTGTCCTAACTGTGGATTCAAAAGAGAAGATTTAAAATATAAAGTAGAAGAAATAGTAGAACTTACCCCTGAAAGTTCTAAGGTTGTTATAAATGGTGGTTTATTCACAATAACTCAACCTGGTACTTATAACATATACAATGCATTATGTGCTTATTCTGTTGCAAAAGAATTACATATTAATGATGAAGTTATTCAAAAATCATTCTCTAATCAAAGTTCATCCTTTGGAAGACAGGAAACAATAAAAATTGGAGATAAGGAAGCTAGAATTATCTTGGTTAAAAATCCAGCTGGATATAATCAAGCCTTAGATACTCTTCTTCTGAATTCAGAAAGCTTTGCTGCAGCATTCTTATTAAATGATAATTATGCAGATGGTAAGGATGTTTCTTGGATCTGGGATGTTGATTTTGAAAAATTAAATTCAATGGACTTAAATGAAATATTTATCTCTGGAATGAGAGCTTATGATATGGCTGTAAGATTGAAAATTGCTAATCTACCAGTTGAAAAGTTTTTAATAAAAGAAGATTTTGAAGGCTTAACAGAGGCAATCAAAAATTCTAAGGAAAACAAGGTTTATATCCTTGCAACTTATACTGCTATGATTAACTATAGAAAATACTTACATTCCAAAGGTTATATTGATAAGCTTTGGTAGTTAAAGGAGAGATTCATATGGAATTAAATATATGTCACTTATATCCTGATCTACTTAATGTTTATGGAGATGTAGGAAATATTTTAATATTAAAGCATAGAGCAAAATTGCGTGGAATCAAAGTAAATGTAATAAATGTTTCTATGGGTGATAAATTTGATAAAGATAATTACGATATAGTATTCTTTGGTGGCGGTCAAGACTTTGAACAATCAATAGTATCTGATGACTTAATAAACCTAAAAAAAGATGTTCTAAAAGAATATGTTGAAGAAGGAAAAGTTCTTTTAGCTATCTGTGGTGGATATCAACTTTTAGGTAATTATTATACTGCCCCTACTGGAGAAAAAATAGATGGCTTAGGAATTTTAGATATATATACTGAAGGTGGAGACACTAGATTCATAGGTAACACAGTAATTCATAACGAAGAATTTGATGAAACTTATGTTGGCTTTGAGAATCACTCTGGTAGAACATTTATTGGAGATTTAAAACCTCTTGGAAAATGCATTCATGGTTATGGAAATAATGGGGAAAGTGGTTATGAGGGATGTATTTATAAAAATACTTTCTGTACATACTTCCACGGATCACTTTTATCTAAGAATCCAGAGCTTGCAGATAGAATTTTAACATTAGCTCTTAGTAATAAATATGATGATGTTTCATTATCACCTTTAGATGATACTTTTGAAATTAAAGCTAAGAATGTTATGATAGATAGATTAAATAATGAAAATAAGTAATTTTTTTTAAAAACAGAGATTTTTCTCTGTTTTTTCTATTTTTTTATTTTTATTTGTTTGTTTATTTTAATAATCATTTACGAGTATATTATTTAAGATAATATTTTATATGTAAAAAATAAATATACTATTAAATTTGTAAAAGGAATTGTAAGGAACTAATTAATCTTATTTCCACTTATTATTTTACTAAATATACACAAGCTATAATTGAAAAAAATTAAAGGTGGTGTTATTTATGAAACATAATGCAAAGGATAATTTTAGACTTGCTATTGATGAACTTTGTTCTTGCCAAAATCACTTAAATAATGCATATATGAACTTAAAGGAAGAAGAAAATAAAACAGAAGTACATGCAGCATTAAAAACAGTTGCTAGTGCTATAGAACATGCTCAAAATAATTATAATAATTATGAAGATTAATATTAAGGAGTGTTAGTTATGGGAGACTCAAATAAAAATATAAAAAGAGAACTTAATTTGGCAGTTAAAAATGCTCTTCATGCTCAAGAATATATAAATTTAGCTTTAAATACAGTTGAAAAGAATGAAAACAAACAACTTATTCAAAATACATTAAATAATATAAATAAATCTGTAGATATGACAAAAACTTCATTCTATGGATTTAAAGAATAAAATAAATTTTAACTATATAACTAAACATAAAATATAAATAAAGTGAGGTAGTTTTACCTCACTTTATTTTAACTAAATATTTTCTTTCAAAAAACTTTGGATTATAAGACATTTTTGATTTTCTTAATCCTAATACCCCTAAATCCTCTTCTCTATTAACATATTTTAAATATAAAAAAGAATTTTTTAATAGTTCATTATTTATAAAAGCATAGGCTCCTTTGAATTCTCTTAAACACTTCTCCACATGAACTATATATGTGCTATCATTAAATCCCTCCCCTATAGAAATTCCTATTAATTTATTGTCAACATAAAGTTTTATTAAATCTAAGTCTAATTGGCCTAAATAATTTATTAAGTTTCTTGTTCCATCTATTTCAGCTAAAAATTCCTCATCTATTTCTTTATTTTCTAAAGACCACTTATCTAAAAGTTCTAAGCATTCCTCCCTTTCTTTATTATCTAAAAAACTTTTAAAGAATGCGGTTTTATAATTATAATTTTTAATAAACTGATTATATTTATTTCTTTTCTTTCTAAATTTTCTTCCTGATAAATTTCTTAAATCATCAAAGTTATATACATAATCAAAGTTATTTATTTCTTCCTCAAAAATTAAATTTTCTTTATATATAGCTTCTAACCTATTAAGAAAATTTATGCTTACATCTCCAAATAACCATTTACTATTTTCTTTTTTTCTTATAAATTCTAAATAGTCAATAACATTTATTAAATCACTATTCTCTATATCACCTAAAGGTTCCATAAAAAAATTACCATTATTTTTATCATATTTTTTAATAATAAAAATATTATTTACTATATCATATTCTATATTATTAAAGTCTTTCCACATAAAAAGTGTAGCAAAAGAATATTCGCAGCTTAGAAATTTATTTTTATCTATATATTTGTAATAAAGAGATTTATCTTTTAAAGTAATTTTTTTAAACATAACTCCTCTTTAAATTTATAGCTTATTAAATATAATATGAAAAATCCCTCAGAGTTGTATATTTTTTCAATATTTTATATTATAATTAAAGAAGGTTAATATAAAATCTACTAAACATAAAATTTTTTTACTACATAATTAAAACTATTTGAATAAAGCAAATTATGTAAAATCTACACATTTTATTTATATTTATTTGTTAAGTTATACTCGTATAGTTTTATAATATTAATTAATAATAGTTGAGGTAATAAAGGTGAGAAGTAAGAGAATAAAAAAATTAAATTCAAAAAAGGTAGCACTACAAATTTCACTAGTACTTATAGCTTTATTCTTAATTTTAATTTCTGTAGTTTTATTTAAAACTTATTCTAGTAAAAATGTTACTTATGAAGGAATTTATGTTGAAAACATTAATGTGTCAAATTTAAATGAGAAAGATTTAAAGGAAAAATTAAATGAGCACTACTCTGATTTATTAAATAATTTTAAAATAACATTTAATTATAAAGACAATTTTAATGAAACTTTTTCAGCAAAAGATTTAGGATTTTTCTTTGATATTAATAATTTATCTAATCAGGTTTTTTCTTTCGGAAAAAATAGCAATATATTTTCTAATACAATAGAAAGATTAAATTTAAAATCTAATCCTAAATATTTTCAGTTTAAACCTCAATCAAATTCAGAGGTTTTAAGTGAAAAACTTTCTGAAATAAGTAATAAAATCGATAAAGAAAAGGTTGAACCAACTATTTCTTTTTCAAATGATTCTATATCAGCAACTAAAGAACAAATTGGGTACAAGCTTGACTTAGAAAAGCTTACTTCTGAAATAGTTAATGATTTAAATAATAGTCATGATAGTCTAAATTATACTATTAATATACCTGTGGAAGAAATAAAACCTAAATTAACTCAAGAAACTGTTAATAACATGGTTATTTTAGGATCCTATACTACTAAACTTCCTAGTTTAACAGGTGGACGTACTAAAAATATTAGTAATTATTTAAGTAAGCTTAATGGTACTATATTAATGCCAGGAGATATTTTTTCTGCTGATAAAGAAGGAGAAGATAGAACTGAAAGTAATGGTTATACTTATGCCCCTGGTTATATTGGAAACAAAGTAGTAGATATATTAGCCGGTGGAATATGTCAAGGAGTTACAACTCTTTATAACTCAGTATTATATGCTGACTTAAAAATAGTTGAGAGAGCTCCTCACAGCCTTCCAGTAACTTATGCTCCTATAGGTAGAGATGCTACCATGGCAAGTGGAGTTATTGACTTTAAGTTTCAAAATAATATGAATAATCCAGTTATTGTTCAAACTTATATAACTTCTTCTGGACAAGTTAAATCTAACATTTGGGGTATAAAAGAAGACCCAGGAAAAGAAATAGTTATATCTGTAGATCAACATGGACCTAAGTCATCAACAACTTATAAGGAAACTTATGAAAATGGAGTATTAGTAAAAAAAGAAGTGTTATCAAAGGACAAATATAATTAAAATAAAGGAAGCCAATTAATTGGCTTCCTTTATTTTAATTTATCTTCTTTTCTTAATTTTTGTAGTAATTCATTATATCTCTTATGTTTCATATTAGGGAATGCTTTTAAAAGTCTTCTTTGAAGAATATTATTTCTTCTTAAAGCTTTAGCTCTATTTAACATTTCTTCTTTTAAATTAGACTCACGTTTAAATTTGCTCATAGTAAGTTCTAATTCTTTCTCAGTCTTATCTATAAAGGAGATTCCAAACTTCTCAAATTCCTTAGATAAATCTTGAAGATTGTGTAGTTTTGAATTTAATTTAAGCATAGCTTGTACTGTTACTACAAAATCAATAGCAATTATAGCTGTTAAAATTATTGTTACAATAAAAACTATCTTTTCTGGAAACTTACTAACAAAATCAACTATAATAGGATTTATAAACTCAACTAATACTACTGATAATATACCAAATAGTGTGGAATTAAGTAAGCACACTCTTCCATGTATATTAAACTTATGTTTTGAATAATCCCACCACTTCGTATGGAATACTGCTTCTAATAAAAAAGAGGTAATATACTCTAAAACTGATGTAATTATTATTCCTAATATAAATACTAATATTACATTACTTTTATACATATCTAAAAATGTTAAAACAAAAAAAGCTCCAAATCCGTATACAGGGCATAGTGGCCCATTTAAAAAGCCTCTATTTGTAAACTTGTGATCTATTATATAACAATATATAACTTCACAGCACCATCCTAAAAAGCTATATATTATTATATACAAAATATTATATATAATGTTTTCCATAACTATAAAAAGAGAATTCCTCTCTTTTTAACTCACTTCCTTTCATAGTTTACTGATTATTTAGTATATTCTCTGCTTCAGGAGAAGCTATTTCCATGCCATATATGCCTAAGTCATTTACTGCTGTAATATTTACTACTACTTTTCCCTCGGATCCTTTTTGAAAATAACCTGCTAATATTTCTTTATGAGAATCTCCTAAAATATCTGTATAATACATAACTAAAGAACCATTTCCCTCTGCTTTTACCTTTACCTCCTCTGAACCACCTGCTTTTATACTTGGTACACTAATATTTTTACTGTTATTGCTATAACTTATTTGTAAACCACTTATTTCTTTATTAGTCTTATTATTAATAATGACTTTATATGTAGATTGGTTACTAAAAAAATAAAATCCTACTCCTATTAATACTATCAATATAACACCTAGAATAATTAATGTTTTTTTCTTCATATGCTACACTCTCCATTTTATTATTGTTAAAATAATTATACTACATAAATTCAATAAGAATCCATATTAAGAAAATATAAGAAAAACAACATCTTAAAAAGATGTTGTTTTAAATTATTTATTTTTCATTTTCTTTTCATAATTATGATAAAGTATAAAAGCAATTATAGAAAAAACTATTGGACCAGTTATTTGGAATGCCATAGCTGTATAATCCTTATCCTGAATAACAGGTTTTATTATTGTAAATAAATTTGCAAATCCAATTGTAAATGTTACTATTATTGACCAAATTAATGATGATTTATATGACTTATACATAACAAATGGTTTTTCTATATGTTTTTTCTTTTTAAATGCTGGGAAAGCTCCAGATAAGAACATATATGGTATTGTCATGGCCACATTACCCATTAATATTAAATAACTAAAGAATTTATTTGCAGATTCTCCACCAAAAGAAGCTACTAATATAAATATAACAACAACTATACATTGAACCCACATTGCATTAACTGGCATGTTATTTTCATTTAACACAGTCCATTTTTTTGGCCAGATTTCTTTAGGTGTTCCTTCTATTAATTGTTTAATAGGTGCATAACTTAATGTAAAGAAAGCTCCCATTAAGGCTAACATCATTGAAAGACCTATGTATCTTGCAAACCAAGCTCCTAATTGAAGTGAAGCATTAGTACTCATGCCAAAAGCTTGACCTAATTTTACACCTAAGTTTTGAATTACTATATATGCTACGTTTGCTAAGTTAACATTATCCCCTGATAATACTTCTTGCCAATTTGTAAATAATCCAACACAAAGTATTCCAACAGCATATCCAACGGCTATTATTATAGATGCAATCATTAATCCCTTTGGAAAATTCTTTTTAGCATCCTTAGTTTCATCAACTAATCCACTTACAGCTTCTAGTCCACCATAAGCAAAAACTGCAAAAACTAAAAATCCTAATACACCTATTGGTGATTGGTAAGATGGATTTTGTGCATGAACAAAGGCAGACCCATTTATTACCTCAGCAGGTTTAAATCCATTGCTTACAAAAACAATAATTGCTCCTAAAATAAGTACTATGTTTGATAATGCAACAACAGTTCCTCCAATTGAAGTAACCTTTGTTATACTCTTTAATCCTTTAGATGCTGCATAAGTTATAACTATTATAAGTATTGATCCTAATACAGCCATTGTCTGTGGAACACTTAATCCAAGTAAAGACCATGTTCCTGTAGTGTCTTTTCCATATATAACATTTGAGAAAGGAATCCATATTGATGATGAGTTACTAACTAACCATATTAAATTTGATGAATACCACATGAATGTAACTATGAAGGCATATTTAGGTCCTACAGATTTAGCCATCCATGAGTATATTCCCCCTCTTTCCTTTCTAAATGCTGCTCCATATTCTGCCATCATAAAAGCATATGGAATTGAGAAAGCTAAGGCTGATATTATGTACCATGGAATAGCACTATACCCCATTAAATAAAAGGCTTTTGGCATGTTAGCAAAACCATATACTGATGTGAAAATCATTAATATAAGCGCTGTTAAAGACAATTTACTTTTATGTTCTGAGCTCATATTTTTCCTCCTTGGTTAAATTATTAAGTTATAAAATTTTTATACATATAATATATCATCTTATCATAAAATTTAAATATTTTAAATAATTTTTGAACTAAATAATAATAAATTATTAATATTTAGTTAATAATTTATTATTATTATAATATCCTCAGAAAATCAAAGGTTTTTTTATTAATTAAATTACTATATATATTATGATAAAATAATTCAAAATAAAAGTTTTAATTTGTTAATGTAATAAATTATGTGATATTATCACAAAATATGTTATATTATTATTATAAATATTTTTTTGTGGGGTGATATTTTGGCAGCAGGAAAAACACATGACAAAATTACGGTTATTATGACCCCTTTTATAGCTTCTTTCTTTTTATTTATAAATATGATCTTCTTAGAAGACTTAGGAAGTAGCCTTGCCTTTACAATATTAGGCGTATCTGTATATATGTTTGGTGGGTATATGTTTTCTGGAGATTTAGATATTAAAAGTAGAGAATTTAGAAGATGGGGGTATTTAAAGTTTATTTGGATTCCATACCAAAAACTATTTGAACATAGAAGTGTTTTTACACACGGATTTATATTAGGACCTATAATAAGAATACTTTATGTATCTATTATCCCTATAACAATTTCTTCATTGTTATATTCTTTTTCCATAATTAATATATCTACACCAGAAATGTTAAAGTTAGTTTTTAATTTTATGTCAAAGAATAAAGTTTTATTTGGTAATATAGCTTTAGCCTTATTTTTAGGTTCTGGTCTTCATACCATAACTGATATGATATATAGTTATTTTAAAAAGAAATTCTCTTATAAAAAGAGAAAATCAAGTAAGAAATATAGTAGAAGTAAAAGACCTACAAGAAGGGTTGCATAATAGGAAAGGCTTAGCTATTAAAGCTAAGCCTTTTTATTTTATTGGTAATTCTATAACAAAATTACATCCTTTTAAAGGGACATCACTTAAGTAGATTGTTCCTCCATGTTTTTCTACAATTTCTTTACTTATGGTTAATCCTAACCCTGAACCACCCTTTTTAGAATTTCTTGATTTTTCTTCCCTAACAAAAGGATTAAAGATATGTTTTTTTATTTCTTCACTTAAACCTATACCATCATCACTAACTATTATTTTAACTTTATCCTCTTCTTTTTTTAGACTTACTAAAAACTTAGTTCCTTTTTTATTATATTTAACACTATTTATTATTAAATTGCCTATGGCTCTTTCAAGTCTTTTATTATCAAATTCTAAGTAAAGATCATCTTCACTTATTTCAAAATCAAAATCAAAGTCCTTTTCTTCTAAAAGATATATGTAATCCGCAATTAAATTTCTTAAAAATTCGCTTAAATCTTGATATTTTTTATGTAGAATAAATTCAGAACTTTGAAGTGTATAAAACTCAAATAGTTCCATTATCATTTCATTTGCTCTTTCCCCATTGCTCTCAATTATACTTATATATTTATGTAAAGACTCTTTTTCAATATCTAGATTGTTTTTTATAATATTGGAATATCCTATTATACTTGATAAGGGAGTCTTTAGGTCATGTGCTATATTTCTAACAAATTCTTTCCTTAGCTTTTCTGATTTCTCTTTTAATTTCTTTTCTTCTTCTATTTTAGAAGCCATATTGTTAAAAGCCTCTCCAAGCTCCTCAAACTCATTGTTTTTTTCTATGTTAATTCTAGTAGAATAATCTCCTAAGGATAATTTCCTAACTCCATTCATAAGCTTATCTAAAGGTTTAGTAAATGTCTTAGAAGTTAATTTTGAATAAAGTATTAGACTCATTGTAAAAATAAAGATATATAAAGAAATCATAATATATACAAATATCTTAAATCCAATTTTAGGATTTCTAGTGAAAATCTTCCCGAAGTTTTCTTCAGGTATTCTAGTAATTACAAAAAATCTTCCTTCCTTACTATAGCCAGTATAAGATAAGTAATCCTCATCTATATTAATTCCATGCATTTCATCCACCAAGATTTTACTGAATTCTTCACTAGAATATTTATCTCTTTTCACCTGTTGATTTCCAATTGTTTCTATTATGTTTAGGTCCTTATCTATAATTTCAATCCATCCACCATGTTCTGTTACATAATCTTGATTACCTATACTGTTATAATCTTTATTTTCTATTTCTCCTGCAAGTATTTTAGAAGCTTCAGTTTCTATTGGCTCACTTTTTAAATATATACTAACCCCTATAATAAAAGAAATTATAAATATAGTAGCAGTTATAATGGTTATGAGTAAAAATACCTTTAGATAATTCCTAAGTAATATATTTGATACCTTATATCTGTTTTTTCCTAGATTAAATTTTTTCAAACCTATATCCTATCCCTCTTATAGTTTTTATCTTGCAAGGATTTTTAGGATCTTCTTCTATCTTATCCCTTAAGTGGCTTATATGAACCATTATAGTATTGTCATCACCTAAATACTCCTCTTGCCATACATTTTCATATATTTGTTTTTTAGTAAACACTCTTCCAATGTTGCTCATAAGCATTTCTAAAATCTTAAATTCCTTTGCATTTAAAGTTACTATTTCTCCATCTTTTTTTACTGTACATCCTTCTTTGCTAAGTTCTAAATTTCCTATTTTTATAAGTTCATTTTCTCCAGAATATTTATAGCATCTTCTTAAATTTGATTTAATCCTAGCCATAAGTTCTACAGGTTTAAAAGGTTTTATAACATAATCATCAGCACCTAAGCCTAAACCTAATATTTTATCATCATCCTCAATTTTAGCAGTTAAAAATATAACTGGAATCTGACTCCATTCCCTTAACATCTTTAATAGATTAAAGCCATCTATTCCATCCATCATAACATCTAATAAGGCTAAGTGTATGTGTTCTTTTTTTAAGATATCTAAGGCTTCTAATCCATTTACAGCCTTAAATACAGTGTATCCTTCCTTTAATAAATGCAATTCTAAAAGATTTCTTATATCTTGTTCATCCTCAGCTATTAAAATATTCATATTCCCCTCCTATATAGTAATTCCTTAAATACATTATAATATTAAACCATACCTTTACTAAACTTAAAATTATATTATTTAAGATATTTTTAAGCTTAATCTTTAACTTATGATAGTATTCTGCTTCTTTATACAAATTAGAATCAAGTTTTTAAATAAAACTAATAAAAATTCTTTACAAAATTAAAATATTAAAGATTAAGGTCTCAAATAAAAAACAATTCCTTATTTGAGACCTTATATTTATTAGTTATTTAATATATATTCACTTAATTTAGCATTAGCTAACATTAATTTTATTCTATTTTCTTGATTTACCTTCGTTGAAGATGGATCATAATCTACAACAACTATATTAGCATCTGGATGTTTCTCCATAATTCCTCTAATCATACCTTTTCCAACTATGTGATTAGGAAGACATCCAAAGGGTTGAGCACAAACTATATTATTTACACCACTATTTATAAGTTCTAACATTTCGGCAGTCATAAGCCACCCTTCACCCATTTTAACGCCTCTTCCTATGTACTCTTCAACAGAAGTTTTTAATTCCTTAAATGGCGATGGTGCTCTAAACTTACTATATTTTTTTATTGAATCTATCATAACATTTTGTAAATGCTCTAAATATGAACATCCAATTTTAGTAAATTTACTTGAAACTTTTTTCATTCCATATAATTTATAATCTATTTCTGAATTTGATAGACAATACATGAAGAAATCCGTAACACCAGACATAACAACTTCAGCATTATCTTCTCTTAAAAATTCCTCTAAATTATTATTTCCTAAAGGAGAATACTTTAAATAAATTTCTCCTACTATACCAACCTTTACTTTTTCAGTTTCTTCTAGTTCTATCTTAGAAAAATCTAAAATTATATTTTTATATAGTTCTCTTACCTTTAAATATTTTAAGCTTTCAAACTTCTCTTTTAAAACCTCAATCCACTTATCTAAAACCCTATCTGTTTCACCCTTATTAATCTCATAAGATTTACACTGATTATACATATACATAAGCAGATCTCCATAATAAAGAGCATATATGCATTTTATTAATAAGCCTGGATACATTTTAAACCCTTCATGCTTTTCTAATCCACTTGCATTTAAAGAAATTACTGGAACTTGCTCTAAGTTATTTTCTTTTAGTGCCTTTCTTAACAAATGTATATAATTAGATGCACGGCATCCGCCCCCAGTTTGGCTCATTATTAAAGCCGTTTTGTCTGGGTCATATTTTCCACTTTTTAAAGCTTCCATAAGTTGTCCAATTACAATCATAGCTGGATAGCATATATCATTATGAACACTTTTTAATCCTTCTTCAATAGCGCTATTTGTATCACCATCAAAAAATTCTAATTTATAACCGTACTTTTTCATTATTCCAGATAAAAGTTTAAAGTGTATTGGCAACATTGTAGGAGCTAAAATAGTATGAGTCTTTCTCATCTCTTTAGTAAATACTGCAAAATTTTTATTATTTTCCATTTCCATTCTATCACCTATTCCTGTGCTATAGCCTCTAGCAAGCTTCTTATCCTTATTTTAGCTGCGCCTAAATTATTAGTTTCATCTATTTTTAATTGAGTATATATTTTGTTATTTCTCTCTAGTATGTCTTTAACTTCATCAGAAGTTATGGCATCTGTTCCACATCCAAAGGAAACTAATTGTATAAGTTCCATATCTTTATTTTTAGCAACATAATAAGCAGCATTATATAATCTAGCTTGATATGTCCATTGATTTAATATATTAACCTTTGGCTTTTCATGACTTACTTCAATAGAATCTTCTGTTAAAACAACAATTCCTAAGCTACTTAAAACCTTGTCTATTCCATGATTTATTTCTGGATCTATGTGATAAGGTCTTCCTGCTACTACTATAACCTTCTTATTGTTATTTTTAGCATACTCTATAAACTCTTCACCTTTTTCTTTTATATGCTTAGTATATTTATCATACTCTATATAAGCCTTTTCTAAAGCATTCTTAACTTCCTTTTGTTTTATATCTCCAAAAGTTTTATTTAAAATCTCATAAAGTTGTTTGCTTAATAATTTTTTATTGTTTAAGCTTAAATATTCCATCATAAAGTTATTGCTATCTAACTCTTTTACATTTGTCTTTAAAAGTTCTGGATAATAAGCTACAACAGGGCAATTAAAACAGTTATCTGATATACCTTCGTCAAAATTATAACTCATACATGGATAGAATATATGCTCTATATTTTTACTTATTAAGTTTTCTATGTGACCATGAGCTAATTTCGCTGGATAACACACAGTATCTGATGGAATTGTATGTTGCCCTTTTAAATACATCTTCTTATTTGATTCATCAGATAAAACCACCTTAAAGCCTAACTCTTTAAAGAATGTAGCCCATAGAGGAATATTTTCATACATATTTAATACCATTGGTAATCCTATAGTTCCTCTTTTTCCTTCATCTAATGATTCATATTCTCTTAACTTTTTATATTTATACTGATACATATTAGGAATACTTTCAGATTTTTTATTACCAGTTGGTTTTTCACATCTATTTCCTGAAATATATTTTTCTCCATCATTAAAGATATTTATTGTTAAATTACATCTATTAGTACATAATCCACATTTAGCTATTTTGGATTTATGCGTAAAACTCTCTAAATCCTCTTTAGAAATTATCTTACTTTCCTTTAAATTTTTTCTTTTTGCATAAAGAGCACATCCATAAGCTCCCATAAGTCCTGATATACTAGGTCTTATAACATTCATACCAAGCTCTTTTTCAAAGGCTCTAAGGATGGCATCATTATACATGGTTCCCCCTTGAACAATTATATTTCTTCCTAATTCATCAAGACTTTTTGCTCTTATTACTTTATAAAGAGCATTTTTAACAACACTTACGGAAAGTCCAGCTGAAAGATCTTCTACTGTAGCCCCTTCCTTTTGTGCTTGTTTTACTGATGAGTTCATAAAAACTGTACATCTTGATCCTAAATCTGCACCATGCTTCGCAAATAAACCAAGTTTTGAAAAAGTTTCTACATCATATCCCATTTGATTAGCAAAACTTTCTATAAATGAACCACATCCAGATGAACATGCTTCATTTAGCATTATATTGGCTACAATGCCATCCTTTATTTTAAAGCATTTAATATCTTGTCCACCTATATCTAAAATAAAGTCTACCTTAGGATTAAAATGACTTGCTGCAATATAATGAGCTACAGTTTCTACTATTCCAAAATCAATTGAAAAGGCTTTTTTTATTAGCTCTTCTCCATAGCCAGTAACTGCACTACCCATTATCCTAATTTTTTCTCCACATATATTATAAATATGCTTTAATTCTTTTTTTACAACTTCAATAGGATTTCCTTTATTAGATCCATAATATTCATATAAAATATTATCCTCTTTATCTATTAAAACAACCTTTGTTGTAGTACTTCCAGCATCTATGCCTATGTAGGCATCTCCAGTATAATTATTTATATCACTAACTTTAACCTTAGCTTTTTGGTGTCTTTCCTTAAACTCATTATATTCTTCTTCAGAATTAAATAATGGATCTATTATATTCATAGTTGATATTTCATTATGATTTTCTTTTATTATATTTAATAATTCATAATATTCATATTTTTTATTATTTTCCTTTGAATATATAGCACTTCCAATAGCAACAAAAACCTGTGCATTTTCAGGAGAAACAACATCATTATCCTTTAATTTTAATGTTTTTATGAATCTCTCTCTTAGTCCCTTACAGAAATATAAAGGTCCTCCTAAAAACATTATTTTTCCCTCAATACTTCTTCCTTGTGCTAGTCCACCTATTGTTTGATTTACAACAGATTGGAATACACTAGCTGAAATATCCTCTTTTCTTGCTCCTTGATTTAATAGAGGTTGTATATCAGTTTTAGCAAAAACCCCACATCTTGAAGCAATCTCATATATATTCTCATGTTTAAGACTTAAGTTGTCCATTTCATCTACAGTAAGCCCCATAAGGTGAGCCATTTGATCTATAAAAGCTCCTGTTCCCCCTGCACAACTTGAGTTCATTCTCTCCTCAAAACCACCAGTTAAAAAAATTATCTTGGCATCTTCTCCTCCAAGCTCTATTGCCACATCCACATCATCATAATATCTTTTTATAGCTAAAGTTGTAGCAAATACTTCTTGAACAAAAGGTAAATTATACTCTTTTGAAATTCCATAACCAGCAGATCCAGTTATAGCTATCTTAAATTTTTTATTCTCAATTATCCCTTTTATATTTTCTAGTTCTTCGATTAGCTTTTCTCTTACCTTAGAGTAATGTCTTTCATAATTTGAGTAAAGTATCTTGTCCTCTTCATTTAAGACTATACACTTTAAGGTTGTAGACCCTGCATCAATACCTATTTTGTAATACAAAGTTAATGTCACCTCTTTATTAATAATTGATATATTTTTATTAATTATCATGCAAAAATATGAATAAATTTTGAAGAAACAATTCATTTTTCGTTAACTCTTTATTAACTATATCATAATTATTTAATTATATCATCTAATTAAAAGTTTTAATAACAAGCAAAATTTAAATTTACTTTTAAAAATTACTCTATATTCTCATTAAAATAAAGATTACTTATTAACTGTAAATATATGCATAAAAAGTGGTTATTAAGCAAAAAACTCAATAACCACCTTTCTTATATTTAATTATCTTCTTTTCTTTCCTTTTGACCCTCTTTGGCTCTTTTGCTCAAATCCTCTTGATTTGTTTCCTCTTTGTTTCTTACTATGAGAACTTCTTTTCTTATCTTCTGACTCTCTTCTTCCGCTATTCTCATTTCTACTCTTTCTTCCACCACTTTTGTGATTACTATGATTATTTCCTTTCCCAAAGCTATTTTTATCTCTAATTAAGCATTTTGGACCATTACCAATTAAATCCTCTCTACCAGCCTTAACTAAAGCATCATAAACTATGTTATAATTCTTTGGATTTTTAAATTGTAATAAAGCTCTTTGCATTGCCTTTTCTTCTTTACTTCTAGGAATATAAACTTCTTCCATTGTTAAAGGATCTAATCCAGTATAGAACATTGTAGTTGATAATGTTCCTGGTGTTGGATAGAAATCTTGTACTTGCTCTGGTTGATAATTTATATCTCTTAAATATTCAGCAAGCATAATTGCATCTTCTAACTTGCATCCTGGATGACTTGACATTAAATAAGGAATGATGAATTGTTTCTTTCCTAATCTTTCTGTGATTCTAAAGAATTTTCTTCTAAACTCATCATAAGTTTTTCCTGCTGGTTTACCCATGTATTTTAAAACATTTGGAGATACATGCTCTGGTGCAACTTTTAATTGACCACTTACATGATGCTCAACTAATTCCTTAAAGAAAGTATCATCTTTATCTGCCATTATATAATCATATCTTAGTCCTGAACGTATAAATACCTTTTTAATTCCTGGTAATTTTCTTACTCTTCTTAATAAATGAAGGTATTCTCTATGATCTACCTCCATGTTCTTGCATATACCTGGTGACATACATCTTTTATGTTTACAAGCTCCTAAAGTTAGTTGCTTCTTACATGCTGGCTTTCTAAAGTTAGCTGTAGGTCCCCCTATATCGTGTATATATCCTTTAAAATCATCATATTTAGTTATTTCTTCAGCTTCTTCTACTATAGAATCTTCACTTCTACTAGTTACAATTCTTCCTTGGTGGAAGGTTATTGCACAGAATGAACAGTTTCCTGAGCATCCCCTTGAACTTACTAAACTAAACTTAACCTCTTCAATAGCAGCTATACCACCATCTTTCTCATAAATAGGATGGTAAGTCTTTTGATATGGAAGAGCATATACTCTATCTAATTCTTCCCTTGAAAGAGGCATTTCTGGTTTATTTATAACAACATATTTTCCATTATGTTCTTGAACTAAAGTTCTTCCTCTTACAGGATCTTGCTCATCATATTGAATTTTAAAGCATTCTGCATAAGTTCTCTTATCACTTGAAACTTCTTTAAATGATGGCAGAACTATATGCTCCTCATAGATTTCATCTAAACTATCGGCTATGTAACATGTTCCTGGTATATGTCTTATGTACTTTCCATCAAATCCTTGATTTAAGAAGTCAGCCACTTCAACGATTTGCTTTTCACTCATTCCATATACTAAAAGGTCCGCTCCACTATCAACTAATATTGATTTTCTTACCTTGTTATCCCAGTAATCATAATGAGCAAATCTTCTTAAACTAGCTTCAATTCCACCAATTACTATGTTAACATCCTTATAAGCTTCTCTTATTTTATTACAATAAACTATTGTAGCTCTATCAGGTCTCTTACCCATTTCCCCCTTAGGAGTATATAGATCTTTCTTTCTTAACCTTTTGCTTACTGTATAGTGATTAACCATAGGATCCATGTTACCACCATTAACTAAGAATCCTAATCTTGGTCTACCTAATTTTTTAAAGTCATCAACGCTCTTCCAATCTGGTTGAGCTATTATTCCAACCTTATATCCAGCATTCTCTAAAACCCTAGATATAATTGCTGTACCAAAACTATGATGGTCTATGTATGCATCTGCTGTAACTAATACAAAGTCACATTGTTCCCATCCTCTTTCTATCATATCATCTTTGCAAATTGGCAAAAACTTATTTTCACTCATTTCTTCACCTACTTGTCTCTTCTTAAGCTTATTTAAAACTCCTCTAAATAAATCTTCATATGATTATAACATTAAAAAGAGTCTGTATCAAAATAATTTTTAGTAAACCTTATAAATAGTGTAAATAAACTTTCTAGAGAAATATATTATTTTCTCAATATGTTTATAAGGTTTATTGTTATATTTTTTTGCAGCTCCTTTAAACTTCCTTCCAAAAATTTTTGCAAGTGTTTTTAATTCCTTCTTCACTTTCTACTAAAATATTTAAAAACCACTCTCTTGGAAGTAGCCTCTTATATTTATTTGTAAAGTATCTATCATCTAATAAAAGTACTACCCCTTTATCTTTTTCTGTTCTAATGCATCTTCCAGCTGCTTGAAGCACCTTAATTATTCCAGGATAAACATAGGCATAGTCAAAACCATTTTTACCTATAGAATTATAATATTCTTTTATACTTTCTCTCTCTAAGCAAATTTTAGGCATACCAACTCCAATAATTATAACTCCAATAAGTTTATCTAAGGTTAAATCTATGCCCTCTGAAAAATGCCCCCCTAAAACAGCTAAGCCAAGATGTGTTTTTTCTCCTCCTTCTTTAAATAAAGATAAAAACTCTTCTTTTTCTTCTTCCTTCATATGATCCCCTTGGGCTACTAAACTAAAATCAACTTCTCTTTTTTTAATTTCCTCATGAACCATCCACATATATTCATAAGAAGGAAAAAATACAAGATAGTTACCTCTCTTGCTTTTAACACATTCTATTATGTAATTAACTATTTTAGGAAGAGTTCTCTTTCTATTAGAATAGGTTGTTGATACATCCTTTCCAACTATAGTAAGCTTATTTTTATAATCAAAGGGAGAAGTTAAATTAACAGAATAATCCCCTTCCTGTGCTCCATAAAGTTCTTTAAAATACTCAATAGGAAGGAGAGTAGCTGAAAATATTATAACTGATTTAAACCTATTCATTATACTTTTAAGTATCCTAGATGGATCTAAACAGTTAATTAATAATTCTAAATTATTTCCATCTAATTTATATAAAGTAGTAAAATCTTCTCCATAATAAGAACATATATTTAAGAATTCATACACATTAAAATATAACTCTAAAAGATTTGAATTTTCTTCACTAGATTTACTCTCATAAATATCTACCTTTTCTAAAAAGCCTCTTAAAATTCCATATAAATCACTTGGTTCTTCCTTTTCTACAAGACTTTTAGTTTCTAAATTTTCTAAAACCTTTCTTTTTTCTATTAAATATTTATTAGCCCTATCTAAAGAGTTATATATTCCCTTATCCTTACTTTTAAATTCTCTTTTTAGTTTTAAAAAATCATCTTTAAATATTTTGGAAGAATACATACTTCTTCCCCTATCTAAAAGATTATGAGCTTCATCTATTAAAATTGTATAATCCTTGGCTTTCCCTTCTAATATTCCCTTTAGAGAAGCCTGAGGATCAAATATATAATTATAATCACATATTACTACATCACAAAAATTACTTAGCTCAAGAGAAAATTCAAAGGGACAAATATTATATTCCTCAGATAATTTATTTATATATTCTAAATCATATTCTTCCTTATGCTTTAGTGCTTCCTTTAAAGCAATATTAACCCTATCAAAGTATCCATTAGCATAAGGACAATATTCTGGAATACACTTTTTTTCTTCCATCTTGCAACATTTTTCCTTTGCAGTTATATTAACACTTCTTAGATTTAATCCTTTTTCTCTCATAATACGCAAAGTATTATTTGCAATTTCTCTTGTGGTAGTTTTAGCCGTTATATAAAAAATTTTTTGAGTTTCCTTAGCTCCTAAAGCTTTTACTGCAGGAAATAATGTAGACATTGTTTTCCCCGTGCCAGTAGGTGCTTCTGCAAAACATTTTTTCCCCTCTGTAATAGCCTTATAAACTCTAATAGCTAGTTCTCTCTGTCCCTTCCTATAAGACTCAAAAGGGAAATTAAAACTTTCTATAGAATCATTTCTAAAGTCTATCCAAATTTTCTCTAAAATTATCCATTCTTTATATTTTTCTATTAAATCATAGAAAAACTCTCTAAGTTCATGAAAACTATATTCTTTCCTTAAAAACTTTGTTCCAAAATTTTCAACATTGTAATACGTTAACTGGACTATTATTGAGTCTAAATTTTTCTCTTTGCTGTATATATAAGCATATACTTTAGCCTGAGCCCAATGCAATTCATTAAAATCATAATCTATATCCATTACATTTTTTGTAGTAGTTTTTATTTCATCAATAATTATTTTTTCATTTTCCTCTAATATTCCATCTGCTCTACCTTCTACCCTTAAAGTAAAATCTTCAAAATCAATATCCTCTTTTAAGGTAACTTCAGCCCTATCCTTTTCAGAATAAGAACTCTGTATTTTCTTGTGTCCCTTTATTCCCTCTAAAGCTCTTACAGATGCTTTTATACGACTATCTATACTTCCTCTTCTTAAAACAAATTCAACTAAATTTCTTATAGAAATCTTTATTAATTCATTTTTCACTTAAATCACCCATTTTCACTGTGTATATATAAACTCTATCACATAATTAATAAAAATAAAAAGCCTAGAAAGATTAAATTTCTCTAGACTTTTTGTTTTTATTAAGAATTTACTTTTATCTCTTCTTCTAAACCTTGTGATAAATGTTTTTTATAAAATATAGTAAAGCACGCTACTGTTGATAGGGCTGCTATTATATCTGCAAAAGGTTCTGCCATAAGAACCCCCATAAGCTTATTTTCAAAAACCATTGGAAGCACATATATAAATGGTATTAAAAGCACAATCTTTCTAAGTAAGGCTAAAATTAATGATATTTTTGCTTGTCCTAAAGCTAAGAAAGTTTGTTGACAGGCAACTTGTGCACCAAAAAGCAAAATACCTGCAAAGTATATTCTAATACTCCATGAGGTTATCTCCATTAATTGAGGATTATTACTATTAAAAATCTTTACAAACACATCTGGTAACATCATTAATGCACTCCACATAATTGTGGTAAATACCATTGATGATACTAAAAGTAATTTAAAGGCTTTTTTTACTCTATAGACTTTATTAGCCCCATAGTTATAACTTATTATAGGTTGTGCCCCTTGAGAAAGTCCCATTAATGGAAGTAATATTATTTGCATTACACTACTCATAATAGTCATTGCTCCAACAGCTAGGTCTCCACCATACTTTAATAAATTATTATTCATACTTATTATGACTAAACTTTCAGTAGCTTGCATTATAAATGGAGATACTCCTAAAGCCATTATTGAAAATACTATTTTTAATTTTGGCTTTAAGAATTTTTTTCTTATTCTAAGAATACTTTGTTTTCCAAATAAAAAGTATAATACCCATATAGCAGAGGCGCATTGACCAATTATAGTTGCTAAAGCTGCTCCCTTAACTCCCATATTAAATCCAAAAATTAAAATTGGATCTAATACAATATTTATTACAGCGCCTACCATAACTGTTATCATTCCAACCTTAGCAAATCCTTGCGTATTTATAAATGGATTCATTCCCAAAGCAATTTGAACAAATATAGTACCTATTAAATAAATGCCTAAATAATCTAAAGCATATCCTATAGTTGCATCACTAGCCCCAAAGGCCCATAAAATTGGCTCCTTAAATATAAAGAAAAATACTGTTAAAAATAAAGCTAATCCTATAAGTGCAGAAAAACTATTTGTCATTATTTCTTCAGCATCTTCTTTTTTCTTTTCTCCCATTTTTATCGCTGCTAAGGGAGCTCCTCCCATACCAACTAAACCACTAAAAGCAGCGACTATCATTATAATTGGAAAGGCTACCCCAACTCCAGCCATAGCCATGTCACCAGATTGCAATCTTCCTATAAACATTCTATCTACTATATTGTATAAAACATTAACAAGTTGAGCTATTATAGCTGGCATAGCTAGTTTAAAAAGGAGCTTTCCAATACTATCCCTTCCTAAATCTGTTGTTTTTTTGCTCATACTATTCACCATTCTTTCCCTTAATTTTATTTATGCTCATGATTTTTTATATGATTCATACAATAACATTTATTACCACTGCATTTTGAACAGTATCTAAATTCCATATTAGGATCATCTAAATCTGTAATTCCACAAACTTTACATCTATGTCTATGATCACTTTTTTTAACTTTATTTTCAAAGCTCTTCTTTCTATAGTAATTTTTAGATGTTGAAACTGTTCCTTTTAATACATCTTTTCCAAAGAAAATTAAATAATTTATCACTGGTGCTAGTACTAGTAATTTTCCACCAATAGAATTTACAGTGATTAAATTCCAAATTATTACTCCCCAGTTTAACATAGCTAAATATTTAACCTTAATAGGAATTATAAATAAAAATAATAATTCAAAATCAGGGGCTATCTTTGCAAAAGCTAAAAATAAGGATAAATTTATATATGCTGAAGTTGCTGGTGTATCTGTTAAAAATGAAATTATTATAGTGCTTAAAACTCCTATGAGATAATATATATTAAATTTAAAACCTCCAAGTTCTCTTTCTAAACTTATTCCAGCAATATAGTAAAAATATAGAGCAAAAACTATAAATAAAGGACTTGTCATTGGTGGAATAAATATAAATGTTAATAACCTCCAAACCTCTCCCTTTAATACTAAATCAGGTACTAAGACTAAATTCAGTATAGATTCTTTTCTAATTGATGTATACATCATAATATAAATAATTGCGTTAAAGGATATTATATATGTAATTAAATTTCTTATATAAAAATCTCCAAATTTCCTTTCTAACTTATTCCAAATATTCATTTTTAAAACCTCCTTTCTTAATTATAAAAGGGCGTATATCAAAATAAGTTTTATTATTATATTTTGATACAGCCCCATTTACCATTTTTATAATGTCTTAAAAATAATAACTTTATTTTTTAACAATAGAGTTTTTAAATATATGAATATACTATCTTCTTCATATTATCCATTTCTTTTTCCATATCAGAAACAAGCTTAAATTGATTTCTAGCTCTATCTAAGTTGTGATTTTCCCTATGTATTTTAAAGTAAACATCTCCATTTAAATAATCCATAAGAAATCTCATTCCACATTCAAAGGTCATAAGTTTAGCTGCAAAAGGTAAATATTCAATTTCCTCTTTTGTAAAGGCATCCCCTGCTGACTCTAAAAATCCTTTTGCAAAATGCTCATAAAGATTTAAATCAAAGCTTACCTTGGATAAATCCACTTCATCTTCTAAAGCTGTTGTAGCTCCTGAACGAATAGAATCTCCAAAGTCATATAGTGATAGTCCTGGCATAACAGTATCTAAATCAATAACTGCAATTCCTTCTCCTGTTTTATCATCTATCATTATATTATTAAACTTTGTATCATTATGAGTAACTCTTAAAGGAAGGTTATTTTCTTTTATCATATTTACTAAAACTTTTGTATCTTCAGCACGGTTAATTACAAAATCTATTTCTTCTTTTACATCATTTGCTCTTCCTTTTCTATCTTCCCTTACAGCTTCCATAAATGCCTCAAATCTCTTTTCTGTATTATGAAAATCAGGGATTGTATCATAAAGCATATCAACATTAAAATCTGATAATTGCTTTTGAAATTTTCCTAAAGCCTTACCAGCTGTATATAAATGCTCAGGTTTTTCAACTATTTGATAGGTGCTAGCGCCATGTATGAAATTAAAAATTCTCCAATAATTTCCCTCTTTGCATTTATAGAAGTTTTTTCCTTCTTTTGTCTTCACTATATTTAAGGTTTCCCTTAAGGGGTCTCCATTTTCTTCTATAATCTTATTTTTTATATGTGAAGTAACATTTTCAATATTCTCCATTAGTTGCTCCGGATTTTTAAATATGTCAGAATTCACTCTTTGAAGAACATATTTTATTTCTTCTCCATTTTTCCCTTCACATTTTATTATAAATGTATCATTTATATGACCACAAACATGGCTATCTGATGTTTTTAACTCTCCCTCTAAATTAAAATTTTCTGCTATACTTTTAAAATCATAATTTTTGTTCATTTTATTTAAACTCCTCCCACAAATCATCTGGATAAATATTTTTAGATAATTTTTTTAAAGAATCCCTAACACTTTCTTTATCCTCTTTATAAGTAACTCCATACCATTGTTCATTTGTTTTTAAAACCTTAACATTAACCCTATCTTCTTTTATAAGCTCATCTATTGCTGTAGGAAGATAAAACTCTTCTTTACATTTATCTATACTTTTATCTTTTAAAAAAGTAAAAAATTTATCTTCTAGTTCTGTAAATATGCTAGGTTTTAATCCCCAAATATTCATAGAAACTAAGGTGTTTTTAGGAATATTATGATAATCTCCATCCTCTTCATAGCATATACTATTTCCTTTTTTCATAATTTTTGTTTTTTCTTTAATAGAAATTAATTCTCCCTTAGAATTCAAATCACATATTCCTCTAGATACACTTCCAAAGTCAGTTAATGTTTTACTTACCTTAAAACCTACCATAAAGTATTCAGAATCACACTTACTTTTTTTAATTTCTTCACAAAGTATTCTATAGGTTTCTCTTCCATAAAAATCGTCAGCATTTATAACTATGAAAGGTTCTTCTATAAAACCTTTGCAACATAAAATTGCATGTCCAGTTCCCCAAGGTTTAACTCTTTTAAATTTCCCTTTAAATTCTTTTTCTAAATTATCAACTTCTTGAAAAACATATTCAGTTTCTATTATATTTTCTATTTTAAAACCTATAGTTTCTCTAAACTTCTGAAAAATATCTTTTTTTATTATAAATACAACCTTTGTGACACCAGCTTTAATAGCATCATAAATGGAATATTCTATTATGGTCTCCCCATTTGGTCCTATCTTATCAATTTGCTTTAAGCCTCCATATCTACTTCCCATTCCTGCTGCCATTATTACTAAAGTAACCTTGTCCACTTTCATCCCCTCACTTTTTAATACTTTTCTCCCCTTAAACCATAAATAAATTTTATAAGTTATTTAACATAGTTAAATTTATTTTACTAAATTTTCTGTTGTTTTTCTCTTAAGTTTATAAAAAGTTAAAACATTGTTAAATATTGTACAACTGTATCTTAAAAAGCATACTATTTTATATAAAATAAAAAAATTCTATTATTTCAGTATTTTTTCTATAAAAATCTATAAGCTAATATAATAGGAAAGGATGTGATTATTTTTGTGGTACAAAAAATCAAAAAATGAAATATTAAAGGAATTAGATGTAGATGAAAAGAATGGTCTTTCCTCTAATGAGGCATTAAGAAGACTTGAAAAGTATGGTAAGAATAAACTTGAAACTAAAAAGAAGAAAACTCTATTTAAACAGTTCTTATCTCAGCTTAAAGATGTAATGATTTATATACTAATTATAGCTGCAATAATATCTGCATTTTTAGGAGAAATAAGTGATGCTTTAATAATACTCTTAGTAATAATAATAAATGCAGTTATAGGAGTTATTCAAGAATCTAAAGCAGAAAAAGCCTTAGATGCTTTAAAGGAACTTTCCACTCCTAAAGCTCTTGTTAAAAGGGATGGTTCTTTAAAGGAAATTCTTTCAGAAGATATTGTACCAGGAGATATTGTAATAATAGATGCTGGTAGATATATCCCTGGAGATTTAAGATTAATTGATACAGCTAACTTAAAAATAGAGGAATCTGCCTTTACAGGTGAATCTGTTCCTTCAGAAAAAGATGCTTCTTTTTTACCAGATAAAGAAATTCCAATTGGAGACCAAAATAATATGGCCTTTATGTCTACTCTAGCTACATATGGCCGTGGAGTTGGAGTTGTTGTTGGTACTGGAATGAATACTGAAATTGGTAAAATAGCTAAAATGATAGAACAAGAAGAAAATGATGAAACTCCACTACAAAAAAAATTAAGCGAACTTGGAAAAATTCTAGGATTTTTAGCTGTAGGTATATGTATTCTAATTTTTATTATTTCATTTTTTCAAGGAAGAGATTTACTTGAAATGTTCCTAACTTCTATTTCTTTGGCTGTTGCTGCTATTCCAGAAGGATTGCCTGCCATAGTTGCTATAGTATTAGCACTAGGAGTTCAAAGAATGGTAAAAAAGAATGCAATAATAAGAAAGCTTCCTGCTGTTGAAACTCTAGGTTCTGTAAGTATAATATGTTCTGATAAGACAGGTACACTAACTCAAAATAAAATGACTGTAACTACTGTTTACACAAATGATTCTTATATAAAAGAGAGTGAATTTAATTTAAATGAAAATGAATCTAAACTTTTAGTAGATTGTATGGTTCTTTGTAATGACGCCACATACTCAGAAAAAAGCCAAACTGGCGATCCTACTGAAATAGCACTTTTAGAATCTCCTTTTAAGCTTAATATACTAAAAGAAAAACTTGAAAAAGAATTTAAAAGAATAGATGAAATTCCTTTTGATTCTGATAGAAAGTTAATGACTACAGTAAACTTAGTAGATGAAAAAAAAGCTCGTGTATTTACTAAGGGTGCCTTAGATTCTATACTTTCAATTTGTAATAAAATATCTGTTAATGGAAAATTACTAGACTTTACAAAGGAATATAAAGCTAAAGTTTTAGAAAACTCTAATATAATGTCAGACAAAGCCTTAAGAGTTCTTGCCTTTGCATATAAAGATATATCTAAAGAAAATATAGTTTTAGATTCTTTAGAAAAAGATTTAGTTTTCATTGGCATGGTTGGAATGATTGATCCACCTAGACTAGAGGTTAAAGATTCTATTAAACTATGTAAAAGTGCTGGAATAACACCAGTTATGATAACTGGTGACCATAAAAATACAGCCTTTGCTATTGCAAATGAACTAGGAATAGCAGAAGATATTTCTCAAGCCATTACTGGTCATGAAATAGATAAATTTAAAGAAGAAGAGTTCAATGAAAAAATTATAAATTACAGAGTTTTTGCGAGAGTGTCTCCTGAACACAAGGTAAAAATAGTTAAAGCCTTTAAGTCTCATGGAAATATAGTTTCTATGACTGGAGATGGAGTTAATGATGCCCCTTCCTTAAAAGCAGCTGATATAGGTGTAGCTATGGGTATAACAGGTACAGATGTATCTAAAGGTGCCTCAGATATGATTCTTACTGATGATAATTTTTCAACAATAGTTTCTGCTGTAGAAGAAGGAAGAAAAATCTATCTAAATATAAAAAAATCTATAGTATTTTTATTATCCTGTAATTTAGGAGAAATACTAACCCTATTTACAGCTATACTGTTAAATTGGAACTCTCCCCTTCAACCAATACACATTCTTTGGGTTAATTTAATTACAGATAGTTTTCCAGCACTAGCTTTAGGAGTTGATAAAACAAAGGAAGATGTTATGAATAATCCTCCTAGAAATCCTAAGGAAAGTATATTTGTTAAGTCTGATAAAATTCAACTTATAATAAATGGAGTTTTAATAGGAGGAATAACTCTATTTGCATTTAAATTAGGTGAAAGACTTTATCCTGATTCCTTAATTCATGCTCAAACAATGGCCTTTGTTGTACTAAGTGTATCTCAATTATTTTTATCACTATCTCTAAGAAGTAATACTAAATCAGCATTCTCCTTAGGACTGTTTTCTAATAAATACTTAGTATATTCAATTTTACTTGGAATCTTCCTTCAAGTAATAATAATTTCAATAAGCTTTATTGCTAATATATTTAAGGTTACCCCTTTACTTTTATATGATTGGATTGTGGTTATACTTGTATCCTTAATACCATTTGTAATAAATGAAATTTTAAAATTATTTAGAAAATAAAAATAAAAAAGTAAGGTATCTAGAAAGTGATACCTTACTTTTTTATTATTTTATATTTTTTCTTAAAAACTTTGGCATAACTTTTAAAAGTTTAGGTGAAATTTCTTCTATATCTGCCTTTTTAATTCCACCTAAAATTATAATAGCGTGAAGATACATAAATGCACCTATACCTATAATTACTAGTAATATAGCTATACCTAATATTAAACTTAAATTATTAAAATCTATAAATAAAGATATTACATATTTGCTAAGCATTATTCCGATACTCATGTATGTTGATGCTAATAAAGGTTTTAATGCATATTTTAACATTGATATTTTCATCTTTAGTGTTTTTCTCATTCTAAAGTGATTAAGTACTAAAGAAATTACGAAAGCCACCATTCCAGAAATTACAGCTCCATAAATATTTATATCTGGATTTGCAACTAAAGTCATATTTAATGTAAATTTCACTATAATACTAAGAGCCAATGTAAATAATACATAGTAAAATTGACTTACACTTTGAAGTATTACATTTTGCATAAGAACTATTGCTGTTAATGGTATCATGGCAGCACCTATTACCATCATCATATACCCATTTGAATCTGCAAAAATATATCTATATATGCTTTCACTTAATAAAGCTAATCCAAAGGCTGATGGTATTGATAAAAGATATGTAACTCTCATAGAGAAATTAATCTTATTTTTTATCTCTTTTTTATCCTTTAAAGCATATGCTCTTGATATTGCAGGTAATGCCATATATCCTAAAGAAGTTATAAATACCATTGGAACATTTATTAAAATCTTATATCTTGTTGAAAAATATCCATAAAGTGCATTAGCCTCTAATTTTGAAATATGAGCTGCGTCAACAAGTCTATTGCTTACTGTAAACATATCTATTATATTTCCTAAATTTTGAAGACCAGTACTAAGAGTTATTGGTAATCCATATTTAAATAAGGTTCTTGCTATTTTTTTGCCTGTAATTCTTCTAACTCCAGGCTCTTGTTTTCTCTTAGCCTCTTTTTCAACTCCATATATATTATATATGTATATTAAATATAATACTGCCATTAATGCCCCAGCAGAAGATCCTATAGTTCCTCCTGCAACTCCTAAAGATACACTTTTCTTTATAAGGAAGTATGCACATAATAAGCTTAAAAATACATTGGCAACCTGTTCAATAACAGTTGCTATAGCTATTGGTGTAGCTTGAGATCTTCCTTGGAAATATCCTTTATAAGTAACTAGCACAGTTGTTATCATAATTGTTGGTGCTAAGAATATTATTGGATAAACCATTTCTGGCGTCTGACTCATACTGGCTATAAAATTAGCACTTAACATTAAAACTATAGTAAATATTGTACCAACTACAAGTAAAAATGCTCTTGAAATCTTAAATGCTCTTAAGGCATCTTTATAATTGCCAACTGCATCTAACTCTGAAACATATTTTGATATGGCTGTTTGTAAACCTACATTTGTTAAAGCATATACAAAAACAAATATGTCATAGGTTTTTCCATATATACCCATACCAACATTTCCTACAATTCTAGTAAGAAAAGGTACATAAATTAAAGATAATAATTTAGCAACTATACTTGCAATAGAAAGTATTGCAAAGCCTTTAGTTATAGACTGCTCTTTCATAAAAATCTCCTATCTTAAAAACTAAATCCTAAATTTAAATACATCCTTCTTTATCTTTTTAAACATTGGAGGTAACCCCTGAGCTATAGTTTTATTTTTTAAATAATCAAACTTTTCAGGAACCTCTTTAAATGTAACCTTATAAGCATAAAGGAATTGATATGTTAATCCAAACTTATTTTCAAAGAAGGAATTCATTTTATTATCACCATATTTAAAGTCTCCAACAATAGGATTTCCTAAATGAGCTAAATGAGCTCTTAACTGATGACTTCTTCCAGTTATAAGTTCTATTTCTAATAATGAAAAGGCGCCATTAGTTTGTAGAACCTTAACATCCATTTTTATTTTCTTTGTATCTGGTCTTTCAGTATCATAAACTGTTGACTTATTTAATTCATCATCTTTTGATATATATGCTTCATATTTTCCAGGCTGTATTTTTCCCTTTACTAAAGCACAGTAATACTTCTTAACTTTTCTTTCTCTTATCATCTCGTTAAGTAGTTTTAATCCTTCAAAATTCTTACCGAAAAATACTATTCCTGAAGTATTTCTATCTAATCTGTTACAAGATGCAGGAGTAAAAGTTAATTCATTTTCTGGAACATAGTCTCCTTTTCTGAATAAGTATGATAATACATAGTCAGTTAAGGTTGGAGCTCCATTCTTTTTATCTGAATGAACTAATACTCCTGGCCATTTCTCAACTAAAAGCATATTTTCATCTTCATACACCACTTGAAGTGATCCTGAATCAACCATTTGGAAATTAGGCTTTTTCTTCTCCTTAGTTACTACACTTTGAAGATATCTTATCTCTATAACATCTCCTTCTAAAAGAGAATACTTTTCTTTTTGCTTCTTTCCATTTACTCTTATATCACCCTTTCTTAGGGCTTTAAATATTGCACTTAGAGGTACATCCTTTAAATATTTTCTTAAGAACTTATCTAATCTCTGTCCCGCTTCATTTGTACCTATCTCTATTTTCAAATCGCTTCACTCCTAATTTAAATCATTTTATAATTACTATTCTATAGATTAATATTAATTTACTCCCTTGTCAAATAATTTAATGCGGCTTTACATTGAATTGAAACTCCAATTGGTAATAAATTCTCGTCTATATCAAATCTACTATTATGAGCTGAATAAATAATATTTCTCTCTTCATTTCTAGCTCCTAAGAAATAAAATGCTGAATCTCTTTCTAAGGCAAAATATGCAAAGCTTTCAACTCCAAGCTTTGGTGCTTCTTGCTCCTTAACATTTTGAGACCCAATAATTTCTTTTGCAGCTTCAGTTACTAAATCTACAACCTCATTATTATTATAAAGACATGGATAGCTTTCTTCTATATCTATTTCACATTCTCCTCTCATAGCTGTACAAATAGATGTAGCTACTTCTCTTAGTCTTTCCTTAGCGTAAGCTCTATCTTCTAGGGTCATTGTTCTTATAACACCTTTTAATATAACCTCATCTGGTATTATATTTTGAGCAGTTCCTCCATTTATACTTCCTATTGTAACAACTGCTGGATTTACAGGCTTTATTTCTCTACTTACTATTGTTTGTAATCCTAAAACAACTTGAGAAGCCATAACTATAGGGTCTACAGCCATGTGAGGATAAGCTCCATGTCCTCCTCTTCCTTTTATCTTTATTGTGAAAGGATTAGACGCTGCATTAACTACTCCTTTTTTTATCATTATTTGTCCAGCATCTAAAGTTTCTTCAACATGAAGTCCTATTATTTTTTCTACTCTAGGATTTTCTAAAACTCCTTCTTCTATCATTATAGGAGCTCCTCCTGTTGTCTCCTCTGCTGGTTCAAATAATAACTTAACAGTACCACTAAACTTATCTCTATGTCTACTTAATAATTTAGCTGCACCTAATAATATTGTTGTATGAGCATCATGTCCACAAGCATGCATTCTTCCTTTAACTTTTGATGAATATGAACAAGTCTTTTTATCATCCATAGGAAGGCCATCAATATCAGCTCTTAAAGCTATGCATCTATCTTTTTTAGATTCATCCTTTAGTGTTCCCTTTATTATTCCACATACTCCTGTTTTAGCAGTTTCTATATATTCAATACCTTCATTAGTTAAAAATTCCTTTATTTTTCCTGAAGTTCTCCACTCTTCAAAACCTAATTCAGGATTTTCATGAAAATCTCTTCTTAAAGCTACAAGTAAATCTTTTAATTCTTGAGCTTCATCCATTAAATTTATATTCATTTTTAACACCTACTTTTTATTTATAAATAATATATATTATATATCTTATTTATTTTATATATTTTTGATTATATATTACTATGTTTTTTTCTTCAATTATATTTTATGCTCATTTACGAGTATATTATTTAAGTGTACTATATCAAAAATTATAGTAACAAAGAAAATTTTTCTTTAGATTCCCTAATTTTCTTTGTTACTACTACAGTTAAACTTCACAAATTATTTTTTCTATTAAATTATTTTCAATCAAAGTTCTTAAAGAAAATTTTTTATTTTCTCCTTGAACAAATTTAATTGAAATAGTATCCTTCTCTATTTTAGAAATTTCTCCTATGCCAAAATAATTATGTCTTATGACATCTCCTTCTTTTAATCCATAATCAATTATATTGCATTGGCTATCTAAATTTGTATTATTTAAAAATATAGATGGATCTTTAAATTTACCTCTTAAACTCTTAGGTGCATAGAAATATAAATTATTTATAGCCCTAGTTATACCTACATAAAACAGTCTTCTCTCCTCTTCTAAATTTTCCATACTATTTTTATGGGGTATTGTTTCATCAACTATATTTACAATGTGTACATCTTTAAATTGCATTCCCTTTACCCCATGCATTGTACTTAATATAACAGAGTCTATATTTTCTTTAGAATTTAAGTTTTCTAAATTTTCTTCAACACTTTCTATGTGAGAAAGAAAAGTGATTATAGATTTAAATTCCATAGCTGAACTTTTAAATTCTTCTACAATATCTAATAAATCCTCTTGATTTTGCTTAAACTTAGAGGAATACTCTCGTATATACTGACTATACTCTAAATCACTTAATATAAAATCAATAGCACTATTTAAGGAAAGTTTATTTAAATAAGCTATGTCACTTTTTAACTCCTCAAATTTTCTCATTTGAAATGGATGTACACCTTCTACATTCATTAATATCTCAAAAACATTTTCTCTCTTCTTAGAATTCATTACTCCATAAATAGTACTTTTTGAAACATATCTAAAGGGTTTGTTTATTATTTTATTAAAATCTTCTTTATTAAATGGATCTATTGAGAGTCTTAAATATGCAATTAAATCTCTACATATAAAATGATTAAAGAAATTATATTCTTTATCTAAAAGCTTAAAGGGAATCTTTTTTCTAATAAAAGCATCAATAAAACTTCTACTCTCCATATTAGTCCTATACAAAATAGCATTATCAGAATATTTATTTCCTAATCTTTTGCTTTCTTCTATTTTTAAAGCAATTATATTTGCTTCCTCTGACTCATTAAATGGCTTTTTAAGTTCTATTTTCCCTTGATTTTCATTAAAAGCTATTATTTCTTTTTGGTATCTCTCTTTATTATGCTTTATAACATCCTTAGATACTTCCACAATATTTTTTAAGCTCCTATAATTATACTTTAAATAAACCTTCTCGCTACCTTCAAAATTCTCCTCAAAGTTTATCATACATTTAGGAGTTGCTCCCCTAAAGGAATATATACTTTGATCCTCATCTCCAACACAAAAAACTTCATTATTTATAAGTCTTAAAAATTCTAATTGAACTTCATCACAATCTTGAAACTCATCAACTAATATATATTTTATTAAATTTCTATAATATCCTAATACATGGGGATTTTCTTTTAAAAGGGTTACTGCCTTTATTTGTAAATCATCAAAATCCAAAAGTCCTCTCTCATTTTTAAAAGTTTCATATGCTTCATAGCATTTATTAAAAATCTCATAAGTCATTGATATTTCTAAATCCTTAGAAGAAACTTTCTTTCTAGATATATTATTTAATACCTCTTTTATTTTTTCATCACTTACCTCTTCTATATAAGAGGATAATACTTTCCTTATAATATTATAGGCATCCTTAGATTCTATAAGCCTTATTTCATCCTTATTCCTAAGTAAAATTTTATAAAAAAGCCCATGAAAGGTTCCAAAGAATGGAATAATTCCTTCCTTATGCATTTCTTTAAATCTACTTTTCATATTTTCTGCTGCAGCCTTAGTAAAAGTTATTACTATAACATGTATTCCTTTAACCTTTTTTTCTTCTAAAAGATATTTTATTCTATTTAATATTACTGTGGTCTTTCCAGCTCCTGGTGGCGCTATAACAAGAATACTTTTACTCCTTGCTCTTACAGCTTCATTTTGATATTTATCTAAATTAGACATTATAATTCTCCTAATGTTTAATAAAATTTATTTTAATTATTGACTAAAATTTCGTTAGTAAACCATAATATTTAATAACATATATATTGTAATAATTCTAACTACTGGTTACAATAGTTATTGATAACTTATGAAAAGGAGATAATTTTTATATGGATTATAAGTTTGATGTAAAAAACCCTAGAAATCTTACAATGCTAGTTGATTTCTATGAACTTACTATGGCAAATGGATATTTTAAAAATGGCATAGAAAATAAAATTGCCTATTTTGATATGTATTTTAGAAGGGTACCTGATGGTGGCGGCTATTGTATAATGGCTGGTGTTGAGCAATTAATTGAATACCTATCAAATCTAAACTTTTCAGAAGATGATATAGCCTATTTAAGATCAAAGGAATTATTTTGTGATGAATTCTTAGACTTTTTAATAAATTTCAAGTTTACTTGTGATGTTTGGGCAATTCCAGAAGGAAATCCTGTCTTCCCAAATGAACCTTTAGTTATCGTTAAGGGTCCTGTAATACAAGCACAGTTTGTAGAAACTATGATACTTCTTACTATAAATCACCAAACTCTTATAGCTACTAAGGCTAATAGAATATGTAGAGCAGCTGGAGATAAGACTGTAATGGAATTTGGTTCTAGAAGAGCTCAAGGATATGATGGAGCTATTTATGGAGCAAGAGCTGCTGCTATAGGTGGTTGTGATTCTACAGCATGTACAATAGCTGATCAAATGTTTGACATACCTGCTATAGGAACTATGGCTCATAGTTGGATTCAACTTTTTGGAGATGAATATGAGGCATTTAAAGCCTGGGCAGTAGCATATCCTGATAACTGTACATTATTAATAGATACTTATAACGTTTTAAAGTCCGGAGTTCCTAATGCTATTAAAGTATTTGATGAGGTTTTAAAACCTTTAGGAAAAAGACCAAAAGGAATAAGAATAGATAGTGGTGATATAACTTATCTATCTAAAAAATGTAGACAGATGTTAGATGAAGCTGGATATCCAGATTGTAAAATAATAGTTTCAAATTCTCTAGATGAATATATAATAAGAGATGTATTAAGCCAAGGGGCTTCAATAGATGCCTTTGGAGTTGGAGAAAGACTTATAACAGCTAGATCAGAACCTGTTTTTGGTGGAGTTTATAAATTAGTTGCAGTAGAAGATGAAGAAGGTAATATAATTCCTAGAATAAAGATAAGTGAAAATGAAGAAAAAATAACAAACCCTGGATTTAAGAGAATAATAAGAATATTTGATAATAATACTCATACAGCATTAGCTGATTTAATTCTTTTAAATGATGAACAAATAGATACTAATAAATCATTAGAGATTTTTGATCCTATTCATGTATGGAAAAGAAAAACATTAACTAATTATTATGTTAAAGATTTACTAGTTAAAATATTTGAAGATGGAAAAGTATGTTACAAAAATCCAACAGTAATGGAAATTAGAGATTACGCTCAAAAAGAGTGTGAAAAACTTTGGCCAGAAATTTTAAGATTTGAGAATCCTCATACTTATTATGTAGATTTATCAAATGGTTTATGGAATTTAAAACATAATTTACTCCATAGATATTCTAGCATATATAAATAGAACTTATATTTATTTTATAAACAAAAATAAGAGACGCTTCCTTGTTGTGAAGCGTCTCTTATTAATTTACTTGACTTAAAACTATATTTGATTTTTCATAATCATCCTCAAGTAAAAAACTTTTGTCTAAATACATAGAAAATACACACTCTTCTCCTGTGATTTTCTCATTCATTGGACATTCCTTATAGCACTTAAATTTCTCCCTCTCATTTGACCAAAATGGACAATACGACATATTATACTCTCAATCCCCTCTTAAATTAATTATAATATAGTCTTTAACCCTGAATTTTTTATAACTGTAATGTTTGTAAGCTCATTTTGGAAAGCTTTAAGTAAAGCCTTTTCTAAAACTTTTTCATGATCAAAATTCTCAACATTTTTACATACAGCAAAAACTTTGTTAGTCTCTCCCATAACATTTTTATAAGTTAATGTAACATTTGGTTTTTCATATAATACATCAACAATTTTTATACCCCATGATAAGCAAGCAAAATCTCCATCTTTTTTTAAGAAGCTTAAATCTTTTAATTTTTTAGTTTCTTGATTAGGATCTGTAACAATAATTAATTCATCTCCAACTTTATACTTTGACATAATTAACCTCCTAAGTAATTTATTTATATAGTAAAGTTTACCACTCCTTTAACTTTAAGTAAAGTATTACAAGGTTCTATTTTTCTTTAATTTATTTACATATATTACTTTTATTGTTTGTTATGTATTAATTTTATTAGTAAAAATTTTATATTAATAATTTTTTTATTGAATTTCCCAAAAATTTTTTAAAAAATCTTATATTTTTATAACATATTAATATTAATTTTAATTTCTTTACTTGCAATTCTCTTTTTATACAAGTAAAATAGTTAATAGCGTTTAAAAATATTTAAATTAAATTTAAATTTTGTATTATATAAAAAAAAGAACAGTAAAAACTGTTCTTAAAGGAAAATGAAATGAACATGGAAAAACTTTGTTAATTAATTAACAACCTTTAAATAAATTTTATCATAAAAAGGCTATTTTTACAAGTTTTTTTTATTAATTTTTCTTAAATAATATTCAATAAAAATCAAGATTATTTAATGTTAAATAGTATTAAAAGATAATCTTTGACATATAATAATTATTATTATATAATATATTTAATTCTTATATATGATAGGGATGGTGGAAATGGACAATATAACTACTATTTTTAAAGAAAAAAAATTAAAACTAACTCCTCAAAGGATTGCTGTTTATAAATACTTAAAGGGTACGAAAGAACATCCGTCTGCTGAGACTATTTACAAGGCTTTACAGGAAGATTACCCTACAATGTCATTAGCTACAGTTTATAAAGCGTTAAAAACTCTTGTAGAAGTAGAATTAATACAAGAAATTAATGTTGGTGAAGGAAACTTTAGATATGATGGTAACTCAAATGATCACTGTCATGTTCAATGTTTAGCTTGTGGTAGAGTTGATGATCTTGAAAATTTAGATTATACTCATCTAAATGAAGAAGCCCAAAAACATTCAAACTATAGAATACTTTCAAACAAAATGTATTTCTATGGAATATGTGAAGAATGTCAAAATAAACATGAATAAAAAAGAGTGGTAATTTACCACTCTTTTTTATATTTAAATATTAATTTTTATCAAGTCTATATTTTAACTAAATAAAATTATTTATTTAGCTAATTCATATAAAGCTTTTGCATATATTTTGCTTATTAAAATTAAGTCATCTATTTTAATGTATTCATTTGGTTTATGAATAACATCTGGTTCTCCAGGGAATATTGGTCCAAATGCTACTATATTAGGCATTTCCTTAGCATATGTACCTCCTCCAATAGACATTAATTCTCCTTCTTTTCCTGTTTCCTCTTTATATACATTCTTTAAAGTTTTTATTAAAGGATGATCTGGAGAGAAATATAATGGTTTTTGGTGTTCAAAGTTTTCTATTTCTATTCCCGTACCTTTTATTCTTTCATTAAAAGGAGTCATCATATCATCTAAAGTCTTAGTTACAGGATATCTTAAGTTTAAAGTAAGTCTTCCAACTTTATCATTTAAATCAATTACTCCAACATTAAAACTTAATTTTCCTGATGCTTCATCTTGTAATAAGATTCCGAATTTTTCTCCATAGACATCTTCACCTATGTTATCATTTAGGAATTTAAGGAAAGCTTTTATATCTTCTTGTGCTAAATTTAATTCTGCTAAAATTTTAATAGTTTGCATTATAGCATTTATACCCTTTTCTGGAGTACTACCATGAGCTGAAACACCAAATACTTTTAACTCTATTTCATCATTTTTATGTGATACTTCAAATTTTATATTATTTTCTTTAGCAAATTTTGATATTTCTTCACAAACCTTATTTGCTTCCTTAGCTTTTAATTTTGTTTCACAAAGACTAGCAACTACATTTGATGCTATTCCACCCTTTATACTCTCAACTAATACATCTCCATCAGTTGTTTTTTCTCCAAAAGTTTTAACAATGTCAAAAATAGTAATACCCTTTTCTCCATTTATTATAGGGAATTCTGCGTCAGGAGTAAATCCTGCTACTGGAGCCTTTTCATGCTCTAAATAGTATTCTATATCCTTACTTCCAGTTTCTTCATTAGTACCAAATATTATTCTTATTTTCTTTGATAGTGGTAATCCTAATTCTTTTATAGCTTTTAATCCATATAATGATGCCATTATTGGACCTTTGTCATCAGTTGTACCTCTTCCATATATTTTTCCATCATGTATTTCTGCACCGTATGCTGGGTAAATCCAATCATCACCTTCTGGAACAACGTCTAAGTGTCCTAAAGCTGCTACATACTCTTCTCCATCACCATATTCAGCATATCCTACATGTCCATCTAAATTAACTACTTTAAACCCTAATTTTTTTGAAATTTCTAAGGCACATTCTAAAGATTTAGAAACTCCTTCACCAAAAGGCATACCCTCTTTTGGTTCATCCTCAACACTTTTGATTCTAATAATATTTTGTACTGACTCAATTAACTCATCTTTCATTTCATCAATTTTGCTACCTATTAAATTCATTTTTGACACTTCCTCTCATCAACTTTAAGTTAACAAAATATTAATATATATTATTAATATTTTACCACATTTCAACAAAATTTTCTAATCTATTTAATTAAAATGATGAATTAAGAAATGAATGTATAACTTTAAATACTTAATACTAAAAATAGCAAGTCATATATAAATGACTTGCTATTTTTCTTTAAGCAATTACTTCTTTTCTGCTTTTTGATGATTCAAATTTAGTGATTATTAAGTTTAAAATAACACCAACTAAAGCTGCTAAACTTAAACCTGATATACTTACAGCATCACTTATTTTAATCCCTATAGGTTCTGATAAGACTAATCCTGATAAACCTACAAAAATTATTGATGCCATTAATATTAGGTTAGTTTTATTTAACTTAACACCTTCATTTTTTATAGTTTTAACTCCCACTAAAGCAATCATAGAGAATAACATTAAGCTTATTCCTCCCATTACTGATTGTGGAATTGTTCTTATAACCGCTCCAAACTTAGCTATAAAGCTTAGTATTATGGCAAAAAAAGCTGTTAATCTTAAAATTGATGGATTATAATTTTTAGTTATAGCTAAAACTCCTGTATTTTCACCGTAAGTAGTATTAGCTGGTCCCCCTAATAAAGATGCAACTAAAGTTGCCAATCCATCTCCTAATACTGTTCTATTTAATCCTGGATCTTCTATAAAGTTTTTACCTACAACTTGTCCATTAGTAGTTATATCTCCTATATGCTCCATTGATACAGCTAAAATAACTGGTAAAGTTATCATTATTGCTCCAAAATCAAACTTTGGCAATGTAAAGTTTGGTACTGCAATCATAGTACTTTGTTGAATTAAACTTGTATCAACTTGTCCTAAAATTAAACTTAAAGTATATCCTACACAAACTGCTGTTATTATTGCTAACTGTGAGAAAAATCCCTTTCCAAACTTACTTATTATTAATGCTAATCCTAATGTAGTACAAGCTATTAAAACTGAAGTCATAGCTCCTGTCTCTCCAGCTATTAAAGATTTTACCCCAGCCATTTCTAAGGCATTAGGTATAAGATTTAAGCCTATAACCATTATCATTGGACCAACTACCCTTGCAGGTAAAAATCTTTTTATTTTATCTACACCTATTTTCTTTATTCCAAAAGAAATTAATACATAAGCTAATCCTGCAAAGAATATACCTCCTTGTGCATATCTTAAATCTCCATATTTAGCTGCAATTACTTGTATTACAGGTATAAATGCAAAGGATGATCCTAAAAATACTGGAACTTTTCCTTTAGTACATAAGTGGAATATTAAAGTACCTATCCCTGCTGTGAATAAAGCTACTGATGGATCTAAGCCTGTTACTAGTGGTACTAGTATTGTAGCTCCAAACATGGCAACTAAATGTTGTAATCCTAAAATTCCATTTTTAAAGTAAGAGAAAATTCCTAATGTCTTAATACTTCCTTGTTCTTTGCTTATTACTTGTTGTGCCATAATTTAAGCCTCCTTATTTTTTCTTAAGGAGAAAGCTCTGTTTCTCCTTTTTTCAGCCTCACGGGACTGATTTAAAAAGGTAAAAATAAAACTTCTTACCAAAGAGATTACAGGCAAGAAGTTAATTCTTTAAAATAAATAAAATTTTTATTTACAATCTAAATAATTAATTCTTGTAGCCTCTCTGGACTATATTTAAAGAATAGTTTTATTTTATTAGATTATATTTAAATTAATATTATTTTTCAATATATAATTTAGTTTTTTACATTTTATTAATAATTTTTCAATACAATTAATAGTAAATAAAAACTCTGCCTTAAGTTATAAGCTTAAAACAGAGTCATTATCTAAAATAAAAAGTTTATTGTTATATGTCCCTTTGAATTTTCTCCTATTTCACATTCAACACCAAAAACTTCTTTTATATTTTTAGGAGTTAAAACTTCTTTTGTTTCTCCTCCATAAACTAATTTTCCTTTATCAATCATATATACTTTATTACAGTACGCTGAAACTAAATTCATATCATGAAGTGCAGCCAATACGGTTATATTTAACTCTTTAACTATGTTCATTATTTCTATTTGATACTTAATATCTAAATGATTTGTAGGTTCATCTAATAAAAGAATTTCTGTTTTTTGTGCTAAGGCTCTTGCTAATAATACCCTTTGTTTTTCTCCTCCTGAAAGATTTAGAAAGTCTCTATCCTTATATTGAAGCATATTGACCTTTTCTAAAGCTTCTCTTACTATGTCATAATCTTCTTTATTGTCTAATTGAAAAGTCCTTTTATATGGATTTCTTCCCATAAGAACAATATCTTTAACCTTAAAGCTAAAATTATATTGATTAAATTGGCTTACTACTGCTAATTCTCTTGCCATTGACTTTATACTAATACTGTCTATTTCTTTACCATTTATGTATATTGCACCACATTTTTTATCAATTAACTTATATATAGTTTTTAATATAGTTGATTTTCCGCTTCCATTTGGCCCTATAAGACCAACAAAATCCCCCTTATTAACATGAAATGAAACTCCCTTTATAATTTCACTCTTGTTTATAGAAACTTCTAACTCTTCTAATCTTATCATAATCCCTACTCCTTTTCTCCAGTTCCTTTTACCATAAGCCATAATAAGAAAGGGGCTCCTATTACAGAGGTAATTATTCCTATAGGAAGTTCCATATTAGTAATAGCACATCTAGCAATTACATCTGCCCATATAAGAAATATAGCTCCAACTAAAGCACTAAAAGGTAGTAAAGTTTTATGATCTGTTCCAAATATAAGTCTTACAATGTGTGGAATCATAATTCCAACAAAGCCTATAGTTCCACATACTGATACAATAACTCCAGTTATCAAAGATGAAAGTATCATATATATTTTTCTATGCTTTTCAATATTTAACCCTAAGGTAATAGATGTTTCATCTCCTAATACCATTAAGTTTAAATTTCTATATTGAGTAAAAAAGTATATTAGTGGTATAACTGATATTGCTATGGGAAGAACTATATTACTCCATTCCGCTCCAGCCAAACTTCCCATCATCCAAAAGTTAACTGTTCTTATGCCTTCATTATCCTTTGATAAAAATATTATTAAGCTTGTAAGTGATGAACATATAGAACTTATAACCATACCAGCTAATATCATCTTAAAAGGAGTTATACGCCCACCTATTTTCGCTAAAAAATAAACAAATATAGATGCCATTAATGCTCCTAAAAATGCTCCTAATGGTGCGCCAAAGCTTGATAATACTCCTGAAAATCCTATTAGTATTGAAAATGTAGCACCTAAAGATGCTCCAGATGACAATCCTAGTATGTAAGGATCCCCTAAAGGGTTTTGTATAGTAGCTTGCATAATTACACCAACCATAGCTAAGGCCATACCTGCAAAAGCTCCTAAAAGCACCCTAGGCATTCTTACTCCCCATATTATATCAAATAAAGTGCTATTTAATATTTCATCTAAATTTCCAATCTTAATTCCAAAAACCTTATATAAAAATACTCTGTAAACATCATAAGGTGGAATATCAACAGCTCCAAAAGATATTCCTAATATTATAGATGCTATAAAAAGTAAAATTAATAAAACTGCAATGAAAACTTTTTTGTCTTTTCTCCAACTTAAATTAAACAACCTTATTTATCTCTCCCTAAAATATATTATTAAACTCTAAGAAACTATTTTTAAGCTTAGTTCCTTAGAGTTTATATTTTACTTAATTTATTTTAATAAGTCTGGGTATAAGCCCTTTGCTATTCTTTCTATTCCCTCTACAGTTCTTGCACCACCTGCATATGTTTCTGAAAGAGGAGTATATATTATTTTATTTTCTTTTATTGCAGTTACATTTTTTAAAGCTGGATTTTCTAATAATGCTTTTTCTTCTTTGTTATCTTTATTTTGATTTAAGTAATGTATAAGAACTATAGCATCTGGATTCATTTCTATTATATTCTCAACTCCAACACTACCTGATTCCTTTGCCACATTAGTACCACCAGCTTTTGAAACCATATCTGAAACTAAGGTTTTAGGTCCATAAACTCTATATTTATTTTCTCCTTCACCTTCTATTACTAAAACTTTCATAGGTTCTTTAACTGATTTTATCTTTTCAGAAATATTATTTATTCTTTCTTTCATATCATCAACATATTTAGTTGATTTTTCTTCTATATTAAATATCTTACCTATATCATTTATATCATAATAAACATCATCTAAAGTCTGCTCTTTTGAAATACCAGAGTTTCTTTGAATAAAAGTTTTAACCCCTTTTTCATTCCATGATTCTACAGAACCTAGATTTTTATCTGAAAATACACTTTTCCATCCCATTATTAAATCTGGATTTAAAGCTAAAACAGCTTCCTTACTTGGATATGTTTCTGATAGAACATTTATATTTTTATACTTATCTTCTAATCTTGGAAGTATAGGACTATCCATAAATGATGTTCCAACTAAGGAATCCTGTAAATCTAAATCAAGCATTATTTCTGTAGTAGTTTGATTTGTACTAATAACTCTCTTAGGTTTACTTTCAAAAGTTTCCTGAAATTCCTTTCCACTTTGATCATATGTACTTATTGTTACTGGGTAACCTTCCTCAGTGTTTTTTGAAGCTGTACTTTCCTTTGAACTTCCAGTACATCCTGCTAAAGCTAAGGAAAATACTAATCCTATAGTAGCTAAACCTAAAATTCTTTTTCTTCTCATTTTATCCCCCTATTATTTCAAAATATTTTTAATGTATTCTACTGTTTCATCTATATCATAAAAACATCTACCATAATCCACCTTAGGCTTTTCAACTATTATTAATTTAATATTTGAATCTAGTGCAGCCTTTGCTTTTTCTAAAGCTCCACCTCTTTCACCACTATCTTTAGTTAGAAGCGCCTTTGCCTTGTATTCATCTATAAAAGCCTTATTAAGTTCATATCCAATAGGGCCTTTTATAGCAATTATATCTTCTATCTTAACCCCTAAATCTATAAGATCATTCATAACCTTTTTTGAAGGTAATACTCTATGAATAACTCTATTTTCAAGAGAAGATTCTAATATATGCTTTACTCCATTACTTCCTGTGGTGTTTAAAATTGGTCCATTAATAGTAGAGTCTAATTCTTTAAGCTTGTCTAATCCACTTATTCTAATAATATTAGGATTGTCTAACTCTTTTAGTACACCATTTCTTTCATATCTTATGTATTCTATGTTTAATTTCTTACATACTTTTATTGTGTTTTCACTAACATTCTTTGCATAAGGATGAGAAGCATCAACTATTCCTTTTAAATTAAATTCTTTAGCAAAATTTAAAAGTCCTTCTTCATCTAAAGGCTTTGTATTCATAAATGCAACTTTAAATTCTTTTAAAAGTTCTCCACCATATTCTGTAGCTGTAGATATAACTATTTTTTCTTCAAATCCCTTAAGCTTTTGTAAAAACTCTCTTCCTTCTGAAGTTCCTAATATAAGTGCAATCACATTCTCACCCCATTAGTTTTATTTTTTTATTTTATATCCTCTTGGAGTTACAAAATATCCATCTTTAATATAACTTTTTGAGTTTCCTATGATTACTATTGAGAACATATCAACTACTTCATCATTAAAGTCTTTTAAAGTAAATATTTCTTTACTTTCTCCTTCTCTTAAGGCATTTCTAACAACTGCTATAGGAGTTTCCTCTCCTCTAAATTCCTTAATTATATCAACACACTCTCTTAAATAGTGTGGTCTTCCCTTACTCTTTGGATTGTAAAGAGAAATTACGAAATCTCCCTCTGCTGCTAAACGAACTCTTTTCTTTATATCCTCATAAGGAGTCATTAAATCACTTAAACTTATGTTACAGTTATCATGCATTAAAGGAGCTCCTAAAACTGATCCTGCTGCACTAGATGCTGTAATACCAGGTATTATTTCAACATTTTCATCTTTTCTCATCTCTAAGATAAGTCCAGCCATACCATAAATTCCTGAATCTCCAGTACTTATTAAAGCAACTTTTTTATCCTTACTAAGTTCTAAGGCTTCTCTGCATCTTTCTTCTTCTCCACGCATACCAGTTTTGAAGATTTCCTTATCTTTTATTAAGTCTTTAACCATTTCTATATATTTAGTGTAACCAACTATTATGTCAGATTCTTCAATAGCTTTAACTGCTCTTAAAGTCATTTCATCTAATCCACCTGGTCCAATTCCAATTACATATAATTTTCCCATTCTTATTCCTCCTTATTATGTAGCTTAATTTCTAAAGTATTATGGTTATAAGCTTATTAAAGCTTTTACTTTTCTACTACGCTTTTAAAGAATTTCTAAGACATTTATCTTAATAGAATTTTTTCTACCTTTATAAAGCTTACTCTCCTTTACTTTACCTTTTAAGCTCTCCAATAGTTAACGTCATTCCATTTTTCTTCAGTTTATTTACTATAATATTTCCATTCATTAAAAGAACTGCTGGCTCTGATACAGCTCTTACTCCAACAGATCTTTCTACAAAATCACTACCTTCAAATTCATCTTGAACACTCTTAATCTCATCCTTAGAAAATGTTTTAAAAGGACAATTTAAATATTCACTTAAATCTAAAATAGCCTTTTCCTCTTTTTTTAAATCTATTGATCCTATTTTCAAGACAGCTCTCTTATCAATATTTAAATCCTTAAGGGAAGATTTGACAAAATCTATTAACTCTTGTGAAGGCACTCCTTTTCTGCAACCTACTCCAAGTAATATATTTTTTCTTATTAATCTTAAAACTCCCTTAAGATTTTCCTCTTCACTTTTTTCCTTATTAGTTATCCAAAGAGTATTGTCTTTTAATAAATATGTACTTTCATAGCCTAAAGGCAATTTAATTAAATTATTATCATCTAAAAAATAAACTTTTTTATTATTTACTAACCTTGAAGCCATGTCTTTGGCCTTTTTTAAATCTTCTATAATAAGATTATTACTTTTAGCAACCATGTCTGGTGCAACTTTATTTTGGTTATCTGTGGCAGTTGTTATAACTGGAGTGTTATTTAAAACTTTGCTTACTTCTAAAGTTAATTCATTGGCTCCACCAATGTGTCCTCCAGCTAAACTTATAGTAAACTTATTGTTTACATCAACCACAACAATCCCTGGATCCTTATCTTTTTTTACTATAAAAGGAGTTATAGCCCTCACTGCAATTCCTGTTGAACTTATAAAAATAATATTCTTACAAGTTTCAAACATTTCCTGTGTGGCTCCTTTTAAAGAAAAATCTTCACATTTACTTTTATAAATTCCTTTGAAGCTAATATTATTTTCTTCAAAAAAATCCTTAAGCTTATCTCCTATAAAGTCTCCCTTTTCAGTAACACTTATTATTCCAATCATATTTATTCAATTCCTTTTCTGAACATATGAGTAAAATGCTTATCATAAAGAAGACTCTTCTCATAATTACAGTCAATGAAATCTCCAACTAATATTTGAGCACATTTATTTATACCAGCTTCCTTAACCTTTTCTGATATATTTTCTAATGTTCCTACCATTATTTCTTGATCATCCCATGTTGCTCTAGAAATTACAGCTATAGGAACATCTTCTCTTCCATATCCTCTTTTTAATTTTTCAACGACCTTATCAATCATTGATATAGAAAGGAATAATGCCATAGAAGCTCCAATTCCTGCTAACTTTTCTAAATCTTCTGTTTCTGGTACTGGTGTTCTTCCTTCAACTCTAGTTAATATAACAGTTTGAGTTACTGATGGAAGAGTAAACTCTTTCTTTATAGCTGAAGCTGCTGCTGTAAAGGAACTTACTCCTGGTACAACCTCGTATTGTATATTGAACTTGTCTAGTTCATCCATTTGTTCCTTAATAGCTCCATATATTGATGGATCTCCAGTGTGAAGTCTTACTATTACTTTATCTTCCCCATCATTTTCCTTTATAACTTCAACCACCTCTTCTAAAGTCATTGAAGCAGAGTTATATATTTTAACTCCCTCTTTACAAACATCTAAATGTTCTTTGCTTACTAAAGATCCTGCATATATTACAACATCTGCTTTTTCTAATAAATTTCTTCCTCTAACAGTTATTAAATCAACAGCTCCTGGACCTGCACCTATAAAATATAACATTTTATCCTTTGCCTCCTAATAAAATACGATTTTTTATTTATAATTTTTCTCTATTTACTTGCTAGTATTAAAGACATGTAATCTCTATGATTTAAGATTTCTTCTCTAGTTCTTAGAACTTTTTCCCCTTCTCTACCTGCTCTACTAACTAGAACATAATCAAATCCTTTTTCTTCTAATACATCTAAAACTTCTTCTTCTTTTTTATAAACTTTCATTATTACAACGAACTTTTCATCTTTTATGTCATGTACTCTACCTGCTGGAAGAACAAGTAATGGTTCATTACCTACAACTAATGTTCTATCAACTATGCTAGCTGCAGCACAGAAAGATGTTATTCCTGGAATAGTTTTTACATGGAAACCATGGTCTTCTACATAATTTAATAAATGTATATAAGTACTATAAACATAAGGATCTCCTATAGTTAAGAAACTTACATTTTTTCCTTCTTTAAGTTTTTCTAAAATAAAGTCATAAGCCTCTTTAACTTTTAATTCTCTGTTTTTCTTTCCCATTGGGAAATGTTTAACAGCTATTTCTGTTCCTTCTTTTATGTATTCCTGAGCTGCTATTAATGCTATGCTCTCTCCACCTTCTTCTGCACTTGGTGCTACTATAACATCACTATTTTCAATAGCCTTTACTGCCTTTATTGTTAATAGTTCACTATCTCCTGGCCCTACACCTATTCCATATAATATTGCCATTAATTTTCCTCCTTAAACGCCTTAACAATAAAAATTGGATTATTGCTAATCATCATGTATGTATTTTCTCTATTTTTACTTATGTTAACTAAAGAAATTTCTGTTTTATATTCTAATTTCTTTAAAAATTCTATTGCATTATATGCATTGTTTAAAGTTATAAAGTTTAATACTAAAACTCCATCCTCTTTTAAGATTTCATCTGATATATTTATAATTTTTTCAAGGCCTCCACCAGAGCCTCCTATAAATATAGAATCAAATTTTGAGATTTTTTCTTCTTTAATTTCCTTTGAAAGTGATTCCATATGTTCTATAGCATCACCCTCTAAAAGAGTAACATTATTACAATTAAACTTTTTTAAGTTCTCCTTAGTTACTCTTATGGCTTCTTCATCTCTTTCTATGGAAAATACAGATCCCGCTTCTATAAATTTAGAAGCTTGAATAGTAATACTACCAGTTCCACTTCCTATATCTAAAAAATTAGAATCTTTATCTAAATCTAATTTACTAATAGTAAGGATTCTAATATCCTCTTTTGTCATAGGACATTTTCCTCTTATAAACTCTGAATCTTTTATAAACTTCATATATCCTCCAAAGGAAAATTTATCTTTCAATTATTATTACAGATAAATCTCCATAATCCTTTTCGCAAATTTCTCTTGGGTTTCCAATTGTTATATTTTCATTTTCATAAGAAAGATTTTCTCCAACATATATAGTACATTCTATAGAATTTTCTATTAACCTTTTACTTAGCTCAGAAGGAGTATTTTTTTTATCTGTTAACCAAATAGAGAGCTTGTTTTCCTTAACAACTTCTATAAAATTTTCTTCTCTTCCATGCATACTTCCAACAAAAGCATCATTCCAAGTTTTATTAACTCTACATGTTAAATATTGAAAAGAACTTATTCCAGGAACAATAGAAACTTCTCCCTCATAATTTTTACATATATAATTTGTAATTCCATAAAAGGTTGGATCTCCTGAGGCAACTATTGAAATCCTCTTTTCCTTATTTTCATTTAGAAATTCTATTATTTCTTTTAAACCTTTTACTCTCTTAAATCTTTCATCATTTATACTATTTAAAAACTTTAAGCTAGAAATTGCTCTTTCAAAACCAACTATATAATCACTTTTTTCTAGTTCCTTAATAACTTTAGGAATTATATAGTCTTCATGGCCTGGTCCTAATCCTAATATTTTAACCAAAAGCCTTCATTCCTTTCTAATTTAAGTTTAATCAAACAAGTTTGAATTTTTAGATTCATATAGTAACTTCATTTCCTTTGATCCATAGTACATAAGAATATTAAAGTTTGCTTCACCATAAGCATATATATCTAATCTCTTTAGTACCTTTTCTCCAATTCTTTCATATAACATAGGAAAATCCTCTCCAAGAAGTCTTACGGCACCCTCACTTGTTTTTTGATCTAAAACTTTTTGTACTAGTTCTAAATCATATCCCATTAAGGTAAGTTCTAGGGCTATAACTTCTAATCTAACATCTGAAACCCTACTATGTGTATTGAAACATCCAAAGGCAATCTTGCTTAACTTTCCAATATGACCTACTATAGTTAAATCCTTTATTCCTTGAGCTAAGGCACATTCTATAGAAAAACCTACATAATTAGATATAACAACTATATTATCCTTTTTATATCCTCTTTCTCTTAAGAATCTTTCTCCCATATTTCCAAATACAAATACAAGGTCTTTATTATTTACGGCCTTTTGTCTTATTTCAATTCTTATAGATTCCTTTAAGGCCTCTTCTGACATTGGATAAACTATTCCTGTGGTACCAAGTATTGATATTCCATCAACTATACCTAATCTAGGGTTAAATGTTTTCTTAGCAATCTCTCTTCCTCTTGGAACGAAAATTGTTATTCTAACTCCCTTATCCTTAGGAAGAACACTTAAGACTTCTTTTTTTATCATTTCTCTAGGTACTGGATTTATAGCAGGTTGTCCTTTTTCTACAAAAAGCCCCTCTTTAGTTACTACTCCAACACCTTCTCCTCCACATAGTTCAAAGCCTTCTTCAATTTCTTCTGCCTTTGCAAATATTTCAAGGCCTGAAGTAGCATCTATGTCATCTCCCCCATCTTTTACTATGGAGCAAGATATTGAATCTTTATTAGCCTGTATATCTTGTATTTCTAAATTAAGTTTTATATTTTTAGGAGTATCTATTTCTATAACACTTATATCTTTTTTATTAAAAAGCATATAAGTGGCGGCTTTAGCAGCAGCTGCTGCACAAGACCCTGTAGTGTATCCACATCTAAGTTTCTTTCCACCGCTTTCTATATACATATCAAACATTTAGATTACCTTCTTTATTACATATCTCTTTTATAATTCATATAAAGTAATGCATTTATTATAGCTGCTGCTACTGTACTTCCACCTTTTCTTCCCTTAACTCTTATATAAGGAATTCCAAGTTCATCTAAATCTTCTTTGCTCTCACTAGCTCCTACAAAACCAACTGGAACTGCAACTATAAGCTTTGGATTAGCTTTTCCTTCCTTAATGAGTTCTCTAAGTTTAAATAAGGCAGTTGGAGCATTTCCAAAAACAAATATATCTACATTTTCTTTTGCTGCAAGTTCAACTCCTGCCATTGATCTAGTTATTTCTTTTTCTTTAGCTAATTTAAATACCTCTTCTAATCCAACATAGCATTCAACTGATGCATTTAATTCTTTTAATGCTCTTTTGTTCATTCCTGATAAAGCCATTGTTGTATCAGTATATATTTTAGCTCCATTCTTTAATGCAGAAACTCCTGCCTCTATAGCACCTTCACTTATTTCTATTAAATCTTGATATTCAAAATCCGCAGTAGTATGTATAACTCTTTTTACTATTTGTAATTCCTCTTCTGAAAAATTATGTTCATGCATTTCAGAACCTATAATCTCAAAACTTCTTTTTTCAATTCCCATAGGGCTTTTCATGTAATCCATTATTTCATTTCCCTTCTATGTTTCTTCTTTTTAGTTTCTCCAAGTCCTTTATATGTACCATTAATAACATCATTAATTCTATCTATGTATAAATTTCCAAACTCTTCGTATTCCCCTAAACCTTTTAAAATAACATTAGCCTTTATTCCTTCACTTTCAAATCTGCTCTTCCATGAATCTTCTTCATCTGAAGCCATATCATTTTTAGCATGATCTCCAGCTACAACCATTAAAGGAATTATTGTTATTTCTTTTATATCTTTCTTCTTAGCTTTCTTTAAGACATTTGAAAAATTAGGATACCCTTCTACAGTTCCTACAAAAACATCTTCATAGTCCTTATCTATTAAAACAGATTGTAAACATCCATAAACAGCATTAGATGGATGAGCACTACCATGTCCAACAAATACACATGGAGAATTCTTTTCTATTAAATCTTTCATTGTATCTACGAAATATGAATAATCATCTGGACCTGATTCAAAACCTTCATAATGGAATATTGGTCTTCCTATTTCTATCTTTTTAAAGCATGGTTCATATTCCTTTACCATATGCTTTATATAATCAAATTCTTCTCCTGGAATAATATGAAGTGGTTGAACTATAACTTCCTCATATCCTTCCTCTGCTAAATTCTTTAAAGCATCCTCTGGAAATAATACTTCCATGTTATGTTTTTCTTTAAGTTTTCTTACTATCATATGTGATGTAAAACTTCTAAAAATATCATACTCTTTGAAACTTTCTTGTATTGAATCTTCTATTTTTTTTATAGAATTGTTTAATGCATCTAAATGACTTGTTCCAAAACTTACTACTAATATAGCTTTTTTCATATTTCACCTCTAAAATTTTAAAATAAAAAGCATCTGTGCTACAAAGAACAGATGCTTACAAATCAAAGTAATTATTCCTCAAAATTATGAACAAATAAGTACTAATCTCTTCCCTCCGAAGCTTAGTTCATGATCTTTAGGCAGGTATCCTGACTTAAGGCTTATCCTCATTTCTCCCTTCCCAATTTACATAATCAGTGGTCAAATAGAAACTTGTATCCTATCACAGTAGCGGGGGCTGTAGTGGACTCTAACCACTTTCCCTTTTAATTAAAATCAAACCTAAAAATATAAAATATTATTTTTTTTAATTATAATATATAATCTTAATTATTTCAATATAAGGTAAATTTCTTATTTTTTTATATTTGTAGTATAATTAAGTTGTTAATTTTTTCTTACCATATTTTAAAGGTTTAAAGGTTAAATTTGTGTTACATTTGACTTTTATGTTATAATTCAGTAATATAGGTTGAAATACACTTAAGTTGTGGACAGTTTAACTAAAGGAGTGTAGTTTATGCAAAAAAGAATTTTATCAGCGTTAATTGCTATGGCAATTAGTCTTTCAGCTACTCATGTAGTTTTTGCTGATACAGTAAATGATAAGAAATCTACTATACAGGAGAACAAAGTAAAATATTCACAATTAGATAATGAAGTTATTTCACTTAACTCTCAAGTGTCAAAACTTAATAATGAAATCGAAGAATTAAATGCTAAATTAGCAGATAATAAAGCTAAAATGAAAGATACAGAAGAAAATTTAAAAGAGACCGAAAGTAAAGTAAGCACTTTAAAAACTGAAATAGATGAAAAACAATCTGTTTTAGGTAAAAGAATGCGTGCCATGTATAAAAGTAAAGATTCTATGAATCCTATAGTTTTCTTACTTAAATCTGAAGACTTATCAGATTTAATAACAAGAATAGACGCTTTAGCAAGGGTTACAGCTTTAGATAAAAATCTTATACACAGTTTAGATGAGCAAAAAGATTCTCTTAATAGTGATATTAAAAAGCTAGAGAGAGATAAAGCTGAACTCAAAGAATTAAAAGCTTCAACTGAGGAATCTCTTAAAACCTTAGATAACAAAAAGATTGAAGAACAAAAGAAAATTGATGAATTAAATAGACAAAAAGAGGCTGTTTTAGAAGTAATTAAAGAAAATGAAATGTCTTTAATATCTCATTCAGTTTCAGTTATAAATTCATCTTCATCAATTAATGAACTTGAAAGTGCAGTTAGCACATTGAATCAATTAATACCACAACTTAATATTGATTCCGTTAGAGATGCAGCTAACAATTCTGTACAAGCTGCTAAAAATAAAATTGAATCATTAAAAGCTGAAGAAGCTAAGAAAGCAGAAGAAGCTGCTAAAAATAATGCGGCTAACTCTTCAAATAGTACTAGCAGTAATAATAGTTCTAACCAACCTAGTAGCGATGGCAAATATAAGAAAACACTTTCTATGGAAGCAACTGCATATAGTGGAGGAACATTAACAGCTATGGGTCTTAAACCTGTAAGAGATCCAGGTGGAATAAGTACAATAGCAGTTGACCCTAGTGTAATTCCCTTAGGATCAAAAGTGTACATCCCTGGTTATGGTTATGCTATAGCATCAGATACAGGCGGAGTTATAAAGGGAAATATTATTGACCTTTATATGAATTCTCATGATGAATGTATATCCTGGGGAAGACGTCAAGTTACATTACACATAGTTGCTTATCCTGGTGAATGGTAAAAAAAGATAAGACTTTTCGTCTTATCTTTTTCTTATTTTACTTCCAAAATTATTAAATGCTTTTAAAAAAATAAAAATTACTAAAAATGCTATTATTGCAGTAATAACTACAAATAAAAAGTTTAATAGATCTTTAAAACTTAAACCTACTCCATCTAAAAAATTTCTAACTTTAATACTTACCTTAAAAAATCCCCACAAAATTAAGCTTCCAACAATTCCTACTGAAGCTGCTGTTAGTCCAACTTTTGACTTTTTAAATATACATACTAGTCCTATAAAAGCAAAAGTTATTATTATAAAAATAAATTTCCAATCTAAAAACTCCAAAATCTATTCTCCTAAAAATACTTCTCTACTATTTTACTTAATAAAAGTTTTAATTATTCATTTACTTATTTAAGATTTTAATTATTTTATTAGGTAAGTAAACTTTATATTCATAAAGAAATTCTATAATAATATCCTTATTAAATTTCTTATTTTTTTGTAAAGAAGTCATTTTAATCATAATGATAAAGCATAAAATAATTAATAGCATAAAAAAAATAGGAGTTAGTTGACTCCTATTTTAATTAAACTGTAAATCACTTTAATTATTACTCTGCAAATACAGGTACATCAAATGTGAAATTATTTTCTAAATATAAATCTTGATAACTGCTCATAATATCAGCAATACTTGATGCATACCATGGTGTTGTAGCATATTGATGCCAGATATTTGATACATTTTGATTATATCTCATCTTGTAAAGTGTGTTTTGACCATATCTTGAACTATGAACATAATTTAATGAAACAAATTCTGCAGCACCCTTTATAGCATTTTCAATACTTGTCCACCCTCTATTGTAAGCATATGTTGTTCCTAATATTAAAGCTCTATTAGGGAAAACTGATGAATTATCCTTAGCACCTATTCCAAATAAATTATATACTGTTACTGGCTTAGATAATGGAATCATATGATATCCTACTAATTGACCATTACCATTATATATAGGTCTGTTTTCATCTGCAATTTCAGTAATTGTTACACCCTTTGCAAGTTTACTTGTTCCATTACCTGTTTCGTGTAAACATTGAGCAACTAAGTATAGAGGATCTATATTAAAGGCTCTAGCAGCGTTTACAAAAGCTTGTCCTTGTCCTGTTAAAACCCCCTTGTTACTTAATCTACTACTTAATCCACTTACATTAACTGATCTGAATTTATCTATTCTTAAGAACTGTAGTTTATTAGTAGCCTTAGCTGGATTTATATATTTCTCAAATTCTGAATATGAATAATTTGAAGGATTGTTTCTTTGTTGTAATTTTATATATTCGTTAAGTGATACTCCATAATTTGTTTTTGAAGCATTTTCTATATCTAATCCAGGATTAACATTTGAGTTACCATCAAAAATATCTATATACTTTTTAGATGCATAAGCTTCTTGTCCTTTATAAGTTATCTTATAGAAGCCATTTTCTTCTCCTATTATTTCAACACTTTCTCCACTATTTAAGATTCCAACAATTTGAGATGAAGTATTAGCTTCTTTTCTTACATTCAATCCTTTAGATGCAGTTACAACACCAGTTTTCTTACTATTTTCGGGGTTACTTGGTTTCTCTGGTTCTGTTACTATCTCATCTTTAATATCCTTAATATATTCCTTAGCCACATATCCATGAGAGCCCTTGTACTCTATTTTATAGAAAGCTCCTTCTTCTCCTATTATTATTACCTTTGAGTTTCCACTTAAGCTTCCTATAACTTCACTGCTTGTACTTGCTTCACTTCTTACATTTAAAGAACTACTTACATTTACTATTCCTGTCTTTTTAGTAGTTTCAGGAGTACTTGGTTTTTCTGGAGTTTGTGTACCTTGGTTACTATTATTAATTTCTGTAACATCTTTAACGTATTCCTTAGCTACATATCCATGTGAACCTTTATATTCTATTTTATAGAAAGCTCCTTCTTCTCCTACTATTGTTATCTTTGAGTTTCCACTTAAGCTTCCTATAACTTTGCTACTTGTACTTGCTTCACTTCTTACATTTAGAGAACTACTTACATTTACTATTCCTGTCTTTTTAGTAGTTTCAGGAGTACTTGGTTTTTCTGGAGTTTGTGTCCCTTGGTTACTATTATTAATTTCTGTAACATCTTTAACGTATTCCTTAGCTACATATCCATGTGAACCTTTATATTCTATTTTATAGAAAGCTCCTTCTTCTCCTACTATTGTTATCTTTGA
>NZ_JASORQ010000029.1:0-986 GCF_030222355.1 Clostridium sp. UMB9555A | reverse complement strand
TCCATAGCGATTTCTGTGATTAATTCAACTTCCATGTCGATGTGGTCTCCAGGCATAACCATTTCCATTCCTTCTGGTAATTTGATTGATCCTGTAACGTCTGTTGTTCTGAAGTAGAATTGTGGTCTGTATCCATCGAAGAATGGAGTATGTCTTCCACCTTCTTCTTTTTTAAGTACGTATACTTGACCTACGAATTTTTTGTGTGGGTTGATTGTTCCAACTTGAGCTAAAACTTGACCTCTTTCGATATCAGTTCTTTGGATACCTCTTAATAATGCTCCGATGTTATCTCCAGCTTGTGCTTCATCTAATAACTTTCTGAACATTTCGATTCCTGTTACAACTGTTTTTCTTCTTTCTTCAGTTAATCCGATTACTTCTACTTCGTCTCCTACATGTAGAACTCCTCTTTCAACTCTTCCTGTTGCAACTGTTCCTCTACCAGTGATTGTGAATACGTCCTCTACTGGCATTAAGAATGGCTTATCTGTTGCTCTTTCTGGTGTTGGAATGTAGCTATCTACTGCTTCCATTAACTCTCTGATGCAAGCTGTTGCAGCTTCGTCAGTTGGGTTTTCTAATGCTACTAAAGCTGATCCTTTGATTACTGGAATGTCATCTCCTGGGAAGTTGTACTCGCTTAATAACTCTCTAACTTCCATTTCAACTAATTCTAATAATTCTTCGTCGTCAACCATATCTGCTTTGTTTAAGAATACTACGATGTGGTCAACTCCAACTCTTGATGATAATAAGATGTGCTCTCTTGTTTGAGGCATTGGACCATCAGCTGCTGAACAAACTAATATAGCTCCGTCCATTTGAGCTGCTCCAGTGATCATGTTTTTAACGTAGTCAGCATGTCCTGGACAGTCAACGTGAGCGTAGTGTCTGTTAGCTGTTTCGTACTCAACGTGTGCTGTGTTGATTGTGATTCCTCTTTCTTTTTCTTCTGGAGCTTTATCTATTTCATCGTATTTGAA
>NZ_JASORQ010000027.1:0-1090 GCF_030222355.1 Clostridium sp. UMB9555A | reverse complement strand
CTGTATAGATTTGTAGTCTATACTCTAAAAAAGCATATAAAAAAGCCCAAACTCAAATTCCTTGAGCTTGGACTTTATAACTCATTAAAATTACACAACAAACAAACATAGTAAAAATCAAAATTTTTAAACTATGAAAAATTTATATATGTAATTTTAATGAGTTTAAATGTATATTTTTTTACTTTCGTTTTAATTATACAATATTCTTTAATTTTATACAACGTATTACTAAACACTTATAAAATAAAGATGATAATTTAATATTATAATCTTTATTTTATAAGTTAAAATTTAAAAAATTAATTTTTTGAATTCCATAAAATTTTAAAATTTGATTTTTTAAAATATATTTTGAAAATTTCATCTATACTTTTATTGTAATCTTGGTTAGAAACTTTTTCCCATTTAGTTGATTCTTTAATTTCTATAGGATTCAAAATATTATTTTCTTTAAAGCTAAGATATCCATAAAAACTTAAATATCTCTTTTCTTTGTTAGTATTGAAATAGGAGTATAAAAATTCTATTTCTATATTATTGGTTGTTATATTTTCTTCAGTTTTATACGCTAAAACTTGTTCTAATTTTAAATCAGAATATTTATTATCTTTAGCTTTAATTTCAGCTTTTTTATTAACTTCAGCATATATTTTATCCCATTGCTCTTTAGAAATTTGATTTATATCTGTTAATTTATCTGGTAGACCTTCTATAGTTACTTCAGTTGGTTCAAATTTAAATTCTACATTAAAGTCTCTTTTATACAACTCTTTATTATATTCTAAGTGTAATTTAACTTTATCTCCATTCTTTAAATCTGTTTTATCTCCTACTAAAGTTATTTTATAGTCTCCTTTTAGCATATCAGGAGTAAGTCCCTTTAGCTTAGGGATATCTTGTAGCTTTCCTAAATTTAAACTACTTTCATAGATTTTAGCTGAACCATTAAATTCTCCATATCGTACATCTATGCAGTTACTTATATCTAGTTTTTCAGTTCCGCAACCTATGAAAGCAAATAAACTTAAACATATTAGACCTAAAAATACTAATTTCTTCTTCATATTACCTCCTATATTGAAAATAA
>NZ_JASORQ010000026.1:0-1746 GCF_030222355.1 Clostridium sp. UMB9555A | reverse complement strand
GTTCAAGCCCGTAGCTTCGGTGGTAAGTTTAGCCCCGTTACATTTTCGGCGCAAGATCTCTCGACTAGTGAGCTATTACGCACTCTTTTAATGAATGGCTGCTTCTAAGCCAACATCCTAGTTGTCTTAGAAATCTCACATCCTTTCCCACTTAACTTACACTTTGGGACCTTAGCTGACGATCTGGGCTGTTTCCCTTTTGACCACGGATCTTATCATTCGTAGTCTGACTGCCGAGCTCAAAGTATGTGGCATTCGGAGTTTGATAAGGTTCGGTAAGCGCTATGCCCCCTAGCCCATTCAGTGCTCTACCTCCACTACTCATACTCGACGCTAGCCCTAAAGCTATTTCGGAGAGAACCAGCTATCTCCGGGTTCGATTGGAATTTCTCCGCTATCCACAGCTCATCCCATGCTTTTTCAACAGCAACGTGGTTCGGTCCTCCACGAGGTTTTACCCTCGCTTCAACCTGGCCATGGATAGGTCACCCGGTTTCGGGTCTACGGCATGCAACTAGTCGCCCTATTCAGACTCGGTTTCCCTTCGGCTCCGTACCTTAAGTACTTAACCTTGCTACATACCGTAACTCGTTGGCTCGTTCTACAAAAAGCACCTCATCACCCTCATAAGGGGCTCTGAGCGGTTGTAGGCACACGGTTTCAGGTTCTATTTCACTCCCCTCCCGGGGTTCTTTTCACCTTTCCCTCACGGTACTGCTTCACTATCGGTCATCAGGTAGTATTTAGCCTTGGGAGGTGGTCCTCCCTGCTTCCCACAAGGTTTCACGTGTCTCGTGGTACTCTGGATCATAACTCGTGGTCTTCTCGTTTCACTTACAGGACTATTACCTTCTACGGTGGAACTTTCCAGTTCTCTTCAGTTACAATAGCCTCCACTTTGATGCTATGTCCACAACCCCGGAAACAAGTTTCCGGTTTGGGCTCTTTCCCTTTCGCTCGCCGCTACTAAGAAAATCGATTTTTCTTTCTCTTCCTCCAGGTACTTAGATGTTTCAGTTCCCTGGGTTACCTTCATTAAGCTATGTATTCACTTAATGATACATGGGGTTTCCCATGTGAGTTTCCTCATTCGGAGATCTTCGGATCTCAGGCTATGTGCGCCTACCCGAAGCTTATCGCAGCTTATCACGTCCTTCATCGGCTCCTGATGCCAAGGCATTCACCATGCGCCCTTTGTAGCTTGACCTATATTAGTTATAGTTCTCATTTTACAAAGAATAGAAATTGGTTTTGCCAATTTGGCTTGTTGTTTCTATAAATTAAATTATGTGCAATTTTCAAAGAACAATTTTGAGAGATAGTCTCTCAAAATTAAACAGAGATATTATCCAGAATTCATTATCATCTTAGTTGTCCTAAGATGTATTCCTTAGAAAGGAGGTGATCCAGCCGCAGGTTCTCCTACGGCTACCTTGTTACGACTTCACCCCAATCGCTGACCCTACCTTCGGCCGCTGCCTCCTTGCGGTTAGCTCACGGACTTCGGGTATTGCCAACTCTCATGGTGTGACGGGCGGTGTGTACAAGACCCGGGAACGTATTCACCGCGACATTCTGATTCGCGATTACTAGTAACTCCAGCTTCATGTAGGCGAGTTTCAGCCTACAATCCGAACTGAGACTGGTTTTTAAGTTTGGCTCCACCTCGCGGTATTGCATCTCTCTGTACCAGCCATTGTAGCACGTGTGTAGCCCTACACATAAGGGGCATGATGATTTGACGTC
>NZ_JASORQ010000025.1:0-4487 GCF_030222355.1 Clostridium sp. UMB9555A | reverse complement strand
AAAGTAGTTATATTTTAAAATATAACTACTTTTCATTTTTATTTTTAAATGCATATATTGTAATAAAAATCTAAAATATGCCTATCAAAAACAATCATTCTTTTATACTTTCCATTTACAAATACCTTTTTGGTAAATCTATTTTCTTCAGATACCTCAATAAGACTTAACAATTTTAATAAGTACAGCTTATCTTTAAAAGACATATTTTGATAAGAATTAAAAAAATTATCTTCAAGAAATTTTTTATTTATATAAATTTTATCCTTATCATGAAACATAATTTCATTCTTAGTTAATTTAGAATAGACTAAAAAATTATTCTTAAATTTTTTCAATTCAGCCATTATCCAAATCATATTTCTAAATTCCTTAAATCTATTTAATTTATCTTCAGCAATGTTTAATTCACTTTTTAAAGATTTAATTTCATCATCTCTCAAGCTTAAAGCTCTTTTAAATTCATTTAATTTTTCATTCAACTCATTAATTTCTATTTCTTTCTTCTTTAACTCATTTTCCTTGTTTTTATAAATCTCACTTTTAACTATTAAACTATCTATCATAAAATATCACACCCTATTTATTTTTAATAAAATTAATTCTATATATTATAATACGAGTGGGTATTAATATTTAATAAATCCTTTAAAAATCAATAATATAATATGGGATATAATATAAATATTAAAACTTTTTATATTCCCACTAATATTCCCACTATTTTAACATACTTTTTAGGGCTTTGCCCTCACTTCGTTTCACCCATAAACTTTTATAAAAGTTTAATCAAAATTTTCTTTATGTCTCCGACGGCACTCGCCGTTTGGCAGAAGGACTGTCGTCCTTTTTTTCTAGTGTCTTAGTTCTTCTCCCAATCAAGGTAGTATAAAAAATAATGGAGCAGATCTATTCAGACCTACTCCATTATTTTTTATCTCCACCTTGATTTAAATTCATTTGAAAAAATCAATTTTTAATAAATCCTTAAGTAAAAGAACAACAACAAAAGATAATATCAAAAACATCATACATTGTTGCTGACTTATTATCTTAAAATAATAAGTCAATGAAAAAATTATTATTAAATCTAAAATTACTAAAATTAAAAAAAATATATTTTTCATAAAATCAACTACTTTCTGTAATAGATTTATGATTTTATTAAAAATCCCAACATTATAATTTTACCATTAATTTGATAAATTTATAAGTCTTGTAATCGTTTTTGTATAATGTAAAATGAAACTATAATTTTAAAAGGTGTGATGCAATTATGAAAAAAATAAGTCTAATAAGAAAATTGTTGTTTTTTCTAGGATTAAGACCTTTAAGTGAAGAAATAGATTTAGATTTTAATTTTAAAACTAGAACTAATATTGCATTAATTTTTATTGGTTCTCTATACTTTTTTAATGAATACTTTTTAAATTTTTTTATAAACAATATAAATATATTTTTAAGACTATTGATTATATTAATTTATTTATTTATTTGGGTTGAAATTTTATATCTAATAACAATAAAACAATTTAATAAATCAAGGGAGTGATTTGATATGAACAAAAAAATATTTTTTAAATTCTTTTCACTATTATTGGTATTAACATTCTCTACTGGCTTTAAAGTTTTTGCAAATGAAAACAACAGTGCATCCAGTGAAACTCTTGAAAATATTGAAATACTTGAAGATAATGAAACTATATTTAAAACCAAAGCTATATTCTCTAGTGGAAGAGTAGAAATAGTAACAATAAATAAAATAAATGATAAAGTATTAGTCGAAGAAAATAATGAAAAATTGGCAGAATATAATGCAAATGAAATTATAAAAGTCACAAACGAAGATAATAAAATAAGAGCAAAAAGAGATGCTGGAAGTTGGTATCAAGTTAGTTCATGGCCTAGAACAAACGTTGAAGCAGACTATAAAAGAGTAAGTGCAGTAGTTTCACTTGCAATGATAAAAATGAAAGTACCATATTCAGTTGCTTATAATGCAATAAAATACATGTATCAAATGGCAACAGGAAAAGACCTTCCAACTGTATTTGGATACTTAGCTAAAAAATGGGAGTATTCAGGTTTTGTTTATAAAGACAAACATAACAGTTCAAATGGAAAAGTAGTTTATCATTATTGGTTTGATGGAGTATGGAAGAATTATCACGCTGCATATTTTACTTGGAGTTAGATATAAAAAAGATTAATATATAAAAAAATGAGATAGAAGATAACTAAAAACTATCTTCTATCTCATTTTTTAATTTATAATTTAAACTTTCTTTTTCTTCTTCAGTAAATTCTCTTAATTTTGTATTTTCATATTCATTTTTAGTCCAATTATAGTAAATCATGTACACGTAATTTATTTCATCTTTTTCTTTGTAAACTTCTAATTCTTTATTTAAATACATTTTATGAGCATCTTTGAAAAGTCCTCCAAACACTAATACTTGTTTGCCTTTCAATGCTTTATAAAACTCTGAAAATACTTTTCTATTTATTAAATAATCACTATCTTTTGCTGAATATTTTGATAGCTCGTACACTTCTTTGTAATTATTCAGTTTAGCCTTTTTTACATCAACTTGAGTGATCCTATCATCTCTCATTGACTTTTTCCATAATTCAAGCCATCTTTCTCTGTTAATATAAGTTTTAGAAGTTCGATTTGTAAAATAACTTTTATTAACTACTATAACTACATGAAAATGCGGATTGTAAGTATTATAGTTAGGTTCTAAATCTCCTATTTTTAAACCTAATCTCATATAATATTCTTTTTTCTTACTCCATAATTTCTTGGTTATATATTTTTCTCCTTGATATGTTACTTCCAACTTTCTTATGTAACCTTTAACTATAGCTTTAACTTCTTTAAGTTTCATCAATCTTTCAAAAGCTTTATTATATTCTTTTATAGCTTGTTCAAGTTCTTCTCCTGTTACATTGGGAGTTGTTAAAGTTAAAAATATAAACTCTTTATTCTCTTCTAACCTTAAATGCTCCATTAAAACACTTATTTCTAAACAATCCTTTAATGCCATTCTCCAACTACACATTGGACAAAATCTATTCTTACAAAAATTACCCTTATGTAGTTTTTTATGTTCCAATTCTAAGTCTGCTAATAGCATTAAAAATCCCCCACAATCTTTTATCCTTTCGGACATTTTCACAGATACAAAAGGTTCTATGTAATCGCTAAACTTTGGATTTTTAACCTTTTTCTCTTTACATTTCTCTATTATTTTACACTTACTAATTTTTTCTTCTTGTTTTTCTGTTAAAATTATAGTATCATTATTCATAGTGAAATTAGTTCTTTGGTGTCAACAAAGGGCTTTCAAAAATCAATATAAAATGTCCTAAAAAGACACTGAGAGAACTTGCTCCTTTCTGTATTAAGTTTATTTTTTTTAGATGCCACTTAAAATTATAAACTAGTGTATAGAAAAAGGCAAGTTTTTTTGGTTCAACCCTAGAGTTTCCAATGACTCTAGGGTTTTTTATTAAATTCGAATAGTTGCCGATAGTATCAAGAATGAAATTTCTCGATTTTTCTGAGCAAAAAATCTCGCAAAAAGTGTCCGTAAAACTTCCACTTTTTTCAGAAAAAAATGAGCAGATAAATCTATTCATTTTCATAAATTTGTTTTATATAAAATTTTATGTAATGGAATATAATTATAATTAATTAATATTAAATTTTATTTAATATTATATTTCAATAAATTAAAATTTATATTATTATAATGATGTTGGGTATAATTAATTATTTATTTTCTTATTTCCTATGATTTTTTTATACATATTACAAAATTACTCATTTAAAAATTAATCAATCATTCAATTTTCATCTAATCCAAAAGAGAAAAAGAGTTATCAAATTAAAATTGATAACTCTTTTTCTTTTAAACAGAACCTAAATTGCACCAAAATCGTTTTTAAGGGCTATATAAATTATTTTTAGTGTAAATACACTATAGTATATGTAAAAACCTCTTAAAATTAATTGTAGTGGCAAATAAAGCTATATTAAGTATTGTTAATTTGGCAAATCGTAATGGAAATCTAATATATTTATAAACAAAAAGAAAAATTTAATTTTTAAAAATTAAATTCCAAAATTAACAAGTTATTTGAACCAATTAAATCTTATATTATAATAAAATTATTAGCATAATTTCCTATGATTTAAATGCATATTACGAATTACACAATTTCAACCAAACCAAAGTAATTTGAACAATGAAAATAAGTTGTTAATTGAAATTAACAACTTATTTTCATTCTATAACATAACTCTAAGTTATAATATAAATAACCTTTTTTTAATAATTTGATACTCAATACATATTAAAGTGCATTTTTACTGTCAAATTTTTATAGTGCACAACAAAGCCCAAAGTAGTTATATTTTAAAATATAACTACTTTTCATTTTTATTTTTAAATGCATATATTGTAATAAAAATCTAAAAT
>NZ_JASORQ010000024.1:0-4881 GCF_030222355.1 Clostridium sp. UMB9555A | reverse complement strand
TGCGGGTGTAGTTCAATGGTAGAACACCAGCCTTCCAAGCTGGATACCCGGGTTCGATTCCCGGTACCCGCTCCATTCAAAAGATAACCGAATCGGTTATCTTTTTTTTATTTTAAAAAATATAAGCATCTATAGCTCAGCTGGATAGAGCGTTGGACTTCGAATCCACAGGTCGCGAGTTCGAATCTTGCTAGGTGCACCAATTTTAAGGGTTACAAAATCATTGTAACCCTTATTTTTTTAGGTTAATTTTTGAAAATAATTAATTAAATGATATTATAAAATTATAGGTAATATATAATATTTACAATATAGATAAAACTAAATTAGTAATTATAAAGTTTAAAGTGATTATTAAGTGTTTAGCTAGAGGAGGAAGTAAAATGAGAGTATTAGAAAACCTAGAGCCTAAAAGTGTATTTAGATTTTTTGAAGATTTAACAAGAATACCACATGATTCTGGAAATGAAAAAGAACTTAGTGATTATCTTGTTAAGTTTGCAAAGGATAGAAATCTTGAAGTTATTCAGGATGAGCCACTAAATGTAATAATTAAAAAGCCTGCTACTAAGGGGTATGAAAATGTACCAGGAGTTATAATTCAAGGGCATATGGATATGGTATGTGAAAAATTAAAGAGTAGTAATCACGATTTTAAAAAAGATCCTTTAAAATTAAGAATTATTGATGATAAATTTGTTTATGCTACAGATACTACTTTAGGAGCAGATGATGGTATTTCCTTAGCTTATGGATTAGCTATCTTAGATTCTAATAATATAGAACATCCAGCAATAGAGTTTGTAGCAACTACAGAGGAAGAAACAGTTATGGGGGGGGCTACTGCTTTAGATACTTCACTTTTAAAAGGAAAGGTTTTATTAAATATAGATGCTGAAGAAGAAGGAGTATTTATTGCAGGAGGTGCTGGAGGAATTATGGTTTATCCAGAAATAAATGCTGAATTTGAAGATTTTAATGGAGAAGCTTTAAAATTAGAGATTTCAGGTTTTAAGGGTGGACACTCAGGAATGGAAATCCATAAACAAAGAGGAAATGCTAATAAGTTAATGGGAAGAATCTTATATGCCTTAAGCAAAGAAGTTGACTTTAACATTGCATCAATTAATGGTGGATCAAAACATAATGCAATACCACAATATTGTCAAAGCATAATTACAGTTAAGAAAGAAGATGGAGAAAAGGTTAAAGAAATTTGTACTGCCTTAGAAAAAGATTTAAAGGCAGAATACAGAATTGGAGAGCCAGATGTGAATCTTTCTGTTAAAAGCATTGAAGGAGTGGAAAAACAATTAACTAAAAAGGTTACAGAGGATGTAACTAGATTTTTAGTTTTAGTTCCAGATGGATTACAATCTATGAGTCAAGAGATAAATGGATTAGTTGAAAGTAGTTTAAATCTTGGAATAGTAGAAATGGTAGAGGATAAAATTAAATTTATTATTGATATAAGAAGTTCAGTTAAGAGTAAAAAGGTAGAAATTACAAATAGAGTAGAGGCTCTTTGTAAAGTTATAGGAGCTAATATGACTAAAGATGGAGATTATCCAGAGTGGGAATATGAAGCAGAATCAAAAATAAAAGATTTAAGTATTAAAACTTATAGTGATTTATTTGGAATTGAGCCTCAAATAACAGCTTTACATGCAGGGCTTGAGTGTGGAATCTTTAAAGAAAAAATGGGTTCAGAGGTGGAAATGATAAGTTTTGGCCCAGATATATTTGATGTACATACAGCAAATGAGCATTTTAGAATAGAATCTGTTGGAAGATGCTATAGATTCTTAACTGAATTATTAAAGAATATGAAATAATAATTAACTTCTTTATATTAAATATTATAATTTAAATATCATTATTTAAGTAAATAAGGATTTTAATTTATGAAAGACGTATAGTTTAGAATTTATAGATAGAAAGAAATTTAGTTTAATCTTATCTTATAAAAGTACTATAGATCAGAATTAACAAGAAGAGTGTGGTAGCAATTAAGCTTATAAAAATATTATAGTAATAAAGTAGCAAGAAAAAATAAAAGAGGATTCATACAATAATTTTTAATAAAACTTATAGAAAGTAAGTGTGAAAATATGTTTTTAAGTTTTATTATTAGATTGTATGTAACCTCTTTTTCTTTAAGGGTAATTATCTTACCACTCTCTGCCATTGTCTCCTGCCATAGAATTATGAGTTATGCTTGGATATAGAACAGAATAGTGGTCTAATTGATATGTACTAGTATTGAATACAAATAGTATTTTAAAATCTTTTGTTATTTTATATCCAATAATTTTTTCTTTTGATTTAGTTGTAACATTGTAATCAGGCTTTCCAAAAAAGTTTTCTACATTATTTAAATCTAAGCTTTTTAAATCCTTATTTAAAGATCTAATTTCAAAGATTTGATCACCCTTATTACATCCAAATGATAAATTATATGAATCAAAATTAAAGTAATTTCCTTTAGCTTCAGCAACATAATTTTCACTAGAAGGTTTTCCTAATTTGTTAATTACATCATCTATTGAAGCACCTAGTTTAAATTCATAATTAATAATTTCACCTTTTACAGCTTTTTCTTTAATATCTTTTAATAATTTTTCGGTTTTATCATCTAATTTTTTGTTAGTATTTTTATTATTGGAAACATTTTTATCTTTATGTGAAGTAGTATTATTAGAGTCAGATTTTTTAGTTTCATTATTAGAACTGTTATTATTATTTGAATTAGAATTTTGCTGATTACTATTTATTATTTCTACAGAAGAATCACTTGATGAATTGGAAGAAGTTGTACATCCTACAAATAGCAATGCAAAAATTATAATAACTAAAACTGGTACAAGTAACTTTTTCAATTTAATCACTCCCATTATATTTTTTAAATTAATTAAATTATATATATTTTGTTTACAAAAAAGTTAACAAATTTATTAATTAATAAAATTTAATCCTTTTATTAAAATGAGATAATTCTAATTTTTAAAATAGATTATTAATAATAAGGGAAATAATATAATTTAATGTGATAAATGAAATGATAATTTATATAATTACAAATATATTTTCAAATGTTTTTTAGGTGGATGGAGTGTTATATTATATAAGTAAGCCATTTTAATAAACATTATTGATATTTGAAGTTTATTTTATAAGAATCTTTGCAGTTTTTGGTTTTTTATATATTACACAAAGCCTTATACATATTAATTATAATGAAAAATTTTTATATATATTATAATCTTTAAATATTTAGACAATAGAAAGGAGCTTTATATATGAAAGAATTAATTAATTTATATTTTCTTTTTATAAAATTAGGATTTATGAATTTTGGAGGGGGATATGCTTTATTTCCAATATTACAAAAAGAAATAATTGAAAAAAGAAATTGGATTACTAATGAAGAATTAATGGATTACTATGCAATTGGTCAATGTACACCAGGAGTAATTGCAGTAAATACAGCCACATTTATAGGTCATAAAAGAAAAGGAAATATAGGAGGTATACTAGCAACTCTTGGTTTTGTTACCCCATCATTAATAATGATAACAATAATTGCTACCTTTATTGGAAACTTTTCAGATCTTCCAATAGTTAAGAATGCCTTTGCTGGGATTCGTGTATGTGTGGCAGTATTAATTTTAAATACAGCAATAAATTTAATTAAGACATCAGTAATTGATATTAAAACATGTATTATTTTTGTATTAGTAGCTGGATTTTCTATATTTACAGATATATCTCCTGTTTTATATGTAATAATAGCAGGAATAGCAGGAATAGTATTAAGATCAATTGGAGGTAAAAAAAATGATACTAATTAGATTATTTTTAGAGTTTTTCAAAGTTGGTCTTTTTGCTGTAGGTGGTGGAGCTGCTACTATACCATTTCTATATAATATTTCAGATAAAACACATTGGTTTACTCATACTGATCTTGCAAATATGATTGCAATATCTCAATCAGTACCAGGTGCTATGGGAATCAATATGGCAACTTATGTTGGTTATGCAACCTATGGAGTTTTAGGTGCTATTACCTCAACCATAGGTATTATAGTACCTTCAATAATTATAATTTTAATTGTAGCGAGAGTCTTAGCAAAATTTAAAGAAAATAAAAGAGTGGCTGATTGTTTTTATGGATTAAGACCAGCATCAACAGGTCTTTTACTTGCGGCAGGCTTTGAAATAGTAAAAATATCAATATTAACTTTAAATAAATATGCAGAAACACATAATATTGCAGATATATTATCAATTAAAGCTTTAATACTAGCAGGAATTTTATTCTTTTTTATAAGAAAATATAAAAAGTCACCAATTTTTTATATTATTGCCTCAGCCATAGTAGGTATAATATTCAATTTTGCTAAATAATAAAGAAAAAATAAATAATAATTTAGTAGTAAAAGTGATTTATTATTTTAAAAGATAAAGTATTAAAGAAAATTATTTTTAATAATAGTATTCTTTAATACTTTTTTTATTTCAAGCTATGTTTTAATTAGTAGAATTTAAATGAAATCTATAAGAAATAATATCTAAATAATTGATTTTAAGTTGTTATTCGACTTTAAAATATAAAAAAATACATTTTAGAATCTTCAACTGAACCAAGTGTATCTATAGATAAAAAAGAGAGAAAAAGTATGAAATTAGAAGAAAAATAAAAATAATTATGTTAAATGGAAATGATTATATTAAAAGGAAGTTATAATTGTGATATCATAAATATCGTCATCAAGAACAAGCAAGAAACGCACTACAAGATGATAATGGTCTTTGAAAATTAAACAGAAGATATTAACATAAACCAGCAATTCTTTTATAAGTAATATGAGTATAGATTAA
>NZ_JASORQ010000023.1:0-5000 GCF_030222355.1 Clostridium sp. UMB9555A | reverse complement strand
TGTTAATATCTTCTGTTTAATTTTCAAAGACCATTTCGTTGTCGCCCTCAAGCGACTTCCTTAGTTTATCATCACTTTGAAACTTTGTCAACAACTTTTTTCAAAACTTTTAATTTATTTTGTTGAGTTGTTTATGTGTCTCTCAGCGACGAGATTTATCTTACCACGTTACATAACTTATTCTAATTACATAGATATTTATTTTACATAATTATTGTTAATATTCTTTATTTTTCATTAAAATACTATATAATTCTTATATTGATACACCTGGTAAAGTTTAAATTGAAATTTCCCTTAATATTCCTATAAATACTCTTATTCTAAGTATAATATTTACTATATTATTCTTATACTAAATAAAAAAACTCTTTTTTTATTTAAATTTATCTAAATATATACACCAATATAATAATTTATAGATATTACTTAGATAAAATTATATTTATATTTTCTCTATATTTAATTTAATTTTTTCTTTAAAACACTTTAAATTTGAATTTAATAATCTTAAATACTATAATTTCTATATAGTTCTTTAATGAAGGAGGCCTTCTTATGCCTAAAATTATAAAAAATGTAAAAGAAGATTTATTAACTGAAGGAAAAAAACAATTGCTGTCTAATGGATATTTAAATTTAAATATAAGAAATATAACTAAGGAATGTAATATAGGTACTGGAACCTTCTATAACTATTTTAAAAACAAGGAACAACTTGTTATTGATATACTATCTAATGATTGGACTTCTATTTTAAAGATATCTAATGAAATAATAGAAGAAGATATTTCATTTAAAGAAAAACTAATTGTTATTTCTAATAATATAAATAATTTCTTAAAAAACTATAGACTTATATTTTCAGAAATGGCTAAGCATACATCTAAAAATCACTATGTTATAGAACCAATGTATGAAACTTTAGAAAAGCTAATTGAAATTCATATAGAAAAGGGAGAAATTAATCCCCCTATATCCTCAGATAAGTTTGCTTATTTTCTACTAAATAATCTTATATTAACCTCTCGTTCTGAATTAACTATAGACGACCTATTACTATTATTAAATATATAAATAAAAAAGCCATAAACCACTAAATGGTTTATAGCTTTTATTTTAATTTTCAATATAACTTTTCATTTAATTATTAAAGTAGTTTTTTCATTTGACTAGCTAAAGGATCTGCTAAAGTTCCCATAATTACTTGAACATTCTTTCCATCTAATTTCATTATTCCGCTAGCTCCAGCCTTTTTTAAAGTAACTTCATCTATTTTAGAAGCATCTTTTAAAGTTAATCTTAATCTTGTTATACAGTTATCTAAAACTTCAATATTTTCCTTTCCTCCAAGTGCTTCTAAAACAACTTCTGCCTTTTCAGCTAAAGTACCACCCTTAGATGGATTATCTCCTGATTTTGAAACTGTTTTTGAATTAGTTTCTGTATCTTCGTTTTCATCATCAAAATCATCTTCTCTACCAGGTGTTTTAAGATTAAACTTCTTAATAAAGAATACAAACAAGAAATAGTAAATTACGAATGCAATAATTCCCATTAATAATATCATTAATTGGTTTTGACCTTTTCCAAAATATAAAATATAGTCAATTAATCCACCTGAGAAACTAAATGCTAGATGTACATTAAGAGCATATGCTACTGCTAATGATATACCTGTTAAAATTGCATGTATTACATAAAGTATTGGTGATAAGAACATAAATGCAAATTCTATTGGTTCTGTAATACCTGTTATTATAGCTGTTAATGCTAATGATAAGAACATTCCACCAACAACGGCTTTGTTTTTCTTCTTAGCACAAACATACATTGCTAAACATGCCGCTGGTAAACCAAACATCATTATTGGATAGAAACCTGCTGTGTAAACCCCAGCTGTTGGATCTCCCGCTAAAAATCTTGCAATATCTCCAGTTGCAATTTGACCTGAAACTGGATCTGTAAAGCTTCCTAATTGGAACCAAATTACTGTGTTCATTACATGGTGTAATCCAATTGGTATTAATAATCTATTTAATATTCCATATATTCCAGCCCCCATAGCACCTGCTGCTACCATTATATTAGCAAATCCGTCTAATCCAGCTTGGAATGTTGGCCAAGTATATCCAAAGAATACCCCTAAAATAAGGCATACTGCTGATGTTATTATTGGAACAAATCTTTTTCCACCAAAGAATCCTAAAAATTGAGGAACTTTAATATCTTTAAATTTATTATATAAAAGTCCTCCAACAACTCCGGCTACAACTCCACCAAAAGCTCCCATATTTATACTTGGATCAAATGAAGTTGCAACATTTTTCATAACTAAAAATCCTAAAAGACCTGCTAATCCTCCAACTCCATTATTTTCATCTGAAAGTCCAAACCCTATACCTACAGCAAAAAGCATTGCCATATTATCTCCAAAGGCAGCTCCACCAGCAGCGCTGATCCAAGGAATATTTAATAAGTCTTTATCTCCAAGTCTTAATAATAATCCTAAAGCTGGCATTACTGCTATAGGAACCATTAAAGATTTACCTATTCTTTGAAGAAAGCCTAAAACTTTTGAACCTTTTTTACTCATTTGTTCATTCCTCCTTATAATTTTTTCATTTAGTTTAAGTTTGTATAATGCTTAAAAAAATTAATTTCTTTAAAGCATAAGGTATTCTAAAAATAAAATATAAAAATTATTTATTCTATTGAATACCTATATAAGTATTTTATAATCTATATTTTTAATCATAAAATACTTATATAGAAATTCATTTTGAAATACTTTCACCTTTATCTAAAAATTCTCCTATTAATACAATTATAATAAGCTTATATTTACACATAAAAAAAGCTGAAAAGAACATAGTAATTCTTTTCAGCTAATGCCCAAAATTTATGGTTACACGCTTAAAATAATCTCTTAACATTACATCTGTAATGTTTGCATTTAAATATTACTATATCTTTTTTAGGGTGTCAACTTTAAGATAAACATATTTTTTTATAATCACTATAATATTATCTTTCTCACGCTTCATAAATTTATTACATATAAATACAAATCTTCAAATGATATTGTATAAATATAGTGTTGACTTATAAAAATAAAGAATATATAATGTAATCATAACATGTTACTGTTAAATCAGGCATAAGTTCTAATAGACTTATGCCTGTTTTTTTATATTTGATTCTATATATAGAAAGGAAGTGAATTTCTTAACTTAATATAATAAGTTGAGAAAATAAATATGTTTGGATTATTTAAAAAAGAATTAAAATTAATTGCTCCTGCAACTGGAAAAACTATTGATTTATCACAAGTACCAGATCAAGTTTTCGCTGAAAAAATGGCTGGAGATGGAGTTGCTATTGAAGTAACTGGAGATACTATTGTTGCTCCTGCTGATGGAGAATTATCATTAGTATTCAAAACTAACCATGCTTTTGCTATGACTTTAAGTAATGGTATTGAATTATTAGTTCACGTTGGTATAGACACAGTTTCTCTAGAAGGAGAAGGATTCGAAAGATTAACTGAACCAGGACAACAAGTTAAAGCTGGTACACCAATATTAAAAATAGATAGAGATTTTATATTAGGAAAAGGCTTAAAATTACACACTCCTGTATTAATCACAAATCCTGATATGGTAAAAGATATGAAACCTGTTATAGGTAAAACAGTTACTGCTGGAAATGATACTGTTTTAACTTATAAAGTTAAATAATAAAAAAGCTGACTTAAAAGTCAGCTTTTTTATTATTCATTTTTTCTTATTCTCTCTACATGCAAGGCTAAATAACCTATCTCATCTTCTGCAACCTTTAGAGAAAAATCTTCATTTATAGCTTTTCCTATTTCTTCAGCAACCTTAAAGGATTCTGGATACTTTAGTTTTATAATAGAAAGCAATTCATTTTTTACTGGAGTATTATTTATAAGTCTTTCAATAGCAAATCTTAAGTGGCTTATAAATCTAGCATAAGATAATGAAGTTCTATCAACCTCAATATTAAAAGCATCTTCAATATATTCTACAGCAGTATTTGCTATATAGGTAAATTTTATTGTATGAGAAATATTTCTTGTTGTCCTTGCTGAATGAATATGCATAGCAATAAATCCAATCTCATCATCAACTATACTTACCCCTGTAAAATCTTCAAGCTTTTTAACCATTTTAGTGGCAGCCTCAAACTCCTTAGGATATAAAGTTTCTATTTCCACTAAAAAAGGATTTCTTAAAATCTCTCCTTTTTTCATTCTCTCAATAGCAAAAGAAATATGATCTATTAAACCTATATGTATAATCTCATTTAATTCCTCACTAAAATCTCTTGAAATCTCTAATATTAATTCTTCACAAAAAGCAATAAACTTCTCATCATTACTTCCAACCACTCTTCTAAAGTTAGCAATATTATTTTCATCTTGTATAGTAAATATTTTTTCTATATTAGTATTCTCAGGTATTATTGAACCCTTTTTACAATTAAAGCCTATACCTTTAGCAAATAATATAATTTCTTTCTCATCATCATCAACCAAAACTATATTATTATTGAAAGCTCTTTTTACCTCATATGCTTTTTCCGTTTTTTTTATCATAATATTCTCCTCTATACCACTATTACTGCTAACTAAATTTATATTAACTCTTATTTAAAGTCATTATTTATAAAAAAGCAACTTAAAAATATATATTTTTTTATTCATTATATATAATTATATATTAAAACTTTTATTTTTACTAATATATAAAGTCGACTAGAATCCTGTTAAATATTAATATATTCTGAACTCTAGTCGAATTTATATAAAACTTTATTCTATTATACTTTATTTTACTATAATTATTTTTATACTAATTTACATAATATATTTTTATATACAAAAAAACCTCTCTAATAAGAGAGGTTTTTGGTGATCTGCCAGGGAATCGAACCCTGGACACCGTGATTAAAAGTCACGTGCTCTACCGACTGAG
>NZ_JASORQ010000022.1:0-5052 GCF_030222355.1 Clostridium sp. UMB9555A | reverse complement strand
TTTGCTAGCTCAGTCGGTAGAGCACGTGACTTTTAATCACGGTGTCCAGGGTTCGATTCCCTGGCAGATCACCAAAAACCTCTCTAATAAGAGAGGTTTTTTTTGTATATAAAAATATATTATATAAATTAGTGGTAAAATAATTTATACTTAAGTTAGTTAAGAATGTAAAAAAGAGTTTTAATTATATTTTTATAGTATTTGGGAGGAGAGTAATGAAAGGAATAAAGAAAATATTATCATTAGGTTTGCTTTTAGTATTTTCATTTTCAATGGTATCTTGTGGTGGATCAAAAGAAAATACTTTAGAGGGTACAGTAGTAGTAACAAGTAAATATCCTGATGAAGTTAATAGTTATATAGCTGAAGAATTTAAGAAAGAAACTGGAATATCAGTTAAATATGAAGTGAAAGATGAAATAAAAGAAGATGATTTTAAAAATACAAATACTGATATTATCTTAGGTGGAAATAGCGAATTATATAAAAAAATGGCTTCAGATAATATTCTTAAAGGATATAAAACAAGTTGGTATAGTGATGTAGATGATAATTATAGAGATAAAGATGGATATTGGTATTCAATATTTAGAAATCCTATGGTAGTCGCTTATAATAAAGCTAACTTAGCAGCTAATCTTGTACCAAAGAGTTTATCTGATTTAAAAAATGGGAATTTAGCTAATAAATTATTAATGGTAAATTCTAATAATGATTATACAAAGTATTTTATATCTGCTACAGCTTCTTATTTAAGTAAAGAAGGAAATAATGATGATAATATAGGAAGTACTTTCTTACAAGGTTTAAAGTTAAATGTAGCTACATTTTTTAATAATTACGACGAATTGTTTACAGCTTTAGACACTAAAGAAACTCCAATAGGAATTTTACCTTTAGATGTTTTAAATAAAAAAATTAAAGATAATGCTAATATAACAAGAATTGATTTTCAAGATGGTGTACCTGTTATAACTGAATGTGCAGGTATATTAAAATCAGCTCCTAATCCAAATGCTTCAGAACTATTTATGGAGTTTGTAGCTGGGCCAAAGATTCAATTAGAACTAGCTCAGAAATTTAATATAATGCCTACATTACCTGTAGCAATAAAATATTCTCCTGACTGGATTAAGAATTTTAAAACTTTAGATATAGAAAATAATGTTGTTCTTGAGAATGAAGATAAATGGGTTCAATTTTTTAATGGTGTTGTTAAACCAGAAGTACCTGCCAAGACAACTAACAATCCTGTTATTAAAGGTAAGAAGAAATCTTAATACATATTAAAAAAGAGATATTATGTTTAAAACATAATATCTCTTTTATATTTAAAGTGTGAATTGTAAATAGCTTATTCGTATTTAAATTTAATGATAACTTCTTTGATTTCTCCTTTAGAGTTAGTTCTAACCTTAAAATCTTTAATATCTTTAAATTCATTGTTAATTTGGAAGTTAAGTTCATTTATAGTAGCTTTGGCTTTTTTAGCTAAATCACTATCTTCGATAACTTCAAATCTTTGCTTTTTAGTTGTAATTTCCTTGTTTCTATCATCAACTACAACATAGTATTTATCGCCTTCTTCAATTACAACATACTCTTTACCAAAAGTTAGGCTTGAGCATAATGAATTATCTATACATCTTACTAGCATAGCTACTCTCCTCTCAATTAATATATTAAATTCTCTACACCTTTAATATATCACAATAAGAGGTTTTGTCCATTATAAATGGATAATTAGATTAAATTTGTGATATCTTACAAATATACTATTTCTTAAGTTTTAATATATTTACTAGTAAATCATTTTTAGCAAAAATAAAGAATCTTTTTACTGAAGCAAGATCATCTTTTAAGGTACTAGTGCTATCATCTTTCCAATAATCATTGAAGTATATACATAGGATGAAAAATAAAATAGCTAAATTTATATATATATCTTTAAAATCAGCTATAAATAAATTGCTTATACCTATGAAGTCTAAGCTTCCACCATAAAAAACCTTATCTATTAAAGAGCATAAAGCACCAGCCATTATAAATACTATACACATATCTGCATTAAAATCTTTATGGCCATTATGTACATAATATCTATAACATTCAAAGAATATTATTAATGCTATTAAATTTAATATTATAAGAAATCCAAAGTCTAATCCAGTTCCAAAGCGAACATTTAGCCAAGAGCCATCTGTATTTATAATTGGTTGGAAGGTTAAAAAATCACCTATAATATTAAAATGATCATTGAAAAACCATTTATGTATAATAAATTTTATTCCTTGATCTAAAATCATTAGAATCATAAATATCCATAGTAATGTTTTTTTGCTAAATCCATCTTTATATTTATTTACTAAAACATATACGAGATATCCTACTAATGCAAAAGGAATTATTAAAAACAACATCATAAGAGTTTCAGAATTTTTTTCAATTCTTCCAGTTAAAAACTCAAATAAGAAATAAATCAACCACATTATAGGCAGTATCCCTATAGTTACCCATTTCTTTTTATTCATTATTACCTCCCTATAAGATATACCATTAGAATATTTAATTAAAATAACAATAACTTTTATAAATATTAAAGAGATATCTATAACTTTAGTCTATAATAGTGTCATTAATTAAACTAAATCAATTTTAACATAGTTAATTATTACAATTAAAGAGGATATATAGAATTTTAAAAGAATATATAAATTATCACACATAATAAATTAAGAGGTGTTTTATGACAGATATTATAAGAGAGTACTATAATAAAAATAGTAAGAATGAATGGCTTAGATTAAATGATCCATATAATAGATTAGAATTATTTAGTACTATGTACATGATAAAAGAATATTTTCCTCAGGAAGGAAAAATATTAGATATAGGTTCAGGACCGGGAAGATATTCAATAGAGCTATTAAAAAGAGGATATGAAGTCAGTTTAATGGATTTGTCAGAAAAATCTATAGATATGGCAAAAAATAATATAGAAAGTATGGGATTAAAAGCAAAGGATTATATTTGTGGAGATGCTTTATATTTAGACTTTATAAAAGATAATACCTTTGATGGAATACTTCTTATGGGTCCTATGTATCATGTTCAATCAAAAGAAGATAGAATTAGAATATTAGAAAATTGTATGAGAATATTAAAACCAGGTGGGATTATATTAATAGCTTATATAAATTCTCTAGGGGTATTAAAGGTAGGTCTTTCAGATTTTCCACAAGAGTATAAAGATATAAATAAGATATATGACTTATTTGATGAAAAAGGATTTAGTGAGGAAGAATCTTTTACTGAAACATATTTTACTGTTCCAGAAAAGGCTATTTCTGAGGTTAATGAGGTAGGTTTTAATATATTAAGTAGAGCCGGGGCTGAAAGCTTTTTAAGTGGACAAGCTTTTTATATGACTAAATATTATTTAGAGGACAAGGAAATATATTTTAATTTATTAAAGGTTGCAACTGAAAAATGTGAAGATGAAAGATTTCGAGATTCAACAGAACATCTTATAATAGTTGCTAAAAAATAATAGTATTTTAAAGGTTAAATAGTTTATTTATATAAATAGTAACTATGAGAATTAATTTGAATCTATGGTTTAAAAGCTCTAGTAGCTATAAAATATAAAAACTAAAAGGGAAAAGAGAGTAAATTACATTAAAAAAACAACAATAATAATATAGTTGTTTTAGATGAAAAGAGAGGAGTAATTTTTATGTTAACAATTTTTGCAGTTTCAGATTCCATAGGAGAAACAGCTCAGCAGGTAGCCATGGCTGCTGCTAGTCAGTTTAAGGATAATGCTGAAGTTAAAAGAATTCCTTATGTTAAAAGCTTAGAAGATGTAGAGGATTTAATGAAAACCATTGAGGATTGTGAAGCATGTATGATTGTATCTACCATAATAACTGTTAATGTTAGAGAGTATCTAACACAAAAATGTATTGAGAAAAATATAAATATAATAAATGTATTAGGTCCAATAATAAATGTAGCTTCAACAATACTAAATAAGTATCCAGATTATAATCCAGGTGCTATGTGGAATACTGATGAAACTTATTATAAGAGGATAGAAGCTATGGAATTTGCTATGCAGTATGATGATAGCAAAGACTATAGGGGATTAAAAAATGCTGATGTAGTTCTTGTTGGATTATCTAGAACATCTAAAACTCCACTATGTATGTATCTTGCTAATAAGGGAATAAAGGCAATAAATATTCCACTAGTTCCAGAGGTAGGTTTACCAGAAGAATTATATGAAATTGATAAAAAGAAGATATTTGGACTTACAATAAATCCACTTCAACTTATAGAAATAAGAAAAAGAAGATTAGATAAGTTTCATAGAATATCAGCAGATATAGAGTATGCTTCTGATTCAAGAATATTAGAGGAGTTTGAATTTGCAGATAAGATACTTAGAAAAATAGGATGCAGAACCATAGATGTAACTCAGAGAGCTATAGAAGATACCGCTTTAATAATAATGGAAAAGTTAGGTGTGAAATAATTTTTTATAAACATAATTATTTTAAAACACAAAATTTAATAGGGAAAAATATAAAGCTACTAGTATTTTTTATTAGTAGCTTATATTTTTATTATCTTAAATAAGTGATTAAATTAATGTTACATAAATAAAAAATAGTATTTTTAAATTTATTAGTATATTAGTTTGCACTATATTTTGGAATTATTTTGAATATATTATATTAGAATGTAAATAAGATCTAAATATACTAATCCAGGTGTATCAATATAAGAATTAATAAGAAAATAGATGGAAATAAAAGAATTATAATTATAATTTAGAATTTTTAATGTTAATAAATAGTGAATAGAATTAATATCATGGTAAGATAAATCTCGTCGCTGAGGGACACACAAACAACTCAACAAAATAAATTAAAAGTTTTGAAAAAAAGTTGTTGACAAAGTTTCGAAGTGATGATAAACTAAGGAAGTCGCTTGAGGGCGACAACGAAATGGTCTTTGAAAATTAAACAGAAGATATTAACATAAACC
>NZ_JASORQ010000021.1:0-9118 GCF_030222355.1 Clostridium sp. UMB9555A | reverse complement strand
GCTATTAAAATAATCATCTTTATTAAAGTTATTACGAATAATACACATACAGATACTAACTTAGTATTTATGCCATTCTTTGAAAATAACTCCTTATTAAATTTTTCATTTATTGACTCTAAAGCTTTTTCTCTTTCATCACTACCATAAGGCTCTGATAATATCTCTTTAGAATAGTCTATTGCCTCTTTATTAGCTCCATTATTATTATCACTATTTTTACTTACTAATTCTAACTTACCATCAAATTCTAGCATTACCCAAGGTTGTTGAACGAAATTCCCCCATAAGGTTCCTACAACAGTTTTAGAATAATCTTCTAATGAACCCTCATTATTATTATCTTTTCCATTTATAGCAACTATAGCACTAGTTCCTATAGTCTTAGAAAACTCCGTTGTTTTAGATAAGAAGCCAACTGCTCCATTGCTTAGAAAAGCTGTTGTTGCATATATTATGGCTACTGCTAATATTTGTGATCCTATGGCACTAAAATTCTTTTTATATAGATTATAAACTATTGAAAACAATGAAATCATAAATACTATCATAAAGAAATTGTTGAAAATCCCATTATTTAGAGAACCTAGCACACTATTTAATTGATTTGCAAAGCCTGCAGCTATATCATTTGTGAAGCAAAATCTAAATATATTTACTCCAAACCAACTAATCATTACTATTCCGCTAAATACTATGTTAGTTAATCCTGTTATAGCCTTATCTATAAGCTCCCAACCATGAGTATCTATAATATCTAAGGCATAGTTATTTCTATATTTATCAGCAATAAACTGCCCCCAACCTTCCTGAATACTTTTATAAGGATCATCACTATTACCATAGCTTAAAAATCCATCTGCATAAGCAACTTTAGTTAAACAATTATAAGCTATAACAATAGTTGCAATTATAACTATGGCTTTTAATATATTTTTATAAGTTAATTTATTTTTCAAATACAGAAATTTACTATATATATTAATCTTCACATTCTCCATTTCACACCTCCGATTAATGTTCGTAAATTTATAAAAAGTACCTGGATAATTATCAATATTTTTAAAAACATCCAGGTACTTTTCTTCTTAAAGCCGAAATTTTATTCTACGACTCTTCTTACATTTCCGTTAAAATATCTGCTCCAATAAGCACTATTTAGGTCTCCAATACTTACTCCTTGAGTAGAACTATCATTTAGGAATTTTCCATTTCCAAGGTAGATTCCGATATGGCCGTTCCTTCCAGCAGTATCGAAGAATATTAAGTCTCCACGCTTCATTTCACTTGCAGGTACAGGTTTACCCATGTTTATTAATGACCATGTGGTTACACTTTCTCTTGGCCCTAAAGTTATTCCTGCAGATGCATAACAATAATGTACTAAGGAACTACAATCAAATCGTCCTGCATCAACGTCAGCTTGGTTACGACCGCCTCCCCAAACATATGGAGATTTACCAACCCACTTCATTCCAGCTTCTATTGCTTTTTCTATAACATCATTCCCTACAACATCTCCGTTCATATCGTAAAGATTTAGCCCAAAATCATTTATTACCTGGATTAATTGGTTTGCATAGTTTGGATCTGTTGCATACCCCGCTTTTTGTATACATTGAGCTTGCTCTATATAGTTAGTTGCGTCCAGGACTCCATTTTCTTTATATCTAGAATTTTCTACAAAGAATTTACCATGATCTATTACAGATTCATTCCAACTTTCGTAAACTCTCCACCTTGCTATAATAGTTATTATTCCACCATTAACATGCTCCTGAGTTGGCATTTCTAAAACTTTTCCCTTCCATCCAGAGTCAGCTTTTATACCAAATAAATTATTAGCTTTTATGGCCAACCCAGATTTTCCCCAACCACTTTCTAATATAGCTTGTGCCAGGGTTATTGATGGAAATATTCCTGTTTCTTCATAGGATTGCTTCGCTCCGGAAACAATCTGACTTATAAAATTAAGCTGCTCTTCCGTTAAATTAGGATTAGGATTTACTGGAGTTGGCTGTTCACCACTTCCCCCTATAATTAAGAAAAAAAATAGAAGTGGAAATATCAAAGATATTATTCCACTCCATATAAAAAGCTTTTTCATTAAGAAACATCCTCATAGTTTAAGGTATCTTCTGGTGTTGTACTAAAACACTCTATAAACTGTTCAAAAACAGCATCAAATTCTATTACTCCAACCCTTCCGTCTAAGTCTTGGAAAACAGCTTGCCTATTTTCTAATTCCATAAGCATTTTAATATTTTCTTCAGTAACGCTTTTATTCATAAATTCAAGCATTCTCTTTGCTTCATCTCTATTATTAGTTTTAAAACATAACTTGTATGTTATAGTATTTTTAATTTCTTCTGTTGGAATGTCAAGGACTGAATGCCCGTTAAATATACATCCAACATTTAAGGATCTTCCCTGTCTTGCTAAAAAGTCATATAATTTTCTACCTGCTGCAGAATTTTTTAAAAACCATGATTCATCAAAGAGTATTAAGTCGAATGTATTTCTTTTTTTCATTGCAAATTTCTTCGTAAAACTTCCCATAAGCATCATTAAACAAGAACTTAATTTTTCTTCTTCAGAATATTCTTCCTTCTTTGTACCTTGATCTGGAATTGTTAGATTATCTATTTGAAGAATATTTAGTCTATTGTCTAGATTAATAGCTTTTTCAGTCCCATCTCCAAAAATAAGTTTAGATAAACCTACATCCTTTGATGCATTTAGTTTTCTTACCAAACGCTCTGCTTCTTTTTTATAGGCATCACTATCTGATACATCGTTAATCATTTCGATTAGTCGTTTCATTGAAGGTCTTTTTTCATCCTTCATTTTATTTAGAGTTTCTTTTAAAATTATCTTTTCTTCTTCATTTGTGTTTGCAATCTCAACTATTATATTAAAAGCTAGGTCACAAGCTTCGTCTATATTATCATTGTAAAGATTAAATGGATCTAGTTTACCCTTATCTTCATCGTTAGGTGTTAATCTAACTATACTTATTAAATCTCCCATAAAATCTAGTTTAGCAGCCCAATGTGACCTTTCACTTTTAGGATCAAAAATAAGTGCGGAACTACCGAAAAGCACGTGTAAAACTACAATTAAGTTAGCATTAAAAGATTTTCCACCACCTAAGTTACCGTATATGCCCATAGCAGGTGATTTATTTAACTTTGTAGCTCTTCCCATGTATAAATAAACTTTTCTATTACCATTTACTGTATAACCTATATAGGCTCCTACGCTATCTCCTAAATGGTCACTAGCTCCAAATACTCCTCCCGCTAATGTTTCCATTGGAACTAGCTGTATGAAGTCTCTATTATAATTAGAGTTAGCAGGTATAAAATCTAAGAAAATTCTGTATTGGTCTGTATGTGGATTTATAAGCTCAAATTTTAGTGATTTATTGAAATATTCCATAAGAACTTTTGTATTATTTCTAACTATTTTCTCCTTTGTGGAAGCTAAACAAATACTTATACTTGTTTCGATTATATGTTTATTTCTCTTTACTTCCTTTTCTAACGACTCTGCGGCCGCCTTCGCTTCGTATTCTTCATCGGATGGTATATGTCCTCCTTGAAGTGCTTCATTTACCTGTGCATTTATCTTAGCAGCTTTATTTTTTATCTTACTTTTACTTTCTTCCGCAGAAAACTTTTTTATGTGGATGCAGACCTCTGCACCAATATTCATATCCTGGATTAACTTTATATACTCAACGCCTGGAAACTCCATACTTGGAATATTGTTTATGGCCAAGAAAGTCTGATAACTTGTAAATCCATCATTTTGTATTTTTAATATTTTATCCCCTTGCTCTATAAGACCAGTAACTCTATTTTTATAGGCATTTCTTAAAGGAATAATAACTTTTTCCTCATCTTGCTCTACTTCTAAGCAGTTATCACTCCACTTAACAAGCTCATCCGCTGATTGATGACCACGTTTAGTAACCCTGGCACTTAAACTATCTATTTCACTTTTTCTTAAAGGGCGTATATCAAATCTCATAGATTGTATTTCTAAAAATTCTATAGACTTTTTCTTATAAATTCTAAAGTCTCTTTCAGATATAGTTTTCTGAGATATGCCTAAAAACTCATTTAAAGCCTTTTTAGGGCTTTTTATCATATACTCGAACATTTCCCCTCCTTTAGAAATAAAATCCTTATCGTCGCCTTTTAGAAGGGAAATAAATATATATGTGTCATATTCTAATGTTTTATCCCCGGCAATAAACTCATTTTCTTCAGTAACAGGATTAAATATATATCTATCCTCAGCTCTTTCTTCTAAAATTTCTATAGTTTTCTCAGCTAAAATTGTTGAAACTTCTTTCAAAGGATCATCTTCCTGAATTTTATTTATCATAGGTCTTATGGATCTCTCACAATCCACCGCTCTTGGAATTAATAAAATTTGAGCTTCACTAGGTATTTCTTTTATAAGTTCGGTTAAACTATCTAATATCCTAATTTTTTCACTATTATTACAAGAACTATATTCAAATCCATTAAGTTTAAATCCTGCATAGCAGACTTTATTATTAAAAATCAAATTTTCCTTAACAAAATTTATAGGAAAATTAAATTTGTTACTTTTCATCTTAAATACTCCTTTCAAACTTAGAATAAAATAAAGAGAGTTAGTTTAGACTAACTCTCTAAAATCTTTCTATAAATCTAAAACTTTCTAAATTTTCTCGAATCTCAAATCTTTCTATTTTAGATTTTTTTATATTTTGAAACTGTACAAGTCTTAATAAATACTTATGCATTGGTTTTCCATCTATTTTTTTATTTTTGGCTATATAGGCTATACCTAAAGGTAGTGCCACATACTTATATATAAAATTTATGTGTATTCCAATTGTAGCATCTATAATAGCAACTAATGTTAATGCTGCTAAAAAATAAACTGTAGTAGTTATAGGAACTGGAAAAGGTATTGTAGTATTTCCTAATCTATAAATTTTAATTTCAAAGTTCTTAAGCTTATTATAGCTTCTTAAAATTTTTCTTTCTTCTTCCATAAAAATCTCCCTCTAAAAACCCAATATTGTTCTAACCCACTCACCAAATATTTTTATTATATCTGGTTGAGCAATAACTACAATTACCAATCCACCTACAACTAAAACAACTACTATACCTGCAATACTCTTTTTAACAAGCTCTTTTATTAAAAGAAATCCAACTACAACAAAGGATATAGGTAATAAAATATTGTTTATTACATTATTTTTTATATTTCCTCCATCTATACTAGCATATGCATAAGTGTTATAGGTTGTCATAAAAGCTATTAATGCTACAAAAAATCCTTGTATTCTTAACTTGTGTAATTTTACTTTCTCTGCTGCTTTCTCTTTTAAATTCTTAAAATTTTTCATAATAAATCCTCCTAATTATTGCTTTTATTTAAATCTATGTTTGAAGTCCTTGGCTCTAAAGTTTTAACTAAGAACTTATCTCCTTCTTGAACTACAGTAAGGTTAAACCCTTGTTTTATTGCATTTCCAAAGGAATCTACATTTAAGTCTACAATTGCCAAGAATTCTTTATCACTAAGCTTATAAATATTTATTCTATCTATTTTATTGAAAGAGAACTTTTGGCCTGCTCCCTTAATATCTGCTCCATCAACTAAGAAATAATCTATTTGTGTTTGATTTTGCTCGTAATATGCCTTAAAGAATTGAGATACACTATCTGTAATCTTTTTGGTTTTATCAGCATCATTTTCGCTAGTTCCGGAGAACTCTTTATTTTTGAAATAAGCTTTCTCTGGTGGAGCTGTCATTACTGGTAATGCATCCACGGCCATATTCATATCTTTATCGAAAACTATAGGAACTTCTAAATAGTAATCAACTAAATTAGTATCATATTGAAGTTGGTCCTGTGGAGTTTGCTCTTGGCCAGCTTTAGGTGTATAAACTCTTACTCTAGCTTTAACACTTACGTTAACTTGATTTTCAGAATATTTTTCAAAATAAAAAGCACTAGTATAAATGACATCTGAATAAGTTCCATTATTCATCTCATTTGCTAGTTGCTCTGTAGTGTACTTTGTTATTCTATTTACAAAATCTTGAGTATTACTAGGATATCTAGAAAAATAATCCCATGCAAATTCTTCAGCAAAAGAAAAGGCTTGAGTTTCAAGTGAACTTTGCTTCTCCATATTATTTAATATCTTTTCATTTTCTTTTTTCAAAGCTTCAGATTGATTACCTTTAAAGACTGAAACGCCACCCCTAAAACAAAGAATACCTATAAGAACCCATATAAAAGCTCTTGCTATTTTAAAAGGCATTACGCTTACTAATTTTTGCTCCTTAACATCATTAACCTGCTTATCTAAATTGGCAACTGAATCTTCAAGATTCATATTAGTTTTATCTTTTTTTCTAAAGAAAGACTTTTTTTCTTTCTTCTCTTTTTTCGGCTTAGTATTTTCTTTATTTTTTCTAAACACAATCCTCACTCCTATCTTTAATTACTATGCCATAGTAATTCTTTTTCTTTTCTTTATCTTTGTAAATATCAAGATTTACATTTAAATTTTCTTTTCTTGCAGAACGACAAAGATCTGCTAATGCCTTTTCAAAATTTTCTATTACACTATTTTTCATTTTCATCACACCCTTTTAATTAAAAATTACTAGCATCCCAATCTTTACTTGATAGAATATCTGTTTTATTTTTAGATTTTAATTCTTTGTTTACATCTTGCTTTTCTTGTTTTAAATCTTTATTTACATCTATTTCTTGTTTTATTTCATCAAAACTTTTATTCTCAACAACTGAAATATTTTCAACTGGAGCATCCTCAATTATTAAATCATCATCTGAAGATTTGATTGAAATAAATTCATCTTGAGACTTTTGTCTTTCAACTTGCTCTGGCTTAAAATCTTTATCATCATTAAAATAATAAGCTTGGAACTCAATAGTGTTTGCATCTACCTTAAATAAAAATCTACCTTTTATCTCTGGAAGCTTTTTAGCTTTATTATTTCCTAAAACTATTTCTGAAACTGGACCATCTGCAAATCTACCACATACTCTAACAGTAACGTTATTTTTAATTTGACCATTCATAACATTAGCATCTGGTCTTTGAGCTCCTAAAACTAAATTTATACCTGATGCTCTAGCTGTTCTTGCCAATGTAGCAATACAATAACTTATTTTTTCTAACTTAGCTTTGGTTTCTTTATCAACTCCTGAGCTATCCATAAGTTGAGCCATCTCATCTATAAATACAACTTTTCTTTTTAAATGAGTTTTAAATTTTTTATTATATTCTTTTAAGTTCTTAACTTTAGCTTCCCTAAATTTCTTTAGACGATCTGTATTCTCAACTATTAAAGTTTCTAAAAGCTTTAAAGTTTCATCGACTTCGGTCATTACCTTACCGATTTTTTCATAGTCTAAACCGAACTCGACGCCAGCTTTAAAATCTATCATATACACATCTGCACCTTGACAATATACTTGCCATAAAAGACATCTCATAAGTACATATTTACCTGATCCAGTTTGACCAGCAACTAAAACGTGTGGTTGTTCATCTAAATCAATTTTTATTTCACTTGAAATACTCTTACCAAAATTTAATACGCCTTCCTCACGAATTAGATCATTACTCCATAAAAGCTTCTCAGAAACTTTAACACTTCCCTCCAAAGCATTCATTTGAACTGTCTGTTTGTCTACACCTTGAATAATTTCAAAGATAGTTTTATTTAATCTAGACTCCATTAATCTGGCTTTAGGTTGCCAATCATCTAATGGAATAAATGTTTTAAAAAAGTATTGGTCAATTCCAGTTAATTCATCATGTTTAATATTAATTAATTTAGGTGTATTACCTGAAATATCTATAAAGCCCATTTCTTCAAAAGCTTTCTTAAATTCTTCCTCAACCTTATCTCCTTTTCTATTAACAAAGGAGATTATAGCCATATAAAATAAAGGAGCTATAAAGGTTGAAAAATATATTATTTTAAAATAAAATTTAGTGTCTACAAGAAAGTAATCACTTTTAATTCTTGCAACTATAGGAATTAAAAAACTTAAAAAGAAACCAATAAAAAGCTTTTTATTCTTCCATGATTTTTTAAAACCTAATCCAACTCTAAAAAAGAAAATTCTTAGAACATTTGCAATCTCATTTATAATTGCGTTTAATCCATTTTCTATTTCTTGATTAACTTTTTTCTCCCAATCACTACTCAAAAAAATCACTCCTTCCTAAAAAAAGATAATAAAAATAAGAGTACTTATAAAAAGCACTCTTATTTAAACTTTAATCTTACTATTCAAATAAATCTTAGTAGTATCACTTCTAGTATGACGTAACTTTATTCTAGTTTTATCTAAAGCCTCACTTCTTGGAGAATCATTTTCTAATTCTTCTTTGTATGTTCTTTTAGCAAATCCCCTTCGCAGATCATGACACTTTATTCCCATTTTAGTAGCTTGTTCTTGTAAGTATCTCATATGTGGAAATACTCTTTCATCTTCATTCTTAGTTTCAATAAACTCACTAATATTTTTAGATAAATATTTATTTTCAAGTTCAATAGAACAAAGTTTATTTCCTTTAGCTTCTCTAAGGTTAATAGTTATTAAGTTTTTATCAAAAGAAAAATCATCTTTCTTTAGAGCTGCAACTTCATGAACACGAAGTCCCGACTCTAACATTAGCTTATAAGCTAATCTATAATTTTTCTTTCTAACTCTATTAACTTTTCTTTCAATATCAATTAAATTTTTCTCTGCAGTAGGTTTACGGTTATTCTTCTTTTTATTTTTAATAATCTCTTTTAGTTCATCTTCAGAAGGAAAATCAATATCAATATTATGTTCTTTTAAAAATCTAATAGCATTAACACCAGCAGACAATTTAGTTTTAAATTTAATTGAATTTAGATTGTCTAGAATTTTATCTTTAGTAATAACAGAAACATCATCAAGGTTATTAAAATTTTCAAAAATTTTATTAAGAGCTGAGTTTCTATCTCTAATAGAATTTTTACTTAAAGAAGAATCAGAATAAATAATATTTTTCATTTCTTTTTTAA
>NZ_JASORQ010000020.1:0-9241 GCF_030222355.1 Clostridium sp. UMB9555A | reverse complement strand
ATAATAATTAGTAATATATTTTAATAATATCCTATACAACATCTATAAATAGCATTTTACTTATGAACTCAAGTGTCGAAAATAAAATGCACTTTTTAATTACAATTTCTTTTATAGGTTAAAAATAATAATTAGTAATGTATTTTAATAATATCCTATACAACATCTATAAATAGCATTTTATTTATGAACTCAAGTGTCGAAAATAAAATGTACTTTTTAATTACAATTTCTTTAACACAAATTTTTCATTTAAGTGAAAGTATATTGTGCTATTGGAAATACAATATTTTTATTAATAAATATTATAAAGTTTTATAATAAAAATATGAAATAACATAGATAGAAGATACTATTAAATTTAGAAAGGATATTATATATCATTAAAAGAATATGACATAAATAAAAGACTTTTAATTGGTTAAAATTTAATTAAATGACTATTGAAATAATATAAATATATTAGTTGAAATATTAAATTACCTTATCTATTTTAGATTATATACTAGAAAAATATATTATATAATCAATTGTAGGAATAGTTATGGGGAGGTGTTTTTATGAATATAATTATTGCGTTATTAACTGTAGGATTAATAGGGATAATTACGTTAATAATTCTGTGTTTTAAAGGTGTTAAGTCTATTAAAAATATAAATAATAAAAAAATATAGTTGAATATTGGTTCGGAAATAAAAGAGTCTTGTGTCAAACATAAGACTTTTTTTGAAAAAATACTATAGTAAAAATATTTCTATTAAAATGAATAATTCTTTTGTATAAGATATGCCTAGAAAGAAGGTTAATATTAATGAATTTAGGGGGAGAAGAAAAGATATGATTTCTCAGAAAAATGAATGTAATAACGCAAAAGGACATAGCATTCTACTTAAGTTGCAATGAAAGTATAGGTTGATAAAAATACTGATGGAGTATATTTTAATAGAACTTATGTTATGGACTTTAACTTGAATTTAAAATGAATGCTAATAGGATTAATAGTATCAATGGCATTTCTTGTGGTACATGAGTTATTACATGCGATGTGTTTCCCAAGAGAATATACTGCTGAAATATTCTATTCTCCTGCTGGATTAAGTATTATTCATTGTGCTCCAATTTCAAAAACTCGTTATGCTATAATTTTAGTGGTTCCAGCAGTGATATTAGGTTTATTACCATTGATAATATGGACTTTTATTCCTTTTACGAATACAACACTAAGTTTAATATTATTTATTGTTAGTATTGGGGATTTAGGTGGCACTTCTAATGATTTATATAATTTTTATCAAGTTATCAAGGTTATGCCTAAAAACTCATTTATGATAACATCAAAAGCGAATTGCTATTTTTTTTTTACAAGAGAATTAAATTTATTTAATAAAAAAATCCAGTATAAATTAATACTGGATTTTTATCTAATGAAAATAAAAAGATTGTTTGTTATAAGTTTTAGTAAACTGTAATTGTATTATTTTTTGAATTTATTTATATCTGAAACTAAAGCTTTAGAATTCTTTTTAGATAAAGCTGCTTCTTCGAGTTTAAGTCTAGTATTTTCATTTAATAATGTTTTGTTTTGCTCTTCTAAAATTTTAATTTTTGACTTTAAAATTCCTATTTCAAGGCAATTATCAACCATATAATCCATTTCTTTTTTTAACTGATTATAGTTATTTGTAATAATATCTAATTTATTATTAGATATTAAATCAACATTACATTTAAGAGATGGGATGCGATTATCAATATATTCTTTAAGTATAGAATATCTATTAAAAGTAGACCAGGTTACCCCTGACATTTTACTGATACCTCTATAAGATAAGGATATGCTATCTAACAATTGTTTAATTTCTAAGTATGTTGATTCACAATTTTGAAAGTAATTTTCTATATTCGATAAATATTTTTGTATGTTATTAGGTAAATCATAAAAGCTATCCATATTATGTGATTTTAGAATATCATTAATTGAATTTTCTACTATACTGACATCAGATTTTCTATTTTTTGATTCCATTCTAACACTTCCTTTTTTATGTCATTAAAATTATTGAGAATTAATGAAAGATTACTATATTTAGTTATAATATCTTCGTTATCTCTTTTTTTTATTTCTTCTTCTAGTATTTTTAGTTCTGGTAAAAGTCTTTTATTAATTAATAAAGACATGCTGTTTAATTCTCTTTGATAGCTTTCTATATAGTTATCATTTATTTTGTATAGTTTGGAATTATACTCAATGATTTTAATTTTATCTTGAAATCTTTTGTAACTTAAATATAAAGAGTCAAGGGTAGGAATTTGAATATTAAAATCTTCAAGCATGGTTAGTCTGTTTTGAGTTTCGCACATTACCTCTAAAGTATCTAGCATGCAATAGCCTACATCAACATCAGTCATTGGAAGTTCATATTCATAAAGTAAATCGATTATTTCATTAATATTTCTTTTTATATTTAATTTTTTATGATTAGAAGAAACTAGTTTAAGAAATTTATTTATATCATTATATGCTTTTTTAAATTTTTCATTTTTTAATTCATTTTTTATATCTGGGTCTGATATTTTATTTATATCAGTTTCAAGTTGAGTTCCATCAGAGTTGCTTCTACTAATTAAAGCTTTAGCTATTCCAACTTTCTGCTGTCTTTTAGCTTCTTCACGAATATAGTGCTCCGTCATTTCAGTTGATAAGTGATTCATATGTCGTCTTATCCATTCTAGTTTTTTATGTTCTCTGCAATAAAGAATTGTTGCGCATGTTACTCTATATTGATGAGGTGTTATATAATAAATTTTTTTGCCTTCTGGAGTGAATAGTCCATTGCTTCTTTTAAAATCATTTTTAGTTATAGTCCATATACTAAATTTATTGCGAATTTCTGAAGACATAGAGCCTATATTTAATTCTTCTTTATGATTAAAGTAAAATTCTTTATTTAAATTCCATAAAGATGACGAGTTGTTATATAAATTATTAAATTGATTTAGAATTAGATAATTAGAATTAGATTTTTTTCTTCTAACAGACATTATATCTTTTAATGTTTCATAAGCTAAGACTGCATTAGGAGTCATAAAAGTATATGTCCAATTACCCTCAGAAATAGTAGTTTTATAGGTATAAAACTCAAGTATATATGATTCAGTTTTAGAAGATTCTATACTTTTATCAATATTTGGTAATGAGGGTCTTTCAATTTTTTTTAATTTATCAGATTGTAATATACGAAATTCACCAATCCTCATGCCAGTTTCAGCTAATATAACTATCATACATGCTGTAGTACGTCTTTTTATAGATAAATTATCATTTAATAAATCTTTTATAGCTAATGAAACTATATTATCAAAAACTGATGCTTTATTTGATATATTTTTATATGGAATTAGTTTATGTTTTCCTTTCTCAATCTCTTGCTTTTCCTTTTGTTTATTAATAACAGACAAGTATTTGTAAATATCTTTATAATTTACAGAAGCGTTCATTGAAATAACCTTTAAAAAATCTTTTATAATATTTTTCTTTTTTGACACACGTTTTTCTGTTATGTTCATATTATCAAAATATTCTTTTATCAATGCGACAGTTATGCTTTCCATATAAATAATATTTCTTTTTTCAAGAAATGTTGTAAATTCTTTTAGTATTTCAACCTTATCTCTTACAGTTACCACTCTATTTCCTCTAATAACAAGCTGTCTAAGTGCAAAAAGTTTTACATATTCTATGTATTTTGGGACAATAGAATTAAAATTTATTATATAATCCTCGAAAGGCTTATTTTCTGTATTAAATAAATTATAATTCCAAACATTATCAGTATAATAACATGTTCCAGCTATTGGTATTTGTTTGGTTTGGTGAATTTGTTCTATAGGTGTTAATTTTAAGCGATTACCAATTTCTTCGATATTCCAATTGATTTTATCATTATTTTTATTTAATACTAAATCTTTAATTTGCCCTATACTCATTTTAAACCTCCTTATTTCTATTAAGCATAAATAATTGTTTTTGATAGAAGACACCTAAAAGTTGCAACAATATCTCACAAATTGTTGATTCTTCATAGTTAAGTGTATTTTTTTTGAATGTTTTTATTTCTTCAATATAATGTTCGAATATATAAATCTTTTCTGGTGTAGTTACAAAATCTTTACATTGAAGACATTTATAAAATGGATATTTTTTTAGTAAATCTGTATTTTGATAATCATTATGATTACAAGCTGACTGTTTACAACTTCCAAGTACATTGGTTGAGAGTGAGGTATTTGGGTTTAATGTAACTTCTCCATTTACATTCACATTAGATATAACGGTACCAGTAAAAACTTCAACATAGAATTCTATATCTTTACTATTTATATAATTATTTAAATTAGTTTGAATAGTGCCGCCTATCATATCAAGTATCTCATGAATATCTTTATCTGCTTTAGAAGCAGCTTTTATAATTTCATTTTTTCTCATGTGTCTAATATCATAAATACGATATTTTTTTTCAAGATTTAATGAGTTTAAAACTTCATAGAATTTTCTATAAAAATATGAAGAAAGACTATGAATTGTATATTTATCAAGATTAATTTGATAAGTTGAAGGAGTTATAAATATATACTTAGAATGTTCTTTATTAATAGCATTTTTAGCATAATCTTCTGTTAAATTAATAGCTCTTTGAATTGATTCTATACATTCTAAGGGGATTTGAGTTTCCACTTTTTCTTCTTCGGTTTTGGTGTAATGTTCGATGGTACCATAATAATTTCTTTTATCTATATATACTATACAATTTCTTCTAAGCGACAATATATCTCCTATTCTAAGCTTGGTTTTTGTACAAAGATAAAGTATTATAAATAAAAGTTCTCCGTTTTTAGTTGTATTTTTATCTTTTTTAAATTCTTCAGCTATTTTATTAAAATCATCTATAGACATTCCTCCATCGCTTCCGCTAGGTTTTGTCTGTTTACAGATTAAGTAATCGTTCAAGAGCGTGTTAAATTTGTATTTATCTTTATAGTAATTAACAAATGATTTAACAGGTGAAAATGTATTAGATATTGTCTTGGATTTATTGTAATTACTAACAATACTACACATATAAGTAAGCATAAAATCCTCACTAAAGGTTTCATTAGTACGTACTATAGGAGTTATATTACTATTCTGTATATCATATTCATATTTTAAATTTAGAAAGTCTTTTATTATATAGAAATCACTATACATAGAACCTATGTAGTTATAGTTTTTATTCCAAAGAAAAATTTTTAAATCATTTCTAAAATTTAGGTCATATATTTTTGAAAAATCAAGTCTAATACTATTTAATTTAGTAGCACGGGCATTAGAAGATTTATTTTCAACAATACATAATTTATCTTCTGAAGGTGGGATTTCAAAAGGAGAGTGTATTATGAATTTAAAGCCTTCTTTAAACATAGTATTAAAATTAGAACTTGATAACACTTTTACATTAATTGCAGTATTAATAAATATTTTATGATTATATTTATTAGTTTCTATATATGATAGTAAGAAGATATAAAACTTTTTTAATACGTCAATCATTTTTACATTACTAAAAGAAAATTGAGAATCTTTATTGTCATAAAATTGAAATTGTTTTTTGAATGTTTCAAAAGTTAAGTTTTCAATACAATTCATGTTTTTAGATAATGAACCTAGACTTTCATCAAAATAATATATGAAAAGCCTATTTTCTATTCTAGTTGCAGTGCTTTTTTGAGTTTTATCAAAAGTATTTATAAATTCTATAAGAATTTTTTTAATAAAAATATTATCTGTGTTTAAATTGACTAGAGTACTTGAATTTACAATATTACCTTTAGATTTATATGAATACTCAAATAAATGTAATTGTGATGGAGAACTACTAATTGGGAAATTAGTATAAACTTCTTGAAAGATAAATTGGTCATAATTAGAGTTAGAAGAAGGCTTTGTTCTTTCTTGTACATATAAATAGTCTTGAAATTTATTTAATTCCTGAATATTTTTAAGGTCATTAAATTTGGTATTATTTATTATGTATTTAAATAGTTCTGGTAATAAGCTTTTAAATTTTCCTCTATTAGAACTCTTTATATTACAAAAGGTTACTGAAAAATATACTTTTTGAATTAAATTACAGTAGTTTCTCCAAGTAATGTCAGTTATTTTATATGAACCTATGAGATTAACTAAACCTTTAAGAGTGTATAAGTATTCTTCAACTCCTTTTACAGTATCGAAATTTAAGTTGGTTGGAGCTGTGAATTCTTTACATATAAAACCATCAAGTAATCTTCTTATTTCTTTATCTCCTTTAGATGAATAAATTTCTAAAGCAATAGATTTCCTAATAGAAGGTGTTCCTATTAAAAAATTATTACAATAATTTTTTAGAGTATCTTTATATTCAAATAATTCATTGATATTAGGTGATAATTTATTATTTGTATTATCAACAATATATTCTAAAAGAATAGGAAGGATTTTGTTCAATATTGCTTTTATATCTCTAGATTTATTTTTGGAAATTTTTTCGATAATACTTAAATATATGTCCATCGAAAAATTTTCTATTGTTATATATTCAAAATATTTAATTAGATACTTAATAGCAGAATTGTAATGTTTATTATTTTTTATTGTAAAATTTGAATCTTTTGCTTGGGTATCTATGAAACTATATAATAACCTACTAATTTCATAATCATTATTGTTATTTTCAAGAATTGATTTTATTTTATCCATTAACTCTATTGTTATAGTCAAAGCTTAACACCACTTTCATTCAAAAATTTATTTCCTTGTTTTGCTCTTTTAGCCATTTCTTCTTCTGTTGGATTAAGGTATATAAGACATGATGAAGTACTAGTATGCCTTAATGCGTCTTTAAGTTGAAAAATATCATATTTCTCATGGTCTTTTTTATACATAGCAAAACCATGTCTGAATCTATGATTTAAATTATTTTTTCTATTAAATTTATCAATTGGAATATCAAGTTTTGAAAATATTTTATTTTTAAGATAATTATCATGAACTTTTTTATCTATAGGTGTACCATAACTACTAATAAATATATATCTATTTACTTTGATATTAGATTTAGTAACTTTAGCTGCTATATTTTTGCTTTGAAGATTTTTTTTGCATTTAGGCGTTAAATAACTAATGCTTCTAGATTTTTTTAAATAATTTTGAATTAATTCATAGGTTTCTTCAAATATATATATAGTTTCACATCCAAAAGCCTTACCTAAAGCATTTTCATTGTAACTAGGAGTTTGATAATCGTTTTTAGATATTATACTCATGCAACCTTTAGCACGTTGGTAATGTTTGTCTGTATGTCTATTTCTAAGTGTTATAATTGCAAAATCATCATTATCATTTTTTGATATATCTTCTAGTGTTAATCCCAAAACCTCACCTATACGCATTCCATAAATATACATTAAATGGACTATTAACTCTTCTCTTAATGATGCTACATAGGCTTTATCATCAGATTGTTCTAAAGCCATATTCTGTTCTTCTTTAAAAAGAGCAATAATTAATTTATATTCATTGAATCGAATATATTTAGGAACAGTTTTATGTTTTTCTACCTTTTTATTGTTTCCATACTTTTCGTAGCTTTTTTTGATTGCATGTGAAAAAAATCCAGCATCATTACTTTTGTAGGATACAGTCGTTATTTTACCTTTAAAATAGGAATTATCTAATTCAAGATACTCAAAAAAATTTCTATAAATAGATAGGTACTTATTAACAGTATTATTTCTGCGAATAGATGTTAACTTAAAATCTATGTAGTTTCCTTCTGTATTGCCACCAGATAAAAATCTAGATAACTGACTAAATGGTATTGAAGAAATTTCTTTAATATCGTATATATGATTTATTTCCATAAATGAATAAAGAATCTTTAGTGATGTATAAGCTAATTCACGCATCTTTATACTGCTTTCACCTAAAGCATTATATTCATTTCCATTAATATAATTAAATGCATCTTCAATTAATTTACCTTGTGTATTAAGTATCAAAAAATATGTTTTATCATTATATTTTTTAACAAATCCTTTTATAAAAATGTCTTGAACTTTATCATTATTTATATATATTTCATATCCAGAGCATGAGTAACCTTTAACTTCCTTTATACTTTGATTTAGATTCATTAATTTATCACCTCTTAACTATATGAAATAATATTAACTTAAGTTATTTATAAAAACAATACCATTTTATTTTCCACATACTACTTTTAAATATTTGTTTATAAATATATATTTGGAACCATATTAAATATCCTCATAAAATTGGCTTTTTGGGCGCAGGAACAATATTACAAAACAAAGGATCAGTAAAAGGGTTAACAACTGCTGCATCACTATGGGTTGTGGCTTGTCTTGGTTTAGCTATTGGTATGGGGTATTATAACTTAGGCATTTTAGGATTTTTATTCATATTCTTAACCTTAGTAAGCTTAAAGAAGTTTCAATCTAAATTTATAACCAAGGCTGGAGAAAAATGTTTTGAAATAATATATGAGAAAGATTCACAAGTCTTAGAATTTATAGATAAGATTTTCACTCAAAAAGGTGTGAAGATAAAAAGCATAGAGTTTTTGGGGAGAAATAACAATGAAATTGTGCAATATAAAAATGCTATATATAGAGTTGAATTACCTAACTATATAGAAGTTGGTGAAATAATAAATAAATTAAGTATAAATGACGGAATTATAAAAATAAGTGAATATAATGATATGTAACAATGATTTACTGTAAGTAAAATAAACAAAAAATAAATTTAGGACTTTGCTTTATAATTTGATATTTAGGAAAATGTAGTTTTTCTACATAATAAGACAATAAATAAAAGCAAACTTATCCAAGTGTATCAATATGGTTATTTAAAAGAATTATTTAGAAAAAACAAGAAAAACATATTTAATTTGTATAAATGACTATAAAAAGCTTAATTTATGGGGTTATATATGGTAAGATAAATCTCGTCGCTGAGAGACACAAAAACAATTTACTTTCAAAATTAAATTTAATTAAAAAATTAAAAAACATTTTGAAAAAAGTTGTTGACAAGATTTCGAAGTGGTGATAAACTAAGGAAGTCGCTTGAGGGCGACAACGAAATGGTCTTTGAAAATTAAACAGAAGATATTAACATAAACCAGCAATTCTTTTA